>JAOLWQ010000008.1 GCA_028342535.1 Methylophilaceae bacterium | reverse complement strand
CGGACTATCGGTAGAATTTTCTTTGGGAACCTATTCTCTAAAAATAATAGTGTAAGTATCGAAATTTCTAAGGTTCTTGCAGACGGAATTATAAGTTTATTTTTTCTTTCGAGTTCTTTATTCTTAAGAATTTTTTCAAGCTTAAGAGCTGAATCTCTAATATACTTTTCTGATTCTCTACCTTCTTCTTTTACCTCAAAATTTGGTAAATCTAAATACATTTTATTTTTTAAGTTTATTCCATGTAAATTTGTATTCCTACATGAAATAACATGAGTACTAGTATTCTTAAAGTATTCGTTTATTATTTTTATTTGTGTTCGCTCATGTCCATAAGCTGAGAAAAGTCTTCGCTCCAAAATAATAATATTTTTCACTTTTCATAAACCTTCTTAAAAAAAATTTTATTAATATATTTTGCACATCGAGTTGCTTCATTAGTTACAGCATGAGGTTTATTTCTATTTTTATAGCTTTTATTTTCATTTCCAAATATAACCTTTTCTTCTTTTAGTCTATTTACTTCTTCTGTTATACGACTTTTACCTTTACTCTTTAAGCTTATTAATCCTACATTCTGACCTGCTGTTATAGATTCATAAACCATAGACATTGAATCTACTGTGATCCATGCATATTTTGTTTTATTCATTTGATTTTTTAGCCAGTTTTTATTTTGCTTTTTAGTTTCATGGATTTTTAAATTTTTAAATGAAATTTTATTTATTTTCACTATAAAATCTTTTGGTGTCCGTCTTGAGGGGCTTAAGATAAAATCTATTAATAAATTATTACTTAATAATTTTTTAACTTGGTTAACTACACTTTCACTATCCCATATGTAATGCTTAGAAATTCCACCAATTAATATTAATCCCTTTTTTTCATTTTTATTTATATAGTTTGTTGTAGTTACTAGTAACCCTTTTGTCCAAACAATAAGCCCTCTTACTTTGCACTTGTCATGTTCCGGAATTATACATAAATCAAACCAATTACAAGGCAAGCTTGGCTTCATCAATAAGATTGATTTTCCTCCATAGAGATATTTTAAAAACAATAAAGATATATGTGTTTTATGTCCTGCTGCAATAATCAAATCTGGATTTTGGAAATTTTTTAGTACTTTCATCGAAAAAAGTATTGAAAATAAAAAACTTTGAATCTTTATATTGATTGTTTTTATTGTTATCTCATTTTTTAAAGCGTTAACAAGTGACAAGGTTTGTTTTTCATGACCTATCTTTCCATCTATCAATCTCCAGATCACAATCTTTTTTTGTGTTTTATTTTTCATTATATTGATTTTATCAATATTTCATTTAGTTTCTCTGCAGATTGAGGCGCCATTGTTAGTCCATATCTAAAATGTCCAGAATTTACAAAAACATTTTCATAATCATCATCTTTTTGGATAAAGGGAATATTTTGCTTTGTCCCCGGTCTGAAACCTGCCCAATGATTTTCCACTTGAACATCTGCAAGATCGGGAACTAATGCTTCAGCCTTTCTCATTAATGCTTCTTTTTTATCGATAGTAACTGTTTCATCGAAACCCACTTCTTCAATCGTACTTCCAGCAATTATTACTCCATCTTTTCTTTGTAAAATATAAAAATCGTTTGAGTAAAGAATATTTTTAATTTTTAAATTAGATGCTTTGTACTGAATCATTTGGCCTCTTACAGGATATATTTTACTTTTATAATTATCTTTTAGGTTTGATGTCCAAGCTCCAGATGTAATTACATAATAATCAGCCACAATATAACTATTTTTATTAGTTGGCCATTTTTTTACTACCCCTTCTTTATCTTGAATTTCAGCAAGCTCCATATTTTCAATTATTTTTATTTCCATTTTCTCCATGAATAACTTAATTGATCTCATTAGCCTTGGCGATCTTATTTGAGCTATTGAAGGAAAGTAAATTGATTCAGAATTTCTAAAGAATGTTTCCTTGAATGGAATTCCTTGTAATTTAGCCCATTCAATAACATCGTCTTTCTTATATGGCGGAATTAATGTCATCCCTGTTCTTTTATATTCTGGATCAATTCCTGTTGAATCATATAATTTTATTGACAAATTTTCATAAAACTTTGAAGCTAGCTTGCATAATTCATAAACCTTTGGTTCATAATTCCAAGGCATTAATGGAAATAGAATACCTGCTCCAGCCCATGATGATTCTTTTCCAATTTCATGTTTATCGACAACTGAAACCTCAAAGCCACTTTGCTTTAATTTAATTGCTGTTAAACACCCTATGATGCCTCCACCAATAATTGCAATTTTTTTACTCAATTATTTATACACCGGTTATTGAAAATTTTTCAAATTCAATTAAGTCTTTTGGTAACCCTAAAATCACTATCACATCTCCCCCCTGAAGCCTTATATCTAATCTTGCTTCAATATCTTCCAACATATTTGGTCTTCTTAGGTGCTGTATTTCAATATTAAAATTATCAAATGGTATTTCGCTTATTTGCTTATTTAATAAATAGAAGTTATTTTTAATTTCAATTGAATGAAGTTGTAATTGATCTTGGCCTTGCAAATCATCGCCTGCTTCCGAAGACCCCATAAAATAACCTCGAAATATTTTATATCTTTCATTTCTAAAAGCTCTTATTTTCTTTATAACTCTTGCTAATGGAATATCTAAAATAACAAGGGCATGGGATGCAAGCATTAAACTACTTTCTAACACCTCTGGAACAACATCCGTTGCTCCAGCATCTTGAAGCTGTTGAATTGACGATTCGTCACGAGTTCTAACGATAATCGGTAAATCAGGATATATTTCACGAATGACATTTATTACTTTTAATGAAGATCTATCATCAGAATATGCAATTACCAAAGCTTTTGCTCTTTCAATACCAGCCGCTCTTAAAACAACTCTTCTACTAGCATCCCCATACATCACTTTTTCTCCGGCATTTGCAGCATCGTTAACACGATTTAAATCCATATCAATTGCGATAAATGAAATATTTTCTTCTTTTAGAAACCTTCCTAAATATTGGCCCCCTCTTCCATAGCCACATATAATTACATGCCCACTAAAGTCTTCACTGGATGCTTCTATTTTATTTACTAATTTTTCACTATTTTTTAAATATTCTTTTGATATATATCTAGCAATCCGACCGTTAAATGGAATAATAAATGATGCAAATAGCATTGATAACAAGCAGACTGATAAAATAATTTGAAGTATATCGCCAGATATAAGATTTTGCTCTTGACCCAATGCTAGAATTACAAAACTAAATTCACCGGCCTGTCCTAAAATTACGCCTGTCCTAATTCCAACACCTAATTCGTACTTAAATAGCTTAGCTAAATAAGTTATGACTGTTGCTTTGAAAACAGTGTAAACAAAAAATAATAAAAATATTATAGGATAATATTGAATAAGGACTTCAATATTAAGCATCATGCCAATACTAATAAAGAAAAGTCCTAATAAAATATCTCTAAAAGAAGCTATGTCTGACTCAACTTGATATCGGTACCTTGTTTCAGAAATTAACATACCTGCCAGAAATGCTCCTAAGGCATAAGATAGACCCGTTAGTTTTGTTACATAAGCAAAAATAAGAGTAATCATTAAAACATTAAGTACAAATAACTCTCTTGATTTTTGTTTAGCGACTATTCCAAACCAAAAGTTCATCACGGGTTGTCCAATTCTAAAGAGAATAAAAAGTAAAACTATAATCTTAAATAACGACATCCATAACACACTGTATAGATCGACTACCTGTGAATTGAAAACTGGGATTAAGATTAAAATAAAAATTACAGCTATATCTTGAAATAATAAAATCCCGATAGACAGCTGGCCATGACGACTATTAAGATCAATTCTTTCCATTAATATTTTAGATACAATTGCAGTTGATGACATCGTTAATGCTGAGCCAATAATAAATGCTGCTGCAAGATCTAGTCCTAGAAAAGTTGCAAATATCATTGTTGTTGCAAGAGTTATAGCAACTTGAGCACCACCCAGTCCAAAAAGAATATATCGCATGGAGTTTAATTTAGGTAGGCTAAACTCCAAACCAATTGTAAACATAAGAAATACGATACCAAATTCAACAAAATGTCTACTTGACTCAGAGTCAGGCAATACCCCAAAAGCATAGGGGCCTAAGATCAAGCCGACAACAAAATAAGCTATCATGGGTGGCAATCTTAAATATCTAAATAAGGCCACCATTAGAACGGAGCTAACCAATAAAAGAATAATTAACTGTATTGATTCAAACATAAATTATAGGCAATTTCATATATAGCTTTATTCTACTATCAAACCCTTTTATACTTATTAAATAAATATATTTGAAGAAAAATAATGAATAAAAAATCGGATCATATTATCAAGCTTGCGCAAGAAGTCCTTAGTATTGAATCAGAAGAAATTCTTAAAGTAAGTAAGAATATATCTAATAATTTTAGTGAAGCTGTCAATGAAATCCTGAGATGTAGCGGGAGAATTGTTTTGAGTGGTATGGGTAAATCTGGACATATCGCAAGAAAAATTGCCTCTACTTTTGCAAGTACTGGGACTCCAGCTTTTTTTATGCACCCTGGCGAAGCAAGTCATGGAGATTTAGGCATGATTACACAAGAAGATATTGTCATCTTTTTCTCTAATTCAGGCCAAAGTGACGAGCTCTTATCTATTTTGCCCACTATAAAAAGAATAGGAGCCAAGATTATTAGTATATCTGGCAATGGTAATTCAGAATTAGCTAATCAAAGTGATATACATATAAGTTCGGCTGTTACTAAAGAGGCTTGCCCTTTAGGCCTAGCTCCAACTGCAAGTTCGGCTGTTTCTTTGGCTTTGGGCGATGCACTTGCTCTCTGCGTATTGGATTTAAGAGAATTTACTGCAGAAGATTTTGCTAAATCTCATCCAGGCGGAAATTTAGGTAAGAATACATTAATAAAAATTAAAGATATTATGCGTATTGGCCAGAATATCCCATCTATTAATATTAGATCTTCTTTAAAAGATGCAATAGAAGAAATTTCTAGAAAAAAGGTTGGCTTTACTGGAATAGTAAACAATGAAAATAAATTAATGGGAATACTGACTGATGGAGACTTACGAAGAGCATTGCTTAGCAAAAAAAATATTACCTCTTCAATTGAGGAATGTATGACAAAAGATCCTATAACTCTTGATGGTTCTGAGATAGCTATTGAGGCAGTTAATATAATGGAGAAATTTAAGGTTAATTGTTTTCTTATAACTGATAAAAATAAAAAAGTGATTGGAATGTTAAATATAAATGATCTTTTTGAATCAAAAGTAATATAGTTGCCAAATGGCAAATAAACTTCCAACAATTTTTGTTTTATTACTTGCTTTGATAATCGCTTTTATTACCTATTGGCTTAAAGCGGAAGTTGAGAAAGAATTATTAGTTAAAAAAAATAATAATACTAGCGGCCCAGAATTTTATATTAAAAACTTTAACAGTATACAAACCAAAAAAGATGGTGCTATAAAGTTTAAAATAAACGCTAAAAGTATGAAGCAGTTTGATTATGCTGAATATGCAATTTTGGATAAACCTTATTTTACAAGATATGAAAATAGTAAGCCTTACTCATATATAAAAGGTAATCATGGAAAAATAGTAGGTAAAGGAGAAGAATATTCATTCTCAGACAATGTTGTTCTAACTAGAGTTGAAACTGCAAAAAAAAAGGAGATGAAACTTTTTACCGATCAATTAGATATATTACCAAATATAAATATTATTCTAACAAAAAAGCCAGTAAAAATAATACAAGAGCCTAGTATAGAGATTTATGGTGTTGGGATGAAATATGATAATAAAGAAGGAATCCTAAAACTATTAAACAATGTCAGAGTTCATTATGATAATCCAAGAAAAAAATCTAAAATCAACTGAATATAAATTTATTGTGGCTTTTATTTACACAATAATATCAACAATAGCTCCTATTGCCTTTTCAGAAGAGGCAGATAGGGATAAAGCAATTGAGATTGAGTCAGATACAATGACTGTAGATGATGCAAAAGGTATTAGTATCTATAAGGGGGATGTAATATTGACCCAGGGGACATTAATTATTAAAGCAAATCAATTAACAGTTAGAGAAGATAGGCAAGGCTTTCAACATAGCACTGCAACTGGAAAGCCTACAACATTCAAACAAAAAAGAGATGGGATGGAAGATTATATTGAAGGGAGCGCAGAGAGAATAGAATATGATGGTCATATGGATAAAGTTCATTTATATAGCGGAGCCTCAGTCAAAAGAGGTAACGATACAGTTTTTGGTGACTACATAATGTACGATACAAACGCTGAATTTGCTCAAGCACTTTCGGGAACTACTAAAAATGAAAATGGTGATGAAGTTAAAAAAGGTAGAACTCGAGTTATTATTAAACCAAAAAAAGAAAATTAAATAGCATGTCAGAATTAATTATTCAAAATATAAAAAAAACCTATAAGAAAAATTCTGTAGTGAAAGATATTTCTCTTAGAATTTCAAGCGGTGAAGTTACTGGCTTATTAGGTCCAAATGGGGCAGGAAAAACAACATCTTTTTATATGATTGTTGGTTTAATTTCCTCAGAGCATGGGACTATAAAAATTGATAATCATGATTTAACAAAAATGCCCATACATAAAAGGTCAAAACTTGGTATTTCTTATTTACCACAAGAGCCATCTATCTTCAGAAAAATGACAGTATCTGAAAATATTTTATCCATTTTAGAATTAGGAAAAAATTCAAAAAAACAAAATATTAACCGTCTTGAAGTTCTTTTGGAAGAATTAAATATTGCTCATATTAGAAATAATGCTGCTATCACTTTATCAGGCGGAGAAAGAAGAAGAGTCGAAATTGCAAGGTGCTTAGCAACAAATCCAAAATTTATATTGTTAGATGAACCATTTGCAGGAATTGATCCAATTGCAGTTATTGATATTCAAAAAATTATTAAGCACTTAGCATCAATGGGTATTGGAGTATTAATAACTGATCATAATGTTAGAGAAACCCTTGGTATTTGTAATAGAGCCTACATTGTCAACCAAGGGAAAATTTTTGCATCAGGAAACCCAACAGAAATAGTAGCCAATCAAGAAGTTAAAAATATATACCTTGGAAAGGACTTTATTTTATAAGATATGAAACTTAGCTTTAACCTTAAACTATCACAGGCGCTAAGACTCACTCCGCTCCTCCAGCAATCAATAAAACTACTCCAAGCTTCTCAGTCAGAATTAAATCAATTAATAAATGACTATATAAATGACAATATTTTTTTAGAATTAGAAGATCAACTAGAAAATAACTCGCTAAGTCAGTCAAACTTCAATAGCTCAAAAGAAACATCTTTTAAAAATGACTATTCGTATGAATTATTTGATACCGAAAGAAAAAATCAAACACTAAAAGAATATTTGATTGAAAATTTAAGTATTTTCTCATTTTCTGATAGAGATCAAATTATTTTTTTAATTTTGGTAGACTCAATTAATGATGATGGATATTTAATTGAGTCTTTGGAAAATATTATAGAGGCAATACCTTTTGATTTAAATATAAAACTTAAAGAATTAGAAGATATTTTAAAGCTTATACAAAATTCTTCTTCTCCTGGAATTGGAGCAAGAAATTTATCAGAATGTTTGTCTTTACAATTAAAAGTAATTAAAGGTAATGAAAAATTGACTGATATTGCATTCAAAATATGTAATGAATCCTTGAACTTACTGGGGAATAAAAATTATAGCCTAATAAAAAATAATTTAAAATGTAGTGATAGTGAGCTAAATGAGTCGATAAAACTTATAAAAAGTCTTAACCCAAAGCCTGGTCAAGTATTTCAAAGAATAGATCCTCAAGATTTTATAAAAGCCGATACTAAAGTTGAACAGTCTAAAGATGGTTGGGAGGTGAGATTAATTGAGGAGAATTCATTAATGCTAAAAATAAACGAAGATTATCAAAATATTGTGAAAACAGAGCCAGATAAATTTGGCAAAGAATCTAAAGACAAGCTTCAAGAAGCGAAATGGTTAATAAAAAACTTAAGAGAAAGGTCTATAACAATTATTCGTGTATCAAGGGCTATCATGAAAGAACAAATTGATTTTCTTGAAAAAGGTAAGTTATTTTTGAAGCCATTAATACTAAAAAATATTGCAGAAAAACTTAATCTACATGAGTCTACTATATCAAGAGTCACGACAAATAAGTTTATCTCTACTCCGCATGGTATATTTGAACTTAAATATTTTTTTGGTTCCATAATAAAAAATGAAAATGGAAATGATTTTTCATCCAAAGCAATTCTTTTTAGGATAAAAGAGCTAATAAAAAATGAAAACTCAAGTAACCCCTTTTCAGATGAACAAATATCAATAATACTTAAGAAGGAAGGTGTTCAGATTGCAAGAAGAACCATTGCTAAGTATAGAATTATTTTAAAGATTCTTCCTTCTAATCAAAGAAAAATATTACATAAAGGAAAACTATGAATTTAATTATCACTGGAAGACATTTAGAGATAACTCCAACACTAAGAAAGCTTATTGAAAACAAGTTTATTAAAATAAATAATCATTTTGATTATGTAATTGATGCTAAATTTATTCTAAGTGTTGAGAAGCTAGATAATATTATTGATGCGACAATTCATTTGCCTAATCTAGATATAAATGCCAAATCAGTTTGTGATGATATGTATAAATCTATTGATTTAGTAATTAATAAATTGGATAAGCAAGTCATTAAACATAAAAGTAAAAATAAAAACCATCATCAATCAGAAGGCTCTATTAAACGTAAAGTATCTGAGGAAGGGTCTCAATGACAATATATAATATAAATTTAATAGGTAAGAAATAATGATTGGTATTTTATTAGTTACTCATGGAGAAATTGGGAAATCTCTGATTGATTGTGCAGCGCATATTCTAGATAATTATCCTATTTCTGTTGAATCTTTATCCATTAATTCTAATAATGATTTACATAAATACAGTGATATTATCCAAAAAAAAATTCAAAATCTTGATAGTGGTCATGGCGTTTTAATAATGACAGATATTTATGGTGCCACTCCATGTAATCTCTTAAATAAGTTTATTGAAGAAAACAAAGTTCAAGTGGTTACTGGAATAAATCTTCCAATGTTAATAAAAGCAATATCTGATCGAAAAGATAATATAAATACTTTAATAAATGATTCAATTGAATGTGCTAAAAAAAATATTAAAAAAATATGAGCTATAAATGATCAAAAAAAAATTGAAAATTATTAACAAATTAGGTCTTCATGCAAGAGCATCAAGTAAACTTACGCAGTTAGCTTGTTCCTACACCTCAGAAATATTCTTAATTAAAGATAAAAATAAAGTAAATGCAAAAAGTATTATGGAAGTATTAATGTTGGCAGCTACCAAAAATACAATTATTTTAGTAATGGCCGATGGTATTGATGAAAAAGAAGCTATTTCAGACATTGAAGCTCTTTTTATAAATTATTTTGGAGAAGGTGAATAATGTCTTCTTTTAATATTCATGGGGTTCCGGTTTCTAGTGGAATAGCTATTGGTAATGCTCATCTTATTTCTAATGCATTATTAGAAGTTATTCATTATCAATTAGATAAAAATGAGGTTCCAAGTGAAATTAAAAGATTATCACGAGCAATTAATGAGGTAAGAAAAGATTTACTTAAAATAAAAAAACAATTGCAAAAAGATTCCTCTGATGAATTTTCAGCTTTTATTGATACTCATTTAATGATTCTTACTGATAAAAATTTTACTGATAAACCTAAGAAAATTATTAATAAAGATAGCTGCAATGCAGAATGGGCATTGAAAAAACAAATGGATTTTTTTGTTAGCAAATTTGAGCAGATAGAAGATGAATACATCAAAGAAAGAAAAAATGATGTAATTCAAGTTGTTGAAAGAATACTCAAGGTTCTTCTTGGGCACCCAAGCCAAAGCACCCAAATTAATAAGGATAACTCTGCCATTTTAGTGGCACATGACATATCTCCTGCGGATGCGCTTCAATTCAAAAAACATCAATATGCTGCTTTCTTAACTGATATGGGAGGATCAACATCACATACAGCTATTCTCGCGAGAAGTCTTAATATCCCATCCATAGTAGCACTCCAAAATGCTAGGGGTCTAATTAAAAATAATGAACAGATTATTGTTGATGGAAATCAAGGTATTGTGATTATAAATCCTTCAGAAGATATCCTTAAAGAATATCAAGTTAGACAAAATCTATGGGGGATTGAGCAAAAAAAGCTTTCAAAAATTAAAAATATTCAATCTAAAACTTTAAATAATGAAAAAATTGAATTATTAGCTAATATTGAAGTTCCTGGTGACATGCAATCTGTAAAAGATAATAAAGCTTCAGGAATTGGACTTTTCAGAACTGAATTTTTGTTCATGAATAGAAAAGAACTGCCAAATGAAGAAGAGCAATTTAAAATATATAAATCAGTAGCAAGATCAATGAAAGATAAAACCGTTGTAATAAGAACTCTAGATTCTGGTGCGGATAAATTAACATCAGCTGATACAAAAATTAGTGCTAATCCTGCATTAGGACTCAGAGCAATACGATTATGCCTATCAGAACCCCAATTATTTAATATTCAACTCCGAGCCATATTAAGAGCATCAAAATTTGGAAAAATTAAAATACTAATCCCGATGCTTTCATCGATATCAGAGCTTCGACAAACTAAACTTTTGATTGAGAGAGCTAAAAAGTCTTTAGCTAATCAGAAAATTTTATACAATAATAATATTCAAATTGGAGGCATGATCGAAGTTCCAGCAGTTGCTATTAATGCTGAACTATTTGCACAGGAATTAGATTTTCTTTCGATTGGGACTAACGATTTAATTCAATATACGTTAGCTATTGATAGAACTGACGATAGAGTCTCGCATTTGTATAACCCTCTTCATCCAGCAATCTTGAAATTAATTAATACAACAATAAAAGCTGGCAAAAAATACAAGAAAGAAGTATCTATTTGTGGAGAAATGGCTGGAGATTCAAAACTTACAAAATTGCTTCTTGGGATGGGTCTAAAACATTTTTCAATGCACCCATCGAGAATATTAGGCGTCAAAAAACAAGTCTTGAATTCTAATACTCAAAAACTAGGATCGTGGGCTACTAAAATTTTAAATACAAAAGAATCAGAAACAGTAGAAACTTTAATACGTAAAATTAATCAATAATTATATAATATTTGGAGGTATCGATTATTTTGAACCCATTACTAAATAGAGTTGGTTTACCCTTATTTGAGCAAATAAAGATAAAACATATCTCGTCTGCTCTAAATAAAGTTTTAAAAGAGAATAGAAATATAATTGAAAAAATTGCATCTAATAAAAAAGAGCCAAGCTGGGAAAATTTTGTATGTCCATTACAACAAAGTAATGAAAAATTAAGCCGGGTATGGTCGCAGATTAGTCATTTGAATTCTGTTGTTAATAATGAAGAATTAAGAATAATTTATAATAAAAATCTTAATAAGGTTACAAAATATCATTCTGAACTCTCACAAAATACAATAATTTATAAAAAATTTAAAAAAATTAAGATCGGAAAATTTTATCAAAAGCTTTCATCGCCTCAAAAAAAAATTATAACAGATGAGATTTTAGGGTTTGAATTAGGCGGGGTCGGCCTGGATAATGAAAAGAAATCACAATTTAAAAAAATCTTAAGCAAATTATCAAAACTTAGTGCAAGTTTTGAAGAAAATTTATTAGACTCAGTGAATAATTACTCGCTTTTAATAAAAGATAAAAAAAAATTAAAGGGCGTTCCTAAAAATATTCTAGATAAGGCAAAAATTGATGCAAAAAAACAAAAAAAGGAGGGTTGGGCTTTTACTTTAGATTTTCCTTGTTATTTACCATTAATGCAATATGCAGATAACAGAGAACTAAGAGAAGAAATCTATTACGCTTATGCTACAAAGGCATCGGACCTTAGTGATAAGAAAACAGACAATACTAGCAATATTAATAATATTCTTTTTAATAAGAAAAAATTATCACACCTATTAGGATTTTCAGATTACGCGTCAATGGCTTTGACAACTAAAATGGCTAGCTCTAGTAAAGAAGTTATTAATTTTCTAGAAAATCTTGCAAAAAAAGCAAAGCCATTTGCAACTAAAGATATGAATGATCTTAAAGACTATGGTGAGAAGATAAATATAAGTAATATTGAAGCATGGGATATTGCTTACCTTTCAGAAAAAATTAAAGAAGAGCGTTTTAATTATTCAGAACAAGAAATTAAAAATTATTTTCCAGATTACAAAGTAATTGAAGGTTTATTTAAAGTCGTTGAAAAAATTTATGGAATTTATATCAAAAAAGAGATTGTTGAGGTTTGGCATAAAGATGTCACATTCTATAAAATTACAGATTCATCTGGTCAAATAATTGGTTCTTTTTATTTAGATCTTTATGCTCGAAAAAATAAAAGAGGTGGTGCATGGATGGATGAGGCTATCTCAAAGTTTAAATTTCCAAATGAAAAAACATATCCTGTTGCCTATTTAACATGTAATTTTACTGCGCCAATTGAAAAAGAATTTTCTTTATTAACTCATGATGAAGTTATTACCCTATTTCATGAATTTGGACATGGTCTTCATCATCTTTTAACAGAAATTAATGACTACGGTGTATCTGGCATTCAAGGTGTTGAATGGGATGCTGTAGAGTTACCTAGTCAATTTATGGAAAATTTTTGTTGGGAATGGTTAGTAATTAAAGATATGACTGAGCATATAACAACTAAAAAATCGATGCCTAAGGCACTTTTTGAAAAACTCTTAAAATCCAAAAATTTTCAATCTGGTATGCAAACTTCTCGTCAAGTTGAGTTCGCTTTGTTCGATATTAAATTGCACAGCGACTATAATCCTATTAATAAAGATTTCCTTTCGTTACTTAATCAAGTCCGTGATCAAGTTTCAGTTGTGAGGCCACCTAATTGGAATCGTTTTCCCCATAGCTTTTCTCATATTTTTGCTGGTGGGTACTCTGCAGGATATTATAGTTATAAATGGGCTGAAGTTTTATCAGCTGATGCTTATAGTCTTTTTGAGGAAATGGGAATTCTTTCAGCTGAAGCAGGGCATAAGTTTAGACAAGAAATTTTATCAAAAGGAGGTTCTAGGCCTGCTATTAAATCTTTCATTAAATTCCGTGGGAGAAAGCCATCAATTGATGCACTTCTTAAGCATCACGGCCTTTTAGTATGAAAATTGCAACATGGAATGTTAATTCCTTAAATGTCAGACTATCTCATGTAATTGAATGGTTAAATAATAATCAACCAGATATTCTTTGCCTCCAAGAGACTAAACAAGATAATGATAAATTTCTCCATGAAGAATTTAAATCACTTGGCTGGTATTCATATCACAATGGTCAAAAAACTTATAACGGAGTTGCAATTATAAGCAAAAAACCTTTAACTGATATTTCAATAAATATTGACGGGTATGCGGATATTCAAAGCCGATTAATTTCTGGCACATATGAGGATAATAAACTAAATAAAATTAGAATAATTTCTGCCTATATCCCTAATGGGCAATCTCTTGATTCTGAAAAATTTATTTACAAACAAAATTGGCTCTTACATTTTTATAAATTACTAATTAATTTAAAAACAAAATATAAAAAAATTATAATATCTGGAGATTTTAATATTTCTCCACAAAATATTGATTGCCATGATCCAAAAATATGGAAAGGTAAAAACTTAGTTTCCGCTATTGAAAGAGATTATTTTGAAAAAATATTAAATCTAGGTTTCACAGATTCATTTAGATATTTAAACCCTAACTCTTTAGACTATTCATGGTGGGATTATCGAATTCCTTTAAAAAGAAACTTAGGCATGCGAATTGATCATATTCTTACGACTAATTCTTTAGTTGAAAATTTACAGAAATCATTTATTGATAAGAGCCCACGTGAATTAGAAAGGCCATCTGATCATGCTCCTGTAATTACTGAATTAAAATAACTACTTAATTTTAATGCCAAGAGTTTTTAGCTTTCTATACAAATGAGTTCTCTCCACCCCAGATTTTTTTGCTAATTCTGAAATAGAAATTTTTTTCTCCATGTGAAATTTTAAATATAATTTCTCAAAGCTCTCTCTTGCCTCTTTAAGTGTTCCATTAAATATCGTATTAATTTTCTTTGAAGTGTGTATTTCTTCTTCAGCTATATTATTTTTTTTGTTCTTAAAGCTTTGTAAATAATTTAATACATCTTCTGAAGATATTTTTTGGCCTTCTGAAATCTTAATTAAATTAAATACAATATTATCAAGCACATCAATGTCTTCAATAACTTTAGATATTCTTAATGAATTTAATGCAGAAATCTCGAATTCTTTATATCCTAGATGCTTATTCATAGAAAGGTAGAATCTAAGGATTGCTAAAGAAAAATCTGGGATTAGATCTTCGTTTTCTTTAAAATCTGGCATGTTTAAAATATTTTTTTGCGCTACATCTCCAAAGCTATCAATATTCTCTATATGATCATCTATATAGATGATTTTTATCTTTTTATGAGTATTCTCTTTTAAAAAGACGTTTATACTTTGTTTCTTTACATCTTCAAATTTTGAAAAATTTTTAAACAATATTGCATTGCAACCTTTTTGTGCTGCTTTTTCGATGAAATTATCTTTAATAACTGAATTTGAATCAATTAATAAATAATTTGTTCCTACAAGCATACTAATGCATAAATTAATAAAATTTCCTTCTGAACCTTTTAAATATATAAGGTTAGAAGTTTTAAGATCTGTTAGTTTTTGTCTGAATTGAACTACCCAATTAACTTGAGAGGTATTCAAAAAATTTTGGTCTATTTTAGTTACATGTATTTCTTTCTTTAAGGCTAAGTTTATTGTGTTTAATAACTTTTGCAACGAAATTGGTTTTTCAAGAAAATCATAAGCTCCAATTTTTGTTGCCTCAATTGCTGTATCGATTGTCCCATGACCGGACATCATTATCACTGGACAATTTATTTTATTGGTTGCTGCCCATTCTTTAAGTAAAGTTATCCCATCACAATCTGGCATCCAAATATCAAGCAAGATCAACTTAATATTTTCTTTTTCTTTTATAGATTTAGCAGCTTCAGCATTTTCTGCTAAATATACTTTATGTCCTTCGTCTTCGAGAATATCCCTTAATGATTCTCTTATGTCTTGCTCATCATCTACTATTAATATATTAGTCTCAGCCATATCTGTGATTTATTTTCCACTATTAAACGTTATTATAACTCTTGTCCCTGAGTTACTGATTCTTTCAATTTTAATTTTACCATCATGTTCTTCAATAATTTTATGTACTATTGCTAAACCTAATCCTGTACCTGTTTTCTTTGAAGTTATATATGGCTCAAATATTCTTCCAATTATTTCATCAGGTATTCCAATTCCATTATCCTCAACAATTAACTCCACTTCATTTACTTTTTTCTTTATAAATATTTTTATTTTAGGTTTTTTTATTTCTTTTAAAGCATCTTGTGAATTTTCTATTAAATTTATTATTACTTGTCTTAATTTATTTTGGTCTGCGTAAATAATCGGTATATTTTTTTCTTTCTTAATACTTATCATTTTATTTATTTCATATAGTTCAATTACTTCATCTACTAGACTATCGATTCTTACTGTATCTTTTTTTATCTTTGTTGGTCTCGCATATTCAGCAAATTCATTTACCATTATTTTTAATGCATTGACTTGATTTACAATTGTATTTGTTGATCGCTCAAGAATAATTGAGTCTTCTTTATTTAATTTATTGCTAAATTTATGTTGTATTCTTTCTGCTGATAATTGAATTGGTGTTAAAGGATTTTTTATCTCGTGAGCTAGTCTCCTAGCAATTTCTCCCCACGCACTATGTCTTTGTGCTTGAGTCACTTCTGAAATATCATCAATCACCAGCACATATTTTGTACTTCTTTTATCACTCAATGGAGTTATTTGTAACATTATTGTTCTTTCTTCTTTATCTTTTTTTAATCTAAATTCCTGGCTTACTTCTTTTTTATTTTTTTTATTGCCATCGATGTAAGTTTCAACAAATTCATATAAAGGTTCAAAAAGTGAATTATTTAATATTATTTTGTTCATTGCCGTATCATTCATTTTATTTTCTTTGTTTTGAAGCATTTTTGATGCTGATACATTATTTAATTTTATTATTTTTTTGTCGTCAATTACGATGACTCCTGTTGTGAGATGCGCTAATATAGTTTCAAGAAACGTCCTGGCAACCTCTAATCTCTCTCTATCTTTCTCCGAATTTCTTGTGGCCTCTTCCAATTGAGAAGTCATACTATTAAATGCTCTTATTAATACCCCTATTTCATCCTTTCCTTGTTCAGAGATAATTTTTTTATAGTTTCCTTTCGATATTTCTCTTGTTGCATTTGCAACCATGGCTAATGGAGATGAGAATCGTCTACTAATTACAAAAGATGCTGCAACAGACGACAATAAAGCCAATAACAATACTAATGTTAAAGTCAAAATATAAATAATTTTTAATGAATTTCTACTATATGTCAGCTGTTGGTATTCATCATAAACAGATTCAACAGATAGTGCTAAATTGGCAATTGATGGTGGTATTGGTTGAGTTAATTGAAGAATTAATCTTTTTGACATCAAATTTTTTGAGATAATTGGTATAAAAACTTTTAAGTATATTTCTTCTCCTTTTATCTCTTCAATTCTTCCAAAGAAATCTTCACCTCCCCTTTCTAAATCTTCAATATTAGGAATTGAAGGAATTAAATTATTTTTATCACTTGATACTTCTATTATTTTTGAATCTTGGTCGAAGATAACTGCATCCTGTATTCCAAACTTCACCCTTAAGTCTGTCAATATATTATATCTTTCATCTGTATCTGCGTTTCCAATTGAGTATGCGATACTTTTTCCTTTTAACTCAATGTCACTCATTAAAATATCTATTGTTTTTTGTCCTAGAGTTAGTCCCCCTTCTAATGCAGATTCAACTTTTACGTCAAACCATGATTCAATTGATTTTGTTAAGAAATTTACTGATACTAAATATACAATTAAAACTGGAACTATCCCCATTAAAGCAAATGATAGAACTAACCTTAATGTAAGACGACTTCCTGTTATTTCTTTTTTTACACTCTGGAGTAAGCGAAAAATTTGAACTGCTATTAAAATAATTAATGAGCAAATAAAGAATATATTTAGTCCAAGCAGAATTCTGAATGAATCACTTGAAATAAGATCTGAATTTGAAATTGCTTTTGCTAATAATATAAGTAAAGCAATACCAATAAACGCTGCAGTTGTAATTATATATTTCAAAGCTGATGGATGCTTTTATTAGAATTCATATACCAGGTTCTATCAAAGTAATTAACCTGCAAAGGTTTAGGTAATTTCTTTCTATCTAAAGCTACATTTAACCATAAATTATAATTCATATTATTATCAATAAATGAAAACTTAAAGTCTTCCACTTTTAAAATTTTTTGTATTGCTTCATTAATGTATTTGTATTCATGCTTGTTACCATTAATGTCTTCAATTCTATAAACTTTTCTTAATGTTTTATATTCAATTTGATAATACCCTACTTTTTTTAAAATAGTTTTAGTTGGCCAAATATCACTTATTTCAACTACTCTTAAGGTTACCTTAAATGCTAGAGGTATACCTTTGTTAATCGCTTTTAGTATTAGGCTATCAAAATTTATTTCTTGATTAAATTTTATTTTTTTAACATTTTCACTATTTTCAATTACTACATTCTTAATTAATATTTCATTATTTTCAGAGTTAGGCATTCTAATCATTATTACCAATAACATAATAATGATAATGATAATGAAACTAACTTTTTTTAAGAAGCGCATAGAATAACCCATCATGATTATCTGAAGGAATAACTTGATTTTTTATGTGTGTTATATTTGACGGAAATTTTATATCTATTTCAGAAACATTGTTTATTTTTTTTTTGAACTCTTCAATGACATCTTTATTTTCTTCTTCAAATATTGAACAAGTTACATATAATAATTTACCACCTTCTTTTAACATTGGCCATGTAGCCCTTAACAAAGTTAATTGGTTATCTGCAAAATTTTGAAAATCATTAATTCTTCTCAGCCATTTTATATCCACGTGCCTTCTGACTATCCCTGATGCAGAACATGGAACATCTAATAATATTCGATCAAAATACTGCTTATCCCACCACTCATTTTTATTATCTATCTTTTTATTTATAATCTGAGCCTTAAAGCCTTGGCGTTTAATATTATCAATAATTTTTATTGTTCTTTGCTCATCACTTTCAATTGCCGTTAGTTTTATACTGCTTAACTCTAGCATGTGACACGCTTTCCCCCCTGGTGCCGAGCATGCATCTAAAACTTTCTGTTCATTTTTTAAATCAATGATATGGGCTGCTAATTGTGCACCCAAATCTTGAACTGATACCTTTCCATCTAAAAATCCTGGTATTTTATTTACATCTAGAGGTTTTTTTATAATAAGACATTCATCGCCTACTAATGAATGTTCTATTCCTTCCTCATCTAAGTTATTAGAATATTGCTTAATTTCAAGTTTTTTTAAATTAATTCTCAATGTTAAAGGTGGTCTCTGATTTCCAATATTAAGTATGTCTTGCCAATTTTTTGGGTATTGTTTTTTTACTTTCTCGATCCACCACTTCGGGTAACTATACAAAGCAGATTCATTTTCTTTTAATTGCTTCTGTAAATTATCTTTATTTCTTATAAAATTTCTTAATACTGCATTTATAAAAGAACTTTTTTTATGATCAATTTTTTTTGCTGCATCAACTGCTTGATTAACCAATGTGAAATCATTTGATCTTTCATGATTTATTTGAAATAAAACTATATGTAAAAGTGACTCAATACATAAATTTTCAATCTTATTTTTAACTAACTTGTTAATATAAAAATTAGATTTTCCTAAATCTCTGATGGCTCCGTAAGTCATATCTTTTATTTGCGGTATATTCTCTTCCTCATTATGACTATATTTTGTTAGCACCAATTGAAAACTTTTATCTAAATTTTTTCCTATAAGAACTTGTTCAACTATTTTCGCTGCCAGCAATTGAGATTGACTCATCATAAAAGGGATTCACCTTTATTGATGTCATTTGCAATAATAAATTCTTTTGCTGTCATCTTTCTCTTGCCTTCTCGTTGAATTTCTATCACCTGAATAGCTCCATCAACTGTACTTATAAAAAGATTACTTTTTTCTTTGTTTACAAATAAAGTACCGGGGGGTTTTATTTTAATATTATCTTCTTTAGTGGCTTTCCATATTTTTATCGATTTACCTCTAAAATTAAAGGATACACCTGGAAATGGATTAAAGGCATTTACTTTATTTACTATCTTAATAGATGTTACATCTTTCCAAATCACTTTTGCCTCAGACTTCTTAATTTTATTTGCATAGGTTGCTTCTTTTTCATTTTGCTTAGTAAATTTAAGAGTCTTTTTATCATTTATATCATTAACTACATTAACCATTAATTTAGCTCCTAATTTTGCTAAATACTTTGTCATTTCGCCAGTATTTTCGCCTTTACCCAATGTTATAGATTCTTTTCTAATCATATCTCCTGTATCTAATGCTGGTGCAACTGACATAATAGTTACTCCAATTTCAGAATCTCCAGCTTCAATTGCTCTATGAATTGGTGCTGCTCCTCTCCATGATGGAAGAAGTGATGCATGAACGTTATATGAGCCTTTAATGAAGATATCTAGAATTTTACTTGGTATGATTAACCCATAAGCAGCTACCACTAGAATATCTGCATTAAGATCGAATAATTTTTTAAATACTTCATCAGTATTTAGTTTCTCTGGTTGAAAAATTGGGATACTAAGGCTTTCAGCTTTTTCTTTTATTGCGCTCAGTTTTACATTCATCCCTCTACCCGCCTTCCTATCTGGCTGAGTAAGGGCTAATAAAATCTGATACCCCTCTTGATGTAGAGCAGTTAATGTTGGTTCAGAAAATTCTGGAGTACCAGCAAAAATAATTTTTAATTTTTTATTATCCATTATTTTTAAATCTTAATTTCTTTCATCATTTTTATTTTATTATCTTTAAGAAGAAATATACTTTTTTAATACTATCAACTTTTTGGAATAAATAAGTCATATTAATTTAATATATAAATTTTCATATTGTATTGATTATTTGATTATTAACTGTTAACTTATTTATATTGAATTACAAAAAAAATTTTAGTACATCAATTATACTGCTTACAATATTTTTTTCTTTTTTTCATTGCAAAAATTTTATAATTCATCTGTTATTCAGTTCAAAAAATAAGGATTCGTAATGTTCGATTTGCTTGTATATATGTTTGAAAACTACCTAAGCTCTAAAAATAATCTAGACTTTGCTAATATGACTCTAGAGCTAGAAGCTGCCGGATACGATAATAAAGATATTGAAAGTGCTCTCGATTGGTTTACAGAGCTTAAAGAGATGTCAGAAAAAATTTCTCAATCTCATTCTTCAAAATTAAATGACAAGCTAAGAATCTATACAGACAAAGAAAAAGAAAAGTTTTCTTTTGATGGCTTGGGTTTTATTCTCTTTCTTGAGCATGCTCATGTTTTGAACTCAGTTGAACGTGAAATTATAATTGATCGTGCAATGGCCCTAAACCAAAATATAATTAATATTGATGAAGTACGTTGGATTGTGATGATGACACTGTGGAACAATGGTCGAGAAAATGATTATCTTTTTGTTGAAGATTCTTTGTATCGAACAGAACAACTAATTATTCATTAGTTACTTATATTTTTAATTATATTTGAAACAATTTTTGATTCATTTAATGTATAAAAATGAATTCCTGGAACACCATACTGTAGTAAGGTTTCGCACAATTCTGATATAACGTCTATGCCATAATCTCTTAATGACGTAATATCATCATCATAACTTTCTAACTTTAACTTTAACCACCTAGGGATCTCTGCACCACAATTTGATGAAAATCTTGCTAGTTGCTTGATATTATATATGGGCATAATTCCAGGAATAATAGGAACTGAAATAGAATTTTTTTGGCATTCCTCTATAAATCTAAAATAAGCATCTGCATTAAAAAAAAACTGCGTGATTGCTGAATTTGCTCCAGCCTCTATTTTTCTTTTAAAATTATTTAAGTCATCAGTTGCCGATTCTGCTTCTGGGTGATATTCAGGATATGCCCCGGCTTGAATATGGAAATATTCTCCTGTTTCCTCTCTTATGAAAGAAATTAGCTCATTAGCATATTTAAAATCTCCATGACTTATTGCTCCTGATGGGTTATCTCCTCTTAGTGCAATTAAATGTTTAATATTATGGCTCTTATATTCACTTAAGATGCTTCTAATTTCTTCTTTTGAAGAGCTAATGCAAGATAGATGAGGTACGCCATTATTATTTGATGCTTCAATACTTAAAACTGTTTCTAACGTTTTAGTTTTAGTTGAACCGCCAGCACCAAAAGTAACGGAAAAGAACTCTGGGTTAAATTCTGATAATGTTTTTATTGTTTCATTAAGCTTAAGATCCCCCTCCTCAGTACGAGGAGGGAAAAATTCAAAACTTACTGATGGCATATTGGGCATATCTTAATACCTATATGTCTCAGTTTTAAATGGTCCATTAATATCCACATCAATATATTTCGCTTGTTCTTCAGTTAGCGTTGTTAAGTCAGCATTTAGTGTAGTTAATTGCAATCTCGCTACTTTTTCATCTAAATGTTTTGGTAGCACATGAACGCCAAGAGGATATTTATCCTTCTCAGAAAATAATTCTATTTGAGCAATCACTTGATTGGCAAAAGAAGATCCCATAACATAACTTGGGTGGCCTGTTCCACATCCAAGATTAACCAAACGACCTTTTGCTAAAAGAATAATACGTTTATTGTCTGGAAAAATAACATGGTCAACTTGTGGTTTTATTTCTTCCCATTTATATTCTGATAATGAAGCAACATCAATTTCATTATCAAAGTGTCCAATATTACATACAATTGCTTGGTTTTTCATTGCTTTCATATGATCATGATTAATCACGTTGTAATTTCCTGTTGCAGATACAAAAATATCAGCATATTTAGAAGCATACTCCATGGTCACCACACGATAACCTTCCATAGCTGCTTGAAGTGCACATATTGGATCTACTTCAGTTACCCATACTTGGGCAGATAAAGCTCTTAAAGCTTGAGCAGATCCTTTCCCTACGTCGCCATAACCACAAACTACGGCAACTTTACCAGCAATCATTACATCAGTTGCTCTCTTAATAGCATCTACTAAAGACTCTCTGCATCCATATAAATTATCAAATTTTGACTTAGTCACTGAATCATTTACATTAATTGCAGGAAATGCTAATTCATTGTCCCTAAACATTTGATAAAGACGCATAACTCCGGTCGTAGTCTCTTCTGTTACTCCTTGAACATGTGGTAATCTTTCAGAATACCAAGATGAATTTATTTTTAACTTCTTTTTAATAGCATTAAATAAGCAAATTTCTTCTTCAGTAGATGGTTTATCCAGAACTGAGATATCTTTTTCAGCTTTAACTCCAAGATGAAGAAGAAGAGTCGCGTCTCCTCCGTCATCAAGAATCATGTTCGTATATTTTTCATCTGGCCATTCAAAAATACGATGTGTGAAGTCCCAATACTCATCTAAACTTTCATCCTTAAAAGCAAAAACTGGTGTTCCACCGTCAGCAATTGCAGCAGCAGCATGATCTTGAGTTGAATAAATATTACAAGAAGCCCATCGTACATCAGCACCTAATTCGTTAAGCGTTTCAATTAGAACAGCTGTTTGGATAGTCATGTGAAGAGAGCCTGAAATTCGAGCTCCTTTTAATGGTTTTTCACTTGCATACTCTTTACGAATTGCCATTAAACCAGGCATTTCTGTTTCAGCTATTGCGATTTCTTTTCTTCCAAAATCTGACAAGCTAATATCGGCTACAAGGTAATCTTTAATACTTAAATTTGAGTCAGTCACTGTATTCATTTTTTTTCCCTAAAATAAAAGTGACCAGTGAGATGAGTGATTCACCAATCATCCCGTAACTGGTACGGTTTAATAATGGTGAACGCAGTTACAAATAAATTTGCAGCTCGAGCCTGGGAATGTTCTTGCAGCGTTCCTCGAGAAAATGCAATATTAATTTAAAAACTAATTAAAATCAAGCACATGATAAAAATTTACTTAATTTTTAAGGTGGATTTCTTATCCGTCATTTCCCATGAAAATTCTGGCTCATCACGACCAAAATGGCCATAAGCAGCCGTTTTCTTATATATTGGTCTTAATAAATCTAATGTTTCTACAATACCTTTTGGCCTTAAATCGAATTCTTGTGCAACTAATTGGGATAATTTTTCATCAGATATTATTCCAGTTCCGAAGCTGTCTACCATTACAGAGGTAGGTTTTGCTACTCCTATTGCATATGAAATTTGAACAAGGCATTTACTAGCCAAGCCAGCAGCAACTATATTTTTTGCAACGTAACGCGCACCGTATGCAGCAGAACGATCTACTTTACTTGGATCTTTCCCTGAAAATGCGCCTCCTCCATGAGGAGCAGCCCCGCCATAAGTATCTACAATAATTTTTCTGCCTGTTAAACCACAATCTCCCTGCGGGCCGCCAATTACAAATCGTCCTGTGGGGTTAATTAAAAATTTAATATCACCTTTTATTAACTCTTTCGGAATAATAGGTTTAATAATTTCTTCTATTACCGCTTCACGAAGGTTATCTAGTGTAATATCTGGTGAATGTTGCGTAGATAATACAACTGTATCTACTCTGATAGGTCTATTTCCCTCATATTCAATCGTTACTTGAGATTTTGCATCTGGCCTTAGCCATGGAAGTTTTCCATTCTTTCTGAGTATTGCTTGACGCTCAACCAATCTATGGGACAAATGAATTGGTAGAGGCATTAATTCATTTGTCTCGTCACAAGCATATCCAAACATCAAACCTTGATCGCCTGCCCCCTGATCTAAGGGATCATCCATTGCTCCGTCTACACCTTGGGCAATATCTGGTGATTGAGTATCATACTTGACTAATAATTCACATGTTTTGTAATCAATACCATAATCAACATTATCGTAACCAATTAATTTTAATGTGTCCCTAGCTACTTTTTCATAATCGATTTTTGCATTTGTAGTAATTTCTCCAGCAAGAACTACCAAATTAGTATTTGTTAAAGTTTCTGCAGCAACTCTGGAATTAGGATCTTCAGATAAAATTGCATCTAAAACTGCATCTGAAATTAAATCGGATACCTTGTCAGGGTGGCCTTCAGATACTGACTCGGAGGTAAATAAAAATTTTTTCATTAAACTTTCAGTATATCAAGTAATATTAAGTCGATAGAATAGCAAATAACATAAATAATAAATAGAGATAAATGAAAATTCCTTTTACAAAGATGCATGGTACTGGAAATGATTTTATAATTTTAAATCAATTAGAGAATCAATATAATCTTAACTCAGAACTAATTAGTCTACTCTCCCATCGTCAATTTGGTATTGGATTTGATCAACTTCTAATTGTGGAGCCTAGCTTAAACCCAAAGGCAGAATTTAAATATCGAATTTTTAATTCAGATGGAAATGAAGTCGAGCAATGTGGGAATGGTGCTCGATGTTTTTACCGTTATATAAAAAATAAAAACCTTTCAAAAAATTTACAGCTTACTGTTGAAACAAAATCGGGATTAATTATACTTTCAGAACACTCTGAAAATTTAATTTCTGTTGATATGGGGAAACCTATTTTTAAAGAAAAAATTAGTAATTTATTTACATCTCTCACTATTGGTAACCCACATGCAGTTCTTGAGCCACTTGATAAAAATCAAGAATGGGAAAGCGCACTAAAGCTTGCTAAAGAAATACAAAATAATAAAGCCTTCTTTCCTAATGGGGTAAATGTAGGCTTTATGAAAATAATAGATAATAATAATTTAAGACTGAAAGTTTTAGAAAGGGGAAGTGGCATTACTCTTGCTTGTGGAACCGGCGCATGTGCAGCAAGTGCCACAGCTATTTTAAAAGGAATAGTAAAGACTCCTGTTACGGTCCATATGGATGGAGGGACTGTGATTATTGATTGGGATGGTTTAAATTCAATAATCTTATCTGGGACTGCTAAAATTGTATTTGAAGGAGAGTTTGATTTAAGCTCATTAAAAAAATATGAATAATCTTGAATTAATTGAAGAATATAAAAAATTTATAAGTTTTGAAAAGAGATTGAGCCCTTCCTCAGTTAAGAGTTATCTTCGAGATATTCATGAATTATTAAAACTTGATAAGAATAAGGAATTAAAAAACTATACACTCGAAGATATTAGAAAAAATATCGCCACACTACATTCTAAAGGGTTGGGAGGGAATTCATTATCAAGATTAATATCTTCTTGGAGAGGTCTTTTTAATTTTTTAATTCATCAATATCAATTTGAAAAAAATCCTACATTTGGAATTAAGCCCCCAAAAATAAAAAAATTGCTTCCTCAAACATTATCAGTCGACCAAACATTAAAACTCGTCAATATAAATGATGATTCTTTTTTAGGTACTCGTGATCATGCTATTTTAGAATTATTTTATTCTTCAGGTCTTCGGTTATCTGAGCTTGTTAATATAAATAAAAATGATATAAATTTTAAGGATGGAATAATTTCTGTAATAGGTAAAGGTAATAAAGAACGTGTAATCCCCTTGGGCTCATTTGCGTCTAAGGCTATAAAAAAATGGTTAAGTCTAAGAGATAACATAGGGGGATTAGCAAGTGAAACTGAGATACTTTTTTTAAGAAAAAATGGTAAGAAATTAAGCCCTAGAGCTATTCAATATAGATTAAAGTTTTGGGCAATTAAGCAAGGCATTCCTGAAAATATTCACCCCCATCTTTTAAGGCATAGTTTTGCATCGCACCTTCTTCAATCGAGTCAAGATTTAAGGGCTGTTCAAGAGCTGCTAGGTCATGAAAATATTAGCACGACTCAAATTTATACCCACTTAGATTTTCAACATCTTTCAAAAATATATGATAAAGCCCATCCTCGTGCAAAGAAAAAATAAGAAAGAAAGTGAATTCTCTATTGATGCCATCATGAATTTAAATTATAGTAAATGAATGTTAGATGAACTAAATTTATTAGAAAGTAAACTCAATAAACTTATTGAGGCATTAGAAGTATTAAAAAAAGAAAATGATGAATTGAAGCCTAACCTTCATTTTGCTAAAGAAGAAAACCAAGCTTTAAAAACGAAAATGAATGAAGCGACATTAAAAGTTGAAAACTTATTAGCGCAATTACCTAGTTGAGAATATGACAAAACAAATTGAAGTAAATATATTAGGGAGAGATTTCACAGTATCTTGCCCAGAGAGTGAGGAAGAAAACCTACAAAAATCAATAAGTTATTTAAAGCATAAGGTAGATGAGATTCAACAGTCTGGCTCAACAATAGGGGTTGATAAAACTATAATTAAGGCGGCTTTAGATATCACTCATGAATTTTTAAATCAAGGTGATAATAAAGATTTACATACTTTAAATTATCAAAATAAAATATCGGATTTTAATTTATTAATTGATAAAGTATTACAAAACCAATAATTAATAAGTTTATTTTGATGTTGCTTAGGCTAATTATTCCTTGAACTAGTCTATAGCGTCGGTTTTAATCAATCAGAATGTGGTGAGATCGCTCACGATTGGGTAACCTTATAAGGGCTCTTGGCGAGCGAACCTAAAGCATCTTAGATTATTACCACTTGAACCTTTGGTTCTGGATGCTGGTCTAGGCAACATCTAAGTAAATTTACCTTAAGCTATGATATTGTAAGTCGCTCAGCGTAATAACCTCTAATGCTTTCTCATGGGTAGATTCTAGAACTACAGGGGGTGCACAGCCTGCTTCTGCTGCTTCAAGCCAGCGATTTGCGCACAAACACCAACGGTCTCCAGCTTTTAATCCTAAAAAATTATACTCTGGTTGGGGTGTGCTCAAATCATTACCTTGTGCTTTTGAAAAAGATAAAAATTCCTCATTTACCTCAGCACAAACAGTATGGTTTCCAGTATCTGATTGACAATGATCACATTCACCGTTTCTAAAATAGCCAGTTAAAGGCTCTAAACTGCACACCTTTAATGCAGTTCCTAATACATTTTTCTTTTCCATAATTTTCTCTTGTATTAAACTTCCATTAACATAACAATAATATATTAATTAAGGAACCCTTTAATATGCGTTACTGGCTAATGAAATCAGAACCATCAGTTTTTACAATCGAAGATTTAGAAAATACCCCAACAAAAACCGTTGACTGGATTCCAACAAAAGGGATAAGAAATTATCAAGCCAGAAATTTTATGAGGGATGATATGTCGTTAGGCGATTTAGCTTTTTTTTACCAATCAAACTGTGAATCTCCAGGGATTGTAGGAATAATGGAAATTACAAAACTTGCATATCCAGACCCACTTCAATTTTTAAAAGATAATAAATATTATGATCCAAAATCTTCGCCGGAAAATCCAAGATGGCTCAATGTAGATGTAACTCTAGTAAAAAAATTACAATTAATTGAGTTAAGAAAATTAAGGAATTATTCTGAGTTAAAAGACATGATGATCTTGAGAAAGGGCAATAGGTTATCAATTACCCCAGTTTCCCAAAGTGAATGGTCATTTATTAATACGATTTTATAATTATCTTTTTAAATTTAATTGTGCGAATGACCTAAATGGCTTTCTTTTTGATCTAGGCTACCAATTGCTTTTGGATAAGTAATTATTCCCCAAGGAATCCCAGCAACTGGAATCCGCTTTTTAATATTTAAAGTTTCTACATCAATCAATAAAACTTCATCCGATCTGCCACAAGCCAACATAATATTTTTATTATCTGGTGTAAAAGTAAAGTGCCAACACCTTTTACCTTCCGTCTTTAACTCATTGATTTTTTTAAAGTCTTTACCATCAAAGACTTCTAAAGTGCGAGCTCTACCAGCAGCCACGTAAAGCTTATCCCCCTTGGAATTGAAACTTACTCCATAAGGTGATTTACCAGTTTTTACTGTTTTAATATGATTAAATTCTTTATCTAAGACAATAAAATTGGCACTAAACTCTAAAGTTGCAACATAGAATTTACCATCAGGAGAAACTTTAATTCCTCTTGGTCTAAGTCCATAAGGTTCTGTAGAAAAAGTTTTTAATAGATCGCCAGATTTGTAGTCATGAATTGTAATAGAATTATCAGCTTCATTAGTTACTATGATTTGCTTTCCGTCTTTGCTAAATTCAATACCCTCAGTTTCTGGGCCAGCAGTGATTTCTCTAACTTTTTCTCCTTTAGCAAGATCAACTACAGCAACTTTCGCAGGGATTTTATCTTCATCATCATCATCTTCCTCATGATGCATTTCACCTTTTTCAGGTGGTTTACCCTTTGATGATGGCTCAGTTGATACAAATACTTGTCCCTCATGCACCCTTACAAACTCGGGGTTAATTCCAACATCTATATTTTTAACTTCTTTGGTCTTTGAATCAATAATTGATAAATTTGCATCACCCTTATTAGCTGTAATTAAATATTTTCCATCTTCAGTCACTCCGATTCCTCTTGGGAATGTTGCTCCAACATTAATTTCTTCAATTATTTCCATTGAGTTTAAATCAATAACTGAAATACCGCCTTTTTGAGAAGTTACGTAAGCCTTACCTTTATCTGAATTTCCACATCCAAATAAAAGCATTGAGAGTAAAGATATTTTGATCAAATTCATTCTAGTGAATTCCTTTAATTTAAATTATTTTTTGATTGTTTTATTTTAATACAATTAGTTGTTTATTGACTAGGGATTTTTTCCTGATTTTTTCCAAGAAATATTTTATAAGCTTCATTATCAGTCTCATTAATATAGGTATATCCAAGGTTCTTTAAAAATTCTTTGGATTCTTCTTTGCTTGCTTCATCAACTTGCATACCAACCAAAACTCTTCCAATATCGGAACCATGATTCCGATAATGAAATAAACTAATATTCCAATGGCCCATTTTTTCTAGAAAGTTTAAAAGTGCTCCGGGCTTCTCAGGAAATTCGAACCTATACACAACTTCATTCTTTGCCTCTGGGGCATGTCCTCCGACTAAATGTCTCAGATGAAGCTTTGCCAATTCATTATGAGTTAAATCTATTGGTTCAAGAGAGGCTTTTTTTAAACCTTCAAATATTGATTTTGCTTCCTCAAAGTTTTTTACGCTAATACCAACAAAAATATTTGCAGTGTTTTCACTGGAATACCTATAATTAAATTCAGTAATATTTTTTTCACCAATCAGGCTGCAAAAGGTTTTAAAAGCTCCGGGTTTCTCAGGGATAGTAACAGCGAAAATTGCCTCTCTTTCTTCGCCAATTTCTGCTCTTTCCGAAACAAACCCAAGTCGATCAAAGTTCATATTTGCACCAGATGCAGTTGCAACAAAAGTTTTTGTTTCAACATTATTTTTTTTAATATAAGACTTTATACCTGCCACTGCTAATGCTCCAGCAGGCTCTAAAATGGTTCTCGTATCTTCAAACACATCTTTTATTGCTGCACAAATTTCATCTTTACTAACAACAATCATTTCATCAACATACTGCTGACAAATTTTAAAAGGAAGCTCTCCTACTTGCTTTAATGCTGCCCCTTCTGCAAATAAACTAATCTTATCTAAAGTAACTCTCTTATTTGCCTTCAGTGATTTTGTCATTGCATCCGCGCCCTCAGCTTCGACTCCTATTATTTTTATTTCAGGTTTTACAGCTTTTATATAAGCAGCTATTCCTGAAATTAAACCACCACCTCCTACGCAGCAAAAAATAGCATCAATTGGACGAGAGTAATCTTCTAAAATTTCTTTTGCTATCGTCCCTTGCCCTGCTATCACTTCAGGGTCATCAAATGGATGGACAAAGATTGAGCCTTGTTTTTTTTGAATACCCAAAGCATGATCAAAGCACTCATGAAGGGTTTCTCCATGCAAGACTACTTTGGCTCCATGGGACTCAACGGCATTAATTTTTATAATAGGAGTTGTTTTAGGCATGACAATTGTTGCCTTACATTCTAAAATTTTTGCTGCTAACGCAACACCCTGAGCATGATTCCCTGCCGAACAAGCAATAACACCATTTAAAAGATTCTCATCACTCAAGTTTTTCATTTTATTATAAGCACCACGTATCTTAAAAGAAAAAACCGGCTGAAGATCTTCGCGCTTTAATAGAATATTATTATTAAATCTTTTTGATAAATTTAATTGCTTCTCTAGAGGTGTCCTCAGAGCTGCATCATAAACATTTGCTTTATCTATTCTGTCTTTATACTCATTTTTCATAATTTATAGAAATACTCAATAAAACAATTCAACGTGTATCATATAACCATAATTTTTGTTCTAAACAAAGGATTTAAAAAAAATGGGCTTAACACAAGACGAACTAAAAAAGCAAGTTGCAGATGCAGCGATTGAGTATGTCAAATCAGGAATTATTGGTGTTGGAACTGGCTCTACCGCAAATTATTTTATTGATGCTCTGGCTAAAATTAAACATAAAATAGATGGAGCAGTCGCAAGTAGTGACGCGACCGCAGAGAGACTTACATCTCATGGAATTGAAGTTTTTGATTTAAACGATATTAATGGAATGGACTTATATGTTGATGGCGCAGATGAAATAACAGAGCATATGCATATGCTAAAAGGTGGTGGTGGTGCTTTGACCAGGGAAAAAATTGTTGCCGCCAATGCAAAAGAATTTATCTGTATATGTGATGAAAGTAAATATGTTCCTACTCTAGGAAAATTTCCACTGCCTGTAGAAGTTTTACCAATGGCAAAAAGTTATGTTGCCAGGGAACTTACAAAGCTTGGTGGACAACCCCAACTAAGAGATTTTACAACCGATAATGGCAATCTAATACTAGATGTTCATGAATTTAAAATTATCGATCCGATTGAAATGGAAATAAAAATTAATCAGATTGTTGGGGTGGTTACAAATGGATTATTTGCCGTTCGTCCTGCTAATACTCTACTTCTTGCAACCAATGAAGGTGTTAAAACAATAAAGAAAGGTGCTTAATTGCCTTAAATTTGTCATAATATAGTCTTATATTAATAACTTTAGGTAAAGAAAATATGGCTTCGGAGCATATTTACAAACAATTTGACTCAGATCTAGAAGCAATTCGTGCAAAGGTATTAGAAATGGGGACTTTAGTTGAAGAGCAAACAGCTAATGCGGTTAAGTCTCTTTTAAACACAGATATTAAACTAGCTGAACAGGTTATGAAGAGGGATGATCAAATCAATGATTTAGAAGTAGCTATTGATGAAGAAACTTCACTTTTAATAGCAAAAAGATCCCCTGCTGCTGGGGACTTAAGAAATATAATGATGATGCTTAAAATTATTACTGATCTAGAACGAATGGGAGATGAAGCAGCAAAAATAGCAAGGTCAACAACTAGAATTTTTGAAGATAATCGTATGAGTAAACCACGATTTACTGAAATTAAAGGAATGGCAAAAGCTGTTCAAGGTATGATCAAAACAGCATTGAATTCTTTTGCAAGATTAGATCTAAGTGACACTATAGATATCCTTGAAAAAGATAAACAGGTTGATGATGACTATCGTTCTTGCATGAGACAATTACTAACATTCATGCTTGAAGATCCAAGAACTATCTCTATGTCTCTTGAAAGTATGTTTATTGCAAAGTCACTTGAAAGAATTGGAGACCATGCAGTTAATATTTCACAAAGCGTTATTTATACTGTCAAAGGTAAGGATGTTAGACACTCATCTCTTAAGGAAATTAAAAGAGAACTTTCTTAGTTTTAACTTTTTGGTGGCACATACCCAGAGGCTTTATCTGCTCCGTCACCAAAAAAATAAGCTTCTGTTTGTTCGGTAAGATATTTTCTTGCTTGAGGATCAACCAAACTTAAACGATTTTCATTCACAAGCATGGTTTGATGCTCTAGCCAACCAGACCAAGCTTCTTTTGAAACATTTTCAAAAATCTTCTGCCCTAGTGGTCCAGGGTATGGTGGATAATCCAATCCTTCTGCTTCTTTCTTTAATTTTGCGCATTTTACAGTTCTTGCCATCTCGTTTACCCCTTAAATTATTAAGTACTATCATACAAGAAACGTAACTACTCATACTTATTTATTTGTTATAATCTGCTAAATTTTATGGGGTAAGTTTCTTGAAAAGTGCTTTTAGAAAAAAAATAAGTCTTGATAAGTTTATTAATATTTTTCATTGTTTAACGAGAATATTAAAAAATACATTCGAAAATGAGAAAGCTTTTCAAAAAGAATTTCTTCTCTCTCTTAGTCTGGTTCTAGTTGGATTTCTAATTGGAGAAACTGGCATGCAAAAAACATTGTTAATTTTAAGTATAATTTTTATACCGTTAAGTGAAATTTTAAATTATTCAATAGGGTCTTGTGCAGACAAAATGTCATTTAATAATCAGAATCTATCACAAAAAATTAAATACATAGGAAGTGTTGCTATTCTTTTAGCCATTACGAACGCTTTTATTACCTGGATTGTGATTCTTTTTTTCTAATACTTGATATTTTAATTCTTATAAAGTAATATCCATTTGTTGATTTTAGGTGATAACAATTTAATTAAAATTGTCATTTAAACGGGAAGTTAAGTGAAAATCTTACACTGCCCCCGCAACGGTAAGTAAGGAAGAATTTGTTTTAAGTGTCACTGGGGAAACCTGGGAAGGCCACAAATTTAGTCTTATGAGTCCGGAGACCGGCCTAGTTTCAATCGTAACAAGAAATTGCGGGGAAGCAATTTTTTATTTTAATTTAAATTATTTCAATCTAAATTTTTAATACCTAATTTTTCCTATTTATTGTTGCGCCATAAAACCATGCGGGGAAGCATGGATAATTTAGGAAAAAAATGAAAACTAAAAAAGTACTTCTACTTTTACCACTTCTGGTAAATTCTGCCATTGCTGAAAAAAATATTGAAACAGAAGAAATTATTGTAAGAAACTATCAATACGATAGCAAAGAAAGTACATCGCCTTACTCCATAGAAATTCATACCGCTAAAGATATTAAGGCTTCTGGTAGTTCTTCAGTCCAAGGTTACCTTTCTCAACATTCATCATTAAATATCACTCCAAATTATGGAGATAGAGCAAAAGCTAGTTTTGGTATGCGTGGCTATGGTGAAGATGCTCATCAAAATATAGTTATGACTGTAGATGGACAGCGAATGAATAATATCGATTTGAGTGCGCCGCTTATAGGTCAAATAGACATCAATAGTATTGAAAGGATTGAAATTGTCAAAGGGACTGGGTCCGTTCGTTATGGTGATGGTGCTATGGCAGGAGTAATAAATATTTATACCAAAGGCTACAATGGCTTTAGTTTAGAGTCGTCCATTGGTAGTGGAGGATTGATAAAGAAGATTCTGAATGCTGGATTTGCTCATGAAAAATTCCAACTATCATTAAGTGCCATCGACGATAAAAGTGAAGGAATTGCTGCACCAGATACTAATGGGAATAAAGATAGGTTTAGGAATAAAACCCAAACTGCTAAGTTAAATATTGATGCATCAGATGATACCAAATTAAACTTTGGGGTATCAAGCTCAAGAATTGGTCAACATGTAGTTGGTATTCTTACACATGCTGAATTTCATGAGGACCCAAGACAAAATGGTGATAATGCATACAATAATTTTGACATAGACAATGATAGGTATAGCGCAGGTATTGATCATAAATATAATGAAAAATTAGATCTTAATGCAAATATGTACTACGAAGACAAATTATATAATGCCTTAAATGCTAGTGGAGATAAATACACTAAAGGCTACTTTGGAAGTAATTTCACAGGGGACTTCAAGGGAGAAGGTTATAACCTTACTGGTGGGCTTCAATATTTTGATGGGGAAAGAAAATCTGTTGATCAGTACCCTGGGAAGACTTCCAAGCAAAATATTTCTTTATTCATAGAATCTGATTTTCAACTAAAAGAATTATCAGATAAATTTTTATTCACAGCTGGTTTCAGACGTGAACAAGTTAATTATAGGCACGTAGACGTTGCCGCCATCTCCAAAACACGTGAGACATTAGCTGCTTATGATTTAGGTGTGAATTATGCTGTCAACGAAAAACTTAGTGTATTCTCAAATATAAATCATGGATACCTATCCCCCGATATTGACCGCTTCTTTAAAAGTGTCTGGGCTGGATCTTCGCCATGGAACTTTCTCAGAAGAGACTTTCAAGGATTTATGGAGTCTGCTAAAGTCAAAACGCTTAATATAGGACTCAATAATATAACTAATAAAAATAAACTTAAAGTCGTAGCTTTTTATTCTGACCTTAAAAATGAAATTGTTCTAGACCCGAGTACATTCATAAATCAGAATCTAGATAACTCGAAAAAATACGGTATTGAAGTCCAAAACGAATTTAAATTTAATGATCAAACAACCGCTAAAATTTTATACAACTTTATAAAAGCTAAAATTGGGAGTGATAATAATAGTAAATATATTAAAGGAAACGATCTGCCGGGAGTTCCAAGGCACGCGTTAGTATTAAATCTTAATCACAAATTTTCAGATCAAGGGGCTATCAATATAACGCACTCATGGAGAGATGAATCTTATGCAATAAATGATTGGGAAAATGATAACATCCGAAAAACACCTTACTATAATTCTACTGATTTAAATGTTAATTATGATATTAAAAATCAAAACTATTTTAATAAAGTCAGTGTCTTCGGAGCCATTCAAAACATCTTTGAGCATAAACATGCTCAGATAGTAGCAGATGATACTTTCTATGCTTACAATTACTCAAGAACTTGGATGACAGGAGTTAAGATTGATTTCTAATAATTAGCATTCTGGTGTTAAAATCTGAAGCTTATAATTAAATTAAATTCAAAGATGCAAACATTACTTAAAAAAAATATTTTATTAGCCTTGATTTTATTATTTCTTACTTTGCTTACCCGAGCGAGTCATGAATTAACATCTTTTAGCTTACCAGATGCTAGTCTTGCAATTTTTATTGCGGCAGGTATTTTCTTAAAGCAAAGAAAGTGGCTCATAGTTTTTGTAGCTTCAATCGTTTCTTTAGATTGGTATATCATCAACATAAATAATATGACTCATATTAACTTTGAAGCTAGTTATTTAGGGCACGTTTTTACTTATATTATGACTTGGGAATTAAGCAGGAAGTTTTTATCTGATGGGAAATTTCTAGAAGCAAAACTATTTTTTCCTATTGCGTTCATCGCTATCGTATTAAGCTATATTATCTCGTTTTCTAGCCATTATTTTTTATCAGGCTGGGAAAGTAATCCAAATTTTTATGACGGATTAATCTACTTGGGGAGTTACTTTAACCCTTTCTTCATCCCTAATGCAGCTTATGTTGGCATTCTATTTATTGTTTTTAAAATAATTCAACAATTACCAAAATTAACAGCGTCTCCCAATAAAATTAATTAACAAACTCTAATCGACCATATCAGAGATAAGTTTGATATAATTCGCCACTTGCTTTTGTTTATTTATGGCCTGATAGCTCAGTCGGTAGAGCAGTGGATTGAAAATCCTCGTGTCGACAGTTCGATTCTGTCTCAGGCCACCACTTAAATTTTCTTTTTTAGTACTTTATTTTTTATTTTTTATTTCAATATTTCTAAATTCTAATACAGTCATTACAACGCCAACTATAGCCAGAACAAAACAAAACAAACCGGTAAAGAATAATAATTGATCATCCATACTTAGTCCTTTTTAGCTATTATTTTAAAATAAATAGCAAAAGTTAAAATTGAAGGGATCCATGTTGCAGTAAACAAGGCTTCTTGTTTAGTATCAACTCCTTGGAACCACAAATAAGCAGTTGTTATAAATGCGACTGCCACTGAAATTAAAATACATATATCTGATGTTTTAATCATAAATTAAACCTTTTTTAAAAATTAATCTTCATTCCAAAAAGCCCACGAAGCAATTAATAAGAGAATTACTGCTAATGACGCATGTGCTCTTATATTTGTTTCATTAGGCAGCTCTATTAAAAGTGGGACTATATTAAACATACCTAATACAAGCCACAATACTGATACCAATGATAAGAAAAGTGCAACTTTTCCAATATTTCTTTTCATAAAAACCTTTTTCTATAGACTAAATTTTAACTTGCACACAAACTTATCGTCCGCAAATTAACTAGTAAGATTATGCTTGAGGCATGTTTGATGTCAACCCATAATTTATAATTATTGAATATCTTCTAAATTTAGTTATCATTAACTTGAATGAATAAATTAAATATAGGCATTGATCTAGGTGGTACTAAAATTGAATCCGTTGTCCTTGATGAAGATTCAAATATTCTTTTTCGTCAAAGAATTTTTACTGAAAGCCAAAAGGGTCCTGAGCATGTCCTTAATCAAATTCATGATATCTATCTACAAGCCTTAGACAGTATTGAAAATAAAGAGCATAGCCTTGGTATTGGAACTCCTGGTTCAATTTCTAAATCTACGGGATTATTAAGAAACTCTACTATTTCTTGTCAGAATGGATTACCGCTTCAAGATTTAATCAAAAATAAATTAAATCATTCTTTTGTCATTGAAAATGATGCGAATTGTTTTGCTCTGGCAGAATCATTTACGGGTGCTGGTAAAAATTACGACTTAGTGTTTGGAGTAATAATGGGTACAGGCTGTGGTGGAGGATTTATTCATAATGGTGAACTAAGAACGGGTCCTCAAAGATTAGCTGGCGAATGGGGTCATTCAGTAATTAACCCAAATGGGCCAAAATGTTTTTGTGGGAAAAACGGCTGTGTTAGTACTTATATTTCAGGAACTGGCTTAGAAGAAATGATCTATAAGAATTTAAAGATTAAAGTTTCGGCTGAGAAATTTTTAAGTCAAGCAACATACAATGAAGATGAAGCAGATATTTTAAATATATTTTATGAGTACTATGGTTTGTCATTAGCAAATATAATAAACACTATTGATCCAGATGTAATTGTATTGGGAGGGGGTTTATCGAACCATCAAAATTTATATACGAAAGCTTTGCAAATGGTATATAAAAATATTTTTTGTGAGGAGCCAAATACTCCTATTCTAAAAAACATTTTGGGAGATTCTGCAGGAGTCATTGGAGCAGCCATAATTGGTAAAAATGCTACCAGCACTTTATAATTAAATTAAAAATTTTAGGAAAAATATGCTACAAATAACTGCAATATATGCCTCACTTCTCGCATTTATTTATATTAAGTTATCTACAAATGTTATAAAATTAAGAAGGCTTCATAAAGTATCTCTTGGTCATAAAAACCATAAAGATCTTGAGCAAGCTATTCGAGCCCAAGCAAATTTTATTGAGTATGTTCCTTTGGGTTTAATTTTATTAAGCTGTCTTGAAATTAATAATATTCATCCGCTTATAGTTTTCTCATTTGGTGGTTTATTATTTATTGGTCGTTTTTTACATGCTAAATCATTTACAGCCCCTAGCATTGATTCCCGTAAAAGAATCCAAGGTATGAAATTTACATTTTGGTCAATTCGACTTATGGCAGCTATGTTAATTTTATCCTTGTTTATTTCTCTTATCTAAGTTGATTCAGAATACAAATCATTCGCATTAACACATCAGTTTTCAACTTGTGTTAATTTGTGATTTCAATAAAAAAAGGAGATACATTATGGCTGACAATCAAAAGATTATTATGTCGTTAAACAAGATTTTAGAAATGGAGCTTGCTGGAGTTGTACGCTATACCCACTATTCTTTAATGGTATACGGATATGGTCGTATTCCAATTATTAGTTGGTTAAGAGGACAAGCAACTGAATCATTAGACCATGCAAATAAAGCTGGGGAATTAATTACTAATTTGGGTGGCCACCCATCACTTTCTATTGGTCCGCTTTTAGAAACTAATACCCATGATATTGGTAATATTCTTCGCGAATCTTTAGATCATGAAAAAGCATCACTCGATTGTTATAAAGATTTGCTTAAACTTGTTGGCGATTCCTCAGTTATGCTCGAAGAATATGCCCGAGAAATGATTTATACTGAAGAACTTCATTTAGGAGAAGTTGATAAAATGCTTAGAGCCCCTGGAGATGTAGAGCCATTTAGTAAATAAATTATGACTGAATATAATGAAGAAATAGATGCCATTGGGCTTAAATGCCCAATGCCTATTCTTAAATGTAAGAAGGGCTTAAATTCGCTTGAAATAAATCAAATATTAAAAATAAAAACAACTGATAAAAGTGCAAAAAAAGACTTTGAGGCTTTTTGCAGGAATACTGGTCATGATTTGATTTCATATGAAACTGAGAATGAAGTAACTACTTTTTATATAAAGAAGAATTAGAAGCTAAGTTTTTCCAATTGAGCTTTTACTTTGACATTCAACTGAGTAAATTCTAGCAATCTTTCTTTCTCTTGATTAATTACTGACTCAGGCGCTTTATTAATAAAATTCTCATTCTCTAATTTTCCACTCGCTTTGCGAATTTCAATCTCTAGTCGATCGATTTCTTTTTGAAGTCGTGCTAACTCTGTTTTTTTATCAATTTTTATATTTAGCATTAACTTAAAATTATCAACAATAGCTACAGGTGCATCTTTATCAGGGAGATCCTTCATATATTCAATGTCATTTACTTTAGCTAGTCCTTTTAAATAAATTTCATATCCAGTCAAGATATCTGTATCTCCTACTATTGCTAATGGAATTTTTTCTGCAGGTGAAACCCCCATCTCTCCTCTTAAACTCCGGCATTGAACAACCATTTTTTTTAATACCTCCATCCATTCAATTGATGCTTCATCAATTTTATTTTCTCTGAAAACTGGGTAAGGTTGTGTCATAATTGAAGCACCCTCTTTTTTCGCCATAGGAGCAATAGTTTGCCATATTTCCTCAGTGATAAATGGCATCACTGGATGACTCATTCTAAGAATCATTTCTAAAATACTTATTAAAGTTCTTCTTGTAGCTCTCTGCTGAGAATCATTCCCGTTTTGTAATTGAGCTTTTGCTATCTCTAAATACCAATCACAATATTCGTCCCATACAAATTGATACATCTCCAGTGAAAGCAAATCAAACCGATAGTCTTTAAAATTATTTTCTATTTTCTTAATTTTTTGATTAAAAATACTAACAATCCATTTGTCTGCTTTTGAGAAATCTAAATATCCTTCAACACATTCACCAAAACCATTATCGACTTCCTCGCAATTCATTAAAACAAAACGAGTTGCATTCCATAACTTATTGCAAAAGTTTCTGTACCCTTCACACCTATGTAAATCAAACTTTATGTCTCTTCCTGGGCTTGCAAGACTTGCAAATGTAAACCTTAAGGCATCAGTACCGAATGAAGCAATGCCTTCTGGAAATTCTTTTTTAGTTTTCTTAACAATAGATTCAGATTGTTTCGGATTCATTAACCCAGCAGTTCTTTTTTTCAATAATTCTTCTATTGAAATTCCGTCTATCAAATCAATTGGGTCTAAAACATTACCTTTTGACTTACTCATTTTTTGACCTTCAGAATCTCTAATCAATCCATGAATATAAACATGTTTGAACGGTATCTTTCCAGTAATGTGTTTAGTCATCATTACCATCCTTGCAACCCAAAAGAAAATAATATCAAAACCAGTAACCAACACAGAAGAAGGTAAATATAAATCAAGGGAATCATTACTTTTTTCAGGATATTCTGGAGTCCAATCTAGTGTCGAGAAAGGCCACAAAGCTGATGAAAACCAAGTATCTAAAACATCTTCATCTCTTCTTAAATCACCTTCATAGCCATCCTCTTTTGCTAATTTTTCTGCCTCTTCGTGAGTATGGGCCACATAGATTCTATTATCCTCACCATACCAAGCTGGGATCTGATGCCCCCACCATAACTGTCTTGATATACACCAATCTTGAATATTATTGAGCCATTGATTATAAGTATTTACCCAGTTTTCAGGATAAAATTTAATTTCCTTACTTTTCACGACGTCTAATGCTTTTTCAGAAATACTCTTCCCATCATCACTTTTCTTTGACATAGCAACAAACCATTGATCGGTAAGCATTGGCTCTATGACTGTTCCTGTTCTATCCCCTCTCGGAATCTTTACAATATAATCTTCAACTTTATTTAATAGGGATTTGCTTTCAAGATCACTTACAATTTTCTGCCTTGCTTTGAATCTTTCTAAGCCTTCATACTTACTTGTGCCGTTCTCATTAATAAATCCATCAAGGGTTAAAATGTTTATTAATGGGAGCTTATGTCTTTGGCCAACAGCATAATCATTAAAATCATGTGCTGGGGTTACTTTTACTACTCCAGTACCAAAAGTAGAGTCAACATATTCATCTGCGATTATTGGAATTTCTTTTTCTAGCAAGGGCAATATGACAGTTTTTCCAATATATTTTTTATATCTTTCATCATCTGGATGGACCATTAATGCAACGTCACCCAGCATTGTTTCTGGTCTTGTAGTGGCTACTGTTAGAAAGGTGTCATTATTATCTGCTAGGTGATAATTAATATGCCATAAAGATCCTCTCTCTTCTTCTTGAATTACCTCTAGATCTGACACTGCTGTTTGAAGCTTTATATCCCAATTTACTAATCTTTTTCCTCGGTAAATCAGTCCTTCTCGATAAAGCTTAACAAAAACTTCAGTTACAGTCTTTGATAATCCTTCATCCATTGTGAAGCGCTCTCTAGACCAATCAGGAGAGGTCCCGAGCCTACGCATTTGTTGTGTTATTTTTCCGCCTGAAAGTGCCTTCCAATCCCATACTTTTTTTATAAATTCTTCTCGCCCCAATTCATGTCTAGACGTGCCTTCTTGATCTAACTGTCTTTCAACAACAATTTGGGTTGCGATACCAGCATGGTCTGTTCCCGGCTGCCACAGAGTGTTAGAACCACTCATACGATGGTAACGAGTCAATGTGTCCATTAGTGTTTGATTAAAACCATGTCCCATGTGTAACGTACCAGTAACATTAGGTGGTGGTAATAATATTGAAAAATTTATAGGATTATTTAAATCTTTGCCTATTCCATAATAGCCTTCAGACTCCCAAAATTTATACCATCTTTCTTCTATTTCTTTGGGATTAAAAGATTTTAATAGCTCTTGTGTCATATTTTTTTATCTTAAATAATATTGAATTCTAGCATGTCATAATACACCCTGATTCCAGAATTCATTTAAATAGAACATACATTACAACTTTTATCTTTAACTATTGTTATAGTTTTCCATGTCATATCTTTTGCATTAAAAAGCAACAATCTTCCCATTAATGAATTGCCAATATCTAAAATAATTTTTATAGCTTCTGCTGCCTGAGTGGAGCCAATAATTCCAACTATTGGTGAGAAAACTCCATGATCAGCACACCTTAATTCTTCTTCAGTATTTGTATCTGGAAATAAACATTCATAACAAGGGCTACTCATTTTTCTAAAATCGAATACACTAATCTGTCCATCAAATTTGATTGCTGCTCCAGATACAAGTGGTTTTTTAAGGCTGAACGCAATTTTATTTAAGGCATAACGTGTTTCAAAATTATCAGAACAGTCAATTATTACATCAGCTTCATTTGCTATATCTGTCATTTCATGAATATTAAGTTTTTTCGCAATTGGAGTAATAATAATTTCTGGGTTAACTTTATTTAAAAAATTACTTGCTGAGATGGCTTTATTCGTTCCAATAGAATTATCACTATGCAGTATTTGTCTTTGGAGATTAGAAATATCAACATCATCAAAATCACAAATTGTAATTTTACCTATTCCTGATGATGCAAGATAAATAGAGACTGGAGATCCCAATCCTCCTGCACCAATAATTAAGCAATGACTATTAAGTAATTTTTCTTGTCCACTATATTCAATTTCAGGAAGTAAAATATGGCGACTATATCTGAGTAATTGATTATCTTTCATATTAAGAAATTATCTGCATAACAAAATTATCATATCCTAAAAAGTACCATATTTTTATTTTGTTAGCTTAGTGAAATTCAGAAGAATAAATATAAATCGACTACTTAAAAAATGGGGTGGCTGATGGGGCTCGAACCCACGACAACTGGAATCACAATCCAGGACTCTACCAACTGAGCTACAGCCACCATATAAATTGGCCTGCCCGACAGGAATCGAACCTGTAACCCCCAGTTTAGAAAACTGGTGCTCTATCCAGTTGAGCTACGGGCAGCTAACAAATCAAATAAAGCGTATATCGGGCCTACCTTTATTTAGTAATATATATTGGTCGGGGTGGAGAGATTCGAACTCCCGACATCCTGCTCCCAAAGCAGGCGCGCTACCAGGCTACGCTACACCCCGAACGCGCAAATATAGCTTAATTACTGCTTTTGGTCAAACATGTTTTACAATTTTAATATTATACATTGGCAAGTTTATTAATGTTTTTTATAAGCATTCTGCTAAAATGTTCGTTTACTTAATTCGTATTAAAACAATAATGACAGCAAAAATAATTGATGGTAAAAGTATTGCAAATAATCTTTTAGATAAAATTCGCAATGAAATTTTAAACAGAGAATCTAATGGCATAAGAAATCCTTGTTTAGCCGTGATTCTTATTGGGGACAATCCTGCCTCCCACGTATATGTAAAGAACAAAAAGCTCGCATGTGAAAAAGTAGGGATAAAATCCTTATCTTATGATTTTAATGAGTCAATTACTGAAGATGAATTATTAAAATTAGTTAAAGATATTAATTTAAACACTGAAATTGATGGGATATTAATTCAGTCACCTCTTCCTGATCATATTAATGAAGATATTATAATTAATTCTATAAACCCAAAAAAAGATGTTGATGGTTTTCATCCATTTAATATAGGTTTACTTGCCATAAGACAACCAAAGTTAAGATCTTGTACCCCATATGGTGTTATAAAGATGCTTAAAGCTTCAGATATTAATTTAGAAGGTCTAGATGCAACAATTGTAGGAGTTTCAAATAACGTTGGCCGCCCAATGGCATTAGAGTTATTAATGGAGAAATGTACTATTACTTCCTGTCATAGTAAAACAAAGGATTTAGAAGAGAAAGTTCGACAGGCAGATTTAGTAGTGGTTGCTGCTGGAAGGCAAAACCTTGTAAGAGGAGAATGGATAAAAAAAGGTGCAATTGTGATCGATATTGGAATAAATAGAGTTAATGGAAAATTAGTTGGTGATGTTGAGTTTAATATAGCAAGCCAAAATGCTTCTTACATAACCCCTGTTCCCGGAGGAGTTGGCCCAATGACTGTCGCAACACTAATGGAAAATACACTAATTGCACAAAAATTATTCTAAAAGGTTTTAATTGAAGCTCAAAAAGTGTAAAGTACCGCGGTCATTAAATATTTAAAAATAGGAATTGA
>JAOLWQ010000007.1 GCA_028342535.1 Methylophilaceae bacterium | reverse complement strand
AAATATCTTAAATCAAGAGGTAAAGGTATTGGCTTGAAGTTAGGAGTTAAAACTACTGGCTGTTCTGGAATGGCATATACGTTAGAGTTCGTAGACGATGCTTTACCAGAAGATAAAATATATGAAAGTCATGGAATTAAAATCTTAGTCGACCCTAAAAGCCTCATTTATATTGATGGGACAGAGTTAGATTTTACAAGGGAAGGCCTAAATGAAGGATTTCAATTTAACAATCCTAATGTTAAAGATAGCTGTGGCTGTGGAGAGAGTTTTACGGTTTGACAAAAAATTATTTTGAAATATTTAATTTTCCTATGCAATTTAATATTGATCTTAATAGGCTACAAAAATCTTACCGAATAATTCAAGCAGAAATTCATCCTGATAAATTTGTATCAGCGAGCCAAATTGAAAAAAATCAATCATTAATAAAATCTACAGAAGTTAATGATGCGTACCAAACACTTAAGAATCCAATAAAAAGAGCTAGATATTTGATTAAAATAAATTTAAATTCTGAAGAAAACAATTCGACTTTACCCCCAAGTTTTTTAATGCAACAAATGGAATGGGAGGAGCATCTAGAGTCAATCTTAGAGCAAAAAAGTGAGCTGGAAAAATTTAGACTTCTAATTGATGGTGAATATAAAAAAAATTTAAGCAGCTTAGAAAGAGTATGTGATAAAGATAAAAATTGGGATGGTGCTCTAGGAATTTTAAATGAAATACAATTTATTGATAAATTGAATGATAAAATTATTCAACAAATTAACTTAATCGAGACAAAATAATGGCGCTTCTTCAAATTTCTGAACCAGGAAAAAGCACAATGCCTCATGAGCATCGTCTTGCCGTAGGTATAGATCTTGGTACTACCAACTCTCTTATTGCATCAGTCGTGAGTGGGGAAGTTAGCATCTTAGAGCAAGGAAATGAAGAACATTTATTACCTTCAGTAGTTCATTACTCATCAAGTAATCCTATAGTTGGTAGTGAAGCAAAAAATCTACAAATTGAAGATCCCAAAAATACTATTTCCTCAGTTAAGCGCTTAATAGGTAAAAATTTATCTGATATTGATACAAAATTTTATTCTCTGGATTTGAAAGATGACGATGGTGTAATTGGAATCCAAACTGATCAAGGTATTAAAAATCCTATTGAAGTATCATCTGATATATTAAAAAAACTTAAAGAAACAGCGGAAGAAAGTCTTGGTAATGAATTGTATGGTGCAGTGATCACAGTTCCAGCTTATTTTGATGATGCCCAAAGACAAGCAACTAAAGATTCCGCAAAGCTTGCAGGTATTAATGTGCTTCGATTGATTAATGAGCCTACAGCTGCAGCAGTTGCTTATGGATTAGATCAAAATAAAGAAGGAAATTTTGTTATTTTTGATCTAGGTGGTGGTACATTCGATGTTTCAATATTAAATTTATCCAAAGGAATATTTGAAGTTCAAGCTACTCATGGTGATGCAAATCTTGGCGGGGATGACTACGATCAGGTAGTTTTTGAATGGCTTTGTAAGAGTAATAAAATAAATGTAGCTGACTCCAAAATCAAACAAAAATTATTTGCTCTATCTAGAGAAATAAAAGAAGCACTCACCAATAAAGATTCAATTAAAATTAACGAGGCCATTGATGAAAAAATTAATATTCAATGTGAATTAAGCCAACAAGAATTTGAAAAGATTACCAAAGAACTTACAAAAAAAACAATTAGCTCAACTCTTCACGCACTGCGCGATGCTGAATTAAGCGTTTCTCAAATTCAAGGAGTTGTAATGGTTGGCGGCTCTACTAGAATGCCATGTATTCAAAATGCAGTAAAAGAGTTCTTTAAGCAGCCTCTTCTTAACAACCTTAACCCAGACGAAGTTGTTGCCTTAGGTGCAGCGCAACAAGCAAATATTTTAGCTGGCAATACTAACGACAACCTTCTTCTCCTTGACGTCATTCCTTTATCTTTAGGAATTGAAACTATGGGGGAGATTGTAGAAAGAATTATCCCACGTAATTCAACTTTACCTGTATCTTTGGGTCAAGAATTTACTACTTACAAAGATGGTCAAACAGCTATGATCATTCACGTTGTTCAAGGAGAACGAGATTTAGTTAAAGATTGTAGGTCGCTAGCAAAATTTACACTTAAAGGAATTCCTCCGCTGGTTGCTGGAGCAGCAAAAATTCTAGTAACTTTCCAAGTAGATGCTGATGGGCTTCTCTCTGTAAGCGCAAAAGAGCAATCAACTGGGATCCAATCAAAGATTGAAGTTAAACCTTCCTATGGTTTATCTGATGAAAAAATTAAAAAAATGTTAGAAGATTCATTTAATCTTGCCAATGAAGATAAAGAATCGAGAGCCTTATCTGAGGTAAAAATAGAAGGCTCACAACTTCTTGAAATGATCAAAAATGCGATAAACGAAGACTCTGACTTATTAAAAGAAAAAGAGCTAAATTTATTACAGGAAACATTAGGCAAATTAAAGAAGTCTCTTGAATCTTCTGACAGGAATCATATAGAAGAATTAACTAAACAACTCAATGAAAATAGCCAGTCATTTGCAGCTAAGCGTATGGATAGATCTATCCATAAGGCACTCACTGGTAAATCAATTAACTCACTGGAACTTTAAAATGCCAAAAATAATTATCTTACCTCATCATGAAATATGCCCGGATGGAGATATTATAGAGGCTAAATCTGGCGATTCCATATGCGACTCATTATTAAAAAATCATATTCATATCGAACATGCATGTGAAAAAGTATGCGCATGCACAACATGCCATGTAGTTATTAAAGAAGGGCTTGAGTCACTACAACCTTCTGAAGAAGATGAAGACGATATGCTTGATAAGGCTTGGGGGTTATGCCCACAATCTAGATTATCCTGCCAATCTATAGTAAAAGATGAAGACCTTACAATTGAGATTCCCAAATATACAATCAATCTAGCGAGCGAAGGTTAAAAAAAGAGCTAATCCAAAGATTAGACCTTTTTAACTAAGGAGTAGTACTTTTCTATTTCTGCTTAGTGCCTAAAAGTCATATTGCATTCTTATATTAATAGCTCTCTCATCATCCATCGTCGCTCCTGATACTGCTATTTCTTTATTCTCGCCATCAAAATCAGTATTTACATAACTAAGCATAATTCTTGTATTTGGGTCTGGAATAAATTTCAGTCCCAACCTATATGTATCTGCTTCATTAGTATTTGCTGTAGAGCTGTTAAGCTGCATACCCGCAGTTGATGATGTAATGTCTGAAGCATCAAATTTTGAATAACCAGCTACTAGTTCCCACGCACCGCCACTCATAGTTTTTTGATTAAAATTTCTATTAGGCTTAATTCGATCAAACTTACCTCCAGCAGATTTTGACTTATAGGATTTTGAGTAAGATTCACCAGTCAACAAAATCCCTACATCAGCATAAAAAGCACTGATATCCTGACTCCCTCCTAGGCTAGTATCCCATGAAGCGTTAGCATATTCAGATTGGAATTTTTTGTTGCCTTTTGCTAAAGCTAACTCTAACCCGTATCTAGACCTAGAAACATCAGTGGCTGTTCCACTTAATTTAGTTTTGAAAAATTCTTGACCTTTGCCTAACGTTTGTTGAGATGATGCTGTGGAAGTTAGAAGCATGTCATTTTGATGAGAGTAACTTGCGCCTAGATGGACTATTTGGTCTTTCCATTTATTTCTTTTAGCTAAATCAGTATCGACATGAATCATCCATTCTAGACCATCATTTCTATCATCAACCATATCTATATTTTGTCCATAACCGTTCAGGATTGCAAAAGCATAATTAATACCTTTGGACGGTGTTCCATGAATCATCATTCCCACTTCTTTACCTGCAGTAATAGAAGCATTGTTAACATATGAACGCTCTGTAAAATTTAAAAAACGTGAGCTAGTTCTTTCCTCTAAGCTCATAGGCATTTTAAATTGACCCATTCTTAATTTAGCTTTTTTTATGTGTTTAAATTCTAGATACCCCTCATCCAATTTAGTGCTTGACCCAAAAGATCCAACAAATTTATATCCATAATATTTATTGGCTGTGCCTGCCACACCAAGATAAGCTCTCCTAATGTCAAAGCCATCAGAAGCTTTACTATTTGCATCAGAACCATTACCAGTATCAAAATCACGATAATCAAGCTGAATTCTTCCAGCAATTTTTAAATTACTTTCACCATCCCCGCTTTCAAATGACAAACCACCACCTTTTTTAAACTTAACTTTACCATTATTCTTTTTTTCAGCCTTTGCTTGCATAGCTAAAAGATTACCTTCTTGTTCAGTTAAGACACCTTTTACAATCAAAGCATTTATAAGGTCTTCAGTTGTATCAGAATTCACCGCGCCTGAATATGAAACCATCAAAGATGTAATAAACCCAATTAAAATCTTATTTTTCATCAATCTACTCCATTAAAATAATTATTAATTGAACAAATTATGAAGCTTGAGTATGACATTTACATGACAAATTCTAAAAAAGATTTTATAAATTTTTTAAATTAAAATATATGATTGTTACAAAGATATGGCTATTACAAAATTGAATTATCTAAATCTATTTCAAATAAACCAGAAGATAAGCTATAAACACCCGCTACAATTCCAATTTTCTTATCCTTAACCATTTCCCTGATTATTGAGCTTTTCTGAAGTATTGTATCTATTTGTTTCTGAACATTCAAAAAGCTGACTTTCTCAACGAATAATTCATTTTTTGAATCTCTTTGCTCTTTGTCATTAACAGATTTTTCTGCTGCAACAGCAGGTGCAATTAACTTAATAATTTCTCCAATATTACCTCCTTTGTAATCGTCACAGGCAGCTTTTATTGCACCACAATTTGAATGGCCCATCACAACAATTAGTCTTGACCCTAAATACTTACAGGAGAATTCAAGACTGCCAATTGCCTCTGTTGAAGCAATATTTCCAGCTAATCTTACACTAAATAAATCACCTAGATTTTGATCAAAGATAGTATCAATATTGGTTCTGGAATCACTGCAGCTTAAGATGGAAGCAAAAGGATATTGATGATTTTTAGTTTCTTCTCTAATCTTTATTGTGTCATATTGGCGTGGGGTGTTATTAATAAAACGTTTGTTTCCTTCCATTAAAAGATTTAATGCATCTTTTGAAGACACTGTGTCACGATTAGTCATATTATGTTTCAGATCTCATTTGAGGAAATAAAATTACGTCTCTAATGCTTGGGCTATCAGTTAATAACATTACTAATCTATCAATACCAATACCACATCCAGCAGTTGGCGGTAATCCATATTCAAGTGCTCTAATAAAGTCAGCATCGTAATACATTGCCTCTTCATCTCCAGATTCTTTTGCACTTACTTGGGCTTTAAATCTTTCCGCTTGATCTTCAGCATCATTTAATTCAGAAAATCCATTTGCAATTTCCCTTCCTGCAATAAATAACTCGAATCGGTCAGTGAGGTTTGAATTTGTATCAGAGACTCTAGCTAATGGAGAAACTTCAATAGGATAGTCCACTATATAAGTTGGTTGCCAAACATATTCTTCTGCTACCGCTTCAAATAAAGCTAATTGATATGCTCCTAAGCCAGAACTTGCAGATAATTCATGGCCTTCTTTTTTTAAAATCTTACTAATAAAATCTTTGTCATTTAAATCTTTATCTGAAAATTCTTTCGAATATTTTTTAATTGCTTCAACTAATGTTAATCGATCAAAAGGCTTGCTAAAGTCAATTGATTTTCCCTGGTATTCTATTTTTTCTGACCCAGTAACTAGCTTTGAGATTTCTCTAATACAAGATTCAGTATAATCCATAAGCCATTGATAATCAGTGTAAGCAGCGTAGAACTCCATCATAGTAAATTCAGGATTGTGCCTAACACTTAAACCTTCATTTCTAAAACTTCTATTAATCTCAAAAACACGATCAAAACCGCCAACTACCAACCTCTTAAGATAAAGCTCAGGCGCAATCCTCAAAAACATATCCATATCCAAAGAATTATGATGTGTTTTAAATGGTCTTGCTGTGGCTCCCCCTGGGATAGGATGGAGCATCGGTGTTTCAACTTCTAAAAATTTATTTGATTGCATATAGTCTCGAATGGCTGCAATTATCTTACTTCGCTTTAGGAAAGTTTGCTTTGTATCGTCATTTACGATCAAATCAACATAGCGTTGGCGATATTTTATTTCTTGATCACTAAGGCCGTGGAATTTTTCTGGTAAAGGTCGTAAAGATTTTGTTAACAAAACAAGCTCGGTTACTTCAACAGTAAGTTCATTAGTTTTGGTTTTAAACAGTTTACCCTTTGCACCAATTATATCGCCAAGATCCCATCGTTTAAAATCTGCATATAATTCTGGTTCTTTTTCTGAATTTATCAAATCTCTTGAAATATAAAGTTGGATTTTTCCACTTGTATCTTGGACTGTTGCAAAGCTTGCTTTGCCCATAACACGCTTGAGCATCATTCGACCTGCGACAATTACATCAATACTTTTACCAAGAGCTTCTTTATCATCGCCATCATATTTTAGATGCAAATCTTCAGCATAGGAATTTGGGCTAAAATTATTTGGGAATGCAATTCTCTTTTCTCTAATTTCTTTTAGCTTGGACCTTCGCTCTAAGATAATTGAATTTTCATCTTTTTGTATTGGTTCTTTATTGTCACTCAAATTACACCCCTTGTTTTAAGCTTTCACTAATAAAAGGGTCTAGATCTCCATCCAAAACCCCTTGAGTATTTCCTATTTCAACTGAAGTTCTTAAATCTTTAATTCGGGACTGATCTAAAACGTAATTCCTTATTTGCTGGCCCCAACCAATATCAGTTTTTGCATCTTCAACGGCTTGTTTCTCTTCATTTCTTTTATTTAATTCTAAAGAATATAATTGTGCTTTTAACATATTCATAGCTTCAGCTTTATTCCTATGCTGCGAGCGATCATTTTGACATTGAACTACAGTATTTGATGGAATATGTGTAATTCTAACAGCAGAATCTGTTTTATTAATATGTTGGCCACCTGCCCCCGATGCTCGGTAAGTATCAATCCTTAAATCTGAAGGATTAACATCAATTTCAATTGATTCATCAATTTCAGGATAAACATTCACCCCAGCAAAAGATGTATGTCGACGACTGCCTGAGTCAAAAGGCGATTTTCGTACCAAGCGATGTATACCAGTTTCAGTTCTGAAATAACCAAATGCATAATCTCCAGATACTTTTAATGTTGCTCCTTTTATTCCAGCCACCTCTCCTTCAGACAATTCTAGAACCTCAACCTTAAATTCTTTTCTTTCTGCATAACGTATATACATTCTTAACAACATATTAGCCCAATCCTGAGCTTCAGTCCCACCACTCCCTGATTGGAAATCAATAAAACAATTATTAGGATCCATAGGATTGGAGAACATTCTCTTAAATTCGATGTCATCTACTTGTTTTTCAAGTTTGACTGTGTCTTCTTGAATAGTTTTAAGTGTTTCTGAGTCTTGCTCTATTGACACCAAATCAAAAAGTTCTTGGTTATCTTTTAAGTGTTTATTAAGATACTCAGCTTGGGAAACTACAATTTCAAGGATTCTTTTTTCTTTGCCAATTTTTTGGCTTAACGCTCTATCAGTCCAAGTAGCTGGGTCTTCTTGTTGTTTAGCTAACAATTCTATTTGTTTTACCTTGGAATCAAGATCAAAGATACCCCCGAAGAGTATCAAATTTTTTATTAACTAATATAATACGTTGCTTTAATAACCCAGTCTCTTCTTGATCCATATTTCGATTTACCTTTAATAAACTATAGAAATTAGTGTTTATTATAGCTCTGAATTACATAATGATAAATATGTCATAAATATGTCATATTACTTGTTTAATCTCTACTAATAAGTAACTCGTTTTTTAACCTCACAAACCCATAGGAGCTTTTAGAAATGAAAGAAATCACTAAATTTATTTTTACAGTAGTCACAACTATCTTATTGTTTTCAAACTCGGCTATAGCAGCAACAGATATTGTAAAGATTGATGGGTCAAGCACTGTTTATCCAATTACAGAAGCAGTTGCGGAAGAGTTTCAAATAGAAACTGGTATCAAGGTAACAGTTGGAGTTTCTGGGACTGGCGGTGGCTTCAAGAAATTCTGTCGTGGTGATACTGTTATTTCTAACGCATCACGCCCAATTAAACCAAATGAAATTAAGAAGTGTAAAGAAGCTGGTATTGATTTTATTGAGATTCCTATTGCTTTTGACGCAATTACAATTGTTGTTAATAAAAGAAATGACTGGGCAAAAGAAATGACCCCAGCAGAGCTTAAAAAAGCATGGGAACCATTAGCACAAAGTAAGATTACGAAATGGAGCCAGGTTAGGGATAGTTGGCCTGATGTCCCATTAAAACTTTATGGGCCTGGAGCTGATTCAGGTACTTTTGATTACTTTACTGAATCTATAGTAGGGGAAAGTAAAGCAATTAGAGGAGACTTTACTGCTTCAGAAGATGATAACGTTTTAGTTCAAGGAGTATCTGGTGATAAAGGAGGTCTTGGTTATTTTGGCTTAGCTTATTTCAATGAAAATAAAAATAAATTAGATGCGGTAGCAATTAAAAATGGTAAGGGAAAATTTATAGTACCTTCATTAAAAACTGTAATGGATGGTTCGTATAATCCATTATCCAGACCTTTATTTATATATTTAAATGCTTCAAAAGCAGCATTTGACCCGAACGTTAAAAAATTCATAGATTTTTATTTAAAACATGCTGCAGTTTTATCTACAGAAGTTGGCTATATACCATTTAGTAAATCTGAGTATGCTGCAATTACAAATCACTACAAAACACTCAAAACTGGGACGGCTTTCAAAAAGCCAGCTATTGGTTTATCAGTCCAGCAAATGTTAGATTTATCATCATCCAATCAATAGAAAAGATGAGAAAAAAGCAGTGGAAACACTGCTTTTTTTTATTAAAAAACTATTTGTAATTTATTGAATTATAAGTATCATTTACTGAGTCCCTTTTATGAAAAATATAACAGCCAAATTAAATGAATCCCGAAAATGATTTAATTATCAGCCAAAGATTAGCCAAAAACTTTCAAAGAAACTTCAGAGAAAGACTCATTGAATTTGGCTTATTATGCTCCGGGCTTATAGCAATATTTATCACTTTGGCAATTGTCTATGTTCTAGTATCAGAAGCCATTCCTTTTTTTCAACATGTCAGCATAATCGATTTTTTAACCGATACTGTATGGACGCCGAACTACTCAATTAAACATTATGGAATTTTACCTCTAATATCTGGAACGCTAACAACAACTGGAATAGCCCTGATTGTTGCAGTCCCACTTGGTACAATTACTGCAATCTACTTATCTGAATTTGCATCTCATAAAGTAAGAGAAATAATTAAGCCAATACTTGAATTACTCGTTGGTGTCCCTACTGTTGTATTTGGTTACTTTGCACTGATGTTAGTTACGCCAATGTTACAAAAAATATATCCTGATTTAACAACTTTTAATATGTTAGGCCCTGGAATTGTTATGGGAATAATGATTGTTCCCTATATTGCATCTGTAGCTGAAGACTCTATGAGAGCCGTGCCAATGTCGATGAGGGAAGGAGCATATGCTATGGGTGCTACAAGATTTCAAACAGCAATAAGAGTTATAACACCTGCAGCTATTTCTGGAATTGTTGCAGCATATATTTTAGCAATTAGCCGCGCTGTAGGTGAAACGATGATCGTAGCAATTGCTGCTGGGCAACAGCCAAATTTTACATTTAATCCTGTTGAAAGTGCTGCTACTATTACGTCCTACATAGTCTCGGTTGCATTAGGGGATTTAGAACATGGTGGTATTGGGTATCAAAGTATCTTTGCTGCAGGATTGACTTTATTAATAATGACTTTGCTAATTAATATTTTAGGACATGCAGTACGTAAAAAGTATGCGGAGCGTTATTAAATAAATGACTATTCAAAATAAACCAGCTGCCAATAAAAATCTAGATTCAATCCGAAAAACGATTGCTAATCATAAACGACATGATTTTATTTTTGCCAGTTTAGGGACTCTTGTAATCGCATCACTTACTATTACACTTCTAATTTTATTTCTTGATCTGGTAATTGATGGTTACCCAAGATTTAATTTAGATTTTTTTTCCAATTTTCCTTCTAGACGTGCAGCACGAGCAGGGATATTATCAGCATGGATTGGTTCTTCACTAGTGCTTCTAGTTACATTCTTTGTTGCAGTTCCCTTGGGAATTACATCAGGGGTTTATCTTGAAGAATATGCTAAGAAAAACTGGTTTTCTGACCTAATAGAAATCAATGTTTCTAATTTGGCTGGTGTTCCATCGATTATTTACGGATTGTTAGCTTTAGGATTATTTGTTTATAGTTTTGGGCTAGGTCAAAGTATTTTAACTGCAGGTCTTACCTTGGCACTTCTGATGTTACCTATCGTTATTGTTTCAACAAGGGAAGCTATTAGATCAATACCAGTTCATATTCGTGAAGCTGCTTATGCAGTTGGTGCAACAAAATGGCAGGTTTGTCGTAACCATGTAATCCCATATTCTTATGGTGGAATTTTAACCGGTGTAATAATCGGTATGGCCAGAGCTATTGGTGAAACTGCACCAGTTATTACGATTGGAGCTCTCACGTTTATTGCATTTTTACCTCCAAGCCCTATTGGTTTAGAACCTCCCTTTATCAACTTCGACTGGTTAGAGTCTGGCTTTACAGTCCTCCCTATTCAAATGTTTAATTGGATCTCAAGACCACAACTTGCATTTCATGTTAACGCTGCAGCTACCGGAGCAGTGATTATTATGCTTACCCTATTGATGAACGGTTTTGCTATCAAGCTGAGATACAATATTAGGAAAAAAATTAAATGGTAAAAAAAATTATTACAAATAAACTAAAGCATGATGAAATAATTAAGGCTGAATCTAAAAACCTTAATTTCTTTTATGCTGATGGAACACAAGCTTTAAACGGTGTTAGTTTGCCTGTTTACGAAAATAAAATTACTGCTTTAATTGGACCATCTGGGTGTGGTAAGTCAACTTTTCTTAGATGTTTTAATAGGATGCATGACCTTTACCCTGGAAATCGATATGATGGTCAAATTATTTTACAACCAGATAATACCAACATACTTTTAACTGATGTGGATCCAATAGAGGTAAGGATGAGAATTAGTATGGTTTTTCAAAAACCAAACCCTTTTCCTAAATCAATCTACGAAAATGTTGCTTATGGACTAAGAGTTAGGGGGGAATCCAAAAAACGGACATTGGATGAAAAAGTTGAAGAGGCCTTAAAAGGTGCATCACTATGGAATGAAGTAAAAGATCGCTTACAAGATCTTGCCTTTAATCTTTCAGGTGGGCAACAGCAAAGGTTATGTATAGCAAGAGCTTTGGCAACAGAACCTGAGATTATGTTGTTTGATGAACCAACCTCAGCACTTGACCCAATTGCCACAATGAACATAGAAGAATTGATGTCGGAATTAAAACAAAAGCTATCAATATTAATTGTGACTCATAATATGCAACAAGCTGCCAGAATTTCTGACTACACTGCTTACATGTATCTCGGAAAATTAATTGAATTTGATGCAACCAATAAAATTTTTACAAACCCATCTAAAAAAGAAACCGAAGATTATATAACTGGTAAGTTTGGGTAATATAAATTAAGACTTTATTTTTTCAATTAAAAATTCTGCCGCTTTAATCGCTTTTTCTTTGTCAGGTCCCTCTGTCATAACTCTTATTAATGGCTGAGTCCCTGATTCCCTAATTAAAATACGCCCTTTATTCTCCATTATTAATTTTGCATCACTAATAGCTCGCTCCATTAATAACGATTTTAGGTCTACTTTTTTAGTAATTGGTAAATTAATCAAAATTTGTGGGTACATTGGCATTGATTTCAATGCTACATCTATAGGTTTTTTAAGTGTAATGATTGCTTCTAGAACTTGCAGCGCAGAAATAATCCCATCACCTGTTGAGTGCTTATTCGTTATAAGGATATGCCCAGAATTTTCACCGCCTAACATCCAATTTTTTTCGTAAAGCAACTCTGAAACGTAGCGGTCACCTACATTAGAACGCAAAAAAGGAATCTTTAATTTTTTGCATTGCTCCTCGAATGCTAAATTAGTCATTAAAGTGCCAATAACCCCGCCTTTTAATTTATCTTTTTTATGATAATGTTGCATTATTAAAAATAAAAGCTGATCCCCATCGACGAGATTACCTTTTGAATCTGTCATAATTACACGATCGCCATCACCATCAAATGCTATTCCTAAGTCAGCATTATTACTTAAGACACTTTCTTGTAATAATTCAGGATGGACTGACCCTGCATTGTGATTAATATTTAATCCATCTGGTTTGTTATTAATTGTAACGACCTCTGCACCAAGGGCAGAAAATACTTTTGGTGCAACTTGATAAGTTGCACCATGTGCACAATCTAAAACAATCTTTAAGGAATTTAGATTAAAGCTAGAATCGACAGTACTTTTACAAAAATCAACATACCTATCAACAGCGTCATCGATTCGTCTTACCTTGCCTATCTTATTTGAAGGATTACGATTAACTTCTTTATCTAATAAGGCCTCAATTTCTAATTCCACCTCATCAGAAAGTTTAAGCCCTAAATCAGAAAAAAACTTAATCCCATTATCTTCAAATGAATTATGAGACGCTGAAATTACAACTCCAATTTGAGCGCCTAATGATTTAGTTAAAAATGCAATCGCTGGAGTTGGAATTGGTCCGGTTAAAAACACATCCACTCCGGCAGAAGAGAAACCTGACTCAAGAGCAGATTCGAGCATATAGCCTGATATCCTAGTATCTTTACCAATAACAACTGTTGGTCTTTCTTCTTTATTCCAGGATTTTGTAAGAACAATACCAGCAGCATAGCCAAGCTTAATAAAAAACTCAGGAGTTATTGGGTACTCTCCAGTTTTACCTCTTATTCCATCCGTCCCAAAATATTTTCTTGTCATTTATATTTAATTTCCTTCTAGTTGTAATGTTTTAAGTGCAATTTTTGTTTCTTTAACATCATGAACTCTAACTATTTTTGCACCTCTTAGAACAGTAAGTGCAGCCATAATTGCGCTTGCTTGAATAATATCATTTTCTTCATCGCCAATGATGTTTCTTACCATTGATTTTCTTGAAACACCTACAAGTAAGGGTGCTGATAAAACTTTTAATTTATCTAGAGATTGAAATAATTTTATATTATTTTCATGGGTTTTTCCAAATCCAAAACCAGGATCTATCACTATCCTTGATTTATTTATACCGAAACCTTCGCAAAAGCAAATTCTTTCTTGCAGAAATTTAATTACCTCATTAATTATATTTTTATATGAAGGTTTTTTCTGCATATCTTTTGGAGTTCCTTGCATATGCATTAAACATAATATTACATCTGAATTAGCAACAATTTCTATAGCCCCGGGCTGTCTTAGTGCATAAACATCGTTAATCATATCAACCCCCAAATCAATACCTAATTCCATAATTTCTGGCTTATATGTATCAATTGAAACTGGAATATTAAAATTTTTTTTGATTGCTTTTAATATAGGTTCAATTCTTTTTCTTTCCTCATCGGCTGAGACTTTTTTTGCTCCAGGCCTTGTTGACTCTGCTCCGATATCGATTATATCTGCACCATTGTCAATCATTCTCTCAACATGTTGCAACGCTCTCCTGGGAGTAATAAATTTTCCACCATCTGAAAAGGAATCAGGGGTTACATTAAGAACCCCCATAATTAGAGGTTCTTTATTTTTTTTAAGGAGTTTTGTTATTGAGTTCATCACAAAAAATAAGGGGCTTTTCCGCCCCTTTCTTACTTACTCTTTGCTGTAGGTTGCGTTGTTAAACTGTCAGGTCCAATGGTTGGACCCTTTTTATTTTTTGGAGGCTTCACTGAAGCTCGAGATGGCTTAGGTGCCCTAACTTTCTTACCAGTCATTACATCAGAAATCTGATCGCTATCAATTGTTTCATACTCAAGAAGGGCTTTAGCCATTGTACTAACTTTCTTTTTATTTTTTTCAATTAATTTACGAGCAATTTTATATTGCTGATCTAAGATTGACCTTATTTCTGTATCGACTTTCAATTGAGTCGCCTCAGAAATAGATTTAGTATTTAAGAAAGAGTCTTGATTGTCATCTACATAAACCATAGTTCCTAATTTATCTGACATACCATACTTAGTTACCATCTCTCTTGCCAATTTTGTTGCACGCTCAAAATCATTTGCTGCCCCAGTTGACATTTGCTTCATAAAAACCTCTTCAGCAATACGGCCTCCAAAAAGAATAGATATTTCTTCCAACATTTTCTCTTTAAAGTTACTAAAGCTGTCGAATTCTGGTAACTGCCAGGTAAGCCCAAGTGCCCAACCTCTCGGCATTATTGTTACCTTGTGAACCGGATCAGCATTTGGAAGTAGTTGTGCGACAACAGCATGGCCTGATTCATGATAGGCAGTGTTTCTTCTCTCTTCTTCACGCATGATTAATGATTTTCTTTCTGGGCCCATAAATATTTTGTCTTTTGCTTCCTCAAAGTCTTCCATATCTACAGTACGTTTATTAGATCTTGCAGCAAATAATGCCGATTCATTAACTAGATTTGCTAAATCAGCACCAGAAAAACCTGGGGTACCTCGAGCAATAATATCTGCCTTTACATCTGCATCAGCTGGAATTTTTCTCATATGAACAAGTAAAATTTCTTCTCTACCTTTGATGTCAGGAAGTGAAACCATAATCTGCCTATCAAAACGTCCTGGTCTTAATAATGCTTTATCAAGAACATCAGCCCTGTTAGTTGCAGCTATAACAATGACTCCTGAATTAGGTTCAAAACCATCTAATTCAACAAGTAATTGATTTAATGTTTGTTCGCGCTCATCATTTCCTCCACCAGTTCCTGACCCCCTACTTCTTCCAACTGCGTCTATTTCGTCGATAAAAATAATGCATGGAGAGCTTTTTTTAGCCTGCTCAAACATGTCTCTAACTCTTGCTGCTCCGACACCGACGAACATCTCAACAAAGTCAGAACCAGATATAGTAAAAAATGGAACATTTGCTTCACCTGCAACAGCTCTCGCAAGCAATGTCTTACCGGTACCAGGAGGCCCTACCATTAAAACTCCTCGTGGGATACGGCCACCTAATTTATGAAATTTTGTTGGATCTTTTAAAAAATCAACTAACTCATGTACCTCCTCCTTCGCTTCATCACAACCTGCAACATCTTTGAATGTTGTTTTATTTGTGGTTTGATCAAGCTGTCTTGCTTTACTTTTACCAAAAGAGAAGGGCCCTCCACCTTTATTTCCACCCTGCATCTGACGCATAAAGAATATCCATACACCAACCAATAAAATCATCGGGAACCATGAAATAAATATGCTCATTAATAGTGATTGTTGTTTTGCTGGTTTTGCATCTACAACTACATTATATTTTAGCAAATCTGATACTAAATACGGATCCGTAGGGGCATAAGTGGAAAACTTTTTCCCGTCAGCAGTTATTCCAGTAAGATTAGGGCCGTCAATTTCTACTTTAGAAATACTTCCCGTTTTAACTTGTGTCATAAACTCAGAATAAACCAATTTATTTTCAAATCGTGGCGATGAAGAAAATTGATTGAAAATAGTCATCATAAATAGACCAATTGCGAGCCATATTGCTATACTTTTAAAGTTGTTATTCACATTGTTACCTTTATTAGTTAATCATTATTATTTCTTTATTCTAAACTAGAATATCTTTAAAAACTTATGTATTTAACTTTTCATACCCTAAAACAAATATTTCAGAACTTCTATCCCTTGAAGAACTTGGTTTTATTCTGATTACTTTTTTAAACAAAGGTTTCACAGAATTAACAAAACTATCGAAATCTGCTCCTATAAATGACTTGACCAATAAATGTCCATTCGGTTTCAACCAATTGCAAGAAAAATCCAAAGCAAGCTCATTTAGATAAATAGCTGCTGATTGATCAACAACCTTTATTCCACTTATATTGGGTGCCATATCTGAAATTACAAGGTCAACCTCTAAATTATTTAATCTTTTCTCTATTTCAATTAGGGTCTTATTATCTCTAAAATCACCCTGAATAAATTCTACTTTTTTAATAGGCTGCATTTCTAATAAGTCCAGTGCAATGACATTTCCTTTTAAGCCTATTTTTTTTATCGCAACTTGAGACCAGCTTCCGGGAGCTGACCCCAAGTCAATAACAGTCATTCTTTGTTTAAAAAGACTATATTTTTCATCAATTTCAATTAATTTATAAGCGGCACGAGAACGATATCCATCTATTTGCGCTTGCTTCACATAAGAATCAGAAACATGCTCAGACATCCAGGTTTTACTAGTTCTTGTTCTTTTCATCTGATATGATTCACATCCAAATAATTAAATAAAATACACATGTTAAATTCAAAACAAATTTCATTTCTAAAGGGCCTATCCCATTCTATTAGCGCTGTCGTTCAGATCGGCAACAAAGGTCTTTCTGATTCAGTCATTAAAGAAATTGAAGGCAACCTAAAAGCTCATGAGTTAATTAAAATCCAAGTTCAGGTTAATGACAGATTGAAAAGACAAGAATTTTTAAATTTAATATGTAAAAAACTCAGTGCGGTCCCAATTAATCATATAGGTAAACAGTTAGTTATTTTTAGGGCGAATGAAGATTCAAAAATTAAACTCCCCTGAAACCTAACGTATTTTTAGAATTAAAAAAATACCTAAAAAGCATTCTATTAAGAATGCAGTATTTGCTATTCCGTGCCATGTGGAATATCTGCTAACAAAAACGCTTTCTATTATCTCTTTTGAAACAGAGTTATCTCTAAAATTTTCAAGAATAGGGTTAATTCCAAAATAACTAATTAAAATTAAGCTCAACATTAATATTAATATCCATAAAGTTATAGACCTAATAAAAGATAAATTTTCTTTCCTAAATCCATATATTAAAAGAAAGGCTGAAGAAAACATTCCAAATAAATTCACAGCAGCAAACATATCATTTGCAATTGCGCCGGCAATATAAGAGCTTGGTACTTTATTAAATAAAATTGTTGTTACCATTAACATCGACCATAAACCCCCCACCCATAGTGAAGTAATAATTATTGCTAGCTTATGTAAATATGGATTCATGTTTTAAATATACGATATTTTTATAATTTCATAATTTTTTAAGCCACCAGGTGATTCAAAATCAATAATATCCATCTCCTCTTTTCCAATCATTGCCTTAGCTAAGGGAGAATTTATCGATATTTTTTTTTCTTTAATATCAGCTTCATCATCACCAACAATTTGATAAGTGAATTTAGTTTCTTCATCTAAATCTTCAATTTGCACAGTTGAACCAAAAACACATTTCCCTCCTGCATTTAATGATGCAGGATCAATTATTATTGCTTGAGAAAGTATTGCTTCAATTTGGGAAAGTCGTCCCTCTATAAATCCCTGGCGTTCCTTGGCGGCATCATATTCTGCATTTTCAGATAGATCTCCTTGGGCCCGGGCTTCTGCTATAGCTTGAACAATATTTGGCCGATCAATACTTTTTAATTGTTTTAATTCGGCCTTAAGAAGCTCTGAGCCATTTCGAGTAATTGGAATTTGATTCATTAATTGTTCCTATGTAAAAAATCACCTTGATTTTTTTGATGGTAATTGTTGAGTTTATTTTAAGACTATATTTTATGCAAGCTTTGTAACGCAGCCACACTAAGTTCATTTGAATAATTCATTGCTTTGCAGGCTGCCCGAGCACCAAATAAAGTTGTGTAGTATGTAACTTTATTTTGCAATGCGTTTCTTCTGATTTCATATGAATCAGCAATAGCTTTTTTGTCCTCAGTAACATTAACAATAAAATCAATTTCATCATTTTTGATCATATCTACAATGTGTGGCCTACCTTCGGCAACTTTGTTTACAGGAATTACATCCATCTTATTTTCTTTTAGTATTTCTGCAGTTCCTTTAGTTGCTACGAGCTTAAAACCAAGGTTATTAAGAGATTTTGCAATATCAATAACATTTTTGTGATCTTCTTTTCTAACGCTAATAAATGCCTTACCACTTTTTGGAAGTGATGTTGAAGCACCAAGCTGTGACTTAATATATGCCTCTACAAAAGTTTTACCCACACCCATAACTTCACCCGTAGATTTCATCTCTGGTCCTAATATAGTATCAACACCCGGGAATTTGATAAATGGGAAAACAGCTTCTTTTACAGAGAAAAATGTAGGCTCAATTTCTTTTGTAAAATTTAAAGATTTAAGTGTTTTGCCCGCCATAACTTTTGCAGCAATTTTAGCTAATGGCACACCTATAGCTTTTGAAACAAATGGAACGGTCCTCGAGGCTCTTGGGTTAACCTCCAAAACATATATTTCTTCATGCTGAATTGCAAATTGAACATTCATTAAACCAATTACATTTAATGCTTTAGCCATCAGCTTTGTTTGATTGATTAATTTTTTTTGTATTTTTTTTGATAAGCTGTAAGGCGGTAGTGAGCATGCCGAATCCCCTGAATGAACTCCTGCTTGTTCAATATGCTCCATAATTCCAGCTACTACTACTACTTTACCATCCGAAATAGCATCGATATCTATCTCAATAGCATCATTTAAAAATCGATCTAACAAAACAGGTGATTCATTTGAAACCTTAACCGCCTCCCTCATATAACGCTCTAAATCATTCTTCTCATGAACTATTTCCATAGCCCTACCTCCCAAAACGTAGCTTGGTCTTACAACTAATGGGTAGCCAATTTCTTGGGCTAGTTTAATTGCTTGAGTAGGATTTCTGGCAGTTCTATTGGGTGGTTGTTTTAATTTTAAATCTTCTATAATTTTTTGAAAACGTTCACGATCTTCAGCTGCATCAATATCATCAGGAAGTGTACCTATTATTGGAGCACCTTCTTGCGCTAATTCTTTTGCAAGTTTAAGTGGGGTTTGTCCACCATATTGAACAATTACACCCCATGGATTTTCGGTTCTAATAACTTCCATGACATCTTCCATAGTCACTGGCTCAAAATATAATCTATCAGATGTATCATAGTCAGTTGATACTGTTTCTGGATTGCAATTGATCATAATAGTTTCATAGCCACAATCTCTTAGAGCAAGAGAGGCATGAACACAGCAGTAATCAAATTCAATTCCTTGACCAATTCTGTTTGGTCCCCCTCCAAGAATAATTATTTTTTTATTTTTAGAAGGATTAGCTTCAGAAAACTGCTCATAAGTTGAATAAAGGTAAGCTGTACTTGTTTCAAACTCTGCAGCACAAGTATCTACTCTCTTGTAAACCGGATGAATTTTATATTTATAACGTAAAGATCTAATGTCTTTAGTTTGCTTTCCAATAAGATTACCAATCCGACTATCTGAGAACCCTTTTCTTTTTATATCAAAAAGTATTTCCGAGTTAAATGACTTAATAGTCATTTTCTTCATTTTTTCTTCTATCTCAATTAGATCTTTTATTTGGTAAAGAAACCATGGATCTATCTTTGAATGCTGGAATATTTCTTCAATAGATAATTTTAACCTAAAGGCATCGCCTAAAAACCACAAGCGATTTGGACCTGGCTCCCTCAACTCTTTAATAATTTCATTTTTATCTGATGATTGCTCGGTCAATCCATCCACATCAATCTCAAGACCTCTCAATGCTTTTTGAAAAGATTCTTGAAATGTTCTTCCAATAGCCATAACCTCGCCTACAGATTTCATTTGGGTTGTTAGTTTAGAGTCTGCTTGAGGAAATTTTTCAAAAGCAAACCTTGGAACTTTGGTTACGACATAATCAATTGATGGTTCAAATGATGCAGGGGTAAGACCTCCAGTTATATCATTACTTAACTCATCAAGTGTAAAGCCAACTGCTAATTTAGCTGCAATTTTAGCAATTGGAAAACCTGTAGCTTTTGATGCTAAAGCTGACGACCTTGATACTCTAGGATTCATCTCAATAACTACCATACGGCCATCATCAGGATTGATTGCAAATTGAACATTTGAGCCTCCTGTTTCAACTCCAACTTCTCTTAAAACATTTATAGATGCAGTTCTCATCAACTGATATTCTTTATCAGTTAGTGTTTGGGCTGGTGCAACTGTTATCGAATCTCCAGTGTGAACTCCCATTGGATCTAAATTTTCAATTGAACAAATGATAATACAATTATCTTTTGCATCTCTTACAACTTCCATTTCAAACTCTTTCCAACCTAAAAGTGATTCTTCAATCAACAACTCATTTGTAGGAGAAGCATCCAACCCTCTCTTGCAGATATCTAAAAATTCTTCTTGATTATAAGCAATTCCACCCCCGCTTCCACCCATAGTAAAGGAAGGGCGTATAATCGCTGGGTAACCAATACTTGCTTGAACCTGAACTGCCTCTTCTAAGCTATGAGCTATTAAAGAGCGGGCTGATGCGAGCCCAATTTTATTCATTGCTTCTTTAAATTTCTGTCTATCTTCAGCTTTATCTATTGCTTCTTTTGAAGCGCCAATTAGCTCAACATTATATTTTTTCAATATTCCATGTTTGTCTAAATCTAAAGCACAATTAAGTGCAGTTTGTCCGCCCATTGTTGGTAGAAGAGCATCTGGCTTTTCTTTTGCTATTATTTTTCTTACAATTTCCCATTGAATTGGTTCAATATAAGTTTTATGCGCAACATCAGGGTCTGTCATAATTGTTGCTGGATTTGAATTTACCAAAATAACTCGATAGCCCTCTTCCATTAGTGCCTTGCAGGCTTGCGCACCAGAATAATCGAATTCGCATGCCTGCCCAATAATAATTGGGCCTGCACCAATAATAAGAATTGATTTTATATCAGTCCGTTTGGCCACTTATCTATTTCCTTTAATCATCATTTTAATAAATTGGTCAAATAAATAACCCATTTCTGAAGGACCCGGGCTAGCCTCGGGGTGTCCCTGAAATCCAAATGCTGGAACATCAACGCGCCTAATTCCTTGAAGAGTTTTGTCAAATAAAGAGATATGGGTGACCTTCAGAGCTTTAGGGAGGGAAGATGAATCAACGGTAAAGCCATGGTTTTGACTTGTAATAAATACTTTTCCTGTTTTAATATCTTGAACAGGGTGATTAGCACCATGATGCCCAAATTTCATTTTTGATGTTTTAGCACCACTTGCTAATGCTAATAATTGATGCCCTAAACAAATTCCAAATAACGGTAATTTATTTTTTAAAATAATTTTAATATTATTAATCGCATAATCACATGGCTCCGGGTCACCCGGGCCATTTGATAAAAATACGCCATCAGGTTTTAATGCTAGAACTTCTTTTGCAGATAATTTTGCTGGTACCACAGTTACCTTGCACCCCCTTGAAGTGAGCATTCTTAAAATATTTCTTTTTATTCCATAGTCATAAGCAACCACATGGTATTTAAACTTCCGCACTTTTTCATAGCCAAGACCCAGCTTCCATTCACCCTCTTTAAATATATATTTTTTTGGAGTTGAAACTACACTAGCCAAATCCATTCCAGCAATTCCTTTAAAAGATTTGGCTTTTTTTATTGCCTCTGCCTCATTAATATTTCCAGTCATAATGCAGCAAGATTGGGCTCCATTAACTCTTAAATATTGAGTTAATGCCCTTGTATCAATCCCTGATATGCCTACAATATTTTGTTCTTTAAGGTAGTCAGATAATGACATTGATGCTCTAAAGTTTGAATAAGCAATAGGTAGGTCACGGATGATTAAGCCTTTTGCAAATACTTTATTTGATTCCAAATCCTCAAGGTTGACACCTGTATTTCCAATATGCGGATAAGTAAAAGTAATGATTTGTTCAGTATAGGATGGGTCAGTAAGTATTTCTTGATATCCAGTCATTGAGGTATTGAAAACTACTTCGCCGACAATAGATCCTTTAATACCAATGGAAGTACCTCGAAACTTTGTTCCGTCTGCAAGCGCTAATATAGCCGGCAATTTAGACGACAAGAAAATCCTCCAAGGTAAAATAAATCTGTCAGATAAAACAAACGGGTGGTTTTAGGTCCGCCCGATTCCTAAATTATAAATCATTCGCCACCTTACTTCAATTTAAAATATGAAAATATGTGTTATTTTTTTAAGTTTAAGACATCCATCATGTCAAAAAAGCCATTAGAATGATTTGTTAAGAACTTAACCGCCTTAATTGCACCTATTGCAAAGGTTGATCTACTTCCTGCTTTATGTGTAAGTTCAATTCGCTCCCCATCTCCTGCATATAAAACAGTATGGTCACCTACAATATCTCCAGCTCTGATTGTTGAGAAACCAATTTCATTTTTTTTTCGCTTTTCCATTTTTCCCTCTCGATGAAAAACACCGTTCTTTTGTAGATTTAACTTTGCAGTTTTTGCAACAGCTTCTCCTAACCTAAGAGCAGTTCCTGAGGGAGCATCAACTTTATCCCTATGATGTGATTCAATGATCTCCATATCGTAATCTTTATAAAGAACTTGTGTGGCCGTTTCAACCAATGAAACTAGTAAATTAACGCCTACGCTCATATTAGGAGCGGAGCAGATCGGAATCTTTTTTGATGCTAGAAAAATTTTTTCTTTTTCTTTATCTGAAAAACCAGTAGTTCCAACAATATATTTGATATTATTTTTGATACATAATTCTAAATATTGCATTGAGGCCTTAGGTCTTGTAAAGTCTATTAAGTAGTTTCCTTTTTTTGCTATAGACTCAGGATCACTACTAATTATAACGTCGGTTTTGATGCCAATTAATGCTCCGGCATCCATTCCCAGAATGGCACAAGATGGCTGATCGATTGCTCCAGTTAATAATAAGTCATTGTTATTTGAGATCTCATTAATTAACGCTTGCCCCATTTTTCCAGAAGCGCCTACAACAATTATTTTTAGAGGGTTCTTCATATTTTAAAATCCTATTTTTTCTATTAAAAGATCGAAGTAACCGGGATCATCTTTTTCTGGGAGGGAGTCAATAATATCTTGTTTGACTGCCTCATTAATTGATTCAGAAGTATCTATAGAAATCGGTTTTGGATCATCTGGTATTAGTTCTTCAGCATCAATTAATGGTGGTAACTTCTCTGGCTGAGAAGATTTTACTTCTTCATCCATGATTTCTAAATCATTATTACCTTTTTTCTTATTAAGTTGAAGATTTTTATTACTTTTTTCTGCTTCCTCACTTAATTCAGAATCATCAAATTTTGGAATAACTGCACCAGTTATTGTTTTTAATTTCTCATTTTCAAAATTTAAAACAACATGTCTTTGGTCGATAACAATATCCCTAACTCTCATTTCATAAACATAATCCCATCTGTCCTCGTGAAAAGTACTTTGAATTAATGGTGTTCCCAAAACAAAACGAACTTGAGCTTTACTCATTTCAGGCTTTAACTTCATTAACATTTCAGAAGTTATTTCATTACCTTGCTGGATATCAATTTTATAAACATCGGGTAAGCCAGTAGGTATATTAGGTAAATCTATTGACGAGCAAGATAGTAAATTATATAACAAAAAAATTAGAAAATAATTCCGAATATATATCTTTATTTGCATAGGTTCATAATATAACATGATAGATATTAAGTTAATCTAATTTTGGAGCTATGTGGTTATGAAAAAACATGATGATCTAAAAAAAACAGGCCTTAAAGCAACTCTCCCGAGGTTAAAAGTACTTGGTATTTTCGAAAATAACAAAGATAAACATTTATCAGCTGAAGATATCTTCAAAATAATGCTGAAAACAGATGAAGAAGTTGGATTAGCAACTATTTATAGAGTATTAACGCAATTTGAACAATCTGGCATCTTAATTCGCCATCATTTTGAAAGTGATAAAGCTGTATTTGAGCTTAATGAAAAAGAACATCATGATCATATCGTATGCCTTCAATGTGGATTTATTAAAGAATTTTGTGATGATGAAATTGAAAAAAGACAAAATATGATTGCCGAAAAAAATGGATTCACTATCATTGAGCATGCATTGTATATTTATGCAGACTGCACAAAAAAACCTTGCACTTGCAAATTAGGTGGAGTAGAAAATACTGAAAAATGTCATGGGTCAGCTAAGTAGCTCTTTAGCATGCTTTATCGTAGTATCTGTTATCTCAACACCACCTAACATTCTAGCCAGTTCTTTAACACGGCCATTCTCATCAAGTAAATTTATTTGACTAACAGTTTCACCATTAATTTCCTCTTTTGAAACTTTAAAATGGTTTAAGGATTGAGCAGCAACTTGAGGTAAGTGCGTAATAGCAAAAATCTGATTTCGAACATCGCCTGCTAAATCTTTTAATAATTTTCCTACTACTTCAGCAACTCCCCCTCCAATACCTACATCAACTTCATCAAAAATCATAACAGGAACATTAGCTTTTTTAATCGAGGCTACTCTTATTGCTAAACTAATTCTAGATAATTCACCGCCTGATGCTACTTTTTGTATTGGTCTAGGTTCAGCATTTAAATAAGTTGAAATTAGAAATTCGACCTGTTCATTTCCATTGGCGCTTGGCTCAATTGATTTTAAATTGACTTCAAACTTACCATGCGTAAAAGATAAATTTTTAAGCTTGTCAGTAATAATTTTATTGAGCTCCAATGCTGATTCTTTTCTTTTTAGCGATAATTTAAGAGCCGCCTCATCGTAACGATGCCTTGCTTCGTTTAATGCCTCCGTTATTCCCTCTTCATCTATTAGTTTAACTAATAAGTCATAACGAACCTGCCAATCATTACTTAAAGAATCTAAGTCTTCTGGTTTTACCCGATATTTTCTACAAAAATCATAAGTATCTTGAATTTTAGATTCGACTTCATTCTTTAATGCTTCATTAATCTCGAGCTTATGTAAATAATGATTTAACTCACGAATAAGCTCACCTACCTCCATAGAGATGGTATCAATAATTTTTAACTGATTTCCAAGCCGATCATCTAGATTAGATAACTTAGATAAGCTTGCTTGAAGTTGGTTAATTTGATTGGATGCGGAGGAGTCATCATTATCTAATCTAGAAATACATTCTTGAACACCATTAATTAATTCTGAACTATTAGAAAGCATTTTATGGTTTGCTTGGACATCCTGCCATTTAGAAAAAGAAAAATCTAAAGCCATAAACTGTTTATTTTTCACTTCAAGTTCTTTTATCTCTTCAATACTAGATTCTTTATTTTTTTTAAAATTTTCGTTTTCTGTAAATAACTTTCGCCAATGATCATAAAGCTGTTTAATTTCTTCAACTTCTTTGTATAACCCTGAAAAATTATCTAAAATCTCTCTTTGAGTAGCATTTTTTAACAATGAATGATGTGAGTTTTGACTATAAATATCAATAAGTAATTCTCCTATTGATTTTAACTGGTTAATACTTGCTGGTATCCCATTAATAAAGCCTTTAGATTTGCCATCTTTGTATATAACCCGTCTTAAAAATAGGTTTTCATCCTCAGATTCAAGTTCGTTTTGTTTTAGCCATTCTTGAGCCTGTTTATCATCTAGAATATTAAAAGTAGCTGAAATATCAGATTTATCAGTATTATGTCTAACCACACCAGTCTCACTTCTTTGACCAAGAGCTAATGAAAGCGCTCCTATAAGAATAGACTTACCAGCGCCAGTTTCACCAGTTAAAGCAGAGAATCCACTTGTAAAATTTAGTTCTAAGTGATCAACAATAACAAAATTTTTAATTGAAAGATTTTCAAGCATTTGTAAATCTTAACCCCAATTCAGTTTATTTCTAAGCATCTCAAAATAACAATAATCTTGTGGGTGAAGTATTGAAATATATTGTTTAGCCTTTTTAATACTTATTGTATCTTTTTTATCTAAGGGTATTTGAATTTGCCCATCGATACTAGCGTTAGCTTCGTCCATATCAACTATTTTAATTAATATTTCACTGTCTCCGCTAACGGCAATAGGACGGTTACTCAAAGTATGGGGGCTAATCGGCACAAAAGTAATAGCATCTAAATTTGGATGGATGATTGGCCCACCAGCAGAGAGTGCATAAGCTGTTGTTCCTGTTGGTGTACTAACAATTAACCCATCAGATCTTTGTGTATGGACAAAATTATTATCAATAATTACTTCCAATTCAATAAGTCTTAAACCACTTCTAATAACAATATCATTAAGTGCAAACGATTCATGGATTGGTTTATTATTTCTTATAATTGTTGTTTCAATTAACATTCTATTATCTTGAATATAAAAGCCATCTAAAATATTATCAATACTTGAAAACATACTGTTTATATTTAAATCAGCTAAAAATCCAAACCGGCCTTGATTAATCCCTATCAAAGGGATCCCGGTATCTACCAATATTCTTGCAACTCCAAGCATTGTTCCATCGCCGCCAACAACAATCGCTATATCAACTTGTTTAGCAATCTCACTAAGCGGTAGTGATTTAAATTTATTTAATTTAATTTGGTTTTGTGTTTTTTCCTCAATGACTAAATCAATATTTTTTTTACTTAAATGGTTTATTAGTTGTATGAGCTGATCATGGATATCTTTAGTCTCTTCTAAAGAAGGATATTTTCCGATGATCGCAATTTTTTTAAATTTCATTACCATTATTTTTTAAACTAGCTTTGTTAAGGTTGAGACAGTAAAATATATAATATGTGTATTTTAATGCATTAACGAAATTAATTAACGAATTAATTATAAATTCATGGATTTAGATAAAAGAGCTCAAACTCTGTTAAAAACTTTAATAAGCCATCATATTGGTGATGGACAACCTGTCGGCTCAAAAACGCTTGCAAATACATCAAGCTTAGACCTTAGTCCGGCATCAATAAGAAATATAATGAAAGATCTCGAAGATGCTGGATTTATTACAAGCCCACACACATCCGCAGGCCGCATTCCAACTCAAAAAGGATATAGATTCTTTGTTGATAGTTTAGTTACAATTAAGTCACTGAATGCATTAGAAATATCAACACTTAAAGATCAATTAATTGTTTCTGATAGTAAGCATTTAATAAACTCTGTAGCAGATACGCTATCTCATTTAACAAAATTTGCAGGGGTTGTATTAATCCCTCGAGCTAGCAAGGTTTCTTTTAAGCACATTGAATTTCTTGAATTATCTAAAAATAGAATTTTAGTTATCATTGTTACGGATGATGGTGGCGTTCAAAATAGAGTGTTATATACAGAAAATGATTACACCAAACAAAGCCTTTTAGAGGCTTCTAACTTTTTTAACCAACATTATGCAGGATTTGATATTAAACAAGTCAAAGGCAAGTTAGTTAGTGAGCTAAAAACTATGAAAGCTGAAATGGTGACACTTATGAATGCAGCGATTGAAACTTCGAGCGATGTTGATCAAAATGATAATTTAGTTATGTCAGGACAAAAAAATCTACTAGACACATCAGAACTTTCTCAAAATGTTTCTAGCGTAAGAAAAATTGTTGAGATTTTCGAAAAAAAATCAGCTTTACTTCAGTTGCTAGAAAAAAGTCATCGAGCTGATGGTATACAAATTTTTATTGGCGAAGAATCCGGCTATCAGGCACTTGATGAATGCAGCGTTATAACAGCGCCATACGAAGCTGATGGAGAAATTCTTGGAATGCTTGGTGTTATTGGTCCAACAAGGATGGCATATGAAAGAGTTATTCCTATTGTTGATATCACTGCTAAACTGTTGAGCAATTCAATTAAGTAGTAAATTTATATGAGTTATTACAATCAAGAGCCTAGATACGAACACGGAGATTCCCCTAAAATAGGAATAATTCTTGCAAACTTAGGAACTCCAGAAGAACCAAAAACCACTGCAGTAAGAAAATATCTTGGCCAATTTCTTATGGATAGAAGAGTTGTAGAAATTCCAAGATTTATTTGGTGTTGGATTTTACATTTTATTATATTGGTTTTTAGGCCAGCATCTTCAGCAAAAAAATATGCTCAGATATGGACATCAAAAGGCTCCCCTCTTTTGGTAAATGCTAAAGCCCAATCTAAACTTCTAAAGAAATACTTAGATAAAAATTACAAACAGCCTATAGAAGTGTCTTTAGGCATGAGTTATGGTCAACCATCAATGCAAAAAGCCTTTAATGAACTAAGGGAAAAGAACTGTACTAAAATACTACTATTTCCACTTTATCCACAATATGCAGCCTCATCCTCAGCATCTGCAATGGATAGTTTATGGAGATTGCTATTAAAGACAAGGAATGTTCCAGAAATAAGAACAATTCGTCATTACCATGATCACCCAGCATATATAAATGCGCTAAAAGTATCAGTATTAAATTATTGGAAAAAAAATGGTAAGCCTTCAAAATTAATAATGAGCTTTCATGGTATACCCAAAAAATCTTTATACCAAGGAGACCCCTATCATTGTGAATGCCATAAAACTGGGCGCTTATTAGCAGAAGCATTAAAGTTAAAGGATGCCGAATATCAAATCTGTTTTCAGTCTAGATTTGGTAAAGCTGAATGGTTAAAACCATATTTTGCGGAAGTTATTGCAGACCTTGGTAAGAAAAAAATAAACGATTTACAGGTTATATGCCCAGGATTTTCAAGTGACTGCCTTGAAACACTTGAAGAAATAAATATGGAAGGGAAATCTATATTTATTAATAATGGCGGTAAAGGTTATAAGTACATCCCCTCATTAAACAGCGATCCTAAATGGATTGAAGCAATGGGTATAATTTCAAGTTCAAATCTGCAGGGATGGCTTGATCCTAAATGGTCACTGGCAAAAGAACAAAAGTCGTCAAACTTAACAAAAAAACAAGCTGAAAAATTTAAATAAGAAAAGCCTATGATAGCTCTTACTGGTGGAACAGGAATGATTGGAAGCATGATTGCTTGGCACCTAAATACAATTCTCAATGAAAATAATTTTGTTATCTTTGATGATATGACCTCCCAAGATCAAGAAAAAAATATTGCTAAAAGAAAATTTATTGATTTCATTGATAAAAATGACCTTCCAAAATTTTTTAGGAATAATAAAAATATTACTGCTGTAATTCATATGGGTGCTATTAGCGCTACTACGGAATCAAACTTTAATAAATTATTAATTTCAAATATTCGTTATAGCCAAATGTTATGGAGCTGGTGTTCGGCCAATAGAGTTCCTTTCATTTATGCAAGCTCAGCAGCAACTTATGGTAACGGAAAAAATGGGTACGATGACGATGAGAGTTCACTATCGAAATTAATCCCTTTAAATGCTTATGGGTATTCAAAACATTTTTTTGATCAATGGGCATGTTCTCAGGTTAATTCAAATAAACCTTCACCACCCCAATGGTGCGGCTTAAAATTTTTTAATGTATATGGTCCAAATGAATACCATAAAAATAGAATGGCTAGTGTTGTTTTTCACGCATTTCAACAATTCCAAAAAGAAAAAGAAATACGATTATTTAAGAGTGGGAATCCAGATTATAAGGATGGGATGCAATTAAGAGACTTTATTTATGTTAAAGATGCAGTTGAGTATGTTATGTTTTTCCTAAAAAATAACCATATATCAGGACTTTTTAATTCTGGAACAGGGGCTGCTCAATCTTTTAATGATTTAGCTGAAGCTGTAATTAAAAATACAGGTGGTGATAAATCTAATATTAAATATATTGATATGCCAAATGATTTAAAAGGTAAATATCAATACTATACTGAAGCTAATCTTGATAAGATATTGTCTACAGGGTTAAATTTAAAATTTAAAAATTTAGAAGAAGGGGTAAATGATTATATGAAAAACTATCTTCTTACTACTGATAGGTATGCCTAATTTTGAAAAATAATATTATAGATATTGTGAGTAATGGATTCAATGCTAAAAATAAATGGGGTTTAGTTATTGGTGACATTATGCTTGATAAATATATTAGCGGTGTTGCTAAAAGAATATCTCCTGAGGCGCCAGTACCAATTATAAATGTAAATGAAAATTTTAATAAAATTGGGGGAGCAGGAAACGTCGCACTTAATCTTTTAAGCTTAGGAATTAAAACCGTTTTAATTGGTGAAATTGGTAGCGATAATTCTGGGGAGATTCTCAAAGATTTGTTTAGAGATAATGGTATAGCTACTAAAAACCTCATCAAAAAAAGAGGTTTAACTACAACTAAAACAAGAATTATGAGTGGCCAACAGCAAATGGTAAGACTTGATTATGACGAATTATCAACTGGGCCAAACCAAACCGAATTAAAAAAAATTCTAAAACTTATATCAACTGGACCTAATGCAATAATCATTTCTGATTATGAAAAAGGATTTTTAACACCTACTTTTTTAAAGCAAGTTATTCAATCTGCTAATAAAAAAAATATTCCTGTTCTCATTGATCCAAAAGGAACTGTTTTAGAAAAGTATCGTGGAGCGACGGCAATTACTCCAAATAAAAAAGAAGCTTTAATATTGGCGAATTTAACAAATAATGATGATCAATTACTTAATGCTGCATTAAAAAAAATTATAAAAGAATATAGTTTTAATTTTATTGCAATGACTCAGGGTGACTTGGGAATAAAACATATAACAAAAAATAAAGTGGAAGATTACCCTTCAACAACATCTAAAGAGGTGTTCGATGTTTCAGGAGCTGGTGATACCGTCATTGCAACGTTAGCAGCTAGTTTGATTGCAAATACCTCTCTTGAGGATGCATTTAGATTGGCTAATTTTTCTGCAGGTATAGTTATTAGGAAAATTGGAACTATGCCTATTCTTAGACATGAATTACTAAAAGAGCTTCAATATAATTCCATTACAGAGCACAACATTGGTAAAGCTATTCATAAGAAAGATTTACTTGAATTCGTTGAAATTTTAAGGGAAAGTTATCTCGAAGACCCGGAACTGAAAGATATAAGAATAGGATTTACAAATGGTTGTTTTGATATTTTACATGCAGGTCACGTCACTTATTTAGAAAAAGCTAAGAAGCAGGTAGATTTTTTGATACTTGCACTTAATAGTGATACTTCAGTCAGGAAAATTAAGGGTCCAAAAAGACCAGTGGTTGGAGAAATTGACCGAGCTAGGGTGCTTTGTGCTCTAGAATCAGTTGATGTAGTTGTTTTATTTGATGAGCCGAGCCCTCTAAATTTAATTAAATCAATTAAACCTAATATATTGTTTAAGGGGAACGATTACGCTATAAAAAATGTAGTCGGAGCTAAAGAAATGAAACAATGGGGAGGAAAAGTAACCTTGATACCTGTTGTTCAAGGAAAGAGCACAACCAAAATTATTAATAAATTAAATTAAATCTTCAATTTTCTCGATATAAGTTAACCCCTTATCGTCGCATATTTTTTTCCAGTTCTTAAGATCTGTCCAACCATAGATGAAAATAAAATCTAGGTTATATTTTTGAGCTGTCTGAATATCATACAATGAGTCGCCAAGAAATAATGTGGGTAAAAAATTTTTATTCTTTAGCTTGCTTTCTATGATTTCATGTTTAGAAGAAGGGCTGCCATAAATCCCGCCATCAAAATAAGAAGTAATCTTTTTTTTCTTAAAAAGAAATCTTAATTCCTCTTGATCTCCTCCTGAAGCTACCATCCAAGTAGATTTTCGAGTTTCAAATTTAAGCTTCTTCATTCCACTAGCAATTTCACAGCCTTTTAGGAGACTGACCACCTCTTTATTTAGATTACCAACCAATGAATTCATTGACGAATCTAAAATTTCTTCACCCATAATTTCTTTTAGAAAGTATTTAAATTTAATATTCCGAGATATCCCAGTTAACTTTACATGGTAAGTAACGAGGTCTTCAGCTTGGCTTTTAGTTGCTCCATAAGTAATGGCAGCATTTCTATAAGCTTCAATTTTTTGAAAATTAGAGTTAAGAATAACCCCATCGCAATCAAAAATAATTGTATTGTATTTTTTTAGATCAATCACAAAATGCTTAAATCGAGCTAGCTTGCTTTGCAAGTTTTGTGATTGCCGCCCAATCTTTATTTTCGATTAATTTTTTTGGAGTAAGCCACGTTCCACCACAAACAGCAACGTTAGGTAATGCTAAAAAATCTGGGGCTGATTCAACAGTTATTCCACCTGTGGGACAAAACTGAATATCGGAAAATGGCCCAGAGAAACCTTTTAATAAGTTTATGCCACCTACAGCGACCGCAGGGAATAATTTTAAAAAAGAAAATCCTTCATTATTAGCATTCATAACCTCACTGCCAGTTGAAACTCCGGGAAGAAGAGGAAGTTCTATTTCTTTACATGCCAGTCCCATTTCGCTTGTATAGCCTGGACTAACAGCAAACTGGCTCCCAGCAAGTTTTGCATTTGTTGCATCAGATTTTGACCTTAAAGTTCCTGCTCCAACTATAGCATCAGGAACTTTATTAGCAATCATTTCAATTGCCTTTAAAGCACATTTAGTTCTCAAGGTAATTTCTAAAACTTTTATTCCTCCAGTCAATAATGCTTCTGCTATTGGTACAGCATCATTAATATCTTCTATTACAATTACTGGAATTACAGGGCCATATTTTGCTAACTCAATAGTTTTCATATTTATCTCATAAAGTTTAATTGATCCAAGTTATTGCACCTTCTTCTGCTGATAAAACATTTTTTCTTACACTCGTAAAAAGTTCTCGACCAATACCATGCTCATTATTTAGTTTTTGCTCTTTCGTCATTTTTGCTAGCTCTCTTTTATCCCATTCAGCTTCATCAACAAGAACATTCATTGAGCCAACTACGGCGTTTAGTCTGATAATATCTCCTTCTTTAATCTTTGCAATAGAGCCTCCCGCAGCAGCTTCTGGACTCATATGAATTGCGGCAGGAATTTTTCCTGATGCTCCACTCATTCTGCCATCAGTTACAATTGCAACCTTAAATCCTTTATTCTGAATCACAGATAATGGTGGCGTAAGTTTATGAAGTTCTGGCATTCCATTGGCTTTTGGCCCTTGAAAGCGGACTACTGCAATAAAGTCCTGATCTAATTTATCCTCGTCAAAAGCCATTAGTAATTCTTCTTGATTGTTAAATATTAAAGCAGGAGCTTCAATGATATGTTTATCTTCCGGCACTGCAGAAATCTTAATTACCGATCGGCCAATATTTCCTTTAAGCAACCTTAAACCGCCTGATTCATTAAATGGGTTATCAAAGCTTCTAACAATTGAATCATCCCCACTTATTTTTGGAAGATCTTTCCAAGAAAGTTTGTCTTTATCCATAAACGGTTGTTTAGCATATTCTGCTAAACCACCAAAGCTTGAAGTAATTACATCCGGGTACATGCAGCCACCTTGAATTAATTCTCTAATAACAAAAGCTGGGCCACCAGCTTTTTGAAATTCGTTTACGTCTGCTTTTCCATTTGGATATACACTTGCTAAAAGAGGTACTGATTTGGCTAGATCATGAAAATCAGACCAATCAATTATAATTCCAGCAGCTCTTGCAATGGCTACCCAATGAATAAGGTGATTAGTTGATCCTCCTGTTGCAAGAAGTGCTGACATTGCATTAATAATTACCCTTTCGTCAACCAATTCTCCAATAGAAATTGTTTTTTTATTTTTAATATTTTCTACTATCAATCTAACAGCTTCAACAGTAAGTTCTTTGCGAATTCCATCATAAGGGTGAACAAATGCTGCACCTGGAACATGGAGCCCCATTGCTTCCATAAGCATTTGATTGCTATTAGCAGTCCCATAAAAAGTGCAAGTACCTTCACCATGATAAGCTGCTGACTCTGAATCTAGTAATTCTTCTCTTCCTATTTTTCCTTGCGCATACTGCTCTCTAACTTTTGATTTAGATGTATTATCAATCCCAGTAGACATTGGTCCAGCCGGTATAAAAATAGTAGGTAGATGTCCAAAATGTAAAGCGCCAATTAACAAACCAGGTACAATTTTGTCGCAAATTCCTAGCATAACAGCTCCATCAAATACATCATGAGACAGTCCAATTGCTGCGCCCATAGCAATATTATCTCTTGAGAAAAGACTTAACTCCATACCAGCCTCTCCCTGAGTAACTCCATCACACATTGCAGGTACTCCACCAGCAACTTGTGCGGTAGCTCCGATACTAGCTGCTGCTTGCCTTATAATTTCAGGATAACTTTCATATGGTTTATGTGCTGATAGCATATCATTATAGGCTGTCACAATTGCAAGATTTGGTTTTTTTTCTACTACTATTTTAAATTTATCATCACTAGGTAAAGCCGCAATAGCATGGGCAACATTGGCACAGCCTAGGCGATCGCTACCTCTATCTCTTTTTTTCATTGAAGCAACTCTCTCAAGATAAGCAGATCTGGTAGGCCGGCTTTTTTCTTTAATTCTCTCTGTAATTTCAATAATAGATTGTTTCATAATTCCGTATGATTTTTTTATGTTAGCCATGCATTATCAATGAAATGATATAAACAAGTCAAATTTGATATTAATTGAATTATTTTATACAAATAACCTTGAAATTATCAAGACAGTCACCATATTTGTTTTAACTTTAACATTAATATTTTAAATAACTATGACAGATAAAATAACAGCGAAAAAAGCTAAGAAAGCAGCTAATCCAAAGAGTCTAGAAAAAGACTTAGTTGCAAAAATTGAAGCGTTAGAAGCACAAGTACTTTATGCAAAAGCAGAATCTGAAAATAATAGGAAAAGGGCTTTAGAAGAAGCAGAGAAAACTAGAAAATACGCAATAGAAAGTTTTAGCCAGGAAATATTACTGGTTAAAGATAGTCTTGATGCAGCATTAATAATTGAAAATGCTACATTAGAAAGCTACAAAGACGGGGTTGAGTTAACTGTAAAACAACTAGCCACTGTATTTGAAAAATTTAATATTGAGGAATTAGATCCTAAAGGTGATACATTTGATCCTAATTTTCATCAAGCAATGACAATGATAGATTCAGATGAAGAACAAAACAAAATTCTTTCTGTTTTCCAAAAAGGATATAAATTAAACGGTAGGGTTTTAAGGCCAGCATTAGTATCAGTTGCAAAAGAAAAAGAAAAAAAAGCTTGAAATTTATCTAAGTATCACTATTTATAAAGTAGAGAATTTAATATAACTTAAGGAAATAAGAAAATGGCAAAGACTATTGGAATCGATTTAGGAACAACAAACTCATGTGTTTCCGTTATGGAGAATGGTAAACCAAAAGTAATTGAAAATACTGAAGGAACCAGAACAACCCCTTCAATTGTTGCTTACCAAGATGATGGAGAATCACTTGTTGGTGCTCCTGCGAAAAGACAGGCTGTTACAAACCCTGAAAATACTGTCTATGCGGTTAAACGACTAATCGGGAGAAAGTTTGATGAAGACGAAGTTCAAAAAGATATAGGTTTAATGCCATACAAAATTTCAAAAGCAGATAATGGAGATGCTTGGGTTGAAATTAAAGGAGAAAAAATGGCGCCACCGCAAATTTCTGCAGAAATTTTGAGAAAGATGAAAAAAACAGCAGAAGATTATCTAGGTGAAGAGGTTACAGATGCAGTTATTACAGTGCCCGCATATTTTAATGACAGCCAAAGACAAGCTACAAAAGATGCTGGCAGGATTGCTGGTTTAGAAGTTAAAAGAATTATTAATGAGCCAACTGCTGCTGCATTAGCTTTTGGTTTAGATAAAAAAGAAGGTGATAGAAAAATTGCAGTTTATGACTTAGGGGGTGGAACCTTTGATGTATCTATTATTGAAATATCAAGTGTAGATGGTGAGCATCAGTTTGAAGTCCTTTCAACAAACGGAGATACGTTTCTAGGTGGTGAGGATTTTGATAATAGAATTATTGATTTTCTTGCAGAAGAATTCAAGAAAGAAAATGGTGTAGACATCAGCAAAGATGTGCTTGTTAAACAGAGGTTAAAAGAAGCTGCAGAAAAAGCTAAGATTGAGCTATCAAGTAGTACACAAACAGAAGTTAATTTACCTTATTTAACAGCGGATGCTTCTGGACCAAAACATTTAGTCGTTAAGTTAACCAGGGCAAAACTTGAGTCTTTAGTTGAAGACCTGATAGAGCGAACGATTGCTCCATGTAAAACAGCCATAAAAGATTCGGGGGCGTCAAATGAAATTGCTGATGTAATACTTGTTGGCGGTCAAACTAGAATGCCTAAAGTTCAGGAAAAAGTAAAAGAAATATTTGGAGTTGAGCCAAGAAAAGATGTTAATCCTGATGAGGCAGTTGCAGTTGGTGCTGCGGTTCAAGGAGGGGTTCTTCAAGGTGATGTAAAGGATGTGTTGTTATTGGATGTTACTCCTTTAAGCTTGGGAATTGAAACAATGGGCGGTGTTATGACAAAATTAATTAAAAAAAATACCACCATCCCAACAAAGGAATCTCAAACATTCTCAACTGCAGAAGATAACCAAAGTGCTGTAACAATTAATGTATTTCAAGGTGAAAGAGAAATGGCTACAGGTAATAAAAGTTTAGGCCAATTTAATTTAAATGAAATACCAGCAGCACCTAGGGGAACACCTCAGATAGAGGTTACTTTTGACCTTGATGCAAATGGTATCTTACATGTCAATGCTAAAGATAAGGCTACTGGCAAAGAAAATAAAATCGTTATTAAATCAAGTGGTGGTCTTAGTGAAGAAGAGATTAAAAAAATGGAAGATGATGCTGAACTTCACGCTGAAGAAGACAAAAAATTGAGAGAGTTGGTTGACGCAAAAAATCTTTCAGAAGGGATGATTCATTCAGTTAAAAAAATGATGACTGATAATCCTGATAAAGTAGAAAAAGATGAGAAAGTGAATATAGAGAAGGCTATTAGTGAGCTTGAAGAAGCTTTAAAATCTGATAAAAAAGATGATATTGAAGCTAAAAATAAAATATTAGCTGAAGTATCTCAAAAGCTTGGCGAGAAGATACATGCTGATCAACAAGCTGCTCAAGCACAGCCAAAAGAGGATAATAAAAATAAGGAGAAGACAGTTGATGCTGAAGTTGTCGATGCTGAATTCGAAGAAGTAAAGAAAGACGATAAGAAAAAATAAAAAAATTCTATAAATAATTATTATATAGTAGAGGTAATAAGAATTACCTCTACGTTAGACTCCTTATGGCTGATAAAAAAGATTACTACGATATTTTGGGTGTAAACCAACAAGCTTCTGATGTTGAAATCAAAAAAGCTTATAAAAAACTTGCAATGAAACATCATCCCGATCGAAATGATGGAAATCTAGAATCTACTGAAACCTTTAAAGAAGTAAAAAAAGCATACGATATCTTATCTGACCCTCAAAAAAAATCTATGTATGATCAATATGGTCATGCTGGAGTAGATCAGAATATGGGTGGAGGAGCTGGTACAGGTGATTTTGGAGATGCTTTCGGCGATATATTTGGCGATATATTCGGTGGTGGAAGATCTAATGGTAGGTCTAACGTTCATCGAGGCGCTGATCTTAGATTTAATATGGAAATATCGCTTGAAGAAGCAGCTAAAGGAACAGAGAAACAAATAAAAATACCAGTAATGGTTTCATGTGAGCCCTGTAATGGATCAGGTGCAAAAAAAGGTTCTACTCCAATTGAATGCGCAACATGCCATGGACAGGGTCAAGTTAGGATGCAGCAAGGCTTCTTTTCAGTTCAGCAAGAATGCCCACATTGTAACGGTGCAGGAACAACTATTAAAGACCCCTGTTCTCCTTGTGGCGGATCAGGTCGAATAAAAGAAAATAAGACATTGTCGGTTAAAATACCTATTGGGGTTGATGATGGGGATCGTATTAGATTATCTGGTGAAGGAGAAGCTGGAGTTAATGGAGGTCCTACTGGAGACCTTTATGTAGTTATTGGCGTTAAAGAACATCAAATTTTTGAGCGTGATGGTGCAAATTTACATTGTGAAATGCCTATTAGTTTTTCAATAGCTGCTCTCGGCGGTGAATTGGAAATTCCTACACTTGATGGAAATGCTAAAATTAAAATCCCAGCCGAAACACAAACTGGTGCTGCATTTAGATTAAAAGGTAAAGGTATTAAACCAGTCCGAGAGAGTCAAGTGGGAGATCTTCATTGTCACGTTGTAGTTGAAACACCAGTCAAATTAACAGAAAAACAAAAAAATATTTTAGAAGAATTAGAAAAAATGAATCAGGCTGACAGCGATAAACATAGTCCTAGATCTAAAACTTGGCTTGATACAGTTAAAAATTTTTTTGAATAATTAAAACGTCCCTTTTTGAATTAACTCGATCTTATAGCCATTAGGATCTTCAATAAATGCTAAAAGAAGTTTAGATCCCATCATAGGGCCTGCTTCTCTAACAACATTACCCCCTTTTTTCTTAATTTCTTCACAAGTCTTATGAACATCTTTAACTTCAATTGCGATATGCCCAAAAGCTCCCCCATGATCATACTTACTTGTATTCCAGTTATAAGTTAATTCAATTACAGTATCGGACATTTCATCGCCATAGCCTATAAAAGCTAGAGAGAACATTCCTTCAGGGTAGTCTTTTTGACGCAAAACCTTCATACCAAAAAATTTTTGGTAAAAATCAATTGATTCTTTTAGGTCGTTAACTCTAAGCATAGTGTGTAATATTCTCAATTTTACAATACCCTTAAAATTTATTTGTCTCTTGGTGGTTTTGAAAACAAGCTAATATTACCTGCTACAGAAATTCTAGGTTCGTCACAATTATAAAATGGATTCACAGAGTGTTTTAGTTGCGATGGAAATAGGCACAATGTGCCCTCCATTTTTTTCCCCATTGGGATTATAAGCTGTTTTATAACTCCTAAAGTATCGACATATGAAAACGCAAAGTTTGAAATATGATTTTGTGCATTACTCTCCGCTGCTATTGGAAGCATCTTTTGATCATCAAATTCAGTAGGAATTTTCATCCAAATAACCCAGCTATAAACGCCGCTATGATCATGAGGTGGATTAAATTCATTTTGATATTGATAATTTACCCACCAATCAGAAAATGAAAAAATATTAACGCATTCCCCAGCAACTTGATTATGATATGGCTGAGAGAATTGTTTAACGTACTCTTCACATAAAGGAATAACTATCTCAGCAATAGGGCCTAAATCATGTAAACCCATATCGAGAGATTTGGTTATATTGCCAGCTAATCGCTTATTAACTGGTAAATCTATTACTTTAGCCTTATCTATTCTTGCCCATAAAAAATCCATCGTATCTTCATTAAGCTCATATGTAAGGTAACCGGGATTAGGTTGAAAATGATGGGCATTATATTTCATAAAAATTATCCATTTTTTTTCTCTAGATGATTAGCAACATCTTTTGAGATAAATTTTGAATAATCACCATTTAAATTGATCACCTGACGAACTAAAGAAGAAGTAATTGACTTAAAAGGGTCTGAAGCAATAAAAAATATACTTTCTAAACCACTGTCCATGGTGTTATTCATTTGAGAAATTTGTGACTCATAATTAAAATCAGTCGAATTTCGTGCACCCCTTACAATTAAATTAATGTTATTAGTATTTGCAAAATCTATAGTTAAGCCCTCATAAGAACCAAAAGTAACATTAGGGTATCGTCTCGAAACAATCTCAACTAATTTTAATCTGTCTTGTAAATTAAACATCGTGGGTTTAGAAGAATTCACAGCAACTGCAACTAACAAATTATCAAATATTTTTGCAGCTCTATTAATAATTTCTTCATGTCCCAATGTTAGAGGGTCAAAAGTACCTGGGTATATTGCATTCATAAAATCTAATTATTTTAATGTTAGTAAATAAAAGTATACCTTTCCTGCCTTAGAATGTTTTAAAATATTATATTGATTACTAGAGAATTTTTCATTCATTTCAAGATATATAACCCCGTTGGGTTTCAAGTGATTTTTAATCTCAAATAAAAGAGAAGGTATATCAATACTTGAAAATGGGGGGTCAAAAAAAATGATATCAAAAAGCTCTTGATTATTTTTTAAAAAAATTTCTGCTGTTAAATTTATAATTAAAGCATTCTTAGCATTTAAATTATTCTTATTATCGATAAGCATTGAAATAGTTGAAGTGTTATTGTCAACCAATATGCATGATTCAGCATTTCGAGATAATGATTCGAAGCCTAAAATACCGCTTCCAGAAAATAAATCCAAGCAATTCTTTCCTGACAAATCTTGGCTTAACCAATTAAATAAAGTTTCTCTTACTCTGTTTAAGGTAGGTCTTAAACCATCAGCATCATGAAAAAAAATATTCTTTCTTTTCCATGAGCCACCAATAATTTTTACCTTTCCTTTTTTGCTACTCACTACCCACAATAACTGTAGAAAATTTACTCATATCAACACGCCTTTGAAAAGCAGATTTAATTTCTTCAGATGTTATTTTATCAATTTTATCTGTAAATGTATCAAGATAATCTAATGGGTATTTATAGAATGCCATCATACTGACATACTCTAAAATACTTTTGTTACTATCTAGCTTTAATGGAAACCCACCAATCATAAAATCTTTTGCCCTTTTTAGTTCTTGTGGCTTAGGACCGTTTTCAATAAACTCAGCAACTGTTTCTTCAATTAATTTTTTTGCCTGGCCTACTTGATTCTTTTTAGTTTGGACTCCTATCTGAAAAGGACCTTTCTCAATATAAGGCATGAAGTAGCTATACACACTATATGCTAAACCTCTATCTTCTCTGATAACTTGAGTTAGTCTTGATACAAACCCACCACCGCCCAGTATATAATTACCTAGATATAAAGCTAAAAAATCGGGGTCCCCTCTTTTAATTACTGGTGCCCCATAATATAAATGGGCTTGTTTAGCAGGGTGACTTATTTTAATTTCTTGCCCCTGCACTTCTTTAACTAAAGGAATTGGTAATGCTATTTTACTTTGAGTGAATCCTGAACTAATCTTATTACCAAGATCTTCGGCTTCTTTTCTTGAAATATCACCAACTATAACAATTGATAGTTCATTCGAAAAATAATTATTTTTATAAAAATTATGTAAATCTTTTTTACTGATTTTTTGTATTGTTTCAACTTCACCAGAGCTTGATAAACCATAAGGATGTTTACCATATAAGACTTTATTAAAAGCTTTTGAAGCTATTGATCCAGGCATTGTGTCTGATTGACTTATACTTGCAACGTATCGTTTCTTTTCTCGCTCCAAAATATTTTTATCAAAATTTGGCTTGTGGAGAACTAACGTCAACAAATCTATAGACTCGCTTCTTTTCTCAGTTAAAGTTCGCACACTAAATCCACTTTTATCTTGATCAAATGAACTATTTAATTGAGCGCCTAAATCTATAAATTGATTAGCTAGATCTTCCTCATTTACACCTCCTGAACCTAAAACCATCATATGATTAGTAAGCGATGCTAGACCACTTTTTTGCTTAGTATCTTTGACACTTCCAGCCCTAAAATCAACATTAATATCTACGATTGGTAAATCATGATTTTCAACAAAATATATTCGTGCTCCATTATTTGATTCCCAATGTTGAATATTCAAATTAGCAGATAAAAAATTTGAAAATAATATTAGTACTGTAATAAAAATAGTTTTAATGGGCATGAGGTCTTCCTTCTGGCATTTTATTTGTATCTAGAGGTTGAGGTTTTAAAGTAACTACTGTTAAAGCATCATCATGAAAATATTTTTTAATAACATCTTGGATATCTCTGGATGTAACTTTCTTTATATTTGGAATATAGTCATCAACTATCTTGTGAGAATAACCCATAGTTTCTAATTGACCAACTTGCATAACGGCGCCAAAGACTGAATCTTTTTGATATACCTCGCCAGCGATAACACTTGTTATAACTCTATTTAATTCGGTATCAGTTACCCCATTATTAACAATATTTTCTAACTCAAGTTTTAGATACTTTTCTAAATCAATTACAGATACTTTTTCACTTGGCGTGGCATACATCTCAAATGTACTGTGTCCGCCTCGGGCAAGCATGCTATAGCCAGCACCTACACTTATTGCACTAGCAGTCTTTCTAACTAAATTTTGATTAAGTCTAGATGAACTAGTACCTGATAAAATTCCAACTAATACCTCTAGCGCAAAAGCTTCTTTACTATTCTTTACTCCATCTTTACCTAAAGTAGGTGCAGGATATCCCATTTGGATATATGGAAGTTTTGCGGGTGCTTTTAAAATCGCTCTTCTCGAGCCATCTTGTTTTGGTTCAAATTGCGGCTTCCTCTCAGCTATTTGATATGCAGGAATATTTCCAAAATATTTTTCTGCCTGAGCAAAAACTTTTTTTGTGTCAACATCTCCCCCAACAACTAAAATTGCATTACTAGGGCTATACCACATTTTGTACCAATCTATAGCATCCCTATAAGTCATATTTTCAAGATCATTCATCCAACCAACTATTGGTTTTCCATAAGGATGGACTCTAAATAGAAGGGAATTGAATAACTCGTTTACTCGTGCCTTTGGTTTATCGTCAGTTCGCCACCGACGTTCCTCCATTACAACCTTAATCTCTTTATTAAATTCTTCCTCTGTTATAACTAAATTTTGCATTCTATCCGCTTCCATTTTCATGGATATTGGCAATTTTGACTTTTCTAAACGTTGAAAATAAGCAGTATAGTCAGCCCCAGTAAATGCATTTTCTCTTCCACCTGCAGCAGCTACAATTTCTGAATATTCTCCGGGCTTAGTTGTCTTCGTACCCTTAAACATCATATGTTCTAGCACATGGGCAACTCCAGTTTTTCCATTCACTTCATCAAGGCTTCCTGCTCTATACCACACCATTGAAACAACTACTGGTGCGCGATGGTCCTCTTTAACCATTATCCTCATACCATTTTTAAGAGTTAATTCTTTAATTTGAGGGTTTGCTTGCGCAAATATAGGTATAAAACAAAAAATAAATACTATTTTTAAGAAATTCACATGTAATCCTTTTTATTAATACTTGTATAATAATATTAAATGACCAATAACAAAAAAATAAGTTCTAAAAAAAGAAAATAATGTTTGAATTTTTAAAAAAATTAATTCCAAAATCAAAAATAGCCAAAAAGAAGGCTCGGCCCACTACTGCCTTAAAAAAACCTAAAGTAAGTGCTGCTAAACCTAAAGTAAGTGCTGCTAAACCTAAAGTAAGTGCTGCTAAACCTAAAAAAGAAAAAAAAGGTTTCTTTTCTTTTACAGAGAAAATTAAAAAAGGATTAACAAAAACAAGAGAAAGTTTAAGTAGTCAACTTACAGATTTATTCCATAATAAAAAAATTGATGAGGTTTTTTTTGAGGAGCTTGAAACAATTCTTCTTACCGCAGATGTTGGATTCAAGGCAACTGAAATGTTAATTCAGCAAGTAAAAATGAAAGTCAAAGAAAATAATATTAAAGATGAATTAAAATTAAAAGTTATTCTAAAAAATTGTCTTAGTGAAATTTTAACTCCAATCGAATATCCCCTAAAAATTAATGGAACATCGCCATTTGTAATAATGGTCGTTGGAGTCAATGGAACAGGAAAAACAACAACTATTGGCAAGCTTACTAAATTTCTTCATGGTGAGGGTAAAACAGTTTTAATTGCAGCTGGAGATACTTACAGAGCTGCTGCAACAGAGCAGCTTACTGTTTGGGGAGAAAGAAATAATGTTACCGTAATTTCCCATGCAACAGCTGACCCCAGCTCAGTTATTTTTGATGCTATAAATTCAGCTAAAGCAAAAAATATAGATGTTGTTATTGCTGATACTGCAGGTAGGCTTCCCACACAGAAAAATTTAATTGATGAGATTACAAAAATTAAAAGAGTTATCTCCAAATGCCATGCAGGGGCTCCGCATGAAATATTACTAGTTTTGGATGCAAATACTGGGCAAAATGCAATAACTCAGCTCAAAGCTTTCAACGAAGCTTTGAATATTACAGGCCTTATAATGACAAAACTTGATGGTACCGCTAAAGGTGGAGTTTTAGCAGCCATAGCAAAAGAATTTCCTACTCCAGTCAGGTTTATTGGAGTAGGTGAAGGAATAGATGATCTTAAAGAATTTAAAGCTAAAGAATATGCAGAAGGAATGATTGAATGATAAATTTTGAAAAAATCTTTAAACGATACCCAGGAAATATGGATGCCTTACAAAATATAAACCTAGAAATCTTACCTGCTGAGCTTGTTTTCGTAACTGGGCCTTCAGGAGCTGGAAAATCAACCTTACTTAAATTAATTTCTTCAGTTGAAAAGCCTACTTCCGGAAATATAATTTTTGAAAATATGAATTTATCGCAACTTGAGACTAGAGACATACCTTATCTGAGAAGAAAATTTGGGATGATTTTTCAGGATAATAAATTACTTTACGATAGAAACTGTTTTGAAAATGTTTCTTTACCTTTAGCCATAAATGATATTGATGGGATAGATATTAATCGAAGGGTCCGCGCTGCTTTAGATAAAGTTGGGTTATTAAATAAGGAAAAAATAATGCCAATCTCACTTTCTGGAGGAGAGCAACAAAGACTTGCTATTGCTAGAGCTATAGTTTCACGTCCATCCATCTTAATCGCTGACGAACCTACTGGAAATTTAGATAAAGAATATGCTGATGAAATTATGAATATTTTTTATAGTTTTCAACAAGTTGGGGTAACAGTAATCATTTCAACGCACGAACTTCCAATCACTCCAATTAAGCACAAAAAAATACACCTTATTGAAGGGCAATTAAGAGACCAAATAAATAATGTTCCATTACTTTCATAATCATTTACAAGCATTTAATAGAGCGCTAGTTAGAATTTTTTCTAACCTTGGCTCTTCTCTTATGATGTTTTTAGTTATAGGTGTCACATTATTTTTACCGAGCTCTGGTTTATTAATCGTAGAAAATGTCTCTCAAATTTCAAACAATATTAAATATGATGCAGAATTAAGTCTGTTTTTAGAAAAAGGAATTAAACAAGATCAAATTGACTTTATTCAATCTGCTTTAAATAAAGCATCAATAATTAAAAAAACCCATTATGAAAGCAAGCTAACGGCATGGGATAAATTACAAACAAAATTAAACTTAAACCCTTTAAATACAGGAATATCAAAAAATCCATTACCTGATGCTTTTTTTATATCATTAAATACATTTAATGAAAAAAAAATAAATACTCTTATAGATGATTTAAGCACAATTGATGGAGTGGAAAATATTTTTTTTGATGCTGGTTGGGTCAAAAAATTAAGATCTATTTTATATCTATTAAAGATTGGATTGGCTTTTTTGGGTGCTATATTAATAATTATTCTTATTGTAGTAATTGGCAATACAATTCGCCTTCAAACATTGACACATAAAGATGAAATAGAGGTAAGTAAGCTCATAGGGGCAACGAACAGCTTTATTCAAAGACCTTTTATTTATACAGGATTAATTTATGGTTTAGGTGGAGGTTTAATAACTGTTCTCACCCTTAAGCTCACTATTGAAATATTTAATAAGGCATCAATTAATCTAGAAGCCATGCTCGGTGGAACTTTTATTCTAAAAAATCTATTATGGCAACAAAACCTAAGCATTATTTCAGTTGCAATGCTAATTGGCTGTTTCGCATCTTTTTTTGCTGCTCACCAATCTATAAGAAAATTTGAAATATTTAAGTAAACCTCTGTATTAAATCAATATTTTCATATAAGCTGGCACTCTCTAATAAAGAGTGCTAAAATATACATTACTTTTTAATAGAAAGTCTAATTTACAATATGAATAATTATTTATCTTTATTATCTGCTGGAAATGTTGATAGCTTTCCATCTTATGAACAATCTATCAGAGAAATCCCTTTCTTAAGCCAAGAAGAAGAATATGAGCTTGGTATGCGCCTTAAAAAAGATAATGATTTAGAAGCTGCAAAAAAACTTATTCTTTCACATCTTAAACTTGTAATGAAAATTGCTAGATCATATAGCGGATATGGCCTTCCTCACTCAGACCTAGTTCAAGAAGGTAATATTGGATTAATGAAGGCTGTTAAAAAATTCGATGTTGAACGAGGCGTAAGATTAGTATCTTATGCAATGTTCTGGATAAAAGCAGAAATTCAAGAGTACGTTGTTAAAAATTGGCGCTTAGTTAAAATGGCAACAACTAAAGCACAAAGAAAATTATTCTTTAATCTTAGAAGCCTCAGATCTTCATTACAACCTCTAGGTCTAGAAGAAATAAAATCAATTGCAAAAGAATTAAACGTCAAGGAGCAGGAAGTTCGTGAAATGGAGTTTCGTTTTAGTGGACAAGAGTTATCAATTGATTATTCAAATGATGATTCAGAAGAGGATCAATTTCGTCCTATATCTTATTTAAAAGATTCAGCGCTAATGCCATCTGAAGAAATTGAAAAGTCAGAAGTTGAATCAAATAATACAAGAAACCTAAAAAATGCCCTCATGAAATTAGATATAAGAAGTAGAGAAATTGTTAAAGCAAGATGGTTAAATGAAAATAAACCTGACACACTTCATAATCTTGCAAAAAAATATAAAGTGTCTGCAGAACGTATTAGGCAAATTGAAAAAAATGCAATGAAAAAAATAAAAATTCTCATAACATCAGCTACTTTATAAAACTCAAATAGTTAACTTTTCTGCTAAAATTTGCCACTTAAACTAAAAAAAAATTTAATGGCAAATACACCTACACCAAAAGAAATTAAACTTCATCAAAAATCTAAACTCTTAGAAATAATATTTGATGACGATACGGAATGCAAGTTGTCTTGTGAGATGCTTAGAGTTTACTCACCCTCAGCAGAAGTTCAGGGCCACAGCCCAGATCAAGCAGTTCTTCAAATTGGGAAAGAAAATGTAAATATTATAGAAATATCACCTGTTGGAAATTATGCTATTAAAATAAAATTTTCTGATGGGCATGATACTGGACTATTTTCATGGTCTTACTTGCATCATTTAGCGAAGAACTATGAACAACTCTGGCTTGAATACATTGGGAAATTAGACGCACAAGGCATACAAAGGGAAAAACTTGAATAATAAAAAAATTACTCATTTTGGATATGAAGCTATTACAAAAGAAGAAAAAAGCAAAAAAGTAAACGCTGTATTCGACTCTGTAGCAATTAATTATGACTTAATGAACAATCTAATGTCATTAGGGCTTCATCATGTATGGAAGAAAATATTAATTGAAACAACAACATTAAAGCCCAAATCTAAAATACTTGATATTGCAGCTGGTACAGCTGATATTTCTATAGAATTTTTAAAAAAAAATAAAGAATTTAAGATATTTCATACCGACATAAATTTATCAATGTTAAAAGAAGGCAAAAAAAAACTTATAAATCAAGGTAAGATTATCAGCTCAATTTTATGCGATGCAGAAGCGCTGCCATTTGAGAATAATTATTTTGATTGTGTAACAATTGGTTTTGGTCTGAGAAACATGACCAATAAGGAAAGAGCTTTAAAAGAGATTTATCGTGTACTTTCTCCAGGAGGGAAAGTGATAATTCTTGAATTCTCAAAGATATGGCAGCCGCTAAGCAAAGCTTATGATATTTTTTCTTTCAAAATAGTACCCAAACTAGGTAAATTATTTGCAAAAGATGAAGAAAGCTATAAATACCTTGTTGAATCAATTCGAATGCATCCAGATCAAAATAAACTTATAGAACTTTTAAACGAACAAGGTTTCGAAAAAACTAGCTTTATGAATTTATCTGCAGGAATTGTTGCAATTCATAAGGGATATAAGTTTTGACTCAAAAAATAAGAAAAATGATCTTAGATCATCTTTTATCTCAAAATGATTGGATGCAAACAAAGCTTAAGATTCATAAAAACAAGGTAATAAAGATTGAAATATCAGATTTAAAAATTATTTTAAGAGTAGATGAACACGGATTACTACATTCGTTAAATGAGTCAGAAAAATTTGATTGTACTATAAAGCTAACAGTCAATAGTTTTATCAACCAACTCATTAATGATAATAAAAAAAATATCTCAATCGAAGGAGATTTAGAGTTGGCCAATCAAGTTTCACAGGTTCTTAAAAATATTGAATGGGATATTGAAGAAGATTTAAGTAAATATATTGGTGACATACCCGCAATACAATTGACTAAGGGTTTAAAAAGAGTTGTAAAGAATGGTAAAAGAAATATAAATAACATTACGGGGGCTCTTTTAGAGTATTGGCAAGAAGAAAATAATATTTTAACTAAAAAAAATAAAGTTGAAATTTTTAATTCAGATGTAGATAAAATTCTTGAAGATACTGAAAGGCTTGAAGCAAAAATAAAAAATATAATAGAAAAAATAAAAGTATGAGTATATTTAGATTCCTGAAAATAATATTTATAATAATCAAATACAGATTATATGAATTCATTATTTCAAAAATAATATTTATATTCCAATTAATTTTTTATCCATTACGTATCTTAAAAATACAAAAGCTTGGTAGAGCTATTAGATTGAGATTGGCACTTGAAGAACTTGGTCCAATATTTGTAAAATTTGGACAAATGCTTTCAACTAGAAGAGATTTAATACCTACAGATATAGCAGATGAGTTGGCGAAACTTCAAGACCAGGTCCCACCATTCAATTTTTCAATAGTTCAGACTTTAGTAGAAAAATCATATGAAAAACCAATAAATAAAATTTTTAAAAATTTTTCAAAAGAGCCTGTAGCAAGTGCATCAGTTGCCCAAGTTCATTTTGCAGAATTACTAAATGGTAAAAAAGTTGCTGTAAAGATTTTAAGACCTAATATTAATAAAGCAGTTGATAAAGATATCAACTTACTTAAAGTTTTTGCATGGTTACTTAATATTATATGGTCAGATGGCAAAAGACTAAGGCCACAAGAAGTAATAGAAGAATTTGCAAGACATACTAAATCTGAACTTAATTTACTTTTGGAGGCGGCTCATTGTAGTCATCTTGGTTTAAACTTTAAAGATAAAAAACTATTAATTGTTCCCGAAGTTTATTGGGACTTTTGTAATGAAAAAGTAATGGTAATGGAAAGAATGTCTGGTACACCCATTAGTAATGTTAATGAATTAATACAAAATAAAATTAACATACCAAAATTAGCTAAAGATGGAGTAGAAATATTCTTTACGCAAGTCTTTAGGGATGGTTTTTTTCATGCAGATATGCATCCTGGTAATATTCAAGTTGCAAATGATGGAAGATATATTGCTATGGATTTTGGAATAATGGGATCCTTAAACGATCAAGATAAATATTATTTAGCAAGAAATTTTTCTGCTTTTTTTAAAAGAGATTATCATGATGTTGCTTTGGCTCATATTGAATCGGGATGGGTTCCAAAGGAAACATCAATTGATGACTTTGAGAATGCTATCCGTTCGGTATGTGAACCAATATTTGAAAAGCCACTAAAAGAAATATCTTTTGGTAAATTATTAATTAGATTATTCCAAACATCAAGACAGTTTAATATGGAAATACAGCCTCAATTAACTATGCTTCAAAAAACTCTTTTAAATGTTGAAGGTCTTGGTCGTGATTTAGATCCAGATTTAGATCTTTGGAAAACTGCACAACCTTTTCTAGAAAATTGGTTATCTCAGCAATATGGGCCAAAAAGCATTCTTAAATCTATTAAAAAAGAATTTCCTGAGTGGGTCAATATTGCCCCAAAACTTCCAAGACTTATTCATTCCTACCTTAAAAATGAAAATAATATTCAATTTAATATTTTTGAAAGTGAAAATAAAAAGATTAAACATGAAATTAAAAAGTTAAAAATTTTTGGAAAATGCATTT
>JAOLWQ010000006.1 GCA_028342535.1 Methylophilaceae bacterium | reverse complement strand
TTAGTTAAGAAATTTTATTTAAACTAAGTAGGAGTAATTAAAGTGAAAAAATTTTTATTATTAACCCTTTCGGGCATGCTGATGTTTGGATGTGCCGTAAAGGAAGAGGCAGTTAAAGCCTTTCATCCGACTGACGATGTTAGCGCTCAAGCACAAGGCGGTAAGGGTTTTACTGCAGATGGATCAGAGGTTCAGTTAGAAGCTCCAGCACCAGTTAAAGCCTTTCATCCAACAGATGATGTTAGTTCTCAAGCACAAGGTGGCAAAGGTCATACAAGTGATGGATCAGAAGTTCAGTTACCTTAATAACTGATTTACTCTTATTAAATTAACTTATCAAGAAAAAGAGGATGAGATTATCTAATGATTTTACTTAGATAATCTTCATGCTCATCATCATAGTCCAAATGCAATTCAGGAATAACATAATTAATGTAAATCTCAAGTTGAACCTTTGTAGTTACTCGTAACTGCATCTTCAATGATTTGCTTTATGTTTAATGTACTTTATTAACCATAAAAAAGGAGAAATACTATGTGGACACAACCTCAAGCAACTGAAATGCGTTTTGGTTTTGAAGTAACTATGTATGTTTGCAATCGCTAATTTCAAATGAAATTTAGTAATAGTAAAAGTACAAAAATTACTCTTTGGCCTCTTCATAATTGGAAATGTACTTGTCCAATTTGTTCAGCCGAAGCTATTTAATTAACTTTTCTTTAAGGAGAAATATTATGTGGACAACACCAGCTGCAACAGAAATGCGTTTTGGTTTTGAAGTAACCATGTACGTAATGAACAAGTAATTTTATTTGTTCTAATGAAAAAGCCCGATTTTATATCGGGCTTTTTTTATTTCCATTAGAATGTAGGATATGAAATATTATTTTCTATTATTATTTATATTTTTTTCGAATTTAACATTTGCAGAGTGGACGTTAATTTACGAATCTTCTGACTCTAAATCAAAATATTATGCAAATATTTCAGAGATAAACGCTAATAAAAAAATTTCTAAATTAAGATTGTGGACAATCGAAGACTTTGATTTATTACAAGAGGTAGCTAACTATAAATATTTATCCGTTAAAAGCTTTACTGAATTTGATTGTAAAAACTCTAAAATAAGAATTATGGGTTATTCACTATATCAAGATAACATGGCACAAGGCGAAATAATATTTTCAAAAGGCACGCCATTTGAATGGCAAAAAATTAATAAAAATACAATGAATGAAAAATATCTAGATATTGCCTGTAGAGAGTCAGGACTAAGTTAAGTGAATTTAAAAAGGAATTTTTTCTTGTGATAAATATCTCTTTAATATTTCCTTAAATTCATTTTGTATTAACTTTAAATTTTCATTTGAATCTGCTTCAAATCTTAAAACTATAACTGGTGTTGTATTAGAAGCCCTCATAAGTCCAAAGCCATAATCATATTCAACTCGTAAACCATCTATTTTAATAATTTCGTTTGCATTATGAAATTTTGCTTCACTTTGTAACGTCTTAATAATTTTATGTTGCTCACCTTCGATCAGTTTAATATTTAATTCTGGAGTACTAAATGATTTAGGGAGAGCCTCTAATATTTCTGAAGGATTATCAAAATGACTTAAAATTTCTATTAAGCGAGCTCCTGCATATAAACCATCATCAAATCCATACCAGCGGTCATCAAAAAACATATGTCCACTCATTTCCCCAGCAAGAATGGCTTTAGTTTCCTTCATTTTTGCTTTAATTAATGAGTGCCCAGTTTTCCATATAATTGGGACACCGCCCCGATCCTTAATCCAAGAAAATAAGTGTCTTGTTGATTTAACATCAAATATTATTGAAGCATTTGGATTATTTTTTAAAACATCTTCTGCAAATAATAAAAGCTGGCGGTCTGGGTATATGACTTCTCCTTTTTTTGATACTACCCCTAAGCGATCACCATCACCATCAAATGCTAACCCTATTTCACTATTTCCATTAGCTAAGGCCTCTTGGAGGCTTATAAGATTATTTAAGTTTGATGGGTCTGGATGATGGTTTGGAAAATTGCCATCAATGTTACAAAAAAGTGGCTCCACTATTGCGCCTATTCCTTTGTATAATTCTTCAGCACAAACACTCGCAGCACCATTTCCACAATCAACCGCTATACGTATAGGTCTTGCTAATTTTATATCATTATAAATTTTCTCAAGATAGGAAGGCTTGATATTTAAATTACTTATTTTTCCATCACCCACCAAGTATTCTTCGTTGATAATTCTTTGGTATAAAGTTTGAATATCATCATTCGATAAAGCTTTGTCATTGATTACGATTTTAAAACCGTTATATTCGGGAGGATTATGACTGCCTGTAATCATAATGCCAGATTGTGTATTGTATTGATGTGTGCAGAAGTACAGCATAGGAGTTGTGACCAAGCCAATGGCAATCACATTAATTCCGGTAGAAAGCAAGCCTTTGGATAATAATTTATACATCTTAGGACTGGAAAGGCGTCCATCGTAACCTACATAAATTTCTTTTTGGTTTTGAAGGAGTGCTTCACTCCCAATAGATTTGCCGATTTGTATTACTGAATTATCATTTAGAGTTTTACCAACTACCCCACGAATGTCATAAGCTTTAAAAATATTCTTTTCTGGAAGTTCTCTATTCGTATTCATCTATCCATGCCAACTGTATTGCTTCCAAGACTCTTTCCCCACATTTGCTTGGGTCGTCATCAAAACTATCAAGATCTAAAACCCATTGGCGTAAATCTGTAAACCTTATTGTCTTAGGATCAATTTCTGGGTTATTGTCATAAAGTATTTCTGCAATTTCAAGAGTATCTGTCCAAAGCATTTTATTTTCCTATATTTAAACTACATTAATCAAATTATAACGGAACTGTTAAAGTGTATCGTAATGTTTTTTTGGGAACTACAATCAAAAAAAACAATCTTAGCCGTGATAAAATAAAAAACTATATAAATTTAGGAATATTTGCCATTTAATATGTTTAATAAATTAAATTCACTTGATAAAGTAGACCCAGAAATTTGGAAACAGATTGTAAATGAGAGTCGCCGACAAGAAGAGCATATAGAATTAATTGCGTCTGAAAACTATACAAGCCCTGCCGTTATGGAGGCACAAGGCTCTCAATTAACCAATAAATACGCAGAAGGATATATCGGGAAAAGGTTTTATGGTGGTTGTGAATTTATTGATGAAGTTGAACAGCTAGCTATAGATAGGCTAAAGAAACTTTATGGTGCCGAATATGTGAATGTCCAACCACATTCTGGGAGTCAAGCTAATCAAGCAGTTTATTTTGCTATATTAAAACCAGGTGACACAATAATGGGTATGAATTTAGGCCATGGAGGTCATCTTACACATGGTTCGCCAGCTAATTTATCAGGAAAACTATTTAATGTTGTTCCTTACGGCCTTAATGATAAAGAAGAAATTGATTATGATGAGATGGAAAAATTAGCTACTGAATCAAAACCACAGCTAATAATTGGTGGTGCTTCAGCGTACGCATTACGTTTTGATTGGAAGAGAATGAGTCAAATTGCTAAGAAAGTTGGCGCTTATTTTATGGTGGATATTGCTCATTATTCTGGCTTAGTTGCTGGAGGAGCTTATCCAAATCCAGTGCCTTATGCAGATTTCGTTACCTCTACAACACATAAGTCACTTCGTGGCCCTCGAGGTGGATTTATTATAGCCAAGCCCGAATTTGAAAAAATAATTAATTCATATGTTTTTCCTGCAATTCAGGGTGGCCCTTTAATGCATGTAATTGCTGGTAAAGCAGTTGCATTTGGTGAAGCACTTAAACCAGCATTTAAAACATACCAAGCTCAAGTCATAAAAAATGCACAAGCCATGGTAAATTCACTTCAATCCAGAGGTTATAGAATTATTTCTGGAAGAACTGAATCTCATGTTTTTTTAGTTGATTTGCGCCCACAAAAGCTTACTGGAAAAGCAGCAGACCTCCTATTAGGCCAAGCTCATATTACTATTAATAAAAATTCAATTCCTGATGACCCTGAAAGTCCATTTGTTACATCTGGAATAAGACTTGGAACGCCAGCGATAACGACTAGAGGATTTAAAGAAAAAGAATCTATCTTAGTGGGTGAATATATTGCCGATGTTCTTGATAACCCTGAAGATGAAACAGTTATTGAGAAAGTTAAAAACAAAGTAAATGATTTAACTAAAGCTTTCCCTGTTTATGGCAAATAATACCTTATGAAATGCCTTTTTTGTAAAGATGATGATACCCAGGTTGTTGATTCACGCGTAATTGATGAGGGAAGAAAAATACGTCGTCGACGTGAATGTAAAGTCTGTCAAAAAAGGTTTACTACATATGAACATGCAGAGCTAACGTTGCCTCATGTAATTAAGCAAGATGGGAAGAGGGAAGAATTTAGCCAAGAAAAATTACTACACTCTTTAACTCGTGCACTTCATAAAAGACCTGTACCTGTTGAATATATTGATAAATCAGTTGAAGATATTTTATCAAAATTACTAGCAAAAGGTGAAAGAGAAATAAACTCTAGAGATCTAGGAGAGAGCGTTATGCATGAATTAAAAAAGTTAGATAAAGTTGCCTATATTCGGTTTGCATCTGTTTACAGGAGCTTCTCAGATGTAGAAGATTTTAGTGAAGCTATTAAAGATTTAAATTAACGATTGAATGATAAGCTAAATTTTAAGTTTATGAGTCAGGCTTTAGCGCTTGCTAAGAAGCGAAATGGTAGAGTTCGACCAAACCCTTCTGTAGGCGCAATAGTAGTAAAGCAGCATAAAATAGTAGGTAAGGGCTTTCATGAGATTTCTGGTAAAGATCATGCAGAAATAATTGCTCTTAAAGACGCTGGATCATTAGCTAAAGATGCGGATTTATATGTTACTTTAGAACCATGCAACCATCAAGGCAAGACGGCCCCTTGTACTAATGCCATCATTTCTGCAGGAATTTCCAATGTATATATTGCAATGAAAGATCCAAACCCATTAGTCAATGGTTTGGGGATTGAATATTTACAAAGAAATGGAATTAATGTCATTTCTGGAATTATGGAAGAAGAAGCTAAAAAGCTTAACTTAGGATTTTTAAATAGAATGATAAATTCTAAGCCTTATATTAGATCAAAAATTGCTACATCATTAGATGGAAAAACTAGTCTTTTTAATGGTCAAAGTCAGTGGATAACTTCCGAAGCATCTCGTATGGATGTTCAGAATTGGAGATTAAAATCATGTGCTATTTTGACTGGTAAAGGAACAATTAATAGTGATAATCCTAGCTTAACTATTAGGAATAACCCTTCAAACTATCAGCCATTAAGAATTATTTTAGATAGTCATCTTAGAGTTAAAGTTGAATCAAAAATATTGCAACAAAATAATGTAATAGTTATTTATGGAACAGATCAGAATTTGAACCTTACAAAGCTAAAAAAAACTAAAGCAAAATTTATTAAGATGGAATTATCAGATAATAAAATTAATCTATTAGAGTTAATGATTTATTTAAATAAGTTAGAAATAAATGAATTATGGGTTGAGGCTGGACCAGCTTTAAATGGTGAATTATTGAAGTTTGGTCTTATAGATGAATTAATTACCTATACTGCTCCATATATATTGGGAGGAAATGCTAATAGCATGTTTGACGCACCAATCTTAGATAAAATGAAAGATAAAATTAAACTTCTCGTACTAGATTGTAGAAATATTGGCGAAGATGTTCGCATTCAAGCCAAGGTATGTAAAGACAATGTGGATTGATTCACATTGTCATATGGATAACGAGCTGTTATGTCAAAATTCTAGAAAAATTATTAGTGCATCTATAACTGAAGGCGTAGACCTTATAATTATTCCTTCTGTTAGTAAGGATAATTTCGATAATGTTATTAAATTAGCTGGCAAGTTTAAGCAATGTGTTTATGCTCTTGGCATTCACCCAATGCATTTGAGCAGCTTTGAAGATAATGACCTTGAGTTGTTAGAGTGCTATTTATTAAATAACAATTCAGTAGCTGTGGGTGAAATTGGTCTAGATTTTTTTATCCGAAAAGACAATCAATCTCTTCAGGAGGATGTATTTCTAGCCCAATTAAAAATAGCAAACAAATTTGATTTACCAGTAATTATGCATATTCGTGGGGCCATTGATTTAGCTTTAAAAAACTTAAGAAAAATTAAAGTTAGAGGTGGGATTGCTCATGCATTCAATGGAAGCTTTCAACAAGCCTATCAATTAATAGAATTAGGCTTTAAGTTAGGATTTGGAGGAGCTATGACTTATCCAAGAGCAAAGCACATACAAAAACTTGCAAAAGAGCTCCCCATCGAAGCTATTGTCTTGGAAACAGATTCACCAGATATGTCGCCGGCATGGCTAGTTAACGGAGAAAATAATCAACCAAAAGAGTTAAGTAAAATCGCTGAATTTTTTTGTAACTTAAGAGGCTTAGAACCTTCAAAAACAGCTGATATAATAAGGAACAATACAATAGAGGCTATCCCAAAATTGGCTAAGTTATACACATGACCTCATTCGTTACTTTAACTATTTTGAAAAAGATGAGCATTCTCAATGACATAAAATAACCCATTGATTTTATTAGGTTTTTTTTACGATTAAAAATTAAGCGTTTAAAAAAAAACCTTTAAAATTCATAGGTTGCATTTTTAAACAACATTAATTCACAATGTTATCCACAGATTTTGTGGACACTTTTTTATTAAATTTTAGGAGATTTAATTCATGTTGGTAGAGGGAAATCATTATAGGACTATTTGGCCTAATAAGGGACTCTCAGGAGTTACTATAATTGATCAGACGTTTCTCCCTTTTGAGTTTAAATTACGGCAACTAAGCACCCTAGATGAGGCTGTAGAGGCTATTAAATCTATGAGGGTTCGAGGAGCTCCTTTGATTGGAGTTACAGCTGCTTATGGAATAGCAATTTCGTTAACTGAAAATCAATCAGATGAATCATTAATTGCCGCAAAAAAAATATTAATAGAATCTAGGCCAACAGCTGTTAATTTATCTTGGGCAGTAAATCTTGTATATGACAAATTAAAAAAAGAGCCGGAGGTTAGCAGGGTATCAATGGCATGGAAACTTGCGAACAGACTAGCAGATGAGGATGTAAAAATTAATCAAAGTATAGGAAATTTTGGGCTCAAATTGATTAAAGGAATTAAAAAATCCCGAATTAACGTTTTAACACATTGTAATGCTGGCTGGCTTGCAACAATTGATCATGGCACAGCACTAAGTCCAATTTATAAAGCTTTTGAAGATGGGATAGATATTCATGTATGGGTTGATGAGACCAGGCCAAGAAACCAAGGAATGAATTTGACTGCTTGGGAGCTGGGGCAAGCAAACATTCCTCATACAATTATTACCGATAATGCCGGCGGCTTATTAATGCAAAGAGGTGAAGTTGATTTTGTGATTGTTGGCGCAGATCGAGTTTCTGTAGATGGAAATGTGTGTAATAAGATAGGAACTTATTTAAAAGCCTTAGCTGCAAAAACACATAAAATACCTTTTTATGTCGCTGCACCATTAAGTTCGGTAGATTTAAGTTACCATGGTGAGAATAATTTATTTGATATTGAGTGTAGAGATGAAAGCGAGATTTTAAGAGTGAAAGGTATGGATTCTTTAAATAACCTTACTGAGGTTCAAATAGGCTACTCTTCAGCATATAATCCTGCTTTTGATATTACACCATCAAAATACATCAGTAAAATAATTTGTGAAAAAGGTATTTATAATCCGGGTGATATTGGGAAAGCTTTAAAATGAGCAAAAAAACAAAATTAACATCTATTGTAGAAGCTGCAATTTATCTTGAACAAATAGGTTTAAATCATGGGGCAACAGGTAATTGTAGTTGCCGTGATGGTGATACATACTTAATAACTCCGAGCGGTATTGAAACACAAAATTTATCAGAAGATAAAATTGTCAGAATGAATTTTTCAGGCAATATTGTTGATTCTATTTCTAATTTAAAGCCTTCAAGTGAATGGCGATTTCATCAAGACATTATGTCTCAAAGAAAAGAAGTGGGAGCAGTTGTTCATACGCATTCTATTTATGCCAGTACTGTTAGCCTGTTTGGGAGTGAATTACCTCCATTTCATTATATGATTGCAGTTGCAGGAGGAGACTCGGTTCGATGCGCACCTTACGCTATGTTTGGAACTCAGGAATTATCAGATAATATTATTAATGCATTAATAGATAGAAAAGCATGCTTAATTGCAAATCATGGTTTAGTAGCTATCGGAGATAATTTAAAAGAAGCATTAGAAATTGCTGAAGAAATAGAGCATTTAAGTCAACTATATATTGAAGCAAGAAAGCTAGGAGAGCCTAATTTGTTAAGTAAAAAACAAATGTCAGAGGTAATTGAGCGTTTCCAAACTTATAGTCGATGGACAAAAGTTTAAACTATTCATTGTGGGACCAATCTGTTTAAAGTAAAATGATATCCCGTCAGTAATTTTTTTAATATGGCTATCAAATGACCAAATATGTTTTTGTAACAGGCGGTGTAGTTTCTTCCTTAGGGAAGGGCATTACTGCGGCAAGTTTAGGCGCCATTCTAGAATCTAGAAATCTCAAAGTAACTATGTTAAAGCTTGATCCATATATTAATGTGGATCCTGGGACAATGAGCCCATTTCAGCATGGAGAAGTTTTTGTTACTGAAGATGGAGCTGAAACAGATCTAGATTTAGGTCATTATGAAAGATTTATTTCTTTAAAAATGACAAAAAATAATAATTTTACGACTGGGCAAATTTATGACACAGTAATCAAGAAAGAACGTCGGGGGGAATATTTAGGTAAAACTGTACAGGTAATTCCTCACATAACGGATCAAATTAAAGTTCACATTCGTGAGGGTGCAAAAAAATCAGATATAGCCATTGTTGAGGTTGGTGGCACTGTCGGTGATATTGAATCGTTACCTTTTTTGGAAGCTATTAGACAGATGGGTTTCGAAGGTGGGAGTGAAACTGCATGCTATATTCACCTTACACTTCTTCCATGGATTGCGGCAGCTGGAGAGTTAAAAACAAAACCTACGCAACATTCTGTAAAAGAGCTTAGACAAATCGGTATCCAGCCAGATATTCTTATTTGTAGGTCAGAGCGACCACTTCCGGAAGAAGAAAAACAAAAGATTGCATTATTTACTAATGTAACGCCAAAGGCTGTAATTTCAGCTACTGATGCTGATTCAATTTATAAAATACCAGTGATGCTTCATGATCAAATGATCGATGAAATTGTTTGTAAAAAATTAAAAGTAAAAGCAAAAAAAGCCAATTTATCGCAGTGGAGAAAGATAACTAAGTTACTAGATCAAGCAATTTATGAAATAAATATAGCTTTTGTAGGGAAATATGTTGATCTAACTGAATCTTATAAATCATTAACCGAGGCTCTTATTCATGCAGGAATTCATAATAATGCTAAAGTAAAAATTCAATACATCGATTCGGAAGATATTGAAAGAAAAGGTGTGGAGCGTTTAAATAAGGTAGATGGTATTTTAATACCAGGTGGTTTTGGAAAGAGAGGTACTGAAGGAAAAATTAAGGCTATTAAATTTGCAAGAGAGAATAAAATACCATTCTTAGGTATTTGTTTAGGAATGCAATTGGCAGTCGTCGAATTCTCAAGAAATCAAGCTGGGTTGATTGGGGCAAATAGTACAGAATTTAATAATAAAACAAAACACCCAGTTGTGGGGTTAATAACTGAATGGCAAAATCAAGATGGAAAACTTGAGATCAGAAATGAAAATTCAAACATGGGCGGCACAATGAGGCTCGGGTCTCAAAAAGCCCCAGTTAAAAGTAAAACCCTAGCTCAAAAGATTTATGGGAAAACTGTTAATGAAAGACATCGCCATAGATATGAAGTTAATAATGACTATGTGGATCAACTTATTCAATCTGGCTTAGTTGTATCGGCAAGAACGCCATCGGAATATTTATGTGAAATCATTGAATTACCTTTAACTGAACATCCCTGGTTTCTAGGATGTCAGTTTCATCCTGAGTTCACGTCAAATCCAAAAGATGGCCATCCATTATTTATATCTTACTTAAAAGCAGCCCTTAAAAATCAACATCTTAAAGGTAATTAAATGAAATTATGCAACTTTAAAGCAGGCTTGGACCAACCACTCTTTTTAATTGCAGGACCATGCGTCATTGAATCTGAGGATATGACTATTGATGTTGCAGGACAATTAAAAGAAATGACGGATAAATTACAAATTCCATTTATTTTTAAATCTTCTTTTGATAAAGCTAATAGGAGCTCCAATAAAACATTTAGAGGGTTTGGTTTGGAGGAAGGCTTAAGAATTTTAGAGGCAGTTAAAAAACAATTAGATGTGCCAGTATTAACTGATATTCATACTGAATCTCAGGTTAAACCTGTTGCAGAAATTGTAGACGTATTACAAACACCTGCTTTTTTATGCAGACAAACAGATTTTATTGCAGCCGTGGCAAGATCAGGTAAGCCTGTGAATATAAAAAAAGGCCAATTCTTGGCGCCAGAAGACATGCTTCAAGTTGTAAAAAAAGCTAAAGATGCTAATGGAGGGCTTGATAATATTATGGTTTGTGAGCGAGGAGCCTCGTTTGGATACAATACTCTAGTATCAGATATGCGAAGCTTGTCAATTATGCGGGGCACTCATTGCCCAGTTGTTTTTGATGCTACTCACTCAGTTCAGCAACCGGGTGGAAAGGGTGACAGAAGTGGGGGCCAAAGTGAATTCGTTCCACTTCTTGCAAGAGCTGCAGTTTCTTGTGGAATTTCTGGTATTTTTATGGAGACACATCCTAATCCAAAAGAAGCATTATCTGATGGACCCAATGCGGTACCCCTAAATGAGATGAATAATCTTTTAGAGACCCTAAAAGAGCTTGATCAGATTGTTAAATCTAAAGGTACTTTTTAAAGATAACCGACATGAGTAAAATAAAAAAGATTCATGGCCGTATGATTATTGATTCAAGAGGTAACCCTACCATTGAAGCTGATGTCACTCTGCATGACGGCGCACTGGGAAGGGCGTCAGTCCCTTCTGGAGCATCTACTGGAAGCAAAGAGGCAATTGAATTAAGAGATGGCAATAAGAATAAATATTTTGGTAAGGGTGTTTTAAAAGCAGCTAATAATATTAATGAAATAATTGCAAAAGAAATCCAAGGTATGGAAGCTGAAGACCAGACCAGTATAGATGAAAAAATGATTTTAATTGATGGGAGTGATAATAAAGAAAATTTAGGGGCTAATGCAATTCTTGCTGTATCTATGTCGGTAGCTCAAGCTGCTGCGAACAGCCAAAAGAAAAATCTATTCGAATATCTAAATCCTAAAGGTCCATATTCATTGCCAACACCAATGATGAATATTATTAATGGAGGAGCACATGCAGATAATAATATTGATATTCAAGAATTTATGATAATTCCTGCTGGAAGACCCAATTTTTCTGAAGCAATTCGTTGTGGAGTAGAAATTTTTCACTCCCTTAAAGCTAATTTAACTAAAAAAAATTTAGCAACTACTGTTGGGGATGAAGGTGGTTTTGCTCCTAATTTAACTTCAAACGATGAAGCTTTACAACTAATTATGGAATCAATTGAAAGTGCTGGCTACGAAGCAGGAAAGGATGTTTTTTTAGGGCTAGATTGTGCAAGCACTGAATATTATCAAAATGATTCTTACCATTTATATTCTGAAAACCTTATTTTAAATTCAAACCAGATGACAGAATATCTGAGTACTTTGTGTAATAAATATCCAATTATTAGTATTGAAGACGGTATGAGTGAGGATGATTGGGTTGGCTGGGCAGAAATTACTAAGAAATTAGGCAAAAACATTCAACTTGTAGGTGACGATTTATTTGTAACAAATCCTAAAATACTTCAACAGGGCATTGATAAAAAAATTGCAAATTCAGTTTTAATAAAAGTTAATCAAATAGGTACGTTAACAGAGACATTTAAAACAATAAATATAGCAAAAAATGCTAGATATTCAACTGTGATTTCACATAGATCGGGTGAAACTGAAGATACAATGATAGCAGATATCGCAGTTGCTTTTAACGCCATGCAAATTAAAGCTGGATCAATGTCTAGATCTGAAAGAATATCAAAATACAATCAACTACTAAGAATCGAGGAGTTATTAGGTGATAAGGCAAAATACTCTGGACTATCTCCTTTTCATAAAAAATAATTGAATAAACTTACCTTAATTTTTTTTCTTTTAATTATTTTGATTCAATACCCTCTTTGGCTCGCTGACGGAGGCTTCCTTAATATTGTAGAAAAAAATAAACAAATTAAATTGCAACAAAAAATTAATTCAATATTAAAAAAGGAGAATGGAGCCTTGATTGCGGAGGTTAATGATTTGAAGAAAGGGACTAAAGCTATTGAAGAAAGAGCAAGGGGAGAGTTAAATATGATTAAAAAAGGGGAGATTTTTTTTCAAATAATTAATAAAAAAAAATGAATATAAAATTTAGTTTTATGTTGCAATGCGAATGATTCTCATTTACAATTACCAAATGTTAAATAAAAAAATACAATTAAGCCAACAAAGTAATGAATATCTTCAGAGGTATGTAAAAGAGGTTACTGATGATCTCGACATTATGGCTGAGAAAATGACAAAAAATGAAATGGATGTGGAAGCATATCACCAATGGTTTGGTTTAATTTGTTCGGCTTTAGATTTGATAAAGCATAAATCAAAAAGAAGTAATTAAAACAAGAAATAAAAAAATACTCCTAATATTTTTTTATACCAGTCTATTCTTTAAAAGATATGACTGGTTTTTTTTATAAACATAAAATTTAAATTTAGCTTATCTCTTTTATTTTAATTTTATTATTGTGAAGCATTAAATCTAAATCTAATGTTTCAATAAGAATTTCAAACAGTATTCTGTAATAATTTTTACCTTTTTTGTAAAAGTTTATTATTTGACCAACTTTACTAGTCTCAACAAAAATTTCATCAGCAAGTTTAGGTGGTTTGTCAGTGATAATGCTACCTAAATACATTCTTCTTTTGGGTTTTCCAAGGTAGTGAGTTCTAGCAACAATCTCCTGACCTGTATAACAACCTTTTTTAAAATTTATTGCATTTATTAAATCAAGATTTAGTGATTGAGGTATAAATTTTTCTTGAGTTTCTTTAAAAACATTTGGTATTTTGGCTTCAATGTCGGAAGCATTCCATGAGTTTGAATCAGTACCATCCAAATTTGGAAAAATTTCATCATATATCATCTTAATAGTTTTAGATTCACCTACTACTAAAAATCGACCCTTCTCGTCTGGTAATTTGGTTATAGATAAAAGCCCCGTTGTATTTTGTTCATTTGGGTGTTGCGTTGTTTCCATTATTTTTGTTGGGTAGGGCACATTACCCCAAATATTTTTGAATACTTCTTCCGAGTTAGTGCCGCCATAAAAAATAAAATATGAGGTATTATCTGGAGTCTTCTCAAGCTCTACTTTTGATCTTAAAATATACATAGAGAGTTTTTTGCTTATTTCATCACTAATTGATGTAGGGCAAAAAAGAAAATAGTTATCCCAAACTTTAATAATTAAAAAGAATGCTATCAAGCGACCTTTTGGGCTGCAGTAGCCAGCATAGATTGCTTTTTCTTCATCTTTTATAAGCTTTATATCGTTTGTAATTTGACCTTGAAGGAAGGTTTCTGCATCCTTACCTTTAATAACGATAACATCAAGATTAGTGATTTTTAATTCAGGATTTGCCATATTTAATTTTTAGTAATGATTTAACCCCGTTGATTGAAAAAAACTGCATTATAAAAAATAATAGAGCAAAAAAAGAAAAAATATTTCGTAATTGAACCTCAGTGTTATCTCGCCATGCAGAGGGTTGTTTCTCCATTGCGCTCAATATTTCCTTTAAATCGCTTCCATTAACATAATTACCCTTAACTTCTTGCGCTAGTGATTTTAAATACTTCTCATCCAGCCTTGATAGGTAACGGTCATAACTTGCACTTGAGACATTATTGTCTCGCCCGCCAGCATTTTGTGCTGATATCTGAGCAACTCCCGGCTGCAATGCAAAGCTTTCATTTGACCAATAGCCAATAAGTTGATTTTTATTATCATATTTTGGAATGGGCGTGCCTTCATCGGACCCAATTCCTACAAACAGCCAATTGTTTGCACCTTGAAACTGATTAAGATCTTCGGTGTTAAAAGCATGTAATTTTGGAGCTTCTTCACCATCAGTAAAGTAAACTACTTGGGCTGATTCAGGAAAGCTTCTAATTAAACGGGCTAAATTAATCATAGATGCTCTTAATCGAGTGTTTCCAGCCCAAACAGATCGCCAATCAAGTCTTTCAATAGTTTCATTAATTGCACTAAAATTCTCACATACCTCAATTGGTGTGTATGTTGCCGCAACACTTACCCCAGCAAACATCCCGATACTTACTTTCGTTTTACATGGTAATTGCTCCAGTACTTTTTGAGATATATCTTTAGCATATTTTAATCTAGAAACTTTTTTACCATTAAGAAGTGCATCTTGTGTCAACATACTTTGAGTGATATCAACTACAAAAATATAGTTAGAGATATCTTTTTTCATTGTTAATTTAGGATTAATAAAAGCTATAACTAAAAATATGAATGCTAAGGATAAGTATATAAAATTTTTATTGCCCTTAATTTTTTTAATATATTCATCCATAGGCTTATGGAAGACCCACTGGGATATTTCCCATAATGAGTCCAGGAGAATCTGAATCACCAACTCCAGGAGTTGGTTCAGAAGGAAGAAGAGTGAGAAGCCTATCTAAATTATGTTTAGTATCCCAATGAGTATTATCGTACTTTAATGATTGCTCATATGCTTTTTTTGCTTGCCTGAAAAGATATTCAGCCTCTGCTGCAACTTTGCTATCGTTGCTTGTTCCATAGATAAACAACCCTCTTTTAAAAAATATATTACCAATATTATAATGAACTGCAGATTTTTGATTATCGGACCCCTCACTTACTAAGTTATTAAAAAGATTTGTCGCCTCTTTGTAGTATTCTTTTTCTGCTAATCTAAATGCTGCAGAAAACCTTGCTTCATAGCTTTGTGAGTAGATATCTGGAGTCTCGCCAACTTTAATAAATTCATTAAAAAAGTTTATTTGATTAATTTTAAAGATAGAGCTAGAAATAAACATTAAAAGAACTACTCCAATCACCAATAACGTATAGGATACTTTTTTCACATTAAAAACTTTGTTTAAAATCATCTTAAAGATTTTACCTCAAGTGCCTTAAGAATAAGTAATGTTAATGTTAATAAAAGAGCAATTATTAAACTGAATGTAGAATATTGCTTGCCAGGAATTTGTTCTTTGTATGTAATTGATTTTTTTTCTTTTAGATTAATATCCTTAATTGCTTTCTCAAGAGATTTCGGGTCTTCAGCTTCGTATGCCTGGAAAGGAGATTTAAATGTATTAAAGTAATCAAATAATTCAATTTGAGGCGGCGGCTGTGACTCATCTCTTGCAACAAATTTTTCGTCAAAAATACTGATTCCGCCAGGCTGCCTAATTACAATCCAATATAAAGCAATTTGATACTGATAAAACCAATCCTTGATACTTTGTTGTGTTTTTTCATCAATACGTCCACCACCATCAGACAGAAGAATGACTGCTCTAGAGCCAGAATCCTCAACGTTTGAAAATAACTCTGCACTAGTAGTTAAACCTGCCCCAATATTTGTTTGAAATAAAGAATTACCCGCTGTTGCATTTACTGCAGCTTTGATTGCTTCCTTATTTTGAGTTAGAGGTAATACAAACATTGAAGAATTACTAAAAGTAATCACACCCACCATATCATTAGTTCTCGAATTAAAAAAATCAACAATCAGTCTACTGGCTGCAGCTGATTTTGTTTCTCCTGCTTTTTTATCTGAATCTCCACCTGAAAAAGGATCATCCATTGATGCACTTCTATCTAAAACAAGGCCAATTTGTGCCCCTTTACCAACTTTAGTTACTGTACTTTGGTTAGCAAATGGCTCACTGATGGTGATAATAATAAAAATAATAATCAAAGTCCCCAAGATTTTTAATAAAAATCCAATAACTTCTGATAAGGGGTCGGCAGGAAACATCTTATTCCAAGTGTAAGAATTTGAATTTTTTTGCCTAATTAAAAGTGGAATAAGAGAAAGAGGGAGAAAAAATAATACCCATGAATTTACAAAATTCATTTCGGGTTTTTACTAACAACGTCTTTTGGGTCAACTATTAGCTTTCTTTCACACATTCTACAATGCAAAGAAAATGATTTAAGCCAAGAAAGAGTTTTTTCATAGTTAATAGATTTTGAATTTTCAAAAAAAATAGATCTTGAAATATCAAAAAAGATATGTAATTCCTGTTTAATATTAATAAAGCTTTTATTTTTTTTAAAAAGAATCTCAAGATTACCCTCGAACAAAGACTGATTAATTGTTTTATCAAATCCAGAATGTAAATCAGATATAAAAATTTTAATATTTTTTTGGGTAGAGGATGCTTTTTTATTACTTTTGTAGATGGTGCTAAAAATTTTATTTTGGCCAGGAATCCATGTAAAACGACCCCAAATATATCCAAAGATAAGTAGAATTAAAACAAACCCGAAAATAGCTCTTTTAAGAAACTTTTTTTCGTTATTAATATTTTTATAAAAAGGTCCTCTATAAGGACTCATATCATCTTCAATTTTAACGGCCCCAAAAGTTGCTATTGGAGAAATGGCAAATGTAAACGAAGGAATTCTATATTTTAAAATATTCTCTGGGTCGGCAGGATTAATTAAGCGATAGTAATCGGCCGTAACAGATGCCGGCTTAGCAACCACATTTTTAGTAAAAATTTGATAAATAAGTTTAATTTTATACCTCACTTCTTGCTTTTCAATTTTTTTGGTAAATTTTTTATTTTGAAGGACTATTCCTAATTTTTGGCCGCGATACCTTTTTTCATAACCTTCAATAGGTAAAGATTCTTCCACAAGTTGGTAAGGTTTTTTTACAGTAAATTTTATCTCCCTTAAAATTTTGTCACCAACTGTATAGCCCACTTTTTGTTTTGGATCTTTAATTATTAATTGAATAAAGCTAGGGTCGATATCTTTGTATTTTGTTGGATCTTCATAAGCAAAAATGGTTGGTGATAAAGTCACTAAAAAAAATATTAAGAGATATTTATGCATAAAAATACTCGTTGAAGTATTGAGACATGTCTAAAGGGTCAAATTTGTCTTCTACAAAAAAAGGCGGAGAATTGTATTTTAAAAATATATTTTTAAGCTCAACTTTTCTTTTTTCAAAATTACCAATAATTTTTTCTTTTAGTTTTTTTCTTAGAAAAAGAGTTGTATTCTTACCTGTTTCCGGATCATTTAAATTCATAATTCCAAAATTTGGCAAATCCTGATATTCAGCTTTACTCCAAATAACTATTGGCACAATAGTATGCTTAGTTAGTTTTGATAGACATTCTTCAATATCTTTAATTGGCATATGGAAGTCCGACATTAGAAATACTAATGTATGGTCTTTTGGCAGAACTTTGAAAACTCTTTTAATGCCTTTGTGACTAGAATTTTTTGGATGGTAGTTTTTAAGTTTATCAATAAGCAAATTAGTTCTATGGGGCCTATAAGAAATTGGAGCCCACCACTTAGTCTCAGTTTGGTCATTAAAACCAATGAATCCAATAGCATCACTTCTTGTTGAGACAGAGTTAGATATAACTGTCGATATTTCTGAAGCAAAACGAAGTTTTGATTTTTCTAGACCGAAATTCATACTTGACGAAAGGTCAGAAGCTATCATGACTGGAGTAGAGCTTCTTTGGTTAAATATTCTGACATATATTTGCTCTAATGGGTCCCTTATAGTTTGCCTTAAATCAATTCTCCTTGGGTCCGGGTAATCAAGTAGATTTGAATGGCCAGCGAATTCGATGCCCATACCTCTTTGATCACTTTTATGTTGGCCAGGATGATGTCCTCTGGTTTTCCAGCTTATATGATAATCAAATGTATCTGTTTGAAATCCCATTAGGGAGCAGAGACTTTATTCAGTATTTCATTTGAAAGTTCTCGAGCTATTTCAGTTCTCCTGAGCTCATAAACTGGATTGAAAACAAGTCTATGGGCCATTGTTTCATGAAAAATAGCATGAATATCTTCTGGAAGTACTGAAGTTCTGTTATTAAGCCAAGCATTAACTCGAGCCGTTTTCATCATCATACTAATACCTCTTGGACTTGCCCCAGATATTATTAGTAGCTGTATATCAATACCACTAATTTTAATATTATATTCTTCTGGATTTTTTGTTGCTTTCCATAAATTTAATGTGTACTCCTCCAAAGACTTGGATGCTTTGATGCTGCTTTGTATAGTATGTGATAAATCATTTAATTCATCAAACTGAATTAAATTTGATGGAACAGTCTCAATTAACTTATCTCCATCATGGAATTTTGTATCAAATATTAAGTTGGTCATGATTTGATCTTCTGGAGGAATAATAATTGGTATTTCCATCATAAATCTATCTCTAGCTGCAGAAGGTATCTCAAATGTTTCCTCTCTTTCCACTTGATTTCTGTCTGCAAAAACAATTAAGTGCGGAAAGTAAAATTCTTTATTAAAAGCTGATAAAGTTTTTTCTGCCATTATTCTTAAAAGCAATGAGTGAACTTGTGGCCTTGCCCGATTTATTTCATTAAAAAAGAATATTGAAAGATCCTCTCCAGATTTTAGAATAGGGCCTTCGCTGACATGCGGCTTCCCATCCTCTCCTAGATAAGTGTGGTAAATCAAATCATTTGGCATTAAGTCAATTGTGCCTTCTATTCTTTGGTAGCCACCACCTATTGCTCTTGCAAAAGCTTTAAGTAAAGTTGTTTTGCCAACTCCAACATCTCCTTCAAGTAGTACGTGACCTCTAGAAAATATAGCATTAGTTATAAGTCTAATAGGACCTTCCTGGCCAACTATAACTTTGTTAATTTCACCCTCTAAGGTTGTGGCAAGTTTTCGCCAATCCGTAAGTTTTTGATCGCTCATTGTGATATATTCCTAGTAGTTATTTCTGTAAACGTATGGACGTTAACTTAACATATTATCTAACTAATTGTGTGTTAACAGAATCATTAATATCATTAAATTTTAAGGGCTTTATGAAGAAAGACAGTTATACAAATGAAGAATTATTAGCATGTGGCCGTGGTGAATTATTCGGAGAGGGTAATGCTAGATTACCTTTACCTCCAATGCTTATGTTTGATAGGATTATGGCCATTACTGAAGAAGGTGGAAAATATAATAACGGTCAAATTATTGCAGAAATGGATATACATAAAGACCTATGGTTTTTTCAATGCCATTTTGAATCAGACCCTGTAATGCCCGGTTGCCTTGGTTTGGATGCTATGTGGCAGTTATTAGGATTTTATTTGGGCTGGAAGGGTGGCTTAGGGAAAGGGAGAGCCTTAGGTAGTGGTAAAGTTAAATTTGCAGGACAAGTTTTGCCAACAGCAAAAAAAATAACATATTCCATTGATCTTAAAAGAGTTATGATGAGAAAATTGGTTATGGGGATAGCTGATGCAATAATGGAAGTTGATGGGAGAGTTATTTACGAAGCAAATGATCTTAAGGTTGGATTATTTACACGCACAGATAATTTTTAGGCTAAGGAAATCGATATGAGAAGGGTTGTCATTACTGGAATGGGCATTGTTTCTAGTTTAGGAAATGATGTTAACGAAGTTTCTGAGAGTTTGAAAAATTCAAAATCTGGTATTACATTTCAAGAAGAATATAAGAATAAAGGTTTAAGATCTCAAGTAGCTGGCTCTATTAATCTTAATACACAAGAATTAATTGATCGAAAGTTATTCAGATTTATGGCTGATGGCCATGCTTATGCATGGCTAGCGATGCAAGAAGCTATCGCTGACGCAAAATTAAATGAAAATCAAGTCTCAAATATCCGCACAGGTTTAATTGTAGGAGCAGGTGGAACCTCAACCGAAAGCATGCTTAATAGTACCGATATTTTAAAAGAAAAAGGTATTCGACGAGTAGGTCCTTATATGGTTGTTAAAACTATGTCTAATGGTGTTACGGCTTGCTTAGCTACTGGAGCAAAAATTAAAGGAATTAATTATAGTATTAGCTCTGCCTGTTCTACCAGTGCGCACTGTATTGGTAACGCTTATGAACAAATTCAGATGGGTAAACAAGATATTATTTTTGCTGGAGGGGCTGAAGAAGAGCATTGGACAATGAGTTTTTTATTTGATGCTATGGGGGCAATGTCATCAAATTTTAATGAAACACCTGAGCAGGCATCAAGAACATTTGATGTAAAACGAGATGGTTTTGTTATTTCTGGCGGTGGAGGTATTTTAGTCTTGGAAGAGTATGAGCATGCTATTAGTCGAGGTGCAAAGATATATGCTGAAGTAACTGGATACGGGGCAACTTCAGACGGTTTTGATATGGTTGCACCAAGTGGTGAAGGGGCTCAGCGTTGTATGAATTTAGCTTTAGAAGCAACGGACTCAGTTGATTATATTAATACTCATGGAACAAGCACCCCTGTGGGAGATGCAAAAGAGCTTGAAGCAATTAAATCTGTTTTTAAGGATGGAAAATTTGGAGCAATTCCAAATATAGCATCTACAAAATCTTTATCAGGCCATGCTTTAGGTGCTGCTGGAGTTAATGAGGCGATTTATAGTTTAATTATGATGGAAAATGACTTTATAGCGGCATCAGCCAATATAGAGGAACTTGATCCAGCCGCTGAAGGGCTTCCAATTGTCAGAAAGAAGTTAAACCAAAAAGTAAAAACTGCAATGTCTAACAGTTTTGGTTTTGGTGGAACAAATGCAAGCTTAGTTTTCTCTACTAAAAACTTATAATTTTTAGTAAAACTACTTAAGTCAATTCAATCATCCCTTTATATGTTTGTAAATTATAATAAATTAGTTTTAATTAGATAAGATTTTACTTTAATTCAGCTATTTTTTTACGCTCTATCATTGGCTTAATTCTAATAGAAAGGTAAGATAACAATTAATTTTTAACAATCGAGATAACAATAATTTGTCCCCTGTTTTAAAATCTAAAAAGCTTGATAATGTTTGTTATGACATTCGTGGCCCCATTTTAGCGCATGCAAAAAAAATGGAAGAAGAAGGCCATCGTATTATTAAATTAAATATTGGTAACCCTGCGGAGTTTGGTTTCGAGGCTCCAGATGAAATCACACAGGATGTTGTCAGAAATATTAATAAATCTTCTGGGTATACAGAAAGTTATGGACTTTTTGAGCCTAGGAAAGCAATCATGCATTACACCCAACAAAAATTAATTAAAAATGTAGAAGTAGACGATATCATCTTGGGAAACGGAGTTTCAGAGTTAATTGTTATGGCTATGCAGGGTCTTATTAATAATGATGATGAAGTTCTTATCCCCAAACCTGATTATCCATTGTGGACAGCTGCAGTTACACTGGCGGGAGGGAGTCCTATTCATTATACTTGTGATGAATCAGCAAATTGGTTTCCTGATATTAACGATATTAAAAGTAAAATTACATCAAAAACGAGAGCAATATTAGTTATAAATCCAAACAATCCAACTGGTGCATTATATTCTGATGAATTATTAGAACAAATAATAGAAGTAGCAAGAACAAATAATTTGATCATATTTGCTGATGAAATATACGATAAAGTTTTGTATGATGAAAATAAGCATACATCCATTGCGTCATTAGCAGACGATATTCTATTTGTGACATTAAACGGCTTGTCTAAAAATTATAGGGCTTGTGGTTATCGTGCTGGTTGGCTTGTAGTTTCTGGTAATAAAATTCAAGGAAAAGATTATTTAGAAGGCCTTAATATATTGGCATCTATGCGATTATGTGCCAATGTTCCAGGTCAGTTGGCAATTCAAACTGCTTTAGGGGGTTATCAAAGCATAAACGATTTGGTTTCTTCATCAGGTCGCCTATTTAAACAGAGAGCGTTAGCATACGAAATGATAACGAATATTCCTGGGGTAACTTGTGTTAAGCCTGCAGCAGCAATGTATTTATTTTTCAAACTAGATCAAAAAATATACCCAATAAAAGATGATCAAGAATTTGTACTTGATGTCTTAAAGAAAAAAAAGGTATTAATGGTTCAGGGAAGTGGCTTTAATTGGCATGATCATAACCATATTCGAATGGTATTTCTTCCAAATGAGGATGAGTTAAAGATAGCGATAGATAGATTTTCAGAATATTTAACAGATTATAGAAAGTAAAAAAAAATGCAAAATAAAATAAATGTTGGTTTAATTGGTGCCGGAACAGTAGGCGGCGGCACATATAAAATTCTAAAAGAAAATTTCTCTGAAATTTTTCGAAAAACTGGAATGGAGATAGTTGTTTCTGCATTAGCTGAAAAAGATTTAAATAGAGCAAGAGAGGTTGTTGACGAAAAAACTAAAATTTATGAAGATGCTTTCGACCTTGTTAAAGATGAAAATATTCATATTGTAGTTGAATTGATTGGCGGTACCGGAATTTCCAAGGACTTAGTTGAAGAAGCAATTAAAAATAACAAGCATGTTGTTACAGCAAATAAAGCCCTAATGGCCATCCATGGAAAAGAGTTAGTTAGTTTAGCCAATAAATATAATGTTAATTTAGCTTATGAAGCAGCAGTTGCTGGCGGAATACCAATTATTAAGTCTTTAAGAGAAGGTTTGGTTGGAAACAAGGTAGAGTGGGTTGTTGGAATTCTAAATGGAACTACAAACTACATTCTTACTGAAATGAAAGAAAATAATTTAACATTTGATGTTGCGCTTAAACAAGCTCAGGAATTAGGTTTTGCTGAAGCAGATCCAACATTTGATATAGAGGGAGTAGATGCTGCGCATAAAATAACAATTTTGGCATCAATAGCTTTTGGAATTCCTATTAATTTTGATGCAGTTCATATCGAAGGTATAAGTAATTTAAATCAAAAAGATATTCTGTACGCTGAGGAACTTGGTTATAAAATTAAATTATTGGGCATAACAAAATGTATGAAAGATTCTGTTGAATTAAGGGTTCACCCTACCTTAATTCCAGAAAAAAGATTAGTAGCGAATGTAGATGGTCCTATGAATGCTGTATTAGTTCAGGGCAATATGGTTGGGCCAACATTATATTATGGTGCTGGAGCCGGATCAGAACCTACAGCTAGCGCTGTTGTGGCTGATATTGTTGATTTAGCTAGAAATTTAGAATCAAATAATACAACTACAATCCCTATTTTAGGATTCATTAAAGATGAAATTAAAGAAAAGAAAATTCTTTTAATTGAAGATATAACTTCTGAGTTTTATTTAAGACTTTCAATGAAAAATGAATCAGGAGTGTTAGCAAAAATCACTCAGATTTTTGCGCAACATTCTATTTCGATAGATGCAATGGTTCAAAAAGAGATTCAAGAAGATGATGAGATAGTAGATATTATTTTAGTCACAACTAATATTATAGAAAAAGAAGTTAACAACATAATTAATGAAATTGAGGCGTTACCTGAAAACAATAATAAAGCAGTTAAACTAAGAATCGAACAATTAAATAAATAGTTAAAATATGAAGTATATTTCTACAAGAGGGAAGTCTCCAGAATTAAATTTTTGTGATGTTTTGTTGGGCGGCCTTGCACCTGATGGAGGTTTGTATCTCCCTAAAGCCTATCCAAAATTCACAAAAAATGATTTAGATCTTATGAGGTCCATGTCTTATCAAGATCTCGCATTTTCTATTTTTGACAAATTTATTGATGACATCCCTGCAGATGACTTAATGGAAATTATAAATAAAACTTATACTGCAGATGTATTTGGATATAATCGCCCCAATCAGAACCCTGATGATATAACTCCAACATTAAAGCTGAAGGATAACTTATATCTATTATCACTTTCAAATGGACCAACATTAGCTTTTAAAGATATCGCTATGCAGTTTTTAGGGCACATTTTTGAATATGTACTAGCTAAGAAAAATAAGACGTTAAATATTTTGGGAGCCACATCTGGTGATACAGGACCAGCTGCAGAATATGCAATGAAGGGTAAAAAAGGTATTAATGTATTCATGCTTTCCCCTTATGGCACAATGAGTCCATTTCAGGCTGCTCAAATGTTTAGCTTGGGCGATGAAAACATTTACAATATCGCTGTTAAGGGAGTATTTGACGATTGTCAGGATATTGTGAAAGCAGTCTCAAATGACCTACACTTTAAAGAAGATAATAATATTGGAGCTGTAAACTCAATTAACTGGGGACGAATTCTAGCTCAGATTGTCTATTACTTTAAAGGGTATCTAGCAGTAACTAAAGATAGTAAAGAAGTTGTAGACTTTACAGTACCTACCGGAAACTTTGGAAATATCTGTGCTGGTCATATTGCAAGAATGATGGGCCTACCTATAAGGAAGTTAGTTGTTGCAACTAATGAAAACGATGTTCTTGATGAATTTTTTCAAACTGGAAAGTATTATCCAAGAACTTCTGAAAATACATTCCAAACCTCTAGCCCATCAATGGATATTTCAAAAGCATCCAATTTTGAGAGATTTATTTTTGATTTAATAGGGCGAGATAGTTCTGTGCTCAGAAGTTATTGGCAACAAATAGATAATGGAAGATCTTTTGAGCTTAATAAAGAAATTATGGGTAAAGTTTTGGACTTTGGTTTTACTTCTTCCTCAAGTAAGCATAAAAATAGAATTAACCTAATTAAAAAGTTTTATGACGAATATGATGTCATTATTGATACTCATACAGCAGATGGTGTTAAGGCCTCAATTGATCATTTATCAGAAGATACCCCAATGCTGGTTTTAGAAACAGCTTTACCAATTAAGTTTGAAAAGTCAGTTTTTGAAGCAATTGGTAAAAGACCAGTTAGACCTGATGCCTTAGTTGATTTAGAAAAAATAGATCAGAGATTTGAAGTTTTTGATAACAAAACTTCATCAGTCAAAGATTTCATTTTAGCAAACAATATAATATGAAAGAATATTTAGACCTTTTAAGTTATGTAAAAGATAACGGCATTAAAAAAGAAGATAGGACAGGTACTGGAACTTTATCAATCTTTGGCTATCAGTTGAGATTTAACCTAGAGAGTAATTTTCCCTTACTAACTACAAAAAAAATACATTTAAAATCTGTAATTCATGAGCTTTTATGGTTTCTTACAGGCAACACTAATATTAAGTATTTAAAAGATCATGGTGTTTCTATATGGGATGAATGGGCTGATGAAAATGGAGATTTAGGCCCTGTTTATGGATCTCAGTGGAGAAGTTGGCCTACCTCTGATGGCCAATCTATTGATCAAATTAAAAATTTGATTGAAGGGATAAAAAATAATCCTAATTCTAGAAGGCTAATTGTTTCAGCTTGGAATGTCGCAGAAATTGATAATATGAAATTACCTCCATGCCATGCTTTTTTTCAATTTTATGTTGCAGATAATAAATTATCATGCCAGTTATACCAAAGAAGCGCTGATATATTCCTGGGGGTTCCTTTTAATATTGCATCTTATGCGCTTTTAACTAAAATGATTGCCCAGGTTTGTGGTTTAAAGTGTGGTGATTTTGTCCACACTCTGGGGGATGCGCACATATATTTAAACCATATTGATCAAGTAAATGAACAGTTGAGTAGATCCCCAAAAAAATTACCTATAATGAAGATTAACTCTTCAATAAAAGATATATTTGAATTTAAGTTTGAAGATTTTGAATTGATTAACTATAATCCAGATCCATTAATTAAAGCGCCTGTCGCTGTCTGATGTCGAAAATATCAATTATCGTAGCTATGTCTCAAAATTTTGTGATTGGTTTGAATAATCAGTTACCTTGGCACATCTCAGAGGACCTTCAAAATTTTAAAAAAATAACTTTAAATCATTGCGTAATCATGGGTAGAAAGACCTATGATTCAATTGGTAAACCTCTAAAAGATAGAAGAAATATAGTCATTAGTAGAAATAATTCTTTATTAATTAATGGTGTAGAGGTTGTAAATTCTTTGGATAAAGCAATCTCTATAGTTGACGATTCATCTGAAATATTTATTATTGGTGGAGAGCAAATTTATACAATCTCGCTACCTTTAGCAACTCGTTTATATGTTACAAAAGTTAATGGTAATTATAAAGGAGATGCATTCTTTCCGAACTTCATTCAGAACGAATGGAGGGAGGTAGCCCGAGAAGATTTAATCTCAGAAAATAATTTAAATTATTCCTTCCTTGAATACGAGAAGATTATTTAATTATTAAGCTTGTCTTGTAAGGTAAGTAACCTTTATTTGTTCTGGTGAGAAGTATTTATTAACAACTGTTTTAGCAGTTTCAATATTAAAAGCTTTACAGCTAAAGATATCAATATAACAATCACCATTTTTATCTACAAAATGACCAGTTATTGAAGATGTTTCGATTAATTGCACTAGGCTATAGCCAGCAGCATCCTCATTATGAGTTGCAAAATGCTTTATGTTGGGTTCACCAGAAGCTACCATATCTATTTCTTTAACTAGCTCTTGAACAAAGCTTTTAATAGTATCAGCTGATTTTACTTTTTTTAAATTTCCATTTTTACAATCTAATATAAGATGATATCCCCAATATTCCAATGCGATTGCTCCTTACATAAAATTAAAAAAAAGGATTATATTTGAAATTTTTAGATTTGAGTAAATTATTTTTAGGGCATTAGATTTTAGGTAAAGTTACTCCACTTTGCCCTTGGTACTTGCCACCACGATCTTTATAAGATGTCTCACAAATTTCATCAGACTCAAAGAATAAAACTTGTGCACAGCCTTCCCCAGCATAAATTTTTGCTGGCAATGGAGTTGTATTACTGAATTCTAAAGTGACATAGCCTTCCCACTCCGGTTCAAATGGTGTGACATTCACAATAATGCCACAGCGAGCGTAAGTTGATTTACCAACGCATATTGTTAAGACGTTTCTTGGAATTTTAAAAAATTCTACTGTTCTTGCAAGAGCAAAAGAATTTGGAGGGATAATGCAATGATCAGCATTAAATTCGACAAATGAATTTGGATCAAATGCTTTAGGGTCAACAATTGTACTATTTATATTGGTAAAAACCTTAAACTCAGGGGCACATCTAATATCATATCCATAACTTGATGTTCCGTACGAAACAATTTTTTTACCTTCTTTTTCGCGAATCATATTTGGCTCAAAAGGACTAATCATTGCATGTTCTTCTGACATTTTTCTTATCCATTTATCAGATTTTATAGTCATTAATTCCCCTCTCGCCAAAATTGGCTTTGATTTTCAAATATAATTTCTGATTCTTTTGGATCTAAAGTTCCAGCAGTGTATTGATGAATTTTTTCTTTGTTGTTTGTCCAATTTTCAATTATAGGATCAATCAGTGACCATGCAGCCTTAACTTCATCTATATGAAGAAACCTTGATTGATTTCCTTCGATTAGGTCGAGCATTAATGTCTCATAGGCATCAATTTTATCATCTTGTTCTAGTCTATTCATTCCTTCTAGTTTAGTACTCCTTAAGTCAACTTTATTAAGACCAGGAACTTTTGTTTGAATTTCAAAATAAGTACTTTCTTTCGGTTGAATACTAAATACTAACCAATTATCAGCTAATTTTTTGTTGTCTTGATTGTTTTTAAATTTTATTGAGATAAAAGTGCCACTTTGGTTTAATCTTTTGGCTGTTCTTAAATAAATAGGGATATTTTTCCATCTCGGTGTGTCAAGAAATATCTTTATTGCTGCATATGTTTCTACAACGCTTTTATCATTTTCTAGCTCTTCAAGATAGCCCTTAACATGGCCTTCTTTTTCAATATTACCTGATTTATACTGAGCTCTAAAAGCGTACTTGTGAATTTTATTTATCGGTATAGGTCTAATTGATTTGAGTAACTTTATTTTTTCAACCCTAATGTCATCAGGTGAAAATGATTTTGGTTTTTCCATTGTTGTAAGTGCCAACATTTGCAAAAGGTGACTTTGAGTCATATCTCTTAACGCACCAGTTGCATCATAAAACTCTGTCCGCTCTCCAACACCTAAGGTTTCATGATTGGTTATTTGTATATGGTCTATATGCTCATTATTCCACATATGTTCAAAGATACTATTTGAGAATCTAGTCCATAAGATATTTTGTAAAGCTGACTTACCCAAATAATGATCTATTCTATAGATCTGAGTTTCTTTAAGATGTTTGGATATAGATGCTTGCAAATTGATAGCACTTTTTAAATTAGTCCCAAAAGGTTTTTCAATTAGCACTCTTCTCCAATACTTATCTTCATTGAGTAAATTTTCCTCAGCTAATTGGTCAACTATTTTTGCAAAATCAGAAGGCCTTACAGATAAAAAGAATGCAAAGTTTTTAGGAAATCTAGAATCATTTAAGAGAAGTTTAGAGAATTTTTTAAATGCATCAGGATCGTCTGGTAATGTAGAATGATAAATATTTCTCTTTATAAAGCGGTCAAAAACTTTTAAATCATATTTTTTGTTAAATTTCTTTTCAAGCATATCTTTTATTTCATTTTCCCATTCATTTTGAGATATGTTTTGTCTTCCAACAGATACAATTTTCATTTTTTCAGAAAGCTTTCCTGATTCATCAAGATGAAATAATCCAGGTATAAGCTTGATGCGAGATAAATTACCTCTTGCTCCAAATAAAACTAAAGTTGAGTTATCAGCCATTTATTATCTTATCCTTTCTTTTTCATAACGTGACCACCAAAAGCGTTTCTCATAATTGAAAGTATTTTATATCCATACCCTTTAGATTTTTCTTGACTTCTAAATCTTACCTGAAGTGCCTGTGTTAAAACTGGTGCAGGAATGCCTTGCTCAATTGCTTCAACAGCTGTCCATCTTCCTTCACCAGAGTCCGCAACAAATGGCTCTATCTTTTCTAAATCTTGATCTCCTTTAAGTGCTTCAGCAGTTAAATCTAATAACCAACTTCTTACAACTGACCCATGCCTCCAAAGTTCAGTTACTTCAGCTACATCAATTGCATATTCTTGCCTACCTTTTAAAAGCTCAAGTCCTTCAGCAAAAGATTCCATCATCCCATATTCAATTCCATTATGAATCATTTTAGTAAAATGTCCTGAACCAACCGGACCCACGTGTAGCCATCCCGTTTTTGGTGTTGGAGCTAATGCCTTTAGCACGGGTTCAACTGCTTTCGCAACCTCAAGTGAAGCACCTACCATTAAGCAATATCCTTCACTTAATCCCCAAACACCGCCAGATGTTCCACAATCCATAAATCCAATATCATATTCTTCAAGCATGCTACCCATCTTAACGCTATGTTTAAAATTTGAGTTTCCCCCGTCAACTATAATATCGCCATTGTTGAGAAGAGGAATTAGGTCAGCAATTTGTTTTTTTGTAATTTCGCCTGCAGGTAGCATCATCCATACTATTTTTTGACCCTCTAGCTTTGATATAGCTTCCTTTACCGAAGATGAAGGAATTAATTTTTCTGTTTCTTCTAATTTAGATACAACTTCTGGACTAGTGTCATATCCAACTACTTCATGACCATTTCTTATTAGTCTAGTAGCCATATTACCGCCCATCTTCCCGAGGCCAAGCATTGCAATTTTCATATTTTTTCCTTTTATGAGGTTTAATATTGAATAATCTTTTGGATTATTTTTTTTTGAGTTATGATGCCAGCATTATAGCAAATACCTTCAATCACTTATACTAATAATTATTGAAATTTTATTTAAGAAAGATATTATGCTTCAAAAAAACTCAATTTTTTCATTATTCAACTCTCAAGAAGAGTTAGATCGAAATGCCGCTCAATTTATCATTGAAAAAGCGAAGATTGCTATCAATGAAAAAGGAAGCTTTTCTCTTGTTCTTTCTGGTGGAACAACGCCAGTCAATGTTTATAAATTATTAGCTAAAGAGCAAGTCAACTTTGAGAAATGGTATATTTATTTTGGGGATGAGAGGTGCTTCCCTTTAAATCACTTAGAGAGAAATAGTAATGTTGCAGAATTGATATGGCTCTCAAAAGTAAATATTCCAAAATCTAACATTTTTATAATACCTGCTGAGTTAGGTAATAAAGATGGCTCTCTTGCATATGAAAAAATACTTGATAAAAATAAATCTTTTGATTTAGTTATACTTGGACTTGGAGACGATGGGCACATTGCAAGCCTATTTCCTAATCATCAATGGGAAAACACCAAGCAAGTTATTTCCGTTTCAAATTCACCTAAAGCCCCATCTGATAGAATATCTTTAACACTGAGCAGATTGAGTAATACAGAAGAAGTATTATTTCTTATTAGTGGCAAAAATAAGGCCCATGCATTTAATCGATGGAAAGAGGGGGGTGATTTACCTGCAAATTTAATATCTGCTAAAAATCAAATATCAATTATGGCTTTCGATATTTTCTAATTAACTTTGTTGTATAACAATATTTGGAAACTTACTAGAGTGATCTTCAGCTAGCCCTGCAACTTTTAATGCAGATTTTCGTGCAATTAATCTATATGTTTCTGATATTTCACTATCTGGATTGCTTATAACGGAAGGTGTTCCTTTATCAAGATCTTCTCTAATATTAACATCTAATGGTAAACTTCCAAGAAGCTCTGTATTGTAATCTGAACACATTTTTATTCCACCATCTTTGCCAAATATATGTTCTTCATGCCCACAATTTGAACAAATATGCGTAGACATATTTTCAACAATGCCGAGAATTGGGATATTTACTTTTTCGAACATTTTAAGACCTCTTCTCGCATCAAGGAGAGCTATATCTTGAGGGGTGGTTACAATTATTGCACCAGTAACAGGAATTTTTTGGGCAAGTGTTAATTGAATATCACCTGTACCTGGGGGTAGATCAATTATTAAATAATCTAAATTATCCCAATTAGTTTCTTTCAGTAGTTGCTCTAAAGTACTTGTAACCATAGGGCCTCTCCATACCATGGGTGTCTCTTGATCAACTAAAAATCCAATAGACATTGCCTGAATTCCATGGGCAATTAAAGGGTCCATTGATTTACCATCCTTGCTATTTGGTTTCTGAGAAATTCCTAGCATTTGTGGCTGACTAGGCCCATAGATGTCTGCATCTAGAATGCCAACATTAGCCCCTTCATAAGATAAAGCTAATGCTAAATTAGCAGCTGTAGATGATTTACCAACTCCACCTTTACCTGATGCAATAGCAATAACATTTTTAATCCCTTTAATTGAATTAACGCCTCTTTGGACCTGTCTAGTTAATATTTTTAGTGTTAATTTCACAGTAATATCTAAATCTGTTATTTTTTTAAGTCCATCTTTAATAATATTTTCATACAAGGTAGATTGACTTTTAAATGGAAAATTTAGCTCAATCGATAAGTTAATTTTATTTTCTTCTATATGAATTTGCTTAATATTTTTCTCTGAGATGAATTTTTGATCTAATTCTGGATGCTGCAGTTGCAAAAGATATTCTTGTATTTTATTTTTCATTTTTAGCTTTTATATATTAAAAAAATATTTCTAATGTGATTAAAGGTCGTATTTGATAGAATAGTACTTTATATTTACCCAATTGTCTGATTATTTAATGCGTAAAATTCTTGTAACATCAGCTCTACCATATGCTAATGGAAGTATACACCTTGGGCACCTTGTAGAATATATCCAAACTGACATTTGGGTAAGATTTCAAAAAATGAAAGGCAACCTTACGTATTACATTTGTGCGGATGACACACACGGCACCCCAATAATGCTAATGGCAGAGCAGGAAAATGTTACCCCAGATGAATTAGTTGAAAAAATTCACAAAGAACATTCGAAAGATTTCGAAGATTTCCATGTTAATTTTGATAATTTCTACTCTACTAATTCATCAGAAAATAAGAACCTATCAGAAGATATATATAAAGCTCTTGTTAAAAATAATAAAATTCTTGAAAAAGAGATTGAGCAATATTACGATCCTGAAAAAAAAATGTTTTTGCCAGATCGGTTCATTAAAGGTGAATGTCCTAAATGCAAAACAAAAGAACAATATGGTGACTCATGTGAGTCATGCGGAGCAACATATAATCCGACAGATTTAATTAATCCATATTCAGTTTTAACTGGGTCATCTCCTATTAAAAAGAAAACTACACATTACTTCTTTAAACTTTCAGAGTGCTCTGATTTTTTATCAAAATGGACTAAATCTGGAACTTTGCAAAAAGAAGCGAGTAACAAACTAGAAGAATGGTTTAAATCAGGCCTCACAGACTGGGATATTTCTAGGGATGCCCCTTATTTTGGATTTGAAATTCCTGGCGCATCAGGAAAGTTTTTCTATGTATGGCTTGATGCCCCCATAGGATATATGGCTAGCTTTAAGAATTTTGCTAAATTAAATAATTTATCTTTTGATGACTTCTGGAAAAATAATAGCGAAGCTGAATTAGTGCACTTTATCGGTAAAGATATTTTATATTTTCATGCCTTATTTTGGCCTGCTACATTAGAATATTCAGGTTACAGAAAGCCAAGTAAAATTTACGCACATGGTTTCTTAACAGTTAATGGCGAGAAAATGTCTAAATCTAGGGGCACATTTATAACAGCAAGAAGTTATTTGGATAATATTAAAAATCCAAATTTTTTAAGGTATTACTACGCGTCAAAATTAAACGACTCAATGGAAGATATTGATTTAAATTTAGAAGATTTTTCAGCAAAAGTTAATAGCGATCTTGTTGGTAAATTTATAAATATTCCCAGTAGAACATCTGGCTTTATTAGTAAGTATTTTGAAAATAAACTTGTTCCAATTGCCAGCATTGAAAATGAGAAAGCAAAAAAATTAATTTTAGAAATTATTACTATGAAAGATTTAGTTTTGGAGTATTACGAGGCAAGGCTGTTTAGTAAGCTAATTAAACTCCTTATGAGTCAAGTTGAAGTTGTTAATGAATTTGTTAGTCATATGGAACCATGGGTTCTTGCAAAAAATGAAGATCAACATAATATTAATTCAGACTTACATCAGATTTGCTCTACCTGTCTCCATGCTTTTAGATTAATTAGTATTTATTTAACTCCTATTATTCCAGAATTGGCAGAAAAAATTGCTTATCTTTTTAAAGAATCTCCTTATGAATCTTTTTCAAATATTAATATAGAGGCAATTGAAATTAATAAGTACGAGCATTTAATTCAAAGGTTAGATTTTAAAGATATTGAATCGATGGTGGATAATAGTAGATAACATTTGATTCTGGCGGTGGTTAGGTAATTTCATCATAAATTTGATTAAGAACTGCTTCTGGGTGTTCTGCTTCTGTTATTGATCGACCGATGACAATAACATCCGACCCCATTTTTATTGCTTCTAATGGAGTCGATACTCTTTTTTGATCATCTTTGTCCTTATTGTATAGTCGAATACCAGGTGTCACATATAAAAAATTTTCTGGCAGAAAATCTCTTATATTTCTAATATCTCTAGCTGAGCATACAATACCGTCTAAGTTGGCCTGACTTGCACTTTTTGCTAAATTAAGAATTTGATCATTCATTGAAGAGGTGAACCCAATTCCTTTAAGCGCATTTGAATCCATACTTGTTAGCAAGGTTACTGCAATGATATATGGGTTATTATTTGATTTATCAATACCTTCTTTTGCTGCAAGCATCATATCTTTGCCGCCCAGAGCATGAAGATTTACAATAGACACTCCCATTTGGGATGCTACAAAACAAGCTTTTTCTACTGTACTCGGAATGTCATGATATTTTAAATCTAGAAATACTTTAAATCCTTTGTCTTGTATCCATTCAATAATTTCGGGACCACATGCTGTAAATAATTCTTTACCAACTTTAATGCCACACAATTTTGGGGTTAACTTTTGGATTAATTTTTTTGCGGTATTTATATCATTTTGATCTATTGCTACAAATAATTTCGGGACTGTATTCATTATTTGGTCTCAAGAATAATATCAGTAGGCTCAGATGGGAGAGATTCCCAAGCATTGCATGCCGGACACTGCCAATGGAATTGTCGTGCTTTAAATCCACATTGATTGCACATATAAAATCTTCTATCACCTATGGCATTTTTAATTGTTTGTTGAATTAACTCTATATTACCAATTTTGTTTACTTTACTTATCGCTTGGGCTTGAAATAATTGATCCAAGGCAGAAAGACTTGGCCTTTGTATTAATTCTTTCCTGGCTATATTTTCTGCTTGGCTTGGCCCTTCATTTTCAAGAACAGTTTTATATAAAATATTTAGTAATGATTTTAGTTTGTAGATATCAAAAAATCTTGCAAGGATTGATAGTCCTTCATTAATCTTATTTAGATTTTGAAAAGCTGCAATAATTTTTGGAGCAACCAATCCTAAATATTCTGGTTGTTGAAATTCAATTTTTTTCCAATAAACTATTGCCTCTTCATATAATTTTTCTTCAGCATAAATATCTCCCATGAGGATATTGGCTCTTATACAGTTCATACATTCTTCGAGAGCCTGATTTAATGATTTTTTTGCTAACAAATATTTCTTATTTAAGATTTGATTGACCGCAATCTCACAATAATAATGGCTAATTGAAACTCTAAAAGAGACACCGGATATTTTTTCTAATTCAGTGGCAGTTTCAACAGCTTTTTTCCAGTCACGCTCTTTTACATAAATTTCAAGCAAAGTATTTAATGAGAATTGGTAATAACGCTCTTTATTTAGTTGAAGCAGGAGCTCTTCAGAGCGACCATAAAGTCCGGCTTTAAAATAATCTTGCGCAAGTTCTGCTTTTACTGAATCTTGTTGCTCGAGTGTCAGTTCTCTTTTTTCAAGCAGGTCAATATGAAGATTAATTGCTCTATCAATCTGCCCCGTCCTTCTAAGAAGGGCTCCTAAAGCAAAATGCAATTCTAAAGACTGATTATTTATCTTAATTGCATCATCAAATGCTTCTATAGCTTTATCGTATTGATTTGTAATTAAGCACTGTAACCCCTTAAAATATGCTGAAGGCAAGTCTGTACTTTCAGAAATTATTTGTTTGATATCAACCCTTGCTGCTAGCCATCCTAGTGCGAAGAAGAAAGGTATTACTAACAGCCACCAGAATTCAAATTCAACCATATTGTAGTGTTACTTTTTAAGTTTAAAAAAAAAGCATATCCTAATATTTAAGAATATACTTTTTTTATTTCATTATTTTTATTTATCAACACGTTTTCTTAGCTCTTTCCCTGCTTTAAAATGTGGAACATTTTTTTCGGATATGTTTACTTTTTCACCCGTTTTAGGATTTCTACCTATACGTGCCGGACGATAGTTTAAACTAAAACTTCCAAATCCTCTTATCTCAATTCTACTATTCTTTTTAAGAGAATCACTCATTGCATCTAAAATTACCTTAACTGACATCTCTGCATCTTTATGAACCAACTGAGAGAATTTAGCCGCCAATAAATTAATAAGTTTAGATTTAGTCATTACTTTCCATCATCAAGCTTTGCTTTTAGAAGAGCACCTAAATTTGTTGTCCCTGCATTTTCAATGTCTTTAGGGGCAGCTTCTTTTTTTGGCGAAGTTTTTGGTTTTGTTGGTTTTTTACCAGCTTCTGTTTTGGCTTCTGTTTTGGCTTCTGTTTTGGCTTCTGTTTTGGCTTCTGTTTTTGCTTCAGGATTAGGGTCATCTGTTAGTTGCTTAATACCAAGAGATATTCTTTCTTTATCAACATCAATCGATATGATCAGTGATTCAACACTATCGCCTTTTTTATATTTTTTTACAGCTTCTTCACTTGTTTCGGTCCATGAGATGTCAGAAAGATGAATTAACCCATCAATACCACCTTCTAAACCAATAAACATCCCAAAATCAGTAATAGATTTAATATCGCCAGTAATTTTTTCTTCATTTTTATGATCTGCAGCAAAATCTTCCCATGGATTTGGTTTGCATTGTTTCATACCTAAAGAAAGTCTTCTTCTACTTTCATCAATTTCAAGGATCATTATTTCTATTTCATCACCCAATTGAACTGCTTTCGATGGATGTATATTTTTATTTGTCCAATCCATTTCTGAAACATGAACTAATCCTTCAATTCCAGTTTCAATTTCAATAAAAGCACCATAGTCAGTTAGATTTGATACTGTGCCAAATATTCTACTATTTATTGGGTAGCGTTTATTTAATCCAACCCATGGATCATCATCTAGCTGTTTCATACCTAGAGAAACTCTATTTTTTTCTTTATCATACTTAAGGACTCGAGCTTCAATCTCATCACCAACATTTAAAATTTCTGAAGGGTGTTTAATACGTTTCCATGCTAGATCTGTTATGTGAAGTAATCCATCAATACCACCCAGATCTACAAATGCTCCGTAATCAGTTATATTTTTTACAATTCCTTTTATATTCGCACCTTCCACTAGTGTTGCGATAACAGCTTCCGTATTAGTTCCAGATTGTTCCTCAATAACAGCTTTTCGGGAAACTACAACATTATTTCTTTTTCGATCAATTTTTATTATTTTTAATTCGCATTCTTTATTTTCAAAAGGGGATGTATCTTTTACAGGTCTTACATCAACTAAAGAGCCTGGTAAAAATGCCATTATTCCATTTACTGTAACTCTCAAACCACCTTTAACTTTAGTACTTACAAAACCATTAACAATTGTTCCATCATTCATGGCATCTTCAAGGTCAATCCATGCTTGCATTTGTTTTGCTTTGACTCTGGATAATATTGTCGAGCCGTAACCATCTTCTATCTTTTCTATTGCAACTTTTACATGATCTCCTAAAACAACCTCAATACTTCCTTTATCATCTAAAAATTCTTCTGTTCTAATAATACTTTCTGATTTAAGTCCAGCACTTACCGTAACAAAATCACTTTCTACAGAAATAACTTCAGCAGTTATAATTTCACCTTGACGCATTTCTTTAAGCGCCATACTTTCTTCAAACAATGCTGCAAAACTTTCTGGATTTGTATCTTTTATAATATCTGTGGCTGTCATTAATTTTTAACCTTAACTATGAAATCCCAACTAGCGATGGGGAAATTTAAATTTTCTGATAATTTTGGGTTACCAGGTCTATTTTATATGCCTTTAAATAAGCCTAAGATTTTATCAACTGTTTGATTCTCACTTAAATCGTCTGTTTCTAAAACCCATGCTTCTTTAACTATAACAAGAGGGGAAACCTCTCTATCCTTATCTCTTGAATCTCTTTTGACAATTTCTCGAGTAAGGTCCGATAGATTAACATCATTTCCTTTTGATATCAATTGTTTATATCTTCTGTTTGCTCTTTCATGAACACTTGCATTCAAGTATATTTTTAAATCAGCATCAGGAAAAACAATGCTTGTCATATCCCTACCTTCTGCGACGAGACCTGGCAGCTTACAAAAACTTCTTTGATAATCAAGAATAGCGGTTCTTAATTTATCATGTATTGCAATCTCAGAGGCGAACTTGCTTATCAATTCAGTTCTAATTTCATCTGAGACTCGATCACCATTGAGCCATATATTTTTTGCTGTAAACTTAATATTTGAATTAGCAACCAAATCTACCAAAGAATTAATAGATCCAGGTTCGATATTTTCTTTCTGAGCTGCGTAAGCAATTACTCTATAAATTGATCCAGAATCAAGATAATGATAATTTAGCTTAGCAGATAACTTTTGAGATACTGTACCTTTTCCTGAACCTGCTGGACCATCGATAGCAATTACAAAAGGCTTTTTTTTCTTAAGCAATAATACCTCCAAGATCTTTGAAAAAATTAGGATAGGTCTTATTAGTACATTTCGGATCATTAATTATAATATTTTTATTCGAAAGGCATACTAAAGAGAAACACATAGCCATTCTATGATCATCATATGTGTCAACTGTAATATTATTATTGATCACTTCTGGGGGTATTATTGTTATCGAACTTTTTGAGGTGGAAACAAAAGCACCCAATTTCTCTAATTCAGTTTTCATTGCGTGAATTCTGTCAGTTTCTTTAACTCGCCAACTTGCAATAGATGTAAGAGTTGTTGTTCCTTTTGCAAACAAAGCTAAAATTGCGAGGGTCATTGCGGCATCAGGAATATTTTTACAGTCAATAGTCATACCAATTAGCCCATGGTTTTTTGATACTTTAATGGAATTTGAGAGGTATTCGATTTTTGCACCCATTTTTTTTATAACTTTTAAAAATTCTAAATCTCCTTGAATGCTTGATTTATTGATATTAACTACCTCAACTGATCCTGCTATAGCACCTGCTGCAAAAAAATAAGATGCTGATGAGGCATCCCCCTCAACTTGAATGTGTTTGGGACTCTTAAACCTTGACGGGGCTTTTAAAATAAAATTTTTCCATTCATCATTTTGGTATTTTATTCCGAATTGAGACAGTAACTTTAAAGTAATATTAATGTATGGCTTAGATATAAGCTTTCCAATTATACGAATTTTTATATTTTGGTTACATAAAGGACCGGCAATTAAAAGCGCAGTTAAAAATTGGCTTGACACATCACCTTTGATTTTAATAATTTTATTACATTGAATATTTCCAGGAGATATATTAAGTGGCGGATAACCTAGATTATTTGTGTAATTAATTTTGGCGCCAATTTGTGTCAAAGCATCAACCAAATCTTTAATAGGACGTTCATGCATTCTTTTTACACCCTTGAGATGGTATTTACCACCCATTACTGCAAGGACTGCTGTAAGTGGCCTAAATGCTGTACCAGCATTTCCTAAGAGTAAATTAGCATTTTTATTCAGAAAATTATGATTACAACCTTTTATTAAAATATGTTTATTTTTTACAACCTTGTATTGAACTTTTAAAATTTTTAAAGCTTTAAGCATTTGCTGAGTATCGTCTGAATCAAGATAATTTTCGACTAAGGTCTCCCCATTAGAAAGAGCTGCCATTAAAAGAACTCTATTGGTAATACTTTTTGAGCCTGGTAGAAAAATTTCCCCATTGGCGCTTTGTGATGCTATTAGTTTTTTTTGTTCCACTTAATTTTCTTCAGCCCAGTTTTTTCTTGTGTTACTAGCTAATTTTAAATATTCTTCCAATGATTTTTGATCTTTACTTTCTAAAAAATTCGTTAATTTAATTATTTCTTTTTGAAATAATTTTAGATCTGAAATTATTGATTCTTGGTTCTGAATCGATATATCCCTCCATACCTCTGGAGAGCTTGCTGCAATTCTTGAGAAATCTCTAAATCCACTTGCAGCAAAATTGAACAAAGTATCTTTATTTTTTTTATTATTAATAAGATTTACTAAACTAAAAGCAAGTAGGTGAGGGAGGTGACTGATAGTGGAGAATATTTGATCGTGTTCATCCGCTTTCATATTTGTAACTACCCCTCCTAAAGATACCCAAAATTTTGTTAGTTTCGTTATTTGCTCTAAAGAATTATTCTTGTTAGGAGTTAGGATAATATTTTTACCATCAAATAAATCTTTTTTTGCTGCTGAGGCTCCATGCTTTTCTGATCCTGCAATCGGATGGGAACCAATAAATTGGGAAACTTTATTTCTTAAAGCAAGCTGTGCATCAATCATGACAATGGATTTTGTACTTCCTACATCAGTTATAATTGTATTTACGTCAAGGAAAGGCTCAATTTTTCTTAAAATAAGTTTTGTTTGTTCAACTGGAGTTGCAATAATAATTAGACTTGCTTTATTTATATCTTTATCTATTTCTGAAGATGAGGAATCAAGTGTCCCAGTTGCAACTAGATTATCTAACGAATTACCACCAGATCGTCCAATACCAACTATTTCATCAAAAATATTTAAACTACGGGCTTTAAGGGCTATTGAGCCACCTATTAGACCTACACCAAATATATATAATTTTTCCATCAGCGAAAGTTTGGTAAAAGGAAAATTGTAACACGCTATCTAGCTTGTTGCTTCTTGCCAAACACCCTCAATCATCAACTCATAAGGTTTAAAATTTGTTTTATATTTCATTTTCTGACTCTCATGAATCCAATAACCAAGGTAAAGAAAAGAAAGGTTTTCTTTTTTACAGAATTCAAGCAGCCAAATGATAGACATTGTGCCTAGACTGATTTTTTGATCATTGCAATCGTAAAAAGTGTATACAGCAGAAATACCATCATTCATGATGTCGATAATTGTAACCATTTTAAGTTGATTATTTAATCTGAATTCTACAAGCTTTGAATCAACATTACTTTTAATTAAAAACTCATTATAGTCATCTATGCTATTTTCAGCCTCACCATTATTTTGATGTCTTTTATTTTGATAATTAACATATAAATTATAATGTTCTTTATCAAAAGTTAAGGGTAATAATTTTACTGAAAGCTTATCGAGATATTTTTTTAATCGCTTTTGTGATCTACTGGCATTAAAATTTAATGCTAATATTCTAATTGGTATGCAGGCATTACAATTTTTGCAGTTTGGCTTGTATACATACTGCCCACTCCTTCTAAAACCCTTACTCATGAGATTATTAAAATTTATACTATTTATATTTTTATAGGGAGTCGCAACAATTGATTGAGCATCTTGACCATTTATATAGCCACAAGAATATCTTGTAGTGATATAAAATTGAATTTCTTTTAAACTATTTTTTTCAATCAAGCTCATATTGATTTACATCAAATTTATTCAATATAAATAATACTAGAAATTCTTTTTTAATAGGTATAAAGTTATTAGTGTAAGTTAAAATATAATTTTCAATAAAAGGAGAAGTTGCTCAAAAGTTTCGTGAGTTAGAAATACAATTTTTTTTAAATTTTAATTAAAAAGGAGCGGTATGAATCTCAAAGAACTTAAGAACAGACATCAGGCTTTAAAAGATATTGTTAGGCAGGCTTATAAAAATTATGTTCCAGATTTAAGGTTAAGGCTATATAAAAAAGAAAAGTTGAGGATAAAAATGCTTTTAGATAAAGAAAATCAAACAACTCATTAAACTAAAAAAACCGGCTCTGCCGGTTTTTTTTTGGGAAAAATTAACCTATTCCGCAGAAAGCTTATTTAAATATATTAAATATATGAGTTAAAATAATTACTTATACTTTATACAATTAAGGTTTTAGGGGCCTAAATTATGTCAGACGTTATAAAAAAAAATTTTTCTGATCATCTTGATGTAATTAGTAAAGTTTTGGATTCTAATGCTCACTCTATTTATTTGGTAGGGGAGATACTAGCAAATTGCTTAGAAAAAAAAGGCACAATTTTTTGGTGTGGGAATGGAGGGAGTGCTTCTGATAGTCAACATATAGCAGCAGAATTAGTGGGGCGTTTTAGAAAAGACCGACGTGCTTTAAAGTCTATAGCATTAACAACTGACACTTCAATTTTAACTAGCGTAGGAAATGATTATGGTTTTGACGAAATTTTTTCTCGACAACTTCAAGCTTTGGGGTCTTCTGGAGATATTTTAGTTGGCATTTCTACTTCTGGTAATAGTAAAAATATCTTAAATGCCTTTAAAGCTGCTTCAGATTTAGGAATTACATCTATTGCCCTCACTGGCAAAGATGGGGGCGCAGCAAAAAAATGTTCAAATCAATCGATTATAGTAGATTCAGAGTCTACAGCTCGCATACAAGAAGCACATATATTAATTGGACATATTTTATGCGAACTAATTGAAGAAAGGCTTCACCTTGTTTAAAAATAAATCTAAGACCTAATATGACAATTTTAGTTACAGGGGCTGCAGGGTTTATTGGATCAAACTTTGTTTTAAATTGGTTTGACAAAGAAAAGGAAGATGTTATTTCTTTTGACAATTTAACGTATGCAGGTAATTTAGATAACCTATCTTCTTTACTTAAAAATAATAGGCATTATTTTGTTAAAGGAGATATAGGCAATTCTGAATTAATTTCTTCGACCCTTCAAAAATACCAGCCAACTGCAATTATAAATTTTGCTGCTGAAAGTCATGTTGATAAATCAATATCTGCACCTGATACTTTTATAAAAACTAATATTTTGGGCACCTATAAGCTTTTAAAAAGCACTCTTTCTTATTGGGGGACGCTAAAAGAAAAACAAAAAAAAGATTTTCGTTTTATACATATTTCTACTGACGAAGTTTATGGAGATTTAGATAAAAATAATTCTCCATTTACTGAAGAAAATCGCTACATACCTAATAGCCCATATAGTGCAAGCAAAGCCGCGAGTGACCATTTAGTAAGGGCTTGGCATCAAACATATAACTTGCCAGTTATAACGACTAATTGTTCAAATAATTATGGCTCTTTTCAATTTCCAGAAAAATTAATTCCTTTGTGTATTATTAATGCAATAAATGAGAAGCCATTGCCTTTATATGGAGATGGCAAGCAGATTAGAGATTGGCTTTATGTTGATGACCATTGTGAGGCAATAAGACTTATTTTAAAAAAAGGAGCTATAGGAGAAACATATAACATTGGTGGCAATACGGAAAAAACTAATATTCAAGTAGCTCTTTTAATATGTAAAGTTTTAGATAATCTTCAACCAAGGTCTGATAAGATTTCTTATGATCAGCAAATTTCTTTTGTAAAAGATCGTCAAGGACATGATCGAAGATACGCAATAGATTCCTCTAAAATTCAGAAAGAACTTGGTTGGCATCCAAAGGAAACCTTTGAGTCAGGAATGGTTAAAACTATTGAATGGTATCTAGACCATGAAGAATGGGTAAAAAATATCATTAGTGGCGATTATAAAAAATGGATTGATAACCACTATTTATGAACATACTACTTACCGGAATAAATGGTCAAGTTGGCTACTACCTTAATAAAAAGTTATCTCCCTTTTATAATGTTTTTGAGGGGACGCGAGATAGTTTTGACCTTACCAATATAGATCAGATGGAGAGTGTAATTGATGAGCTAAGTCCAAGCTTAATAATAAATCCTGCTGCTTACACTTATGTAGATAAAGCAGAAAAAGAGCCAGACCTTGTTTTTAAAACAAATGTTGTAGGTACTAAATTTTTAGCTGAAAAATCAGAAAAGCTTGGTATTCCATTGATACAATTGTCAACAGATTATGTTTTTGATGGGCTGAAGAAAGGAGCATATACTGAGATTGATAAAGCCAATCCTCAATCTGTATATGGAAAATCTAAATATGATGCAGAGACTGCAATCCAGGAAAGTAATTCAAAGCATATTATTTTAAGAACTAGCTGGGTGTATAGCTTAAGAGGAAAAAATTTTTTAACAACAATTCTTGATCTGGCAAAGAATAAAGAATCATTTGATATTGTTTTTGATCAAATAGGCTCCCCCACATCTGCAATATTTATTGCAAATACAATAGTTGATATAACAAAAAAACTAGAACAAATTGAAAAAAATAATTTATATGGCATTTATCACTTAACTTGCTCAGGAGTTACTAACTGGTTTGAGTTTGCTAAGACAATAATTTTATATGCACAAGAAGAAGGAATAAGCCTTAAATCTAAACCAGAAAATATTAATCCAATTAAAACAGCTGATTTCACTACTCTTGCATCTAGACCGGAAAATTCTATATTAAACAATCATAAGCTAGCAAAAACCTTTGAAATACATTGCCCAGAATGGCAAAATGAGTTGAAATTAATAATGAGCGATAAACCCTAGGAGAATAAAGGATGACGACCAATAAGCGAAAAGGGATAATTCTTGCAGGCGGAACTGGCTCGAGACTTTATCCATTAACAAAAGTTATTTCAAAACAGCTTCTTCCAGTTTTTGATAAGCCTATGATTTATTACCCACTTGCAACATTAATGACAGCAGGTATTAAGGAAATATTACTAATATCAACACCACAAGACATCTCTCAATACAAAGCTTTACTTGGAGATGGTCATACATGGGGAATAGATATTTCATATCAAGTGCAACCATCTCCAGATGGATTAGCCCAAGCTTTTATTTTGGCTGAAGATTTTATTGGAGATAATTCTTCTGCCTTAATTTTGGGAGATAATATATTTCATGGAAATAATATAAGCAATCTTCTTTCAAGCGCTTCAAGCAATGAAGACGCAACTATATTTGCATATCATGTATCAGATCCTGAAAGATATGGTGTTGTAGAATTTGATACTAACCAGAAAGCTATCACAATTGAAGAAAAACCTATAATACCTAAATCTAATTATGCGGTAACAGGACTATATTTTTATGATAATAAAGTAGTTGAATTGGCAAAAAGTCTTCAACCTTCTAATAGAGGGGAGCTAGAAATAACTGATCTAAATAGAATATATATGAATGAAGATAAATTAAATGTTGAGATTTTGAATCGAGGTTTTGCATGGCTAGATTCAGGAACTCACGAATCATTATTAGAAGCCAATCAATACATTGCTACTGTAGAAAATCGGCAGGGCCAAAAAATTGCATGTATTGAAGAAATTTCTTTTAGGAAGGGTTGGATAACAAAAGATAATTTGCTTCAATTGGCTGAAGAAAAGTACAATAATAATTATCGAGAATATCTCAAAGGTTTAATAGATTAAATGAAAAGTACTAAGTTAAGGTTCCCAGAAGTTTTATTGCTTGAACCAGATATCTTTAAAGATGAAAGAGGATTTTTTTATGAATCCTTTAATCAAGATAAGTTTGATAAGGTAACTGGAAAAAAAATTTCTTTTGTTCAGGATAATTATTCAAAATCAAAAAAAAACACCCTAAGAGGCCTACATTATCAGTTATCTCCTATGGCTCAAGGAAAGTTGGTGAGTGTTTTACAGGGTGAAATATTCGATGTCGTTGTTGATTTAAGAAAGTCATCCAAAACATTTGGAGATTTTGTTTGTCAGGAATTAAATGCGCTAACAAAAAAGCAACTCTGGATTCCAAAGGGATTTGCTCATGGATTTTTAGTTACTTCTGATTTTGCAGAAGTTATGTATAAAACAACTAATTTTTACAATTCAAATTTAGAAAGAACTATTATTTGGAGTGATTCAGATTTATCAATTAACTGGCCAAACCACTCTGATATTTTATTATCCGATAAAGATAAAAAGGGTTCCTCCTTCTTAGATGCAGATTTCTTTAGTGAATTTTAATGTTAGGATACCTTTATTTATTAACAAACATAAGACTGCTGGAGAAAGCTAATCTAATTGTTGAGTTTTTAAATAGAAAAAAGCTAGAAAACGAAGCGCTTAAAAGTGACATAAATTTGGTGCAGAAATTCCTAGGAAATGACTAAGGCTAGCTATATGAATAATGATATTAATATCACCCCAGTAATTTTATGTGGCGGCACAGGGACAAGGCTTTGGCCTTTATCAAGATTAGCTTACCCAAAACAATTTATAACTCTTGCTGGTTCCGAAAGCTTATTCCAGCAAGCAGTAATGAGAGTAAATCAAGTAAAAGCAGTAAATTTTAATATTAATGATACTTTAGTGGTAACAAATGAAGAACATAGGTTTATTGCTTTAGAGCAGTTACAGCAATTAGATAATACTTCAGCAAAGCTATTCTTAGAGCCTATTGGAAAAAATACTGCTCCTGCTCTAACAATGGCGGCGCTGTTAGCTGAGCAAGACGACAAAGATCCAATTTTAGTTGTGACTCCGTCAGATCATATTATTCGTGAACCTGATATTTTTGAACAAACTCTATGTAGTTGTATTGAAGCCGCGAATCAAGAATCAATTGTGATAATGGGCATTACTCCAAATAAGGCTGAAACGGGATATGGCTATATTAAACACAATTTAAGTGCAGGAAATTTTAATGAATATAATGTTGAGCAGTTCATAGAGAAGCCTTCATTAGAAAAAGCAGAGCAATATATCAAATCTAAAGACTATTTATGGAACAGTGGTATTTTTGTAGTTAAAGCTAGTATTTGGTTAAATACCATAAAGCATTTTAGATTAGATATTTTTGAGGCAACCTTAAAAGCTTTTAAAAAAAATAAAAATGATAATCAGTTTATTAGATCTGACAAAGAAACTTTCTCTAAAATCCCAAGTGAGTCAATAGATTATGCAGTAATTGAGAAGTGTACAGATGCTGATATTGCTCTCAAAGTAATACCTTTAGATGCTGGATGGAATGATTTAGGCTCATGGGACTCACTATGGTCTTTTGAGGAAAAAAATGAAAAAGGAAATGTGACTTATGGAGATGTATTTACTGAAAATACCAAAAATTCATTAATTCATTCAACTCACAGATTGGTAGGGGCAGTTGGAGTAGAGAATATTGTCATTGTAGAAACTCCTGATGCAGTTTTGGTAGCAAATCGAAAAAATAGTCAAGGCATTAAAGCCATAGTTGCTAAACTTGATATAAAAAAAAGAACTGAGGGGACTGAACATTCAAAAGTTCATCGGCCATGGGGTTGGTATATAACAATTGATGAAGGAAAAAACTTTAAGGTTAAAAGGATTCAGGTTAATCCAGGGGCAAGCTTAAGCCTTCAAAAGCATTCGAAACGAGCCGAACATTGGGTAGTTGTTAAAGGCACTGCTAGAGTGGAACGTGGAGATCAAGAGATTGTATTGATAGAAAATGAGTCTACTTTTATTCCGCTAGGAGAATTACATCGATTATCTAATCCTAATGATACAACTTTGGAAATAATTGAGGTGCAATCAGGCGAGTATTTAGGTGAGGATGACATAGAGCGTATAGAAGACAATTATGGAAGGAAGATAAATGAATAAAATAGCATTAATTACTGGTGTAACTGGACAAGATGGAGCATATCTATCTGAATTTTTACTTGATAAAGGTTATGAAGTTCATGGTATGAAACGTCGAAGCTCATCTTTCAATACCTCAAGAATCGATCATTTATTTCATGATCCACATGAACAAGGAAGACCATTTCATCTTCATCATGGAGATATGACAGACTCATTGAGCCTTACTCAAATTATCCAAAAGGTAAAACCAGATGAGATTTATAATTTAGCAGCGCAAAGTCATGTTGCTGTATCGTTTGAAGAACCAGAATATACTGCTAACTCAGATGCCTTAGGCCCTCTTCGAATACTTGAGGCGATCCGTATTCTAGGTTTAGAAAAAAAGACTAAATTTTATCAAGCCTCAACATCTGAATTATATGGATTAGTTCAAGAAACACCACAAAAAGAAACAACACCATTTTACCCAAGGAGCCCTTATGCGGCAGCTAAACTCTATGCGCATTGGATTACAATAAATTATAGAGAAGCGTATGGTATTTTTGCCTGTAACGGTATTTTATTTAATCATGAGAGCCCAATAAGAGGTGAAACATTCGTAACTCGAAAAATAACTCGAGCTTTGGCCAGGATTAAATTAGGACTTCAAGATTGTTTATATCTTGGAAATATGAATGCATTAAGAGACTGGGGTCACGCAAAAGATTATGTTGAAATGCAATGGTTAATGCTACAACAAGATAAACCTGAAGATTTTGTTATTGCAACTGGATCTCAGTATAGTGTTCGTGATTTTGTAAATGCTGCAGCAAAAGAACTTGACATCAAAATGACCTGGAAAGGAAAAGGTAAAGATGAAAAAGGCTATGATTCATCTGGAAAAATAATAGTTTCCGTTGACTCAAGATATTACCGGCCAACTGAGGTTGAAACACTTCTTGGAGATGCATCAAAAGCGATGGAAAAATTAGGCTGGAAACCAAAAATTGATTTTAATGCACTAGTTTCAGAGATGGTTCGAGAGGACCTTAGTACAGCTCAGCGAGATGAGTTAACTAAAAAACACGGCTATAAAACTCCTAATTACAATGAGTAATTTTTTGTATGACTAAGAAAACTATTTTATTAACTGGTTCAGGCGGGATGGTGGGAAAGAATTTACTTGAACATCCAGATATATCTTTCTACGATATCTTGTCACCAAGATCAAGTGAGTTAGATCTTCGCGATTTTGAACAGGTAGAAAATTATCTTTTAAAATATAAGCCTGAAATGATAATTCATGCAGCTGGAAAAATAGGGGGTATTCATGCAAATATGAGGGAGCCCGTAAGTTTTTTAGTAGATAATTTAGATATGGGTAAGAATATTATTATGGGTGCTTATAAGTCTGGAATAAAAAAGTTAATTAATATTGGTAGCTCTTGTATGTACCCAGCTAATATAACTAAACCTCTCACAGAAGACATGCTTCTTTCGGGTAGGCTTGAAGAAACTAATGAAGGATATGCAATTGCAAAATTAGCTACAGCACGATTATGTGAGTATGTGACGAAAGAAGATAACAGTTTTAGTTATAAGACTTTAATCCCATGCAACCTTTATGGGAAATTTGATAAATTTAAAACTGATTATTCACATTTAATTGCAGCTGTAATTCATAAGATTCATCAGGCAAAAAATAATAATGAAAATGAAGTTGAAATCTGGGGCGACGGAATGGCTCGGCGAGAATTTATGTATTCTGGCGATCTGGCTGAAGCAATAATATGGTCTATTAATCATTTTGATGAACTTCCTAAATATATGAATATTGGCTTAGGTATTGATATGACAATTGATGAATACTATAGAAAAATCGCAAAAATTATTGGATTTACTGGAAATTTTACTTATGATAAAACAAAACCAGTTGGGATGATTCGTAAGTTAGTTAATACAGATCTTCAAACTAAGCTAGGATGGCAACCAAAAATAAGTATTGAAGTTGGATTAAAAAAAACATATGAATTTTATTTAAAAGAGATAGCTAAATGACCTTTAAATATCCACTAGCTACAGCAACTTGGGATCAAAAAGAAATTGATGCAATGCAAAAAGTTATTGCATCAGGTAATTTTACTATGGGAGAAAATGTACGCTTGTTTGAAAGGGAATTCGCAAAGTATATTGGAAGTCAGCATGCTGTAATGGTAAATTCTGGATCATCTGCAAACTTATTAATGATTGGTGCTCTTTTTTATAGTAAGAATCCAAAATTAAAACTTAAAAGAGGGGACGAGGTGATTGTCCCAGCAGTATCATGGAGCACTACTTATTATCCTCTTTATCAATACGGGTTAAAAATTAAGTTTGTTGATATTGACATAGAAACACTTAATTATGATTTAGCTCAATTAGAGTCAGCAATATCAAATAAAACACGAGTAGTTTTAGCTGTTAATTTACTTGGAAATCCAAATGATTTTGATTTTATTGATAAGATAATTCAAGATAAAAAAATTATTTTATTAGAAGATAATTGCGAATCAATGGGTGCAACATTCAACAATAAAAAGGCTGGAACTTTTGGGGTGATGGGGACATTTAGTTCGTTTTATAGTCACCATATTTCAACGATGGAGGGTGGGCTAATAGTTACTGATGATGAAGAGATACAGCAAATATTAATCTCTCTAAGGTCGCATGGATGGACCCGCGATTTACCAGTTAAAAATTTAATTTGCGGCGATAAAAGCGATGATTTATTAGAAGAATCTTTTCGATTTGTTCTGCCTGGCTATAACGTTCGACCATTGGAGCTTGAAGGAGCATTGGGTGTTGAGCAAGTAAAAAAATTACCTATGATCATTTCTGAACGTCGTAAAAATGCTAAATTATTTTCAGACACTTTGTCAAATCACCCTGACTTACTAATTCAAAAAGAAGTTGGGGCCAGTAGTTGGTTCGGTTTTAGTATCATCATTAGGCCGGGTAGTGATTTAACAAGAAAAGAATTAGTTAATAAGTTAAATCAATTAGGCTTCGAACTAAGACCAATTGTTACTGGAAATTTTCTGAAAAATGAAGTTATCAAGTTTTTTGATTACACAGTTCATGATAGTTTAAAAAATGCAGAATATCTTGATAAGAATGGATTATTTATAGGTAATCACCATTACCCTATACCTAAAGCTTTTGAGGCTTTATTAAGCTTTTGAAAATTATAAAGAATTACTTTATTGCAAAGAATAATTTATGATAAATAGAAAGTCTATATGTTTTGTAGCTACAGTTGAATTTGCAGTGAGCGCATTCTTATTAAGCCATTTAAAAGAACTATCCAAATATTATGATTTGACAGTTATTGTTAATCTTAAAAATCCTAAATTTTTAATTGATAAAAAATTAGATATTAATTTAGTAAATATTAATTTTTCAAGAGACGTGAATATTGTTTCAGATTTAATTTCTATTACTCAGTTAGTATATTTATTTATTATTAAAAGATACGACGCTGTACATTCAATCACACCAAAAGCAGGATTATTGGCTATGGTTGCTTCATTTGTAACGTTCATCCCTGTCAGGGTACATTGTTTTACTGGTCAAGTATGGGCAACTAAATCAGGACTATCTCGATTACTATTAAAGTTAATTGATAAAATAATTGGTACTTTATCAACTCACAATATTATTGATAGCAAATCTCAATATAATTTCCTTGTTAAAGAAAATATTTTACATAAAGATAAGTCTTTAGTTTTTGGAAGCGGTTCAGTATCTGGTGTTGATCTAGGAAAATTTAAACCAAATAGAAAAGTAAAGCTATCGTTACGTAAGAAACTTAAAATATCACCCAATTCTTTTGTTTTTGTATTTCTCGGCCGATTAAATTCTGACAAGGGTATATATGATTTAATTAATTCATTTATATTAGCAGATTTAAAATCTGCATATTTACTTTTAATTGGGCCTGATGAGGAAGATGTTGCATATAAATTTAAAGGAAAGCAATCAAATATTATATTTTCTGACATAACTTCATCCCCTCAAGATTTTTTAGCCATATCTGATGTACTTTGTTTGCCAAGTTATCGTGAAGGATTTGGAAATGTTGTTATTGAGGCTGCTGCAACTGGAGTGCCATCAATTGTTTCAAATATATATGGATTAACTGATGCAATAGTTAAAAATAAAACTGGTATGGTTCATGAACCAAGCGATGTGGAAGAAATTGTGAGATTAATGATAGCTTTATTTAAGGATAGAAAGTTAGTTACTAATCTTGGTGATGCTGCAAAAAAAAGAGCAATAAGCGAATTCGATTCAAAAATATTAGTTAAATACTGGAAAGATTTTTATAGTCATAAATTAACCTAGCTAATTTCTAAGTCACCCTTAATCCATTGTCTTGATTCCTCTGATAAAATAACTAAATGGATTTTATTATATCCCTCAACTTTTTTTATGCTAAACAATTTCTTTTAGCATTTTTTACAACGCTATTAGTTGTAACTTCATCTACTTGGTATATCTTGAATTCAAAAAGTCTCAATAAGTTTCTTGATATCCCTAATCAGCGATCATTACATGTTAAACCAATACCAAGGCTCGGTGGCCTTGCCGTTATGAATTCAATTATTTTCTCAACTATTCTATATTGTACGGAGTTACTATTCCTACTTCCTTTTTTATTGGTTTTAATTGCTTTATCTTTCTTCGATGACCTTATAGGTATTAAACCACTTATTCGTTTAGCTATTCATTTTTTAACTGCTCTAATATTTCTCTTCACTTTAGATTTACATATTAGCTATATATTTTTTATTATTTTATTATTTTATCTTGTGTGGGTGTTAAATTTATACAACTTCATGGATGGATCAGATGGATTAGCCTCAGGTATGTCTATAATTGGTTTTAGTTGCTATGCAATTTTATCTATTATTTTAGGCGATATAAGCTTTGCAATATTTAATATTATTATAATTGCTTCTTGTATTGGTTTTTTATTTTTTAATTTCCCTCCTGCTAAAATATTCATGGGGGATACTGGATCTATTCCATTAGGTTTTTTATGTGGAGCCTTGGGTGTAATTGGTTGGTACAAAACTTTATGGCCATTATGGTTTCCATTAGTTATTTTTTCTCCATTTATATTAGATTCAGGTGTTACTTTAGTAAAGCGAGTTCTAAAAAAAGAGTCTTTGCTTAAGGCTCATAGAAGTCATTATTATCAAAGAGCTATACTTGTAGGTTATTCTCACAAACAAGTAGCGCTATTTTCTTATGGATTAATGATTTGTGTAGGAATCATTGGAATTCTAGCAGCAGTAATAAATACCCAAGAAATTATCATCATTATGATTATTTTATTATTCTCATCCTTTGTTTTAATGATGCGATTTGTAGATATAATGTGGGCTAAGCATTTACTTAAAAAGAATAAATAATGAATAAGCAGATTAAAAACTTAATAATAAATAATAGGAATTTAATTGTTTTTACTCATGATTTATTTGTAATTTGCTCAGCTTGGATATCTGCTTATATTATTAGGTTTAATTTTGTAGTTCCCGAAGATCAATTTATTTCAATGATTAGCAATTTGGGCACAGTAGTCTTTGTTCAAGCAATATTGTTTCTATACTTAAGAATTCATAGGGCATCATGGAGACATTCAAGCATTATTGATATAAGAACAATCTCCGCAGGAGTATTTTATTCAACTCTAGTGCTCGCTGGATATTTTACTTTTTATTATGATCACCAACCTGTAATTCCCCGTTCAATTATTCTTTTAAATCCCCTACTTCTAATATTATTTATGTTCGGAAGTCGTATTATATATAGAGGCTTAAGGGAATATAAAGAATATGACTTTTCTTCAATTAAACCTAAAAACGCTATTATTTTGGGCACTAGTAAAGAAGGGGTATCTTTAGTTAAAACTCTTTCCAGAAACCCAAATTGGAGGATTCTTGGGCTATTGGGTAGCGATATTTCATTAAAGGGTAGGGAGGTATCTGGGGTAAAAATCCTAGGTGCTATTGAGTTGCTTCCTAAACTATATAAAAAATTAAAAATTGAGACAGCAATAATAGCAATGCCATCTTCTGATTTCGAAGAAAGAAGAATTGCTTTAAATATAATTAAGAACCTAGATCTTGAGTTATTAACTATTCCAAATTTTGAAGACTTAAGTAGCGGACGACTAAGTGTTTCACAAATTAGACAAGTTGATGTTGAGGATCTACTCGGAAGAGATGCAGTTAATTTAGATAATTCTGATCTTAAAAAATTAATCCAAAATGATATCGTCATGATTTCTGGGGCAGGGGGATCAATCGGATCAGAGCTTACTCGTCAAGTCCTAAAATTTAAACCAAAGATTGCTTTATGCGTTGATATTTCAGAAGCTGCTTTATATCAGCTAGAGCAGTCAATTCACGACCCATCTAAAACAAAAATTTTATTTGTTGTTGCTGATATAAAAAATGAAAAGCGTATGAAAGATTTATTAGGTAGAAATAAACCTAGCGTAGTTTTGCATGCGGCAGCCTATAAACATGTACCCCTTATGGAAACTGAGAATGTGGCAGAAGTATTAATAAATAATGCTAAAGGTACTTTTTTACTTGCCAAGATATGTAAATCGTTGAATGTTAATAAGTTTGTTTTAATATCAACTGATAAAGCAATCAATCCGACAAATGTGATGGGCGCAAGTAAGCGCTTAGCAGAAATTTTATGTCAAACTCTTCAATCTAAAACTGGAACAGAATTTATCATAGTAAGGTTTGGAAATGTTCTTGGTAGTAGCGGAAGTGTGATTCCTTTATTTAAAAAACAAATTGAAATGGGAGGACCCGTTACTGTGACTCATAGAGATATAACTAGATATTTTATGTCAATCCCTGAAGCTTCTCAACTTGTTTTACAAGCAAGTATGATGGGATTAGGAGGTGAAATATTTGTTCTGGAAATGGGTAAGCCAATTAAAATTTTAGATTTAGCTAAAGATATGATTAAATTATCAGGCCTTCACAAAGATGAAATTAAAATAATTTTTACCGGATTACGACCTGGAGAGAAGCTTTTTGAGGAGTTGCTAGCTAATCATGAGTTTACTAAACCAACAAAACATAAAAAAATAAGAATAGCTGTGACAACAAAATTAAAACAAAAGTTTTCAAATAAAGCTATTATTAAATGGATTAATTATTCATCAGATATGAATGAGGCTAAGATAAAAAAAGAATTGAAACGTTGGGTTAAAGATTATAAAAGTACTAGATAATTTTTTTATTAATTTTTTCCTCAATGGACTTAGTTTGAATTAATAGCCAATTCATAATATTTAATTTATATTTATTAATTCGTTAAAATTATTGATAGAGTTATAAATATCAAAATTAATCCAATTTTGATTTTTTCCATAACCATATTTTACTTTAATAAATTTAAGTTTATTATGTGTCGCAGCAGATCCATCATTTTCTGTATCGCCAACAAAATAAGCATTTGAAAATTCAGGATTATTCTTAATGAAAAATGTAACTAATTTATTTTTATTTCTTATTTCATGTATTTTTTCGTCAGTACAAGCAATCCATTGAAAGTAATCATGCCAGCCATAATGATTAATAAGTTTTAGGGTTGCTGCTTGTCTTTTGTTTGTCGCAATTGCTAATTTGTCTCCACGGGTGACTAATTGTTTTAATGTTTCTGATACACCCAAGTATGGTCTTGTATCTAATAACAAATTTTCATCATATTCTTTTTTAAATAACATTATAAATTTTTCATATTTATGTAAATTCTCTGTACCTAATATCAATTTTGTTGTGTCTTGCAATGTTGGACCTATTAAGATTTTTTCAGCAGTTTTTAATCTGGATGGAACTATCTCTTTAGCTACCTTTTCGTAGCATTTTTTAATGGGTTTTTCAGAATCAACTAATGTGCCATCAAAATCAAATATCCAATATTTGCCCATTTAGAGTGTTACCCATTTATTATCTATAATACTTTTTTGAATGGCTTCAAGTGTTTTTGAGTTCCATATTGCATCTTCACCATTTAGTTTTACATTTTTATCTTGATTAATAGACTCATTAAAATGATCTATTTCTAAATCAAAATGGTTTGCAGTTGGAACTACCTCTTCTTTAAGTCCTAACTTTTCTGTTGAGTATATAATTTTTGCAGGCGAATTATCTGGCTGCCAGACTAGAGGACATTTTAATCTTCCATTAAGACCAAATATTTCAAATTCAGAACGCCGTACACACTCAAAACTAATATTAAATGTTGCTTTCTTATTTGAGCCAAAATCAATCATTCCTGTAGTTGATATATCTGCACCGTGCTCATTTAGGTTGGATTGTCCATATACACGTATAGGATTTTCTTTAAAGCAACTTCGTATTGTATGAATTGCATAAGGGCCTATGTCCCAAAGGGCGCCTCCACCGTTAGTCATTGCCCGATTGATTCGGTAATATCTCTCAGGCTTAATAGGAAATGAGAACATTGAGTGTGCGTAGTTTATTTCTCCTAGTATTTTAGAATTAATAATGCTTTGAATGCGATCAAATTGCGGGTGAAATACATACATAAAACCTTCCATAATTTTTACATTATTTTTTTTTGCCTCACTTATAAGAAGCTGAACCTCTTGAGATTTAATTGCCATTGGTTTTTCGATAAGCACATGTTTTTTATTTCTAATTGCTTTTAAAGCAACCTGCGTATGTTCTTCATTTGATAGTGGTATATAAATGGCATCTATTTCTTTATCATCTAGAATCAAATCAAAACCCATATGAGAGGCTATACTTTTTGTATGCTCCTGAGCATACTTTTGAATGCATTCTTTTGCTGAATCTTTTCTACGACTGCCGATGGCAACTAACTCTCCTTGGTTACTATTAATAATTGCAGGAATAAGCCTTTCATTAACTCTTGCAGCACCTAAAATTGCCCATTTTATTTTTTTCATATTTATTAATTATTTTAATTATTTTAATTATTATAATGGTATTACTAAGGTATGGAAAAATTAAGGTAATATAAGCCTATGAAAAAAGCTATAAAGAGCGCTAAAGTAATAATACCAATCAGAAATCTTGATGAAAATCTTAGAATTCTCCAAGACAACCTTTTAACTGATGGCAGTATCAATTTCGATGATGATAATTTAGATGCATTACTTAAAAAATTACCTGCAGATAAACCAATAACTAAACTTTTACATCCAGAAGTTCGATACGAAGTTACGGATCACTGCAATGCATCATGCATTATGTGCCCCAGAGATGAACATGAACATGGCCGTGATCATGGAATTATGGATCAAGATAAATATGAAAAAAGTATTGACGAAGTAGTAGCTTTGGGAGCTAAGCAAGTTGTTTTACAAGGATTTGGCGAACCTATGCTTGATAAGAACTTAGAAGCAAAAATAATTTACGCTAAAAATAAAGGTTTATCCACTTATACAATATCAAATGGTTCTGCCCTTACTAGTAATCGCTCAAAAAAATTATTAGAAGCAGGGTTAGATGAAATTCGAATCAGTTTTTATGGTATGAGTAAAGATACTTATAACACTGTAATGCAGGGCCTAGATTTTGAGAAGACAAGAGATGCTCTTTTGAAATTTATAAAATTAAGAAATGATAATAACTTTAAGACAAAAATACAGATTTCTTATTTAACCCTTCCTGAAAATGAAAAAGATGAGCAGAATTTCCGAGAATTCTGGGAACCTTTGGTAGATGCTATTGAGATTTGGAGGCCACACAACTATGGTGATGGTCGAGACTATCGTGATCGTAATGCCAAAGTAGGGATGGAAGTTAAAACATCATGCGGCAGACCTGAATCGGGCCCACTTCAAATACAATGGAATGGCGAAATCGTTCCTTGTTGTTATGACTATAATAATAAAATAGTTTTGGGTAACGGATTTGAACAGCCAGTTCTTGAAATTCTTAATGAAAAAAAATATAGATTGTTGCGGTATGCTCATGCGGTAGGGCTTTTTAATATATTCCCTTACTGTGACCAATGTGACCAGTTATTACCTCATTCGGATGCTTTAGTATATTCTAATAGACATAATCTTCCACCTGAAGAGGCAGTTAAATTATCAAACACAGATTTATATAATCTCACTGATGGTTCTGAATTCAACAAAGAGAGTCTAAATGAAAATTATAAATTATAGGTAAATCTCAAACACTTATTTTTTTTTAATGACTTTCCCGATGTGATCTTCTCCTCTAGACTTTGCTAGATTAATTTGTTTTTGCCTTTCTTTTAAGTTAGCTTTTTTTTCTTCAGAAATTTTACTAATACAATAAGAACATGAGACTCCTTCAGAGTAGTCCTTAGATTGAATTTCTTCTAATGATAGCGGGTGGCGGCAAGCGAAACATTGATTATATTTTCCTTGTTTTAATTCATTTGTGACAGCAACTCTTTGATCAAATACAAAGCATTCCCCTTGCCATAAGCTTTCTGCTTCTGGAATTATTTCAAGGTATTTTAGAATACCCCCTTGAAGGTGGTATACCTCATTAAAACCTTCTTTTAGCATATATGCGCTCGCTTTTTCACAGCGAATTCCACCAGTGCAAAACATTGCTACCTTTTTATTTTTTTTTGGACTTAGATTTTTTTTAATATATTTTGGCAGCTCTCTAAAGGAAGATGTATTGGGATTTATTGCATTTTTAAAAGTCCCTATATCAACTTCATAGCCATTCCTTGTATCAATGAGGGTAATATCAGGGTCGTTAATTAATTTGTTCCAGTCCTCAGGCTTTACGTAAATACCTACTTTTTTAGTAGGACTAACCTCTGGAATTCCTAATGTTACTATTTCTTTTTTTAGTCTAACCTTCATCCTATAAAAAGGATTTTTTTTTGACCAAGACCCCTTATAATCTATACCATCAAAGGCTTTTGAAAATATTAAATCATTTTTAATAAATGCATGAAAATCTAAAATATTTTTTTCTTCGCCCGAGATAGTTCCATTAATTCCCTCGTTAGCAATAAGTATAGTGCCTTTAATTGAATTTTTATCACAATAATCTTGAATAATAGGTTGTATACTTTTGATATCATTTAGAGCAACAAAATGATAAAACGCTGTAATGAAAAAAGAGGCCATAACTTAACTATATAAAATAATTTAATATTGTATTCTATGTTTAAATCAAATGCAGGGTTAATAAGAGCCTAAGCCATTTATTTTATTGGTAAAAAATGTTATTTTAACGCTCTTTATAAGATGTAAAATAACTCAATGGAGAATTTAGTATGACAATCGAAAAAACTTTATCAATTATTAAGCCAGATGCAGTGAAGAAAAATGTTATTGGTGAAATTTACAGTCGATTTGAAAAGGCAGGATTAAAAATTGTGCAAGCTCAAATGATCTCCCTAACCCAAGAAGAAGCAGAGGGATTCTATGAAGTTCACAAAGAAAGACCCTTTTTTAAAGACCTCGTTGGCTTTATGATCTCAGGACCAGTTATGATTCAGGTGCTTCAAGGAGAAAATGCTGTTTCTTTGAATCGTGAATTAATGGGGGCAACCAATCCAAAAGAAGCAGATGAAGGAACCATTAGAGCAGATTTTGCAGATAGTATCGATGCTAATGCTGTCCATGGCTCTGATTCATTAGAGAATGCCGCTATCGAGATCGATTATTTTTTTGGTTAAAATAATTCTTGGATAATTTACTTGAATTTAATCGGGAACAATTAACTAAATATATTGAAGGGTTTGGTCACAAACCCTATCGTGCCAAACAACTCTTGCGTTGGATATATTATTTCAATGAAAATAATTTTGAAGCAATGACAGATGTTGCAAGATCATTTCAAAGCACACTTACAAATAACGCTAATATACAGACCCCCGAAATAATTTCTGACGAGCTATCTCTAGATGGCACGAGAAAATGGTTGTTAAATGTTGGGGTAAGCAATGGAATTGAAGCTGTTTTTATTCCTGAAGAAGATCGCGGAACCCTTTGTATTTCATCTCAGGTAGGTTGCGCCTTAGAATGTACTTTTTGCTCTACAGGTAGGCAAGGTTTTAACAGAAACCTTACTTCGGGAGAAATTATTGGCCAATTATGGCTAGCCAATAAACTTCTTAGAAAGCAAGAAAATTATAGTCATGTAAATCTTGAAAAACGTATTATTTCAAATGTAGTTATGATGGGAATGGGTGAGCCTTTGACTAATTATAAAAATGTGGTTCATTCATTAGAGATGATGCTTGATGATCAAGTTTATGGTCTTAGTCGAAGAAAAGTTACTCTTTCTACAAGTGGTCTTGTACCTGCAATGGATAAGCTTAGGATAGATTGCCCAGTAGCTTTGGCGGTTTCTCTTCATGCTCCAAACAATAATTTACGAGATCAAATTGTCCCAATAAACAAAAAATACCCTTTAAAAGATTTAATGTCCGCATGTTTGCGCTACATTGAATTTGCTCCTCGAGATTTTGTTACTTTTGAATATGTCATGCTTAAAGGAGTTAATGACTCTGTAACTCAAGCAAAAGAATTAATTAATCTGGTAAAAGATATTCCTTGTAAGTTTAATCTGATTCCCTTTAATTCTTTTCCAAATAGCGGTTATAAATGTTCTGATAGAGGCACAATGTCTATATTTAAAGAGGTTTTGGCTGATGAGGGTATTATAACTACTATAAGAAAAACTCGAGGCGATGATATTGCTGCAGCTTGTGGCCAATTAGCTGGACAGGTGCAAGATAAAACTAAAAGAAGCCAGAAAATATCTTTTGTAAGTAATAATTAAGTCAAATGAAAATAAATAAAAATAGATTACAAGTACTTGTTGGTGGAGTGGCTATTGGAGGAGGGGCTCCAACTGTTGTTCAATCAATGACAAATACTGATACTGCTAATCGAACGTCTACTGTTAATCAAATAAATGAATTATGGAAAGCAGGCTCTGAGTTAGTAAGAATTACTGTAAACAATGAAGAAGCTGCCAAAGAGGTTTATGGTATTAAGCAAGAGCTTTTAGCTATGGGTTGTAATGTACCATTAATAGGAGATTTTCATTATAACGGACATAAACTTTTAAAAAAGTTCTCTGATTGTGCTGCTGCTTTAGATAAATACAGAATTAATCCTGGAAATGTCGGGAAGGGAAGTAAAAGAGATGATCAATTCGCGATAATGATTAAAATAGCAATTGATCATAATAAACCTATAAGGATTGGTGTAAATTGGGGTAGCTTGGATCAAGAAATGCTTAAAACGTTGATGGATAATAATGGCCTTTTAAATCAACCTCTATCAGCAAAATCCATAATGAAAGAAGCGCTTATCCGATCTGTGCTTGATAGTGCTAACCACGCTGAAAATTTAGGACTACCAAAAAATAAAATAATTGTATCTTGCAAGGTAAGCGATGTTCAAGATCTAATCGAGGTTTATACAGACCTTTCTAAACGATGTAGCTATCCACTTCATCTTGGGCTGACTGAGGCAGGGATAGGCACAAAAGGAATTGTTGCTTCAGCAGCATCAATGGGATACCTACTCCAAAATGGTATTGGTGATACTATTCGCATATCGCTAACTCCAGAACCTAATGAATCTAGAGCAAAAGAAGTAATTGTTGCTCAAGAATTGCTTCAAACGATGGGTATTAGAGCCTTTTCACCAATTGTAATAGCTTGTCCTGGATGCGGAAGAACTACTTCAACTTTTTTTCAAAAATTAGCTGGAGATATTCAAATTTATCTAAGAGAAAGTATGCCTGGATGGAAGCAAAAATATAAAGGAGTTGAAGAGATGACTGTTGCTGTAATGGGTTGCGTAGTAAATGGACCTGGAGAGTCGAAAATGGCAAATCTAGGAATAAGCCTGCCTGGAACTGGTGAGATACCTGTTGCTCCAGTATATGAAGATGGAAAGAAAACAGTTACATTAAAAGGTGATAATATCGGAATTGATTTTATAAATATAATTAATATTTACGTTGAAAAAAATTATCAGGTAAATAAGAAAAACTAACAATGACAAAAAAATTTCAAACATTGAAAGGTTTTTACGACGTTTTGCCAGAAAGGCAGCGGCTATGGCGATATTTTGAAGAGAAAATATTATGTATTTTAGATCAATATCATTATCAAGAGATCGGTCTTCCTTTGGTTGAGCCAACTGGGTTATTTATTGAAAGTGTAGGCTCACTCACTGATATCGTAGAAAAAGAAATGTATAGTTGGGAAGATCATTTAAATAAAGATAAATTAACCTTGAGGCCAGAAGGTACAGCAGGATGTGTGAGGGCAATTATTGAAAATAGCCTTACTTACAATGGAGCTGTTAAGTTATTTTATCGCGGTGCAATGTTTAGACATGAAAATGTTCAGAAGGGTAGGCAAAGGCAATTTCATCAGGTAGGTGTTGAGGCTTTTGGTCTTGAAAAGCCAGAGTCTGACGCAGAGCAAATTTTATTATTAGCAAGATTATGGAATTCATTAGGTCTTAAGAATATCACTCTAGAGTTGAACTCAATTGGAGACCCAAATGACAGAATTGTTTATAGAAAAAAGTTAATTACCTATTTTGAAGATAATAAAGAGGTCTTGGATGAAGATGCATTAAGACGCTTATACGAAAATCCTTTAAGAATATTAGATAGCAAAAATAAAAAAATGCAGTCTATGCTAAATTCTGCTCCAAAGTTAATAGATTATTTATCAAATGATGCAAAGCAACATTTTGAGGATCTTTGCAGCATTCTTAAAGAGCATGATTTGGAATTTAAAATAAATACGAGACTTGTAAGAGGTTTAGATTATTATAATCGTACCGTTTTTGAATGGGTATCAAATGATTTAGGAAGTCAAGGTACTATTGCAGGTGGAGGTAGGTATGACTTCCTAGTTGAAAGAGTTGGAGGAAAACCAACTTCAGCATGCGGTTTTGCAATTGGAATAGAAAGGATAATCCTACTACTTGAAGATTTAAATAAAAAGAATAACAATGTATTACCTGATATTTATATTGTAAATCTTGGAGATATAGCAAGACCTTTTGCCTTTGCTACTGCTGAAAAATTAAGAAATGAAGGATTAAAGGTAAGTTTAAATATTGAAGGATCTAGTTTTAAATCTCAAATGAAAAAAGCTGATAAAAGTGGCGCAAAAGTTGCTTTGATAATTGGGGATCAGGAAGCAGAAAATAAAATAATTCAGGTAAAGCTTATTCGTGATGATGGAATACAAACAAGTGTCAAAGAGAAAAATATATCCTTATATATTAAAGATAAAATAAATTTTGAAAAATAATATATTAAAAATCAATAAGTTAAAAGTTTTTCCTAATAACAATCCTAGATTAAATTTAGTAAAAAACATTTCTTTAAGTCTGAAAAAAGGAAAAACTACATGTATTGTTGGTGAATCAGGAAGTGGTAAAAGTTTAACTGCTTTATCAATTATGCAACTTCTTTCATCCCAGCTAAATATGTCTGGAAGTATAGTTTTTGAAGGTGTTAATTTGGTAAATTTAACTAAAGAAGATATTAGGAAGAGGAGAGGGAAAGATGTTGCAATGATCTTTCAAGAACCCATGACTTCGCTTAATCCGGTTCTTACAATTGGGTACCAAATAGAGGAAGCAATTAAGGTTCATAATAACTTACTCAAAGCTGAATTAAATAAACGCGTGGAGGAGCTGCTTAATATTGTAGGTATACCAACAGATCGAATAAATAGCTATCCAGATGAGCTTTCAGGAGGCCAAAGACAAAGAGTTATGATTGCTATGGCAATTTCATGTTCACCAAGATTGTTAATTGCTGATGAACCAACTACAGCATTAGATGTTACAGTCCAAGCTCAAATTTTAGATCTTTTAAATAGTTTGAAAATAAAATTTGAAATGACTATGCTTTTTATTACTCATGATTTCGGTGTTGTTGAAGATATTGCTGATGATGTAGTCGTTATGTACCAAGGAGAAATTGTTGAACAAGGAACAGTTTTAAAAGTATTAAAAAAGCCAATGCATCCATACACTAAAGCATTATTAGCTTGCGTTCCAGATCCACAAGGCAAAAAAGATTTAAATCCAATTGATTACTCTGCTTTAAAAAAAGCAATCGGATAATAGGCAAATGAAAATTTTATTAGAAGCAAAAAACCTATCCAAAGAATATATTAAAACAACAGGATTTTTTTCTAGGACAAGAACTTCAATTAAGGCGCTAGATAATCTATCTATAAATATAAAGAGAGGTATTACGCTTGCCGTTGTTGGTGAGTCAGGAAGTGGAAAATCTACATTAGCAAAAAGCTTAATTCGCTTAATAGAACTTGATAAGGGTTCGATTAAGTTTAAAAATAAAAATATGAGGCAAATCAGTGGTGATGAACTGAAAGTAACTAGAAAGAATATACAAATGATTTTCCAAGATCCCTATGCTTCATTGAATCCAAGAATGAAGATAATAAAAATCATGGAAGAGCCCTTAAAAATTCATGCTATTGGAAACTCCACAACTCAATATTCTAAAATCTTGAGTATGATTAAAAGAGTAGGACTTGAGGAAAGAGACCTTTTGAAATACCCACATCAATTTTCAGGAGGCCAAAGACAAAGAATTGGAATTGCCCGTGCTCTTATTTTAGAACCTGAATTAGTTATATGCGATGAACCAGTTTCAGCTCTTGATGTTTCAGTTCAAGCACAGATTATTCAACTTCTTAAATCACTGCAAGTGGAGTTTGGCTTAACTTATCTATTTATAACCCATGATTTAAGAATAGTTCGGCATATTGCAAATGAAGTTATTGTGATGAAGGATGGAAAACTTATTGAGCAAGGAAAAACTGATATAATTTTTGGCAGCCCAAAAACTAAATATACAAAAGAATTATTAGCTTCAATCCCAGGAAATTTATTAAAGAGGAAATAAAATGGCTTTAGATACAGAAGAAGAGCAGGTCGAAAAAATCCAAAATTTTTGGAATGCATATAAAAAATTAATTATTATTTTAATTGGAGTTTTATTGGGAATTTATTTTGCTTATAATTATTATGCAGACAAGAAAATTAAAAATTCAGAACAGGCCTCCCAGTTATACCAAGAAATATTAGTTGAAAAAAAATTAGATATAAATTTAATTAAAGAAAAAGTTGATTTATTAAAAAATAATTCAAGAGGTACACCATACGCTGCAAGATCTGCTATGTATATTGCCAAATTATATTCCCAGGAAGGTAGCAATGAAGAAGCTATTAATGAGTTAGTTTGGGCAGCGGAAAACGCAACTGAAGAATCAATTCAATCAATGGCATATTACCATTTAGCAAATGTATATTTCGTTACTGGTGAACTTGATCAAGCAATGGGGTCAGCTAAAAAAATAAACACAATTGGTTTTCAGGCTTTAGCCAAAGATATTATCGGTGATATTTACTTAAAGCAGGGTAATAAAGAAGAAGCAAAAAAATCATACATTGAGGGGTTAAAATTTAATAAAGGACAAAGTGATTTTAGTAAAATATTACAAAACAAAATAGATTCTATTGGTCAATGAAATATGTTTTTTTAATTTCTTTTCTTTTAAATGGCTGTTTCTTTGGGCCTGTTCAAGAGCTTCATGACCAGATTGAAGAAACTTACTTTGGGAATGATTTTATAGATCTTCCCACACCTTTAACTGATTTAAAAAGTAATATTTCTTTAGATCTTGAAATGGTATGGCAAAGCAATATTGGTGAGCATGATGGAAGTAATTTTGATATATTTATTCATGATGATTTTTTATTTGCTGCTACATCTGACGGAACAGTAAAAAAAATAAATAAAAATACGGGCGACATATTGTGGGAAAAAAATATTGAATCTACTATTACTTCTGGCGTCTCTGGGGATGATGAAAATTTAATTTTTTCAAGTATAGATGGATTTTTATGGTCTATGGATCATAATGGAGAACTAATTTGGAAAACTTTACTTGATGGTGCAGTTAATTCATTACCAATCATTTTTGATTCAAAAATTACTTTAAAACTTAATAGTTACAAAATTATTCAACTTAATATAAAAGATGGTTCTGTTATATGGAAATATCAAGCAGCAATTCCACCTTTAACCTTTAAGTCTGAAGGAAAATTAACTCAATCAAATAATGTTATATACCTTGGATTACCTGGCGGGAAAATGATTGCAATCGATAGCCCTACCGGTGGCTTGGTTTGGGAATCAAATATATCACGCCCCAAAGGTGCTACAGATATTGAGAGAGCTAATGACATGACAAGTCATCCAGTTATTGATGGACCAGTGATCTATGGAGTTACTACGAATGGTGATATTTCAGCTTTAAATCGAAGAAATGGGAAAACTATTTGGACTCAGTCATTATCTAGTTTTTATGGCATGGCTTTTAATGGCTTTAATTTATTCGTTACACATGATACTGGCTCGGTTTATTCTTTAAATAGAGATAACGGTGAAATAGAATGGCGTCAACCTGCTTTGAAGTATAGAAAAATTAGAGTTGGAACACTCATTAAAGATTATATTGTCTTTGGAGACTACGACGGATACCTTCATTTTTTGAGCGCTACAAATGGAGCAATTCTAGCAAGAATAAAATTAAACGATTCTCAATTATTGAATAATATAATTGAAGTAGATGATTCATTACTTTTTTTAATGAGCGCTTCCGGAGATATAGTTTGTTTAAAAGTAGGCGAGGAAACTATA
>JAOLWQ010000005.1 GCA_028342535.1 Methylophilaceae bacterium | reverse complement strand
GTTTAACTGAGCCAGCCGTTGCAATAACTTTTGGAAAATGTACTAAACTTACTGGGTCAGCATAGCGTGCTTCAATAACTAAAATATTCGGAAGATTTCTTGATGCCAAATAAAGATTTTCATCAAATGAATCAACTAAAATCAAAACTCTATCAGTCAAACCTAGTGATTTAATTTTTGCAATAAAATCTTTTGTTTTTGGTGCTCCGACCTTAAATTCTTCAACAATAGAGAGGCGATCTTGCCTAACTAATTCTGAAAGAATAGACTTCATACCTGTACGGTAAGCTTTTTTATTGACTTTCTTTACAAAATTTTCATCTGTTCTATTTGGAAATGCTCTACCTCCGCCCCTCCAAACTGGGCTTGATGTCATACCAGCTCTTGCATTACCAGTTCCTTTTTGTCTAAAAGGCTTTCTAGTACTGTGCTTTACCTCACCTCTTGTTTTTTGGGATCTTGTGCCTGAGCGAGCATTTGACATATACGAAACTACTAGCTTATGAATTAGTGCCTCATTAAAATCTATACCGAATGTTGCATCTGATGCTTTTAATGTTTTTTTGGATAACTTACCCTGATTGTCTAATATTTTAAATTCCATTAAGCACCCACCTTGACTGCAGGCCTTATCATTACATCTGAACCTTTTGAACCAGGAACAGCGCCTTTAATTAAAATTAAATTTCTCTTTGTGTCAATTCTGACGACTTCAAGATTTTGTGTTGTTCTTTTTTTGTCTCCCATGTGACCTGGCATTTTTTTTCCTGGGAAAACTCGGCCTGGATCTTGACATTGCCCTGTCCCGCCTAAGGCTCTGTGAGACAAAGATACGCCATGAGTTGCATGTTGTGCTGCAAAGTGATGTCTTTTTATAGCTCCCTGAAATCCCTTACCGATAGTTGTTCCGGTTACATCGACTTTTTGACCTGCTTGAAATATTTCAACAGTAATTTTTGATTCAGTAGTGAAATTTGCTAAGTCAGCTGATTTAACTTTAAACTCTTGAAGGCCTTTACCAGACTCTGCACCAACTTTTGCATAGATGCCTGCAAGCGACTTAGACAGCTTGTTTGACTTTTTTTGTCCATAAGCAATCTGAAGGCTTTCATAACCATCATTTTTGATATTTTTGATCTGTGTCACTCGATTTGGAATAACTTCTAGTACAGTTACTGGAATGGAGTTACCTTCAACAGTAAATACACGGGTCATCCCGATCTTGCGACCAATAAGCCCTAAGCTCATGATCTTTTCCTTATATTATTATTATTAAGATAACTGATTACAATTGATCAGTTTCTTCTAAAAGAGCGCCATTATATACAACGCTTACGTTTTTTACAACTTTATTTCAACATCAACTCCAGCAGGGAGATCTAACTTCATTAAAGCATCAACCGTTTTATCAGTTGGGTCTAATATATCCATTAGTCTTTGATGTGTTCTGATTTCAAATTGATCTCGGGCTTTCTTATAAACATGGGGGGAGCTTAGCAAATCAAATCTTTCTATTCTGGTGGGAAGTGGGACAGGCCCTTTAACTACCGCACCAGTTCTTTTTGCTGTATCAACAATTTCCTGTGCAGATTGATCAATTAACTTATAATCAAACGCTTTTAATCTAATTCTAATTTTTTGACTATCCATTTCATATCCTTCTAAAGAGCGAATACCCATTTCAGAGCATTTTTTTGTTTAAAATCTAATTTTTTATTCAATAACCTTTACTACTACACCAGAACCAACCGTTCTTCCACCTTCACGAATTGCAAATCGTAAGCCTTCTTCCATAGCAATTGGAGCAATTAGTGTTCCTGTAATTGATACATTATCACCTGGCATTACCATTTCTGTTCCTTCTGGTAGCTCAACTGCTCCAGTTACATCTGTTGTTCTAAAATAAAATTGTGGGCGGTATCCATTAAAGAATGGTGTATGTCTTCCACCTTCATCTTTACTTAAACAATAAATTTCCGCTGTAAATTTAGTATGTGGTTTTATTGATCCGGGTTTACATAGAACTTGTCCACGTTCCACATCTTCTCGAGCTGTTCCACGAAGCAACACACCTACGTTATCGCCTGCTTGACCTTGATCAAGTAATTTGCGGAACATTTCAACACCCGTACAAATTGTTTTCACTGTATCTTTTAATCCAACAATTTCAATTTCTTCATTAACTTTCACAACACCACGTTCAATACGGCCAGTCACCACAGTGCCTCGGCCTGAGATTGAGAACACATCTTCTACTGGCATTAAGAAAGGGCCATCAATTGCTCTTACTGGCTCTGGGATGTAGCTATCTAATGCTTCAGCTAATTTAAGAATTGCTGGTTCCCCGATATCTGATGTATCTCCTTCTAATGCTTTAAGTGCTGAACCCATGATGATAGGAATATCATCACCTGGGAAATCGTATTTACTAAGTAGTTCACGTACTTCCATTTCAACTAATTCTAATAATTCTTTATCATCCACCATGTCGGCTTTATTTAAGAACACAACAATATGAGGGACACCCACTTGTCTTGATAAAAGAATGTGCTCGCGAGTTTGAGGCATTGGCCCATCAGCAGCAGAACAAACAAGTATTGCACCATCCATTTGAGCGGCACCAGTAATCATATTTTTTACATAATCAGCATGGCCTGGACAGTCAACGTGAGCGTAATGTCGTTTTTCTGTTTCATATTCAACGTGTGAAGTATTAATTGTTATACCACGTGCTTTTTCTTCAGGCGCTGAATCAATTTCCGCGAAATCTTTTTTATCTCCACCAAATTTTTTAGTGAGCACAGTTGAGATTGCAGCTGTTAGTGTTGTTTTCCCATGATCAACGTGACCAATAGTGCCAACGTTAACATGTGGTTTGGTACGCTCAAATTTACCTTTAGCCATAATATATTATCCTTAAAATTACTGTTTATTAATAATTGCATCCGCAATATTTCTTGGTGCTTCAGCGTAATGTTTAAACTCCATAGAGTAAGTAGCTCGTCCTTGTGATAAAGATCTTACAGTAGTTGAATAACCAAACATTTCTGCAAGAGGCACCTCTAAACGAAGTACTTTTCCTGTAGCATTATCATCCATACCTTGAATAATTCCTCTTCTAGAAGATAAATCACCCATCACATCTCCCATATATTCTTCAGGGGTTTCAACTTCAACCGCCATCATTGGTTCTAAAATAATTGGGTCCGCTCTTTTACACCCATCTTTAAAAGCAAATGATGCTGCCATTTTAAATGCATTTTCGTTTGAGTCAACATCATGAAAAGATCCATCATAAAGTGTAACTTTAACATCCTCAACTGGGTATCCAGCAAGTACCCCTGATGTAATTGTTTCTTTTAAGCCTTTGTCGACTGCAGGTATAAATTCTCTTGGAACTGCTCCACCCTTTATAGCATCAATAAATTCGTAGCCTTTCCCTGTTTCATTTGGCTCAATCTTAAGCCATACATGTCCATATTGACCCTTACCACCAGATTGTTTTACAAACTTACCTTCTGCCTCTACCGATTTTTTAATTGCTTCCCGATAGGCTACTTGAGGAGCCCCTATATTTGCATCAACCGTAAATTCACGTTTCATTCTATCAACCAAAATCTCTAAATGAAGCTCTCCCATACCGGAAATTATTGTTTGATTAGTCTCTTCATCTGTTTTAACTCTAAATGACGGGTCTTCTTGGGCAAGCCTTCCCAAAGCAATTCCCATTTTTTCTTGATCTGCTTTTGTTTTTGGCTCTACCGCAACATGAATTACCGGCTCTGGAAAAATCATACGCTCAAGGATAATTGGTTTCTTTAAGTCACAAAGCGTTTCGCCTGTTGTGACGTCTTTTAACCCAACCGCTGCAGCTATGTCTCCTGCTCGCACCTCTTTAATTTCTTCCCGATTATTAGCATGCATCTGAAGAATTCGCCCAACCCGTTCTTTTTTTCCATTGATTGAATTTAATACCGTATCGCCAGCTTTAACTACTCCCGAATAAACTCTAAAGAAAATTAACTGGCCGACAAATGGATCTGTTGCAATTTTAAAGCCTAAGGCTGCAAACGGTGCATCATCTGAAGGCTTACATGTCATCACGTTCCCTTCTTCATCCTCACCGGGAGTTTCATCTATATCAATAGGTGAAGGCATGTATTCAATCACTCCATCAAGCATTGCCTGAACACCCTTATTCTTAAAAGCTGATCCACAAACCATAGGCACGATCTCATTTGCTAAGGTTCTGATACGTATTCCTTGCTTTATTTCTTCTTCAGACAAATCCCCTGTCTCAAGATACTTATTCATTAAATCTTCATTTGCTTCAGCAGCAGTTTCTAACATATTATCTCGCCACTTTTGACAAATATCAGTTAAATCAGCTGGTATATCTTCATATTTAAAAGTAACTCCGTTATCTGCTTCATTCCAGATAATTGCTTTCATTTTTACAAGGTCAACAACTCCAGTAAATGTCTCAGCAGCACCTATAGGAACTTGAATAGGAATTGGATTTGCTTTTAATCTCGACTTCATTTGGTCGTAGACTTTGAAAAAGTCTGCTCCAGCACGATCCATTTTATTTACAAATGCAAGACGGGGCACCTTATACTTATTTGCTTGACGCCATACAGTTTCTGATTGTGGCTGAACTCCTCCAACTGCACAATAAACCATACATGCACCATCTAAGACACGCATAGACCGCTCAACTTCAATTGTGAAGTCAACGTGACCAGGAGTATCAATAATATTGATGCGATGTTGCTCAAACTGATTACTCATGCCCTTCCAGAAACATGTTGTAGCAGCAGAGGTTATTGTTATTCCTCTTTCTTGTTCCTGTTCCATCCAATCCATAGTTGCAGCGCCATCATGTACCTCACCAATTTTATGATTAACACCTGTATATAGTAAAACTCTCTCTGTTGTTGTTGTTTTACCAGCATCAATATGAGCACTAATACCTATATTTCTGTAACGTTCAATGGGAGTTATTCGGGCCACTTAATTTACCTTTAACAAAAATTAAAAACGGAAATGTGAGAAGGCTTTGTTTGCTTCAGCCATACGATGAACTTCTTCTCTTTTTTTCATCGCTGACCCTTTATTCTCAGATGCTTCCATAAGTTCTGCCGCTAGACGTAAATCCATTGATTTTTCACCTCTTTTTCTAGCTGCGTCTCTTAACCATCTCATTGCAAGGGCTGATCTTCTTGAAGGTCTAACTTCAACTGGTACTTGATAATTAGCTCCGCCTACACGTCTACTTTTTACTTCAACTAATGGCCTTAAATTCTCAATAGCCAATGAAAATACTTCAATTGGATCTTTACCACTTTTAGTTTGTATCTGATCAAAAGCACCATAAATCAATCTTTCGGCAACTGATTTCTTGCCACTAGTCATCAATACATTTACAAACTTAGAAACTTCTTGGCTTCCAAATTTTGGATCTTGAAGAATTTGTCTTTTTGGAACATCTCTACGTCTTGGCATATCTTGTAACCTCTATATTTAAATTAAGCTGCTTTTGGGCGTTTAGTCCCATATTTAGAACGGCCTTGTTTTCTATCTTTTACCCCTGAAGTATCCAAATTACCTCGAACCATATGGTATCTAACACCAGGCAAATCTTTCACTCGACCTCCGCGAAGTAAAACAACTGAATGTTCCTGAAGATTATGTCCCTCTCCGCCAATATAACTAATCACTTCATATCCAGTAGTCAGGCGAACTTTAGCCACTTTTCTTAAAGCAGAATTTGGTTTTTTTGGAGTTGTAGTATATACACGAGTACAAACACCCCTTTTTTGAGGAGAAGCCTCAAGCGCAGGGACTTTACTCTTTTCAACCACTCTTTTTCTAGCTTTACGTATTAACTGATTAGTTGTAGGCATTACCTATCCTTTATTTTTAAAAAACTATTCCAAACTATTTCAGAAGTTATTTCTGAAAGGCGAGAATTGTATTTTGCTTCGCTCATAATGTCAACTGAAATTACTTAGTTGACTCCTTAATTTCTAGATTATTATCTGCAGGCGCTTGAGTACTTAACTCCTCAGTCACTTTTTCTTTCTCTTCAGCATCTACAGATGGGGCAAATGCTTCCTCTGCTTTTTCTAAGTTACTCATTTCACCTTCTTTCCCTTCTGATGTTGCATTCTTAGAATTAATTTTTCTTTCAGCAGCTTCTTTTCTATTGAGATGATACGCTAATCCAGTCCCTGCAGGAATTAATCGACCAACAATTACATTCTCTTTTAAGCCTCTAAGCTCATCTCGCTTCCCGAGAATTGCAGCTTCCGTTAGAACACGCGTAGTTTCTTGGAAAGATGCAGCCGAAATAAATGAATCTGTTGATAGTGATGCTTTTGTAATGCCCTTTAAAACAGGTTCGTATTCAGCTTCTTTTTTCTTCTCGGCCTTCATAAGGTCATTAATTTTAAACACTTCTGCACGCTCAAGCTCTTCGCCATTAATAAATGATGTATCACCAGCTTTCGTAATTCTCACTCGTCTGAGCATTTGTCTTACTATCACTTCGATATGCTTATCATTTATCTTTACGCCTTGAAGTCTATAAACATCTTGAACTTCATCAATTATATATCTTGCAAGAGCTTCTCTACCCTGAAGTCTTAAAATATCAGCTGGATCAGCTGGGCCATCAACAATCACTTCACCCTTAGTAACTACCTGTCCATCATGGGCGGTTACATGCTTATCTTTAGGAATTAAAAATTCGCTAGCCTCTCCATCTGAATCAGTAATAACTAAACGTTGCTTACCCTTTGTGTCCTTACCAAAAGATACAGTGCCGGTATTCTCAGCTAAAACACCTGCGTCTTTGGGGGATCGAGCTTCAAATAGCTCTGCTACTCTAGGTAAACCTCCGGTTATATCTCTCGTTTTGGAAGATTCTTGAGGAATCCTTGCGATAATATCACCCTTCTTAACTGCTTGATTATCTGTAACAGTAATAATGTAACCAAGTTGAAATGTTATATTAACTGGCTTATCTGTTTCATTTAATTTTACTTCCTTACCTTTATTATCTAAAAGCTTAATTTGTGGTCTTAGTCCTTTTGATTGGCCAGATTTTTGTTTAGATTCAACAACAACAAGTGTTGATAACCCAGTAACGTCATCTATTTGTTTAGCTACGGTTACACCTTCCTCAACATTTTCGAACTTTGCAATTCCTTCATGTTCAGAAATAATTGGCCTATTGTGCGGATCCCAAGTAGCTATAACCATTCCAGCTTTTACAGTCTGAGCATCATCTGCTAATAAAGTTGCGCCGTAAGGGACCTTGTGTGACTCTCGCTCTCTTCCGGACTCATCTTCAATGATAAATTCTCCATTTCTTGAAACAACCACTTTTTCACCATTAGCGTTTGTAACTAATCTCATTACCTTATATCTAACTTTCCCAGCAGATTTATTTTCTATCTGACTTACAGATGCTGCTCTTGAAACTGCACCACCAATATGGAATGTTCTCATAGTTAGCTGTGTTCCAGGCTCACCAATTGATTGGGCTGCGATGACTCCAACCGATTCTCCTTGGTTAATTAAATTACCTCGACCAAGATCTCGGCCATAGCATTTAGCACAAATACCATAACGAGTCTTACAAGTAAGTGCAGTCCTAACTGTTATTTCATCTATTCCAAGGGCTTCAATTTTCTCTACTTCATCCTCACCTAAAAGGATGCCTGCATTATAAAGAATCTCTTGTGTCTCTGGATTTATTATGTCTAATGCAGAAACTCTACCTAAGATTCTGTCACTTAAAGGCGTTACGGTCTCACCACCTTTAACCAATGCTTTAGTTAAAAGACCTTCATCCGTTTCACAATCAAGTTCAGTAACTACAAGGTCCTGAGTTACATCAACTAACCTTCTGGTTAAATACCCAGAATTTGCTGTTTTGAGTGCTGTATCTGCTAAGCCTTTTCGTGCGCCGTGAGTAGATATAAAATATTGCAATACGTTTAATCCATCACGAAAGTTTGCTGTAATCGGAGTCTCAATAATTGAACCATCTGGCCTAGCCATTAAACCTCGCATTCCAGCGAGTTGTCTAACCTGAGCTGCAGACCCCCTAGCACCTGAATCAGCCATCATATATATAGCATTAAATGATTCCTGGCGCATTGGATTTCCCTTCTCGTCTTTTACTGGCTTATTATTGACATCCATAACCGGCTCATCTTGCAATTGTTTCATCATTGCATCAGCAACTTTATCTCCTGTTCGGCCCCATATATCTACTACTTTATTATATCTCTCTCCTTGAGTAACAAGTCCAGAGGAATATTGATCTTCAATTTCTTGAACCTCAGACCTTGCAGCCCCTAGCAATTGTTCTTTTTCAGCTGGTATCTTCATGTCATGAACAGTAATAGACATACCAGATTTTGTAGCATATTTATAACCCATATTTTTTAAGTTATCTGCAAGAATTACTGTATCGCGAATTCCAATCTTTCTAAATCCAACATTAATAAGTTTTGATATTTCTTTTTTCTTCAAACTCCTATTAATTAAATCGAATGGTAACCCAGCTGGTAGAATTTCTGATAATAAGGCTCTACCGATAGTTGTTTCATATCTATTTACTTTTAAAGTAGTGCTATTATCAAAATTTAATTCGTATTCATTAATTCTAACTGTAGCTCTAGCGTGGAGATCTGCATCGCCATTATCATAAGCACGCCTTACTTCATCAACATCAGCAAATTTCATACCTTCGCCTTTTGCTGCAATTTTTTCTCTTGTCAAATAATATAGTCCTAAAACAATATCCTGTGAAGGCACAATAATGGGTTCGCCATTTGCAGGTGATAAGATATTATTTGAGGCTAGCATTAATGTTCTTGCTTCCATTTGGGCTTCGAGAGACAATGGAACGTGAACAGCCATTTGGTCTCCATCAAAATCTGCATTAAAGGCCGCACAAACTAAAGGGTGTAGCTGAATTGCTTTACCTTCAATTAATACTGGCTCGAAAGCCTGGATACCCAACCTGTGAAGGGTTGGTGCTCTATTTAAAAGTACTGGATGCTCTCTAATTACATCTTCCAAAATATCCCATACTTCCGGACCCTCTTCCTCTACCTTTTTCTTTGCTGCTTTGATAGTAGTAGCTAACCCTAAAATCTCTAATTTATTAAATATAAATGGCTTGAATAGCTCAAGCGCCATTTTTTTTGGTAATCCACATTGGTGTAATTTTAATTGTGGCCCAACAACAATAACTGAACGTCCAGAATAATCTACCCTCTTTCCTAGTAAGTTCTGTCTAAATCGACCACCTTTACCTTTAATCATATCAGCTAATGATTTTAGCGGTCTCTTATTTGCTCCCGTCATTACCTTTCCACGGCGACCATTATCAAGCAATGAGTCCACAGATTCTTGTAACATTCTCTTTTCATTTTTTACAATAATCTCAGGCGCTCTTAAATCAAGTAGGCGACGAAGACGATTATTTCTATTGATAACTCTTCTATATAGGTCATTCAAATCAGACGTCGCAAATCGTCCTCCATCAAGAGGAACTAAGGGTCTTAACTCAGGTGGCAGTACTGGTAAAATATCCAATATCATCCATTCTGGTTTAATTCCAGAACTCTTAAAGGCTTCTAAAACTTTTAATCTTTTTGCAAGTTTTTTTTGTTTAGCTTCAGAACTAGTTGCTTTTAATTCTGCATGTAATTCTTCAACTACATCGTTAATCTTAATTGATTTTAATAACTCCTTAACACCTGCGGCTCCCATTACAGCATTAAATTCATCGCCAAATTCTTCAACTTTAGCTAAATAATCATCTTCAGATAGTAATTGACCTTTTTTTAGCTCTGGAACCATTCCAGGCTCAGTCACCATGTAGGCCTCAAAATATAAAACTCTTTCTATATCTCTTAAAGGAATATCAAGAACCATTCCTAGGCGACTTGGTAAACTCTTAAGAAACCAAATGTGTGCTACAGGACTTGCAAGATCTATATGGCCCATTCTTTCTCGCCTTACTTTCGACAAGGTGACTTCCACACCACATTTCTCACATATAACGCCACGATGTTTTAACCTCTTATACTTTCCGCATAAACATTCATAATCTTTTGTTGGTCCAAAAATCTTTGCACAAAAAAGTCCATCTCTCTCTGGTTTAAAGGTTCTATAGTTAATAGTCTCTGGTTTCTTTACTTCGCCAAAAGACCAAGACCTAATTTTTTCTGGAGATGCTAACGCAATTTTAATTGCATCAAATTCTTGTTGCTGTGTAGTCTGTTTAAATAGATCTAGTAATGCTTTCATGTGTGATCTCCTTAGTTTCTATCTAGGTCAATATCAATTGCTAATGAACGAATTTCTTTGGTTAAAACATTGAATGATTCAGGCATGCCTGCATCTATCTTATGTTCACCTTTGACAATATTTTCATATACTTTCGTTCTACCTGTAACGTCATCTGATTTAACAGTGAGCATTTCCTGAAGCGTATAAGACGCTCCATAAGCTTCCAGAGCCCATACCTCCATTTCTCCAAATCGCTGACCACCAAATTGAGCTTTACCTCCCAAAGGTTGTTGTGTAACAAGCGAATAAGGCCCGGTTGACCTGGCATGCATTTTATCGTCGACTAAATGATGGAGCTTTAAAACGTGCATATAACCAACTGTTACATGTCTTTCAAAGGGCTCACCAGTTCTCCCATCGTATAGCTTAACTTGAGTTTTTTTCGCAGAGAAATCTAGTAATTTAGTATGCTCACTATCATCTGGGTAAGCTAAATCTAACATCTGTTGGATATCTGATTCTGCACCACCGTCAAAAACAGGTGTTGCGAAAGGAACCCCTCCTGTTAAATTTGAAGCTAGCTCTTTTATTTCGCCATCTTTTAATGATTTAATATTTTCAGCTTTGCCTGATGACTCATTATAAATTTTCTCAAGGTAATTTCTAACCTCAGAAATCTTTTCTTCTTTTTGCAACATTTCATTTATTCTATCTCCAAGCCCTTTAGCAGCCCAGCCTAAATGCACCTCAAGAAGTTGTCCAATATTCATTCTTGATGGCAACCCAAGCGGATTTAGAACGATATCCAATGTTGTGCCGTCAGCCATATAGGGCATATCTTCTTGCGGCGCAATTTTAGAAATAACTCCTTTATTACCATGTCGGCCTGCCATCTTATCACCTGGCTGAATTCTTCTTTTCACAGCTAAGTAAACTTTAACCATCTTTTGGACGCCAGGAGGCAACTCATCGCCTTGAGTTAATTTACGTTTCTTCTCTTGATAGCGACTATCGAATTCTTTTTTTGCTCTAGTTAAATTTTCCTTTAATATTTCTAATTGTTTGGAATCTTTATCTTCTTTTAAGCGAATATCAAACCATTCATATTTCTCAATTATAGATAAATTTTCTTTAGAAACCTTGTCTCCTTTTTTTAGAGGTTTTGGTCCACCAACTATAGATTTATTAAGAATTGTTTTTTGGACTCTTGTAAAAATATCTTCTTCTACAATTCTTTTTTGATCGTCCAAGTCTCTTTGATAAGCTTCAAGTTGAGCGCTTATAATAGTTTCTGCACGATCGTCTCTATCAATACCTTCACGAGTGAAAACCTGAACATCTATAATTGTTCCTGACATACCCGATGGAACCCGCAAACTAGTATCTTTCACATCAGATGCCTTTTCACCAAAAATCGCTCTTAACAATTTTTCTTCAGGAGTTAATTGGGTCTCTCCTTTTGGAGTCACTTTACCAACCAAGACATCGCCAGATTCTACCTCTGCACCAATATAAATAATGCCTGATGTATCTAGTCGGCCCAACATTCTTTCAGATAAATTTGATATATCTTGTGTAATTTCTTCTGCCCCAAGCTTTGTATCTCTTGCTAAAACTTGTAATTCTTCAATATGAATAGATGTGTATCTGTCTTCTGCAACAACTTTTTCTGATATTAAAATTGAATCTTCAAAGTTATATCCATTCCATGGCATAAAGCCAATTAACATATTTTGGCCTAGTGCTAATTCGCCTATATCAGTTGATGCGCCATCAGCAACAACATCTCCGCGTTGAATTTTTTCTCCAATTTTTACCAAAGGTTTCTGGTTGATCGTTGTATTCTGATTTGATCGTGTATATTTTGTTAAATTATAAATATCAACACCAATTTCATCCTGTGCAGTTTCTTTTTCATTAACTTTTACAACGATTCTTCTTGAGTCTACATAATCTACTACACCGCCACGTTTTGCTTGAACAGTCGTTCCAGAGTCCATGGCTACAGTTCTTTCAATTCCTGTTCCCACAAGCGCTTTGTCTGCTCGTAAACATGGTACCGCTTGTCTCTGCATATTAGCACCCATTAAAGCTCTGTTTGCATCATCATGTTCCAAAAAGGGAATTAATGAGGCAGCTACTGATACAATTTGACCAGGCGCAACATCCATGTAGTTAATTTTATCGTTATCTGCCATGGTGAATTCATTTTGATATCTTGAAGAAACCCGACTTTCTTTAAATTTATCCTTAGAATCTAATTCAGAGTTTGCTTGAGCAATAGTATATTCACTTTCTTCAATTGCTGATAAATAATCGATTTCTGCAGTTACTTTTCCGCCCTCTACTCTTCTATATGGAGTTTCAAGGAAACCGTATTCATTTGTTCTTGCATACAAAGCAAGTGAATTAATTAAGCCAATATTTGGACCCTCAGGTGTTTCAATTGGGCAAACTCGTCCATAATGTGTTGAGTGTACATCTCTAACTTCGAACCCAGCTCTCTCACGCGTTAGCCCTCCGGGCCCTAGTGCTGAAATCCTTCTTTTATGCGTAATTTCTGAAAGTGGGTTTGTTTGATCCATAAATTGTGAAAGCTGTGAAGAGCCAAAAAACTCCTTAATTGCACTTGCAATTGGTTTAGAATTTATTAAATCAGTAGGCATTAAATTATCTGCTTCTGCTTGACCTAGACGCTCTTTTACTGCTCGCTCCACCCTAACTAAACCCGTTCTAAACTGGTTTTCTACTAATTCTCCAACTGAACGAATACGTCTATTACCTAGATGATCAATGTCGTCGATAATACCCCGTGTATTTTTCAACTCCACAAGTATCCCTACAACTGCTAATATATCCTCATTGGATAATACGGGAGCGCCAGTTACTTCCTTTTCCCCTGCAGCATCATAAAACCTTTTTAACCAGTTAGCATATTGATCGTAAGACTTAGGGAATGCTCTTCGATTAAACTTCATTCGTCCAACATTTGATAAATCATATCGGTCTGGATTAAAAAATAATCCTTCAAATAACGACTGTACTGAATCCTCAGTTGGAGGTTCGCCCGGTCTCATCATTCTATAAATTGCAACTTGAGCACTATATTGATCTGGCACCTCATCTGTAGATAAAGTTTGTGATATAAAGTCACCATGATCAAGTTCATTTGAATAAAGAATATTAAATGTTTCTATACCAGATTCAAGAATTTTCTCGAATAACTCTTCAGTAATTTCTGCATTTGTTTCAGCAACAACTTCACCAGTTTCAGTATCTATAATTGCTTTAGCAATTTTTTTACCAATATAATCAAGAGGCACAGCTTGTACAATTAATGAAGCTTTATTTTGAATTTCTGTAACATGTCTTGCAGTAATTCTTTTCTCTGAAGCAACAATAAGATTGCCTTTTTTATCTTTATAATCTCGCTTAGCAATCTCTCCTCTTAGCCTCTCAGGAATAACCTCAATTGAAGCATTTTTACCTTTTATATGGAATTTTTCAAAATCATAAAAAGTAGCTAAAATTTCTTCTGGTGACAGTCCTAAAGCCTTTAAAAGTGTTGTGACTGGCATTTTTCTTCTACGGTCAATCCTAAAAAACAAATGATCTTTAGGATCAAATTCAAAATCTAACCAAGAACCTCGATAGGGAATAATTCTTGCTGAAAATAATAATTTACCAGAACTATGAGTCTTTCCTTTGTCATGCTCAAAAAATACACCCGGGCTTCTATGTAGTTGAGAAACAATTGCTCTTTCAGTCCCATTGATTACAAATGACCCATTTTGTGTCATCAAAGGAATTTTTCCCATATAAACTTCTTCTTCTTTTGTATCTTTGATTACTTTTTTATCGCCAGACTCTCGATCATAAATAGTTAAGCGCACCTTAACTTTTAAAACAACTTCGTATGTTAATCCCCTTTGTTGACATTCCTTTACCTCAAACTCTTCTTTCCCCAAGGTATAACTTACATAATCTAGCCTAGCAAAACCTGCGTGACTTGAAATTGGAAAAAGTGTATTAAAAGTTGATTCCAAACCTGCATCATCTCTATCTTCTGGTTTAATTTCTTGTTGAAGAAATGCCTTATATGATTCAAGCTGTAATGCCAAAAGATATGGTATCTCTAATGCAGTTTCTCTTTTTGCAAAACTTTTTCTAATACGTTTTTTTTCAGTAAAGGAATAACTCATTGCATCTCCAAAGGTAAGAATTTATATAACAAAAAACTAAACTATCAATTCGAATTTCTTGTTATATAAAATATCAGTTGTTAAAAAATAAATGAAGGTTGCCTTTATTTGATAAAAAGCAACCTTCAGATAAATTAAAATTATTTCAACTCGCCTGTTGCGCCAGCATCAGTTAATTTTTTCAAAGCTTCTTCAGCGCTAGCCTTATCTAAAGTTTCTTTAACTACTTTAGGTGCAGCATCAACAATATCTTTCGCTTCTTTTAAGCCAAGACCTGTAATTTCACGAACTGCTTTAATAGTATTGACCTTATTATCACCAATGGCAGTTAAATGAAGATCAAATTCAGTCTTATCATCTGCTGCTGGGGCGTCGCCGCCTGCAGCTGCTGCTGCAGGAGCTGCTACAGCTGCAGCTGCAGAAACACCAAATTTCTCTTCCATTTCTTTAATCAATTCTGATAAATCTAGAACTGACATGCCACTAATACCTTCTAATATGTCTTCTTTTGAAATAGCCATACTTTAATACTCCTAATAGTTTAATTAAGTCTTAAAAATAAATTATGCTGGTTTCTGATCTCTAACCGCTGCAATTCCTCTTACAAATTTTGTTGGTACTTCATTCAATGTACGAACAAATTTTGCAATTGGGGCTTGCATAGTTCCCATCAGTTTCGCTAACAATTCATCTCGACTTGGTAAAGAAGCAAGAGCTTTAATTGCTCCAGCATCTAGTTTTTTATCTGGCATTGCACCTGTTTTAATAGTAAATAAATCATTTGTCTTAGCAAAATCATTTAAAATCTTTGCTGCTGACACAGGATCTTCAGAAATTCCAAATAATAAAGGCCCTACCATGTCTTCTGATAGTGAGGAAAATGGAGTGTTCTCAACTGCTCGTTTAACTAAATTATTCTTAAGCACTTTAAGATATACACCTGATTTCCTAGCTTCTGCCCTTAAATTCGTCATATCTTGAACGCCAACACCACGATAATCTGCGAGTATAATAGATTGAGCATTCTCGATCTGCTTACTAACTTCAGCTACAACTGCCTTCTTTTTATCAAGATTCAGACTCAAGGTCTTCTCCTTTCGTTAAATAAAAGTATTAGTTTCCTAATACCAACTAAAACGACGACCTCTATCAGGATATTATCCTTAAGGGGATTCGCCATCTGCGTAGGTTTAACTATCTAAATTAAACTTTCGTACCTACGGTCTTTGACAACTCCATTGACATAAAACTTATCAATGAACCCAAAGCTCTTTATTGTGAAAAAAAATTTCACAAAATTCATAAAACTTAATTTAATAAGTTTGTTTGGTCTATTCGAACTCCGACTCCCATTGAGCTCGATACCGATAATTTTTTTATAAAAATACCTTTGACATCTTTTGGCTTTGCTTTACTAATTTCATCCACCAATGCAGCTAGATTTCCTTGTAATTGATCAGAACTAAATGAAGCTCTACCGATTGTGCAATGAATAATTCCAGATTTGTCTGTTCTATATTGAACTTGGCCTGCTTTAGCATTTTTTACAGCTTTTTCAGTGTCCGGTGTTACTGTTCCTACTTTAGGATTTGGCATTAATCCTCTTGGGCCTAACACCTGGCCTAAGGCACCAACAATACGCATAGCATCAGGAGTAGCTATTACTACATCAAAATCCATTACCCCTTTTTTTACTTGTTCAGCCAAGTCTTCAAATCCAACAATGTCTGCACCAGCTTTTTTTGCTGCCTCTGCTGCTTCACCCTGAGCAAATACTGCTACACGAGTAACTTTGCCTGTTCCATTCGGAAGGACTAAAGCACCTCTAACTGCTTGATCAGATTTTTTTGCATCAATGCCAAGATTTATGGCTGCGTCTACAGATTCATCAAATTTAGCCTTAGCTGTCTCCTTAACTAAATTAAGACCATCTAAAACTGGATAAATCTTATCTCTATCAACTTTCTCTATTAAAGCTTTAAGCCTTTTACTTGTACTCATTTCACTCCCTCCACATCAATACCCATACTTCTTGCACTACCTGCAATAGTTCTAACAGCAGCATCCATATCTGATGCTGTTAAGTCTGGCATTTTTGTTGTAGCAATTTCTTCTGCTTGGGCTCGAGTAATTTTACCTACTTTATTTGTATGGGGAACTGCAGATCCTTTAGCTAGCTTTGCTGCTTTTTTAATTAAAATTGAAGCAGGAGGTGTTTTCATAACAAAAGTAAAACTTTTGTCTGAAAATGCAGTAATCACTACAGGAATTGGTAAGCCTGGCTCAACACTTTGTGTAGCAGCATTAAATGCTTTACAAAAATCCATAATGTTTAAGCCACGTTGTCCTAGAGCTGGTCCAACGGGCGGGCTAGGGTTTGCCTTTCCAGCTGGTATTTGAAGCTTTATATATCCCTCAATTTTTTTTGCCATTTCTTTACTCTCCTAAATTTTGGTTCAAACGCTTTTAAAAATTAAAAGCTCCCAACTAATTTTTAAACTTCTTTCTCAATCTGTCCAAATTCAAGCTCTACCGGTGTAGCTCGACCAAATATAACTACAGAAACCCGAAGTTTACTTTTTTCATAATCAATTGTATCTACTGAACCAGAAAAATCTTTAAAAGGCCCGTCAACAACTCTTATTGATTCACCAACCTCAAAAGTTAATTTTTGCGTTGGGTTTTCTTTACTGTCATCCATTTTCTGCAAAATGATATCGACTTCGTCATTCGTTATTGGCGCTGGCTTTGTTCCGCTGCCTCCAATAAAAGCTGTAACTTTAGGATTACTTTTTACTAAATGCCAACTATCGTCATTCATTTCCATTTGTACTAATACATATCCAGGATAAAGCCTTCTCTCACTAACTTTCTTTTCTCCTGATTTCATTTCAACTACTTCCTCAACAGGCACTAATATCTCACCGAATTGATCGCCTATTTCAGATTGAGCGATGCGCTCCAATAATCCTTTTTGTACAATTTTTTCATACCCAGCAAAAGCTTGAACTATATACCAACGCTTTGACATTAATCACCCCGCCCTAATAACAAATTTATAATATATGAAAAACTAATATCAATAAAAGCCAGAAAGATAGCCATAATTACAACCAAAATAAAAACTATCATTGTCATCTGTATAGTTTCTTTTCTTGTGGGCCAAACTACTTTCTTAGCCTCTGTTATAGCCTCCCCCAAAAAACCAAAAGCTTTTTGGCCTTGAGGTGTTGTTCTAAAAACAGCAATAAATGCACCAACGCCTGCTAATATAGATAAAATTCTTATTACTGTAGGCTGCTCAGAAAGCATATAAAACCCTAGCAATCCTCCACCTACAAGCAAAAATGATAGGCCTAATCTAATATTATTAATATTCATTCCCGCTTTATTTCCTTTTATTGGCAGGCCAGGAGGGCTTCGAACCCCCAACCCTCGGTTTTGGAGACCGATACTCTACCAATTGAGCTACTGGCCTAGGTTTAACTTATATTTTTATTCAATAACCTTTACTACTACACCAGAACCAACCGTTCTTCCACCTTCACGAATTGCAAATCGTAAGCCTTCTTCCATAGCAATTGGAGCAATTAGTGTTCCTGTAATTGATACATTATCACCTGGCATTACCATTTCTGTTCCTTCTGGTAGCTCAACTGCTCCAGTTACATCTGTTGTTCTAAAATAAAATTGTGGGCGGTATCCATTAAAGAATGGTGTATGTCTTCCACCTTCATCTTTACTTAAACAATAAATTTCCGCTGTAAATTTAGTATGTGGTTTTATTGATCCGGGTTTACATAGAACTTGTCCACGTTCCACATCTTCTCGAGCTGTTCCACGAAGCAACACACCTACGTTATCGCCTGCTTGACCTTGATCAAGTAATTTGCGGAACATTTCAACACCCGTACAAATTGTTTTCACTGTATCTTTTAATCCAACAATTTCAATTTCTTCATTAACTTTCACAACACCACGTTCAATACGGCCAGTCACCACAGTGCCTCGGCCTGAGATTGAGAACACATCTTCTACTGGCATTAAGAAAGGGCCATCAATTGCTCTTACTGGCTCTGGGATGTAGCTATCTAATGCTTCAGCTAATTTAAGAATTGCTGGTTCCCCGATATCTGATGTATCTCCTTCTAATGCTTTAAGTGCTGAACCCATGATGATAGGAATATCATCACCTGGGAAATCGTATTTACTAAGTAGTTCACGTACTTCCATTTCAACTAATTCTAATAATTCTTTATCATCCACCATGTCGGCTTTATTTAAGAACACAACAATATGAGGGACACCCACTTGTCTTGATAAAAGAATGTGCTCGCGAGTTTGAGGCATTGGCCCATCAGCAGCAGAACAAACAAGTATTGCACCATCCATTTGAGCGGCACCAGTAATCATATTTTTTACATAATCAGCATGGCCTGGACAGTCAACGTGAGCGTAATGTCGTTTTTCTGTTTCATATTCAACGTGTGAAGTATTAATTGTTATACCACGTGCTTTTTCTTCAGGCGCTGAATCAATTTCCGCGAAATCTTTTTTATCTCCACCAAATTTTTTAGTGAGCACAGTTGAGATTGCAGCTGTTAGTGTTGTTTTCCCATGATCAACGTGACCAATAGTGCCAACGTTAACATGTGGTTTGGTACGCTCAAATTTACCTTTAGCCATAATATATTATCCTTAAAATTACATTCTTTATAAAAATTAACTGGTGCCCATGGCGGGAATCGGACCCGCGACCTCTCCCTTACCAAGGGAGTGCTCTACCACTGAGCCACATGGGCTGATCCAATAAATAGAATCTGGAGCGGGCGACGAGGTTCGAACTCGCGACATTTAGTTTGGAAAACTAATGCTCTACCAACTGAGCTACACCCGCATACCCATACTAAATAAACCCCACATATAGCAGTAAAAGCTTATGGTGGAGGGAGAAGGATTCGAACCTTCGTACTCAGAGAGAACGGATTTACAGTCCGTCGCCTTTAACCACTCGGCCACCCCTCCAGACCGAACCCAGAATTATGTGGTATTCCAATAATTTTGTCAATAAAAATAGAGCGTATTTGAATGTGTTGTTTGGTGCCCTCTGTCGGATTCGAACTGACGACCTACGCATTACAAGTGCGTTGCTCTACCAACTGAGCTAAGAGGGCATATTTGAAAAAACGTAACTATATCAATTTTTTTTATTTGAAACCAGTATTTAATGTTTATTTTACTAAACTTAAATGACTCTTTTTAGTTTTTAGCTTTTTATTTTTATCTTTTTTTTCAGAATTATTTTCATCAACTTTGAAAAATATTCCTTGCCCGTTTTGCTTACTGTAGATACCTGCTATTGATTCCATGGGGAGAAAAATATCTTCATTTTTTCCATTAAAACGTGCTGCAAAAGAAACAAAATTATTATCAAAAATTAATTTACTGACAGAATCTAAAGATAAATTAAAAACAATTTCATTGGACTCAACATAATTTTTTGGTGCAATTACTCCAGGAGTAATCTTAACATTTAATAAGGGAGTAAAGTTTGAGTCCGTACACCAATCAAAAATACTCCTAATAAGATAGGGTTTAGTACTTGAAGTCATTTCAAATAATTGGCCTCATAGCCCTTTCTGCAGGAGTCATTGCTTCCTCAAATAGTGGTCTTGAAAAAATTTTATCTGCATATTTAAGCAAAGCTTTACATTGATTCCCTAACTTAATATCGAAATAATCTAATCTCCATAACAATGGAGCCATTGCTACATCTAGCATTGAATATTCATCGTGCAACAAAAATGCTTGCTTATCTAATATTGGGCTCAACTGAATCAAAGTATTGGTTACAATTTTTTTTGCATTTTCTCGCACTTTAGTTTCTTTGGCGCCAAGATCTTTCATATGAACAAATAATTCATTTTCAAAATCTTTTAAAAATAATCTTGCTCTTGCTCGCATTACAGGATCAGGTGGCATTAATTGAGGATGTGGAAATCTTTCATCAATATATTCATTTATTATATTTGGATCTGTCAAGACTAAATCCCGCTCTTCCAAAACAGGGCTATCTGAATAAGGGCTTAAAATAGCAACATCTTCAGTCTTATCGTCCAAATCAACATCAATGACTTCAAAATCCATTCCCTTTTCAAATAAAACTATTCGGCATCTATGACTAAATGGATCTGTCGAGTTTGAATAAAGTTTCATCATAATTATTTAATATCCTTCCAAAATTCTTTCTTAAGTTTAATTGTTAACACAAGAAGTAAAAGTAAAAAACCAACAACGTAGAATCCCATTTTTTTTCTTTTTAACTGATCAGGCTCTGACATATAAGTTATAAAATTTGTCAAATCTGTAATGACCGAATCATACTCTTTTTGATTTAATTTTCCAGCTTTGATTAAGCTAAGCTTGCCTGTATTTTTATCTAACTCTTGCTCACCTTGGAGCTCCCATAAGATATGTGGCATAGCAGAATTAGCGTAAACCAAATTATTCCATCCGATTTCTCTTGAGCTGTCCCGATAGAATCCTTTCATATAGCTATAAATCCAATCTGAACCTCTAGATCTTGCAGTAACAGATAAATCAGGGGGGGTTGCTCCGAACCACTTTTTTGATTCCTTTACTGGCATGGATATTTCCATAGGGTCCCCTATTTTCTTACCAGTAAATAAAAGGTTCTCTTTAATATCTTTTTTTGAGAGCCCAATATCTAGGAGCTTGTTATAGCGCATATATTTTGCACTATGACAATTTAAACAATAGTTAATAAATGTTCTAGCACCCTTTTGAAGTGATGGTTGATCTGATAGATCAATAGGGGCTTTCTCAAGATAAACTTCTTCACTCGCAAAAATAAATGATGATTGAATTAATAACAGAATAAAAATTATTATCTTTTTCATTTCATTGTCACTCTTGTTGGAACAGGTTTTGTTATGCTTTTTTTGCTATATATAGGCATTAAAATAAAGAATGAGAAGTAAACAATTGTGAAAATTCTAGCAACTACTGTAGCTACATCACTTCCTCCAAGAAGTGGAAGAACGTTTGGAAATTGTCCCCAAATAGTAGACGGGACCGTACCTAAATATCCTAAAATAATGAAGCTAACAACAAAAGCTCCTAACCATTTTTTAAAAAGAATACCTTTATAGCGAATAGATCGGACAGGGCTTTTATCTAGCCAAGGCACAAAAGCAAAAATTATTACTGATAATCCCATTGCTGCGACTCCCGGGAACTGACTATTTAAGATTGGTGGCACAGCTCTTAAGATAGAATAAAATGGAGTAAAATACCATACAGGGGCAATATGTGAAGGCGTTACTAGTGGGTCAGCAGGTATAAAATTATTTGCCTCTAAGAAATATCCGCCCATCTCAGGGGCAAAAAATATGATTGATGCAAAGACTATTAGAAATACAGTTAACCCAATCAAGTCCTTAACAGTGTAATAAGGATGGAAAGGGATTCCATCTAGTGGTATACCTGTTTTTTTATCTTTATAATTTTTAATTTCAACGCCATCAGGATTGTTTGAGCCAACTTCATGTAGCGCAATTAAATGAGTTAAGATTAACCCGGCAAGAGCGAGTGGCAAAGCGATTACATGAAATGCAAAAAATCGATTTAAAGTTGCATCTGAAATTAAATAATCTCCTCGAACCCATTCAGCCAAGTCGGGGCCTATAAATGGAACAGCAGCAAATAGATTTACAATTACCTGAGCCCCCCAATATGACATTTGTCCCCATGGCAATAAATAACCAAAAAATGCTTCGGCCATTAAAGCAAGAAAGATTGCTACACCAAAAATCCAGAGTAATTCACGTGGTTTTTGGTAGGAGCCATACATCAAGCTTTTAAACATGTGGAGGTAAATGACGACAAAAAATAAAGATGAACCAGTTGAATGCATATAGCGAATCAACCATCCAAAAGAAACATCTCTCATAATATATTCAACTGATGCAAAGGCTTGCGCTGCATCAGGTTTGTAATGCATGGTAAGAAAAATACCTGTGAGGATTTGCATCACAAAAACAAAAAGTGCGAGTGCCCCAAATAAATACCAAAAATTAAAATTCTTAGGTGCGTAATATTCTGTTAAATGATTTTTTATAAAAGAAGAAAGGGGAAATCTTTCATCAATCCAACCAATAAAGCCAGCTGAATCTTGGCTGTCAATTTTTTTAGCCATTTATGCTTTTTCCTTGGTGTCTTCACCAAGAATAATAATATTCTCGTCAAGATATTTATGAGGAGGAACAACAAGATTTGTTGGTGCAGGAGATCCTTTAAACACTCTACCAGCTAAGTCAAATTTAGATCCGTGGCAGGGACAAAAGAAACCACCTTCCCAATTTTCACCCATATCACCTTTTGGTGAAAGCCTTGGTGATGGTGCACACCCAAGATGGGTGCATATGCCTACAATCACCAACATATTAGGCTTTATCGAACGTGTTTTGTTCTGACAGTATTTGGGCTGTTGAGATGAAACCTTCAGGTTAGGGTCTGCTAATTTTTTTGGGTTACTTTTTAGAGAATTAATCATTTCATCTGATCGATTTAAAATCCAAACAGGCTGGCCTCTCCATTCTGTTGTTAACACTTTTCCTTGTTCAACTTTGCTCACATCAACTTGCACTGAGGCGCCAGCTGCTTTTGCTTTTTCGCTTGGAAGCATACTAGAAACAAAGGGAACGCCAAGCGCAGTTGCACCAATAGCGCCAGTTACTGATGTAGCAGTAACTAAAAAACGTCTTCTATCAAGATTTACTTTTTTACTTTTATTTGCCATTGAGGCCTTTATAAAATATGAGGAAATTAAAAATAGTTAGCTCAGCATTATATAAAATTACTGAATAAACTGATAGACCTAATGTCTGTTAATTAGTTTATTTTTTGAAATAAATAATCCTATTTCATATAAAAATAAAATAGGTAAAGCTAATAACAACTGAGATATTATATCTGGTGGTGTAAAAATAGCGCCAAAAATAAATGCAGCTACAACAATATATGATCTATTTTTTTCTAGTGTTTTAATTTTAACCCAATTAAATTTTACAGCAGTAATTAATAATAATGGGACTTCAAAAGCTAATCCGAATGCTAAGAAAAGTGCAATTATCATTTGTAAGTAACTAGATATATCAATCATGAGTTCTACATCGTTTGGTGTAGAACTAACAAAGAAGCTAAATATAATGGGGAAAATTAAAAAATAAACAAATAGTGTACCGGCAACAAATAAGATAAAAGCAAAAAACATACTCCACAAAATGAATAGCTTTTCATTTTTATATAGGCCAGGAGAAATAAAATTCCAAATTTGAAAAAATATAAAAGGTAATGCAATAATTAATGCGCAATATGCAGTTATTTTGAAAGGTACTATAAATGTAGAAGTAAGTTTTGTGGAGATAATAGAGCCATTTAATGAAGTTAATTGATCTAATAATGGTTGAGAGAAAAAGTAATAAATTTCATTTGCAAATGGCATCATTGCAAAAAAAACAATAAGGTAGATAAAAAGAGATTTGATTAGAGTTGATCTTAATTCTAAAAAATGGCCGAAGAAAATATTTAATCTACTCACAATTTATTTAGATTTCTTTTTAATTTCTTTTTCAATATTTTTTAATTCTTTGAATTTGCTTTCTCGTTCTAATTCTTTCTTAATATCTGAAATAAAAATTTTAACTTTCTTTGTAATTTTCCCTGCCCCTCTTGCCAAAATGGGAATATTATTTGGTGATACAAACAATATTATTGATAAAAAAATGATAATTAATTCTGCAATTGAAATATCAAACATAATTAGTTTTATAGCTCTACTTCTTAACTTTCTTTTTACTTACTTTCTTTTTGGTATTGCTCATACCTTCTTTAAAACTTTTAACGGCTGCACCTAAATCGCCCCCAATGTTTCTTAGCTTTCCGGCACCAAAAACAATTAACACTACTAATAAAATTAATAACCATTCTTTTATTCCAGGCATTACTTTCTCCTAATTACAATTTTGCTAATTTTTCACTTCCGCCATAAACATGAAAGTGAATATGAAAAACTTCTTGTCCACCCTCTTTGCCGGAATTAATCATTGTTCGAAAACCCTTTAAACCAGATTTTTTAGCTAATTTAGGTGCTAATAATAACATCTTACTTAAAATGTTTTGGTGGTCTGAATTACATTCTATTAAATTTACAATGTGCTCTTTTGGAATTATTAATAAATGAACTTTATCAATTGGGTTTATATCTTTAAATGCTAACATCTCTTCATCTTCATAAACGATAGTAGATGGTATTTTTTTTTGAGAAATCTTACAAAAAATACAATTATCCATATTTATCTCTTTTTCACTCTATTATTCTTTTCCTCAATTCCTGAGGTTCCTTGTCTATTTTTTAATTCGTTTGTAATATCATCCACAGTTAAATTTTTTTGTGATAACAAAACTAAGCAATGAAACCATAAATCTGCAATTTCATGGACTAATTGTTCATTCCCTTCTGTCTTTGCAGCAATAATAGTTTCTTCAGTTTCCTCAGAGATTTTACTTAAAATTTCATTAAGTCCTTTATGCTGAAGAAACGCTGTATAAGAAATTTCAGGATCATCATTCTTTTTTGATTTAATAAGGCTTAATAAGCTCTCTAAATACTCATCTTTCATTTTTTATCCTTGTAAATTTCTTTAGGATTTTTAATAATTTTTTCGCACTCTTCTATTTCATTCTTTTTCATATTAACTCGGTTATAAAAGCAGCTCTCTCGGCCAGTATGGCAAGCTATGCCACCTTCTTGTTTTACTTTTATAATTAAAACATCATTGTCACAATCTAAATACATATCTTCTATATTTTGATAATGTCCTGACTCCTCTCCTTTAACCCAGACTTGCTTCCTGGAGCGAGACCAATAAATTGCCTTCCTTTTCTTTATTGACTCCTCAAGTGTTTCACGGTTCATCCATGCAAACATAAGTACCTTATTTGAGCTTGCATCCTGAACAATAACTGGTAATAATCCATCCGAATCCCAACGCACATTATTCATCCAGTTACTCATAATCTCACCTCTATATTATTTTTTGCCATATATTGCTTTGCTTCTTGAATAGTAAATTCTCCATAATGAAAAATACTTGCCGCAAGAACTGCGTCAGCCTCTCCATCAATAACTCCATCTACAAAATGTTGAAGAATACCAACGCCACCTGATGCAATAATCGGAACCTCAACAACATCAGAAATTAATTTCATTAACTCATTATCGAACCCTTTTTTTGTTCCATCTCTATCCATGCTCGTAATAAGTAATTCTCCTGCTCCCAGCTTAGCCATTTTTTTGGCCCAACTTACAGCATTAATTCCTGTTGTATTCCGTCCTCCATGGGTAAAAACTTCCCAATGATCATCAACTTTTTTTGCATCTATCGCAACCACAATTGCTTGTGACCCAAAACGACTAGTAGACTCAGCAATCAAATCTGGGTTTAAAATTGCTGATGTATTTATTCCAACTTTATCTGCTCCAGCATTTAAAAGATTTCTAATATCTTCACACGACCTTACTCCACCTCCAACTGTTAGCGGAATAAAAATTTGTTTTGCAACTTTCTCAACAATATCAAACAAAAGCCCTCTATTATCAGAACTAGCGGTAATATCTAAAAAGGTTAATTCATCCGCTCCTTCTTCATTATATTTTTTCGCAATTTCTACTGGATCTCCTGCGTCTTTTAATTCAACAAAGTTAACCCCTTTAACAACTCTACCGTCATTTACGTCAAGACATGGAATAATTCTTTTAGCGACACTCATATTTATCCTGTTAAACGCTCAGCTAACTCCTGGGCTTTTTTAAAGTCTAAGGTACCCTCATAAATAGCTGTGCCAGTTATAACCCCCCTAATGCCAATATTTGAAACATCACATAACATTTCAATATCTTTTATACTTGAGACTCCTCCACTAGCAATTACAGGTATCTTTAATGATTCTGATAATTTTACCGTTGCTTCAATATTAACGCCCCCCATCATTCCATCTCGACCAATATCAGTATAAATAATCGACTCCACTCCATACTCTTCAAATTTTTGAGCCAAATCAATCACATTGTGCCCTGTAAGTTTTGCCCAACCATTAATTGCAACATCTCCATCTTTTGCATCCAGGCCAACTATAATTTGACCAGGAAATGCATAACATGCCTCGTGTAAAAATCCGGGGTTAGTGACAGCAGCTGTTCCTATAATTACTGAATCAACACCGCTATTTAAGAAATTCTCAACGGTATTTAAATTTCTAATACCTCCACCCAATTGAATTGGGATATCGTTACCAACTTCAGATACAATTGATTTAACCGCATCATTATTAACAGGCTTTCCTGCAAAAGCACCATCAAGATCAACCAAATGCAATCTTTTTGCTCCAAGGTCTAACCATTTTCTTGCCATTTGAGCTGGATTTTCAGAAAAAATAGTTGATTGATTCATCAACCCTTGTTTTAACCTGACGCATCTACCTTCTTTAAGATCTATTGCTGGGATAATTATCATAATTTTAAATTAAATATTCCAAGAAATAAAATTTTTCAATAATTGCAATCCTAACTCAGAACTTTTCTCTGGATGAAATTGCACTGCAAAAATATTATCTTTAGCAATTGCGCATGTAAATTTTTCTCCATGGCTTGAGGTTGCCATTTCTAAGCTTTTATTAGTAACCTCAGCATAAAAACTGTGCACAAAATAAAACCTACTATCTGAATCTATTTTATTCCACATTGGGTGAGGGTTGGACAGATGGACTTTATTCCAGCCCATATGGGGAATTTTGATTCTTTCATTTTTATTTAATTGGAAACGTTTTACTGTTCCTGGTAGCAAACCAAAACCACTTACATTTCCTTCTTCACTTTTTTCAAACAGCATTTGGAGACCCAAACAAATACCTAAAAAAGGTTTCTGCTTTGCAGCTTCAATTACTGATTCTTTCAGACCTCTTTTTTCTAGCTGTAAAATGCAATCAGGCATCGCTCCTTGCCCAGGAAAAATAACTCTATCTGCATTATCAACAACATCTGGATCACTAGTAACAATTGATTTAGTTTTAGGTGATATAAAACTGACAGCATTATGGACTGATCTTAAGTTACCTATTCCATAATCGATAATTGCAATCATAAATTGAATTTAAAAAATTTTATAAATTAAAGAGAGCCTTTGGTTGAAGGCATGACACCTTTTATTTTGTCATCTAATTCCACGGCCACTCTTAAAGCCCTTCCAAAAGCCTTAAAGATTGTTTCAGCTTGGTGATGAGCGTTCTCACCTTTCATATTGTCAATATGTAATGTAATGTTTGCATGATTTATAAATCCTTGAAAAAACTCATGAATCAGATCCACATCAAAATCTCCGATTCTAGACCTAGTAAATTCCGCATTTAACTCCAATCCTGGTCTACCAGATATATCCAACACAACCCTAGATAAAGCTTCGTCTAGAGGGACGTAAGCATGACCATAGCGACGAATACCTAACTTATCTCCTATCGCTTTATCAAAAGCTTGACCTAAAGTAATCCCAATATCTTCCACAGTGTGGTGGGCATCAATATGCAGATCACCTTTCGCTTTAATCGTTAAATCAAATAATCCATGTCTTGAAATTTGTTCAAGCATATGATCTAAAAATCCAATGCCAGTATCTAAGTTAGATGTTCCATTGCCATCGATATTAATTTCTACACTAATATCAGTTTCTTTAGTTTTTCTTGATACTTTTGCTATTCGTTTCATAGTTTTAATTTTATCATGAGTTTGACTAATTTGCCCTTCTACAACGTTCAGAACAATACTTCACTTCATCCCAGACTTTTTCCCATTTCTTTCTCCAAGTAAAAGATTTTTTGCATACTTTACACAACTTTGAATCAAGATACTCTTTTTTCATCAGAGCACTTTCTTTAAGATAGAAATAAGCTTCTGCATGTCTTCCATAGTTCCAATAGTAATTCTTAAGTACTGCGAGATTCTTTCTGGCTCACTAAAATGGCGAACTAATACACCTAATTCTCTTAATTTTTTAAAAATAATCATTGCATCTTTTGATTTGTGTTTAGTAAATACAAAATTTGCTCCCGAAGGAAGAACTTCAAAATCCATCAAAAGTAACTCTTTTTCTAAAAATATTCTTGCTTCAATAATTTTAACCCTTGTCAGGCTAAAATAATTTTCATCTTTAATTGCTTCAATACCGGCAACTTGAGCTAAACGATCAACAGGATAGGAATTAAAACTATTCTTAATACAATTAAGTGCTTCAATTAAGTCTTCATTAGCAAAAGCACATCCTAACCTTATCCCTGCTAATGATCTTGATTTTGAAAATGACTGGGTTATCACTAAATTCTTATAATGACTAACTAATTTGACTGCTGACTCTGTTCCAAAATCAACATAGGCTTCATCAACTACTACAACACTTTCTTGATTGAGTTTTAATAAATTATCAATATCAACTAAGCTTTTAGGGATGCCGGTAGGGGCATTTGGATTAGGGAAAATAATACCGCCATTATTAATCAAATAATCTTCAAGGTTTATATTTAATTCTTTATCTAATTTAATTTTTTTATACTTAATATCGTAAAGGCTACAATAAGCGGGGTAAAAACTATAAGTAATATCTGGGAATAAAACGGGTGCATCTTTTTTTAGTAAAGCCTGAAAAATGAATGCAAGAATTTCATCTGACCCATTACCAACAAAAATATTAGATTTTGATAAGTCATAATAATTAGAAATTGTCTCTTTTAAAGCCTCACTTTGAGGATCTGGGTACAATCTCAGACTTTCTTCAACGTTTGACTTAATAGCATCTAAGACTTTACTGCTTGGGCTATAAGGATTTTCATTCGTATTTAGTTTAAGCAAAATCTTATCTTTTGGTTGTTCGCCAGGCGTATACGGAGTCAATCTACTAACAATATCACTCCAATACTTACTCATTTTTGTCGATGATCCTATATTTCGCAGATTTTGAATGTGCTTGCAAACCCTCACCTTCTGCAAGTGCTGAAGCTACATGGCCTAAGTTACTTGCTGTTTCTGGAGACAAAGAAATTAAACTAGATCTTTTTTGAAAATCATAAACACCCAAAGGAGATGAAAATCTAGCTGTTCCTGATGTTGGTAAAACGTGATTTGGTCCAGCACAATAGTCTCCGACTGCTTCGCAAGTATTTTTTCCCATAAAAATTGCGCCGGCATGATTAATGTTTTTTAGCAACTCTTCAGGATCTTCAACTGAAAGTTCGAGATGCTCAGGAGCTATATAATCTGATATTGCAGCTGCTTCTTTTAAATCCTTAGCTAAAATAAAAATTCCTCTATTACTCAATGAGGAAATAATTACGTCTTTCCTAATCATATCAACGATTAATTTATCAATACTGGCCATAACTGAATTTAAAAAATTTGCATCAGTAGTAATTAATATAGATTGTGACAGCTCATCATGTTCTGCTTGAGAAAATAGGTCCATTGCAATCCAATCAGGGTTTGTATTTCCATCACATATAATAGTTATCTCTGAAGGCCCGGCAATCATGTCTATTCCAACAGTGCCGAATACCTTTCTTTTCGCTTCTGCTACATATGCATTTCCTGGGCCCACAATCTTATCAACTCTTGGGATTGTTTGAGTGCCATAAGCTAAGGCAGCAATTGCTTGCGCACCGCCTATTGTAAAAACTCTATCGACTTTTGCAATTTTTGCAGCAGCTAAAACTAAATCATTTTTTTTGCCATCAGGTGTAGGGACAACCATAACCAAATCCTTTACTCCAGCAATTTTTGCAGGAATAGCATTCATTAAAACTGATGATGGGTATGCAGCTTTTCCGCCAGGTACATATAATCCAACACGATCTAATGGGGTTATCTTTTGGCCATAACTAGATCCCAAATCATCTTTGTATGACCAAGATTCAGCCTTTTGTTTAAGGTGATACTCGGTAATTCTTTCTGCGGCAAGCTCTAAGAATTGTTTTGTTTCCTTAGAAATACTATTTAATGCCTCAGTTAATTCACTTTGCACTATTTCTAAACTTTGTAAGCTATTAGTATTAACACGATCAAATTTCTTCGTAAAATCTAAAACCGCTTGATCACCATTTTTTCTAACTTGATTGATAATGTCATTTGTAGCTTTAATAATTTCTTCATTATCATCAGCATTAAAAGTTAAAAGCGTTTTAAGCTCGGACAAAAAATTGTTATCAGTTGATTTTAGTCTTTTAATATCCACAATTTAATTTGGAACTGCAATTGAAAATTTATCAATCATCGGCTGCAGAATTTCTCTATTAATCTTTAAAGATGCTTTATTTACTATCAATCTAGAGCTAATCTCTCCTATTTCTTCAACTGCTTCTAGTTGGTTAGCTTCTAGAGTCTTTCCTGAGCTCACTATATCTACAATTACATCTGATAAACCTACAATAGGCGCAAGCTCCATCGACCCATATAATTTAATTAAATCTATATGTAAACCTTTTTTAGCAAAGTGAGCTCTCGCAGCGCCAACATACTTTGAAGCTACTCTTAAACGCATTCCTTTTTTAACATTTTCTTCATAATTAAAATTTTTTCTACAGGCAACCATCATTTTACATTTAGCAATATTTAAATCTAAAGGTTGATAAAGCCCAATTCCTTCATACTCATCCAAGATATCTTTACCAGCTATCCCTAAATCTGCCCCACCCCATTCAACATAAGTAGGCACATCCGAAGCTCGTACAATAATAAGTTGAATCCCTTCATCATTGGTTTTTAAAACTAATTTTCGAGAAGTTTCTGGATTTTCTTCACAATATATTCCAGCCGCCTTAAGAATTGGCATGGTCTCAGAAAAAATTCTTCCTTTTGATAAAGCAATCGTAATCATGTTAACTAACCCTCTCTATTTGTGCCCCAATCTGGTTAAATTTTTTCTCTAAATTCTCATAACCTCTATCTAAATGATAAATTCTATCAATCACAGTGGTCCCTTTAGCTGATAGAGCAGCAAGAACTAAAGATGCTGATGCTCTTAAATCCGTTGCCATAACACTAGCACCTTCCAGTATTTTACCACCTCTTACAATTGCTGTATTTTGATTAATTTCAATATCAGCTCCCATTCTAATTAACTCTTGAACATGCATAAATCTATTTTCAAAAATTGTCTCTTTTATTTCACTAACACCATCTGCAATGGTGTTTAATGCCATAAATTGAGCTTGCATATCGGTTGGAAATCCTGGAAATGGAGCTGTTTCTATACTTACAGCATTTAACTTACCATTACTTTTAACTGTAACAGTATTATTTAACTCAATAACTTCAACCCCTGTTTCTCTTAATTTATTAATAATAGATGTCATTTTATTATACTCAACTCCAATACATCTTAATTCTCCATTTGTCATAGCAGCTGCTACCATATAGGTGCCCGCTTCGATTCGATCAAAAATAATTGAATGCTCTGCACCGTTTAATTCCTCAACTCCCTCAATCGTAATTATATCCGTACCCAATCCCTTTATAATTGCTCCCATTTTGATTAAACAATTTCCTAAATCAATAACTTCAGGCTCTTTAGCGGAATTTTTAAGTATAGTTTTTCCTTTCGCAAGACACGCTGCCATCATTAAATTTTCAGTTCCAGTCACAGTCACTTGGCTCATAAGAATTTCTGCTCCAATCAATTTACCCTCTGGCAATCGATTGGTAGATGCAACTATATCGCCATTTTCAATTTTAATTGAAGCTCCCATTTCCTCAAGGCCCTTAATATGTATATCAACAGGCCTAGATCCAATTGCGCAACCACCTGGCAACGAAACTCTTGCACTTCCAAATCTTGCTAACAAAGGGCCTAAAACAAGAATAGACGCCCTCATAGTTTTCACTAAATCATAAGGGGCTTGAAAGTCTTTTATATCTCTAGCAGTTAGCTCCATTAAAGAATCAGTTTTTGAGATTTCTACGCCCATAGTAGATAAGAGCTTCTCTGTTGTTTTTATATCAAAAAGATTAGGGACGTTTTTTAATTTCAATACTTCTTTAGATAATAAAGAGGCAATTAGAATAGGTAATGCAGCATTTTTAGCACCAGAAATATAAACATCGCCATTTAGCTCTTTCTGGCCATTTATTATAAGCTTATCCAAAAGCTATTTTTGAGGCATTAATTTAGCAAGTTCGCCAGACTCATAAATTTCTTTTATGATATCTGATCCCCCAATAAACTCTCTTTTAATATATAACTGCGGAATTGTTGGCCAATTTGAGAATAGCTTAATTCCTTCTCGAACATCAGGATCCTGTAATACATCAAATGTTTCATATTTTCCTCCACATGCATCTAAGACCTGGCATGCTAAGCTTGAGAATCCACATTGGGGAAACTTAGGATTTCCTTTCATGAAAAGAATTACTTCGTTATCATCAATTAATTGTTTAATTTTTAAATTGTCAGTCATTCTACTATCTCCATTATTATTTTATTTGTTAAATTCTTCCCATTCATCTGGGGTAATTGTTTTGATCGATAAAGCATGTATTTCCTGTTTCATCATATCGCCCAAAGCCTTATAAACCATTTGGTGCTGTTGAATCATAGATTGATCTTTAAAAAGAGAACTAACAATAGTTGCTTCAAAGTGAGTCCCATCGTCTCCCTTAACTTCGATGAAAATACAATCTAAATTATCGACAATTATTTCTTCTATTTGGCTAGGTAATAACATTTATCCCCTTAGTTTATAACCAGATTTTAACATTCGAATCGTGCCATAAGATAGGACAATAAAAAATAAAATGACAATAATTAAACTAAAATATGGTGATACATCTGATTGTCCAAAAAACCCGTACCTGAATCCATCAATCATATAGAAAAATGGATTTAATTGTGAGACTTTTTGCCATGATACTGGCAATGAATGAATAGAATAAAACACGCCGGATAACATTGATAAAGGCATAATAACGAAATTTCCAAAAGCTGCCATTTGGTCGAATCGTTGAGACCATACTCCAGCGACTATTCCAAATGCTCCCATTAGCCCTCCTCCAAAAAAAGCAAATAAAAATACTATCAATGGATGTTTAATAGGTAGATCAATATATAAAGTAGCAATCAAATAAATACAAAATCCAACAAATATCCCTCTTGCAATTGATGCAATAAGAAACGAAAAAAATAATTGAATATAACTTAAAGGGGTTAATAAGAGAAAAACAATATTGCCCATTACTTTTGCCTGAATTAAGCTTGATGAGCTATTAGAAAAAGAATTTTGTAGAAGAGACATCATAATTAATCCAGGAATTAAAAAGGCCATATAAGGGACGCCTTCATAAACTTCAAGCCGGCCATCAAGCACATGAGAAAAAATGAGTAAATATAATATTCCTGTAATTACAGGTGCAGCAACTGTTTGGAAAGCCACACGCCAGAATCTAAGAAGTTCTTTTTTTAAGAGGGTCCATGTACCTATTAATTGATTACGTATATTATTCATACTTAATTTCATTCCCTGTCAGCTTTAAAAAAATATTCTCTAGGTCCTGGTCTACAGTTTCCATATCCAATATTTCTATAGACACTTTATTTAAGGCTGAAATAATTCTACCAATATCGTCAATTTTTTTTAATTCGAAAGTATAAAAATCACCGTCTACAGAAAAGTTTATTCCCTTAATAATGCTTGATAATTTAAATTTATTTTTTAAGGACAGTCTAAGTTTTAAATTTTTTGCTGCAAATTTTTTTAGGAGATTGGTTGTAGTATCTAAAGCAACTACTTTTCCAGCTCTAAGCATCGCCACTCTATTACATAAAGCTTCAGCCTCCTCAAGATAGTGAGTGGTCAAAACAATTGTATGTCCTTCTGTATTTAATTCTTTAATAAAAGTCCATAATTTTTGTCTTAACTCTACATCCACACCAGCAGTAGGCTCATCCAATACAATTACTGGGGGTCTATGAACAAGGGCTTGAGCTATTAAAGCTCTCCTTTTCATTCCACCTGAAAGCATTCTCATATTAGTAGAAGCTTTTGCTTTTAAATCTAAGCGCTCAATAACTTCATCGACCCAAGCATCATTACTTTTACCTTTGCCAAAATATCCTGCCTGGAAACGAAGCATTTCTCTTAAATTAAAAAATGGATCGAAAACTAGTTCTTGTGGAACTATCCCAAGGGAATGTCTAGCATTTTGGTAGTCTTTAACAACATCAAATCCCATTGCAGATATAGAACCAGATGTTGGCCTTACTAAACCTGCTAACATATTAATCAATGTGGATTTACCAGCGCCATTGGGTCCTAGCAATCCAAAGAATTCTCCCTCTTTAATTGACAAGGTAATTCCATTAACAGCTTTTAATTTGCCATAATTTTTTTTAACGCTCTTAAATGCAATAGCTTTTTTCATCAAATTGTTAATTGATCTTTTAAATTTAGTTTGTATATTGAAAATTAATTATTAAGAAATAAATTCTTCTACGCCATAAAGTTTAGCCAGACTTTCTAGGTTAGCGGGAGTATTTTTTACGCTCACAGTTTTGTTATATTTTTTAGCTTGTCGCTTCCACTCAAATATCAATCCTAATAATGAGGTATCGACTTCTTCTACTTCAATTAAATCGATTAGAACAGAATTTTTCCATTCATAACCGATGGTTAATTTGATGATACTTGGTACTTGATTTAATGTAATATCGCCCTTCATAATCCAATTATTATTTTGAAATTCTATTGGATTCATTTTATTTCTTACCTTTATTTTTTTTTTCTAATTTTTTGATTAAAGTATCCATCCCATTTTTTTTAATCACACTTGAAAATTGACTTCTATAATTAGTAACTAAACTTACGCCTTCAATTACAATATCGAAAACAAGCCACTTTCCAGTTCTTTTCGATAATGCATAATTAACCCTAATTGGTTGAGCTCCGTTTTGAATAATTTCGCTTTTAACTATAACGATTTCATCTGTATCTGACATCCTTGTTGGTTTAAATTTTATTTCCTGATCTTGATATTTTGATAAAGCTACTGCATATGTTTTTAATAAAAGTGTTCTGAATTCAGCAATAAAGCCTTCTTTTTGATCGTCAGTTGCCGATCTCCAGGCTCGACCCAATACTAGACGTGCGACTTTTTCAAAATCAAAATTTGGAAGTATTTTCTCCTCCGCCAATTTATAAATCTTTTCTTTATTACCTTTTTGAATTTCTTGATCTGACTTAATAGCAAAGATAACATCTTCAGCTGTTTTTTTAACCAACTCTTCAGGACCCAATGCAGCAATAGAATTACATGAAATAAATGTGACTAATAAAAATAATTTAATAAGATATTTTTTCAATTTATTACTCCTCTTCAGATGCCTTGCTATACAAAAATTGACTAATTAATTTTTCTAAAACAACTGCATCTTGAGTTTGAGTAATTCTATCTCCTTCAGCTAGATTATTCATATCGCCCCCAGCCTCTAAGCCAACGTATTGCTCACCAAGGAGGCCTGCTGTATAAATGTTTGCAAAAGTATCTTTTGGGAAAGCGTATCGTTTATCAATATCAATTTTCACAACAGCATGATAGGCTTTTGTGTCAAAAACAATTGATTTTACTCTCCCAACAACGACGCCGGCAGCTTTTATTGGGGCTCTTGGCTTCAATCCTCCAATATTCTCAAAGTGAGCTATAACCGAATAAGTTTCCCTTATATCATTAGAAGTTAAATTTCCAACCTTCATAGCAAGTCCAAGCAAAGAGATTACTCCAATTGCCACAAAAATTCCGACCCAAGCATCAAGTTTAATTTTATCCATATAATTTCCTTATTTTAATCAGTTTACCCACCAAGCATAAAAGAGGTCAATATAAAATCGAGTCCTAATATCACTAACGATGATGTTACTACTGTTCTTGTAGTCGCCCGGCTAACTCCTTCTGCAGTTGGAGGGGCATCAAAGCCTTCAAAAAGGGCAATTATGGTACAAGCTACGCCAAATACTAGACTCTTTATTACTCCGTTAACAATATCATATCTAAAATCAACATTTGCCTGCATTTGAGACCAAAATGCACCTTCATCAACTCCAATTACAATAACAGCAACAACATAGCCACCGAGTATGCCAACCATTGAAAAGATAGATGCTAATATTGGCATTGCAATCACTCCTGCCCAAAAACGAGGAGCAATAATTCTACCAACGGGATTAACTGCCATCATCTCCATTGCTGATAATTGTTCAGTTGCTTTCATTAATCCAATTTCTGCAGTAATTGCAGTTCCCGCTCTTCCCGCAAAAAGAAGGGCTGTTACTACTGGACCTAACTCTCTAACTAACGCAAGAGCAACTAAAACCCCTATTGCCTCAGATGATCCATATTTCTGAAGCGTATAATACCCTTGCAAACCTAGAACCATTCCTACAAAAAAAGCAGAGACTATAATAATTACTAAAGACATTACACCCGTAAAGTAAATTTCTTTCATAGTTAAATGAAATCTTCTAAAACTCTCACCTGAAGAAATAATTATTAAAAAGAAAAGTCTTGTGGCCATTCCAAGACGATTAATTCTACTAGTAATTGAGTAACCAACTTTTTCAAAAAAATTTATTAGGATCTTCATATTTTTAAATTCCTAAAGCGCCAAATCTGAATTGTAAGATGGTGCAGACACATGAAATGGCACTGGTCCATCTTTTTCCGAATGAATAAATTGTTTAACGAACGGAAGTTTTGAGGCCATTAATTGCTTTGGAGACCCTTCAGCAGCGACAATCCCATCTGCGACAAAATAAATATAATCTGCAAAAGAAAAAGTTTCTGCAACATCATGAGTAACAATAATTGAAGTTGCCCCAAGAGCATCATTTAGTGTTCGAATTAAGTCGCAAATTACAGCCATTGAGATTGGATCTAATCCTGCAAATGGCTCATCGTACATAATAATATCAGGGTCTAGTGCAATAGCTCTTGCAAGAGCAACTCTTCTAGCCATACCTCCAGATAATTCTGTAGGCATTAACTTATAAGCTCCACGAAGACCTACTGCATTTAATTTCATTAAAACTAAATCTTTAATTATATTTTCAGGGAGGTCTGTGTGCTCCCTCATAGGGAATGCAACATTTTCATAAACTGATAAATCGGTGAATAAAGCACCATGTTGAAATAACATGCCCATTTTACGTCTTAATTTGTAAATACCGGATAAATTCTGATTGTGGACAACCTGCCCATCAATAGACACACTTCCTGACTTAGGCTGAATTTGGCCCCCGATAAGCTTTAAAATAGTAGTTTTACCACTTCCACTTCCACCCATAATTGCAGATACCTTACCTCTTTGGAATTCCATATTAATTCCTTTGTGAAGAAGCTCCTTCCCATAACCAAAAGTAAGATTTTCAATATTTATTAAATTATCAGACATTATGTGATTTTTATTTTTCTTGTTAATTCTTCTTAAATATATTTTACATTAAAATATAGCAAAACAATCTAAAGTTCACCATATGAATGAAGGCCAGATAAAAATAAATTAACTCCAAGAAAAGCAAAAGTTGTTATAAGTAAGCCTGCTAGAGACCACCAAGCTAGCATAGTACCTCTTAATCCTTTAATTAATCTTAAATGAAGCCATGCCGCATAATTTAACCATACTATTAATGCCCAAGTTTCTTTTGGATCCCAAGACCAATAACCTCCCCAAGCCTCGGCGGCCCAAACAGCGCCTAATATTGTTGCAATTGTAAAGAAAATAAAGCCAATTGATATCGCTTTATAAGTCATCTCATCCAAAACATTTAACTCTGGTAAGTAACTTCCTATGATGCCTTTATCTTTGAGTAAATAAGCAACTGAAATCATAGCTGCCATTGCAAATGCCCCATATCCAATAAAATTCGCAGGCACATGTATTTTCATCCAATACGACTGAAGAGCTGGAACTAAAGGTTGTATTTCATCTGCACCTTTTTCAAAGGTGTACCAAAGAATAAACCCAACAGCTGCAGTAATTATGATGAGTACAAACGCACCCAATTTTTTTATTGCTAATTTTTCTTCATAATGAAGATACAGTAAAGATGTAATTAAACAGAAAAGAACAAATACCTCATATAAATTACTTACTGGTATATGGCCAACATCAATGCCGATTAAATAAGACTCATACCAACGAACTAGTAGCCCCACAAATCCCATCATTGTGGCTATCCAAGTTATTTTAGTTGCAAGATTTCCATAAAAATCTTGCTTGCTAAATAAATAAATCCAGTAAGTAAGAAGGCTTAATGGATAGAGCGCAGTCATCCACATAATAGCGGACTGACTAGATAGAAAATATTTAAGAAAGAAATTAAGCTCTATTTCTTCTAAACTGCCCTTATAGAAATAAATAGAGATAAATGACAGTAAAAAAGTATATATAAATAATTTTCTAAAATTTGGCCATACATTACCCATCCAAGTAAATGTAATAGCTGAACTAATTAAAATAATCAGCTCATAATTATCCATAAAATTATTAAATTTTGATATTGCAATTATAGTTAGGCAGGCCAATAGTAACCCAAACGAATAATTCATAAATTTATCTTTTATATTTCGTAGCATTTCTCACTCCATCAATTAAATAATTTTTTTAATTTTATCTTTAAACTCTATTGCATACTGATCAAAATCTATCCGGTCTCTATTAGTAGCCAAAGAAACTATCAACTTGTTACTTCCCTTTTTTCTAAAAATCCACAAACGAATCTCTTGAATATAAATCATACAAAATATACCTAATACCAAAAGAATTGAGCCCAAATAAACCCAAAATTGTCCAGGCGATTTAGTTAATTGCAATCCACTAGCTTGGACTTCATTAAATTCTTTTAATTCAAGATATAAAGGAACCCCATAAAAAAAACTATCACTATATGCAGTTAGAGCATCTTGAATAAATCTTGGAGCGTCATTAGCTGGAAAAACTATATCGTTTTTATTCTTAAATTGGTAATCACGCACTAGCTCTTGACTAACTAAATAAATTATATTTATATAAGTTTTTATTGCTTTTTCTTTATCTGCAACTGAGGCTTGATCAGGAATGTTTAAATCCATTGCATCTATTACCGAATTATATCCTCCACCCACAAAAGCACCTATAATATTTTCTGCTCCTAATTTAAAAGCTTCTTTCTTTCCAGAGGTTGTAAAAGCTGATGTTTTGATACCTTTATTAATTGCACTTTGAACTTTTTTTGGGTTATTTAATAAAGATTTAAGAACCATAAAACCTTCAATACTTAAATTTTCATCTGCAGGAATTTTAAGATACTTAAATTCTTCCTGAGGTGAATTTCTCATACCACTCATAAAAAAATATTTGCCATCTATCAGCATTGGTAATTGATAAGTTTGGTATTCTTTAGCTTGGCCAGATTCATTTCTAACCTTATACAAAAAGTTTGGCCCTACATTCGTAGGCTTTGGTTTTTTTTCTTTATTTTCATCTACCTCTAAAATATTAAATTTTCTAAAATCTTTAAACTCTAGGGTTAAATTTTGATTTTCAAAAGTAAGCTTATTATTTTTAAAAATTTGAGAATTCATTTTAAAAGAAGGTTGTGAAGAGTTCAAATCCCAAACTAATAAATCTAATTGTGAGCCTCCATCCTCAAAAGCAGCCTGATAAATAGTTACACCCTTATAAGTTAAAGGTTTATTGACGCTAATAGTTTTATTTATAGTTTCGCCTGTTTTTTTATCTTTTACTAATAATTCACTTTCAAATGACTTAGGTTGCCCAGTAGAGTAATGCTTAATATTAAAGTTTTTTAATGTTATTGAGAATGGAATTTCTTGAACAAGATATCCTTCCTTAGCTCTAAGAATTGCAGCTGTTTTTGTATCTCCCTCAGATAACAAAATGCTTGCCCTATAGGAAAGATTATCCTCACTCATTCTTCCTTTCAAAGAAATTTTAGATAGTGGTTGGTCTATCAACTGAATTTGTTTCGCCCCTATTAACTCCTGAACCTTAAAAACTAGATTTCCATCTAATAGTCCACCAATACTAATTATCACAATAGCTAAATGAGTAAAAATATATCCAAACTTTTGAAGATCCCCTTTTTTTGCAACAATTAAATCCCCGTTGCCTTCAACAGGCTTGTACTTAACTTTGTAATTATGTGATTTTAAGAAGGATATAGTTTTTTTTACACTAAATTTTTTGACTGGGAATTGATATGAATGTTTAAAAGACAATAAAGATTTTTCTCTAATGCGATCTTGGAAGCCTTTGTAGTCTTTCAATATTTTAGGGGTATTTCTAGAAATACATAGTGAAGTTGAAACAATTAAAAAAACTAATATCAGAAGAAACCAGAAAGCTTGATATACATTAAACATCCCGAGTTTTTCAAAAATATCAAACCAAAATTGACCAAATTTAATAATATAATTATTGTAGGGTTCATTTTGCTTTAAAACTGTTCCAATAATTGAAGCAATTGCAAGAAGTGAAAACATTGTAATTGCAAATCGCATAGTACTTAAAAGACTAATAAAACTTTTTAGATTTTTACTGGATGTTTTCAAAAATTATACACTTTAGTGATAAAAATGAATGACAGATTAGATGGGTTTAAGTTGCATGTTGGTTAACTACCTTAAGCCTTGTATATAATCTGCTACCGATTGCATCTCTTCTTCTGTTAATTTTTGAGCTATTGTCCTCATGACTCCAGCGGGATCATTTTTTCTTAATTCAAGTCTGAATGCATTTAATTGAGCAAGTGTATATTCAGAATGTTGCGCATTTAATCTTGGGTATTTATCTGGTATACCATGTCCTGATGGTCCATGACAACTGGCACAAGCTGCTACACCCTTATTTTTTATTCCTGCACGAAAAATATTTTCACCTATAGAGCCAACACCATTTTTTTTCGCTGATGACAATAGAATATTTTGTTCAGAAAAATAATAGCCAAGATTTTTCATATCTTCCTCAGTTAGATTAGCAACCATGCCAGCCATGACTGCATTTTCTCGTAACCCCATTTTAAAATTCTTAAGTTGCTTTGTAATATAAGCGGCATGCTGACCTGCTAATTTTGGATTAGCTGGAACTGAACTATTACCGTCAATTGCATGGCAGGCAATACATAAATTATTAATAATTTTTTTTGTACTAACTAGTTCTGACGGAGAAAGCTTTGTTTCAGCAATTGCCGTAACACTAGAAAAAACTATAATCAAACCAACACACTTAATAATTCTTATCATTAGAACTCCGAAGTTTATTCTTTATGGGGGTACATTTTAACTAAAATACGCACAACGTGATAGCATTAACTCAAGACTAAAGGGGAAAAAATGGCTTTTTTACAAAATGCTAGATTTATTATTTCAGTAAATCACTTTGATGAGCTTCCTATTGATGAAGGTATTGAAATTGCATTTGCTGGAAGATCGAATGCTGGAAAATCAAGTGCAATTAATTCTTTAAGCAAACAAAATCGTCTTGCTTATGTTAGTAAGCAACCTGGAAGAACTCAATTAATGAACTTTTTTAAAATTGGTGAGCATATGTCATTAGTAGACCTTCCTGGTTATGGTTATGCAAAAGTCCCTGGAGCCATTAAGGATCATTGGGTAAAAACATTACCTCGATATCTTCAAGAAAGAAATAGTTTAGCTGGGCTTGTTATTGTCATGGACATAAGAAGACCTTTAACGATCCTAGATATTCAAATGCTCGATTGGTTTGCGCCAAGACAAAAACCAATTCATATTTTGCTTACAAAATCTGATAAATTATCAAAAGATAAATCGCTTAGAGCTCTTTCAGATGTAAAAAATAAAGTTCAAACCCAATGGGCTGATTCTTTTCATACAAAATTTACTGTTCAGTTATTTTCTAGTTTAAAAAAACAAGGGGTTAAAGAAGCAGATGAAATTATTCAAAGTTGGTTAAATCTTAATAAAAACCATATCCCACACTTGGTGTCCTAGATTAACTCCACGATTCTCATATTTAGTTTTTGGTCTATATAGAGGTTTTTTTGAAAAATCACTATTTTTTGCTTTATACATTGCATTCTTCTTAAATACATCCATTATCCAATTGGCATAATCCTCCCAATCTGTTGCTACATGAATATAGCCTCCTTTTTTTAATTTTCTGGTTATTAATTCCAAAAAAGGTTCTTGTATTAGACGTCTTTTGTTGTGACGTTTCTTATGCCATGGGTCTGGGAAAAATATATGGATAGCATCAAGACTATCATCCAAAGTCATTCTATCTAAAACCTCGACTGCGTCATGCTGAATAATTCTTAAATTGTTTAAATTTTTCTCTTTTATTTTATTTAAAAGGTTTCCTACTCCAGGAGAATGAACATCGATCGCAATGAAATTAAAGGTATTTAAAGTTTCAGCAATTTCAGCAGTCGTATGACCCATGCCAAATCCTATTTCAATAATTTTTTTCCCTTCACCATTAAAAATATTATCCCAGTTCAGAATATTATCTCCAAAAGGAATAGTATAAAGTGAAGAAAGCGACTTAATCCCTTCTGCTTGATGTTTGGTAAGTCGCCCCTGTCTGAGCACATAACTTCTAATTGGTCTAATTTTAGATATAGGCATTTAAAATAGCAAATTATTCATATTCATAGATTATAATAACCTCAATTAATATTTAAACCGAAAATGAATAAAAAAAAACAAGTTGCAATAATTACTGGTGGAGCTAAACGAGTTGGTGCAGCAATATGCCGAAGACTCCATAAAGCCAATATTGACTTAATTATTCATTATAAAAGCTCAAGGATTGAAGCAAACTCTCTTCAAGATGAATTAAACAAAACTAGAAAGTCCTCCGCCTCAATAATTCAAGCAGATCTTTTAGATTCAAATAGTTATCCCTTAATAATTAATGAAGCAATTAAGACCTATGGGCAATTAGATTTTCTTATTAATAATGCTTCCTCCTATTACCCAACTAATATAAATGATGTTAATGAATCAAATTGGGATGAACTTATTGGTAGCAATCTGAAAGCATCTCTTTTCTTATCAAAAGAAGCTAGTCCTTTTCTAAAAAAATCTGGTGGCTCTATAATTAATATTACTGATGCGCATATAACAAATCCTAAGAAAAACTACATTATTTATTCAATTGCAAAATCAGGATTAACAGCATTAACTAAATCACTTGCCCAAGAACTTGGCCCTAAAATCAGAGTTAACGCCGTTGCTCCCGGTCCTGTTCTATGGCCAGATAAATCAAATGAATTTGATGTGCCATATCGAGAAAAAGTTATCTCACAAACTATGCTTAAAAAAGTCGGTGATGCGGATGATATTGCCAAAGCAGTTGAGTTCTTATTATTAAATGCACCATTCATTACTAGTCAAATATTGAACGTAGACGGAGGAAGGTCTTTCAATAGCGAATAAAGAATTCTAATGAACTTACATCAATCTCGGGTAAGAATTATTATTTTATCTTCAATTTAACTTGAATAGTGTGAGCTTTATCCTTATGATGCATAATTTTTACTAATGTAAAACTTAAAAATACAATGACAAAACTACTCATAGTTGAATCTCCATCTAAAGCAAAAACATTATCTAAATACTTAGGTAATGATTTTGAAGTTCTAGCGTCATATGGACATATAAGAAACCTGCTCCCAAAATCAGAAGGTATTAATACAGATAGTTTTGAAATGAAATATGCTCTGATTGATAGAAATAAAAAGCATATGGATGCCATCACAAAAGCAGTAAAAAAATCTGATGAGGTGCTCTTAGCAACTGATCCTGATAGAGAGGGTGAGGCAATTGCCTGGCATATTGCTGAAATCTTAAATGAAAAAAAATTACTAAAAAATAAATTAGTAAAAAGAGTGGTATTCCAGGAAATTACAAAATCAGCAATTATTCAGGCAATTGAAGAGCCAAGAGATATAGCGCTAGCTTTAGTAAGAGCGCAACAATCAAGACAGGCTTTAGATTATTTAATTGGGTTTAATTTATCCCCTTTGCTGTGGTCAAAAATACGTTATGGTCTTTCTGCTGGTCGAGTTCAAAGTCCTGCACTAAGGTTAATAATGGAACGTGAAGCAGAAATTGGAAAATTTCTAGCCAAAGAATATTGGACTTTACATCTAGAAGCAAAAAAAAATCAGTCACAATTCTCTTCAAAATTATATATTTTAGATAATAAGAAAATAGAGCAGTTTACCGTTAATGAAAAGAGACAAAGTGAAAAAATTGTTGGTGAATTGCTTTTGAAAAGTGGGGGGAAAACTAGAGTTTCAAGAGTTGAAAAAAAACAAAGAATTAGAAATCCTTCGGCACCCTTTACAACATCTACACTTCAACAACAAGCAGTAAGAAAGCTTGGCTTTACAACAAAAAGAACTATGATTGTTGCACAAAAACTATACGAAGGTATTGATACAGGAAATGAAACGGTTGGACTTATTTCATATATGCGAACTGATTCAATGACGCTATCAAATGATGTAATCCAGCAAATAAGGGGATATATAAAAAGTAATTATGATTCGAAATATCTTCCACAAATTGCTATTGGTTACAAGACAAAAGCAAAAAATGCTCAGGAGGCTCATGAAGCTATCAGGCCTACAGATATAAGCAGAACTCCTGCAAACTTAAAAAAATATCTGAGTGATGAACAGTTCAAACTTTACGAAATGATTTGGCAAAGAACTCTATCTTGTCAAATGACTCCAGCTATATTTGATGCAGTTAGTGTTGACCTTGAAATTGGAAAAGGGGAAAGTATTTTTAGAGCATCGGGACAAACTCTAAAGTTTCCAGGTTTTATGTCAGTTTATATGGAAGATGAAGATGCCCCGTCTGATGAAAAAGAAAATTCATCAACACTGCCTCCTCTAGAAGTTGGTGAAATTTTAAATATTGAAAAAATAAAGGGTGAGCAACACTTTACTGAGCCACCTCCAAGATATTCTGAGGCAAGTCTTGTTAAGACTTTAGAAGAATATGGAATTGGAAGACCATCCACTTATTCAAGTATTATTTCAACACTGCAAGATAGAGAATATGTTCTACTTGAAAAAAAACGATTCATGCCCACCGATGTTGGTAAGGTTGTTAACGATTTCTTAACTGAGCATTTTAGTCATTATGTAGATTATGATTTTACTGCTCAATTAGAATCTCAGTTGGATGATATTGCAGCTGATAAAAAAGAATGGTTATCTGTGTTATCTAATTTTTGGAAAGATTTCCACCAGCAAATCAATGAGAAAAAAGACCTAGACCGTTCTAAAATAACTCAAAAGTCTATTGATGAAGATTGTCCAAAATGTAGTAAACCATTACTTTCTAAGCTTGGTAAGAGAGGAAATTTCATAGCATGCTCTGGATATCCTGATTGTGATTTTACAAGAAGTTCAAATGGAGATCTCCCACAAGAGCCTAAAATAATAGCCGTTGAAAAAGCAACAAAGAAAAATGTAATGTTATTAATAGGGCCCTATGGCCCCTATCTTCAATTAGGTGAGCAAGAGGAAGATAAGAAAATTAAGCCCAAAAGAATAACTATTCCAAGCGAAATAGCTTTAGCAGACCTTAATGAAGAAATTGCTTTAAAATTAATTTCATTACCAAGAGATTTAGGTGAGCATCCTGAAACTGGTAAAAAAATTGTTGCAAATATTGGTAGATTTGGTCCTTATGTTAATCATAATGGAAAATTTAAATCTATTCCCAAAGATGAAGACTTATTTAAGATTTCTTTAGAAAAAGCGATTGACCTTCTCAAACCATTCATAAAAATTGGAGATGACCCTGAAAATAAAGGGTCTATTGACGTTTATAAAGGTAGGTTTGGCTACTATATTCAGAGAGGCGCAATAAAGGTAAATATTGCTAAAGATGTTGATCCAGAATCGATTAGTCTGGAAAAATCATTAATTTTATTATCAAAAAAAGAAATAGAAGAGAAAGCTAAGAAAAAGAAACCAGGGAAAAAGAAACCAGGGAAAAAGAAACCAGCGGAAAAAACTTAATTTAAGTTTTCTTTTTATTCACCCTATTCATCCAACTTTTAATTCTTTTTACATCAGCAAAGCGTGTCAATTTTCCATAGGAATTCAACAAAACAATAATTATTGGCTCACCATCAATCACTGTTTGTAAAACTAAGCAACGCCCAGACTCTCTAATAAAGCCAGTCTTTGATAATCCTATATCCCATGCTCCCTTCCTAACCAAAGGATTAGTATTATTAAAGCCAATACTATTTCTTTTTTTACCAATTTTAATATTCTCTGAAGCTGTGGTTGTTAAATCCCTTATCAAAGAATATTGATATGCCGCTCTAACAAGCTTAAGTAAATCTTTTGCAGTAGAAATATTTCTTTTGTCTAATCCTGTTGGGTCTCGGAACTGACTTTTCTGCATACCTAATTGAATTGCTTTAACGTTCATAGCATTAATAAACCCTTTTCTGCCTGAAGGATATGATCGGCTTAAAGCAAAAGCTGCTCTATTGTCGGAAGATATTAATGCTGCTTTTAATAGCTCATATCTACTTAATTTAGCGCCAATTGGCAACCTTGAAGTTGTTCGCTTCACTCTATCAATATCAGCTTTTGTAAGTGTGATTTTTTTATTAAGGTCCATTCCCGAATCAAGAACCACCATTGCAGTCATCAATTTTGTTAGCGATGCTATTGATGCTTTTACATCTGCTTTCTTTTGGTAAATAACTTCGCCAGTGTTTTGATTAACTACAATAGCTTTTAAAGAACGTACTTTTAAACTTTTACTATTTTTTACATAAAGACTTGGTGATTTGGTTTGAGATAATTCTTTTGCAATGGCTAGATGGGAGAATGGTAAAGATAAAAATAAAAACAATAAAATACTTTTTAAATATAAATTCACTAATTTCCTTGATTTATTTAACTTCACATGATGATATACAGTTTAATTTTATTTGTCACTTTAAATTATAATACTGTAATATTTTTTTAATAAAGTTGGGGTAAGTAATGGATTATATTGATAATTTGTTTTATACAAAAGAACATATATGGATAAAACCATATCAAGAAGAAGAATATTTCCTGGGAATTACAAATTTTGCTCAAGACTTATTAGGAGATATTGTTTACGTTGACTTAGTACTTGGGGAAAAATTTAATTTAGGTTCATCCATAGGGTCTATTGAGTCTGTCAAAACTGCATCAGACATTATTGCTCCAGCCAATGGTGAAATTATTCTTATTAATTCAGATATAGTAAGTAACCCTGAAAAAATAAATACAAACCCTCATGAAGTTTGGCTATGCAGGATATCTCTTAATAATGTGATTGATAAAAAAAATTATTTAACAAAAGAAGAATACCTGTCTTTAATAAAAAATTAATTTTTAGTTCGCTTAATAAGGAATTGACTCAATAAACTTACTGGGCGACCAGTTGAGCCTTTCTCTTTTCCAGACTTCCATGCAGTTCCAGCAATATCTATATGAGCCCAATTATACTTTTTAGCAAATCTTGATAAAAAACAAGCCGCTGTTATACTTCCGCCCGCTCGACCGCCAATATTAGCCATATCTGCAAAATTACTATTTAGTTGAGGCTGGTATTCATCCCACATTGGCATCTGCCATACTGGATCTAATGCCTTTTCACCGGCAGTCTTTAGTTCATCCGCTAATGGGTTGTAATTACTGAATACTGCTGAGACATGATGACCTAATGCAATAACACAAGCACCAGTAAGTGTTGCAACATCAATAACAACTTCAGGATTAAATCTTTCTGAATATGTCAAAGCGTCACATAATATTAATCTACCTTCAGCATCTGTATTGAGAACTTCTATAGTTTGCCCAGACATACTTCTAACTATATCTCCAGGCTTAACTGCTTTTCCATCAGGTAAATTTTCACAAGTGGGGACAACCATAATTATATTTAAAGGTAGATTTAATTCTCCTACTGTTTTCATCACACCTAAGACTGTTGCGGCGCCTCCCATATCATATTTCATTTCATCCATATCTTGTGAAGGCTTAATTGATATACCCCCTGCATCAAACGTTATCCCTTTACCTACCAATACTACTGGTTTTTTATTTTTTGGGCCCCTCTTGTGTTCCAGAACTATAAATTTAGGTGCCTCTCTACTTCCTTTAGCTACTGAGAGAAAAGAGCCCATTTTTAATTTCTCAATTTGTTTTTGCTCTAAAACAGTTACTTTCATTTTGTATGCACGAGCTAATTTTCTTGCTTCGCTAGCAAGATAAGTTGGCGTACAAATATTTGGAGGTAAGTTGCCAAGGTCTTTGGTAAGGTCTACACCTTTTGAAATAGCGTGGCCATTCTTTAACCCCTGTTTTATTTCTTTTGAAGTTGGTTGGTTTGTATGAAGATAAACTTGGAAATTAGCAGGTTTAGATTTATTCTGAGTTTTTAAAGAATTTATTATATATCCTTGATCAGCTAAGGCTCTAACAAGATATTCAGTTGTGGTTTGTTCGGTTAATAATTTATTAACAAACTGATTAATTGGAAATATGATTTTTGTAAAATCTAGGTTGCTTAGTTCCTTAGATGCGTTAACTATCCCTTTAAAAAATTCTTTTGGGGTTAAATCTACTTGAACTCCGATTCTTAATAAAATCACTCTAGAGTATTTATTAGCACCATGAATCAATAAAGTTGAGCCAGTTTTGCTAGAAAGGTCGCCTAGCTTTAAAATATTATTCAAATGCTTTAAAGTTAAAGCATCTAATTGCTTGCCACATAAGATTTGGTTTTTGTTAGTAACTGCTAAAGTAATAATATCAGCTGGTATTTTAGTAATTAAATCTGTTTTTATGGTGAATTTCATTTAATATCCTTTAGTATTGAAATCAAAACTTTAAAGTCATGCTATTTAAAACGTCTTTAACAAAAGAATTATTTTATACATCATTATCTACAATTCTAATCCTATCTGGTGTTGTTATTGCACAAAGATCGGTCTATATTTTTCGTTTAGCTGCAAAAGGCATTATACCTAATGATGCAATCGACACTATTCTTGTTTTTAACTTACTCAAACATTTACCATTATTGCTTTCATTAACACTGTTTTTAACTGTCTTAATAACTTTAACACGCTGGTATAAGGACAGTGAGATGGTTATATGGTTCACTTCTGGTCTAGGTTTATCAAAGTTTATTAAACCAATTATTCTATTTAGTTTGCCTATCATCATTTTAATTGCAACTCTCTCGTTCTATATAAGTCCTTGGGCAGTTCATAAGGCAGAAGAATTTAAGAAAGGATTAAAAAGTAGAGATGAATTAGCCACCATAACCCCTGGTGTTTTTAAAGAATCAAAATCAGATAATCGTATTTTCTATATTGAAGGGTTTAGTGAGCTTGGTAATATAGTTAAGAATATTTTTGTGCAGTCCGTACAGAATAGTAAAGTTGGAATAATAATTGCTAATGAAGGAGAAAGAATAGAAAATAAAAGAGGTGAAGATTATATTATTATGAAAAAAGGGAGGCGTTACGAGGGTAGGCCTAATTCGCAAGAGTTCTCGACTACTTATTTTGAGGAATATGGAATACTTATTGAAAAAGATACAGCTCAAGCTATCAAAGTTGGTGAAGTTTATGAGGCAAAGAGCACGTTAGAGCTTTTAAAATCGGATTCAACTAGGTATAAAGCTGAACTATATTGGAGGCTGTCATTGCCTATTTCGGCGTTACTATTAGTATTTCTCGCAATTCCTTTAAGTTTTATTAATCCTCGCTCAGGGCGTTCAGCGAATATTATTCTAGCTTTATTATTATTTGTTATCTATAACAATTTATTAGGTGTCTCCCACAGTATTGTTTCAATTGGTAATTCGAAGATATTGTATGGGCTTTGGCCAGTTCATCTATCTTTTGCAACTATTACCCTATATCTATTTTATAGGCGAACCCTAAATCTGCCTTTATTTACAACCAAATTTCTAAAAAAGTAAATGAATCAAATAACAAGATATTTAAATAAAGAATTTTTTATTAATATTGCAATGATAATGCTTGGTCTTATTGCTCTTTTTTCTTTTTTTGATTTTGTTCAGGAAATTAATGACCTTGGTAAAGGTGGTTACGGATTAATACAGGTTATTAATTATGTAACATTAAGTATTCCAGGTCATGTTTATGAAGTTATACCTTTAGCTGTCCTTATTGGTTCCATGTACACAGTCGGTGAGCTTTCACATAATTCAGAATTTACTATAATGAGGTCCAGTGGTTTATCAATTAAAAAGATTGCTTCCTCTTTGATATATGTTGCGCTCTTTTTTTGTTTTCTTACTTTTTTAATTGGCGATCTTATTAGTCCTAATAGTGAAAAGAGTGCTCAGAGATTAAAAATTAGCTCTACTGATTCATTTGTAAGTCAAGAATTTAAATCTGGATTCTGGATAAAGGATGGTACAAGTTTTGTAAATATCGAAAATGTTCTTCCTGACAGCACCCTAGAAGATATTCATATTTATGAGTTTGATAAAAATTTTAAGCTTAGGACTATTGTTAATGCAAAAGAAGGTATGTTTCAAGATGGTCAATGGAAACTTAATAACATCTCATTGACTGTCTTAAAGGATAATAAAGTCACATCGAACACTATTGATAATGGTAACTGGAAATCATTGATTCGACCTGAAATGATGAATGCACTTATAATATCGCCAGAAAAAATGTCTACTATTAATTTAGCAAAATTTATAAATTATTTACAATTAAATAATCAAAAAGTAACTCGCTATGAAATTGCATTATGGGAAAAATTAATTCACCCGATTATGCCACTTGTGATGCTAATTTTTGCAGTACCTTTTGGATTTTTACAAGAAAGGTCGGGAGGAAAATATTTAAAAATGTTTCTTGGTATTGTAATTGGAATTTCGTATCAGATCTTAAACACAATGACAAGACACATAGGACTTCTTAATGACTGGCAACCATTTATGAGCTCCTTAATACCAACTATTATATTTTTATCAATTGGCTTATTTTTAATATCTAAACTCGAACGTCTTTAATCTCTGATCCCAAAATTAAATCATGCAGATATTGATTCTTTTTATTAAAAATTCCCCATAAAAAAGATACAAAAAATAGAATAGCCCCAAGAGTTGCCAATAAGTATCTAGCAAAATAAAGCCACGGGTCGTCTTTAGGAAAGATTAATTTTAATTTCCACGCTCTCATTGCCAATGTTTGTCCGCCAAGCGCCCAGGACCAAACAAAGTAGACCCCTGATGATGCCCACAAAATAAACTGTAGTAATTTTAGCTCAGCATCAAAAAAGAAAAGCACGAAAAAAGTAACTATGAACCATAAGCCAATCTGAATGATAAGCTCATAAAATAAACAACAATAGAGTCTTAAAATAAGATTATTTATTTGCTAAAATATTTCTGTAATTTATGGAGTACTGGGATTGTTACCAAAGCAATTAGGCAACCAAGCCCAGTACCAATTGCCAACACCAAATTACCACTAGCTAATCCCCCTGTGAAGTCACTCACTGCATTACCAATACCTGCACCAATTACAGCACCTAAGCCTACTTGTAATTTGCTTGGTAAGTATTTTTCTAATCCCAAACCAAAGAAAGCCCCTATTAGCATCACTCCATTATCAACAATACCAAATATAACAAAGTCATAAAAATATTTCCAATCCATTACTTTCTCCCCAAGGCTACTAATTTAATGCAAAAACTAACAAAAACCATTAGACTTTCCATGTAGATTACTTTTATGAGATTATAAGCGATTTAGATGAAACCATCATGTAACTTTTATGATTTAGACGAAACTGGTGTGATTAAGGAAGCTCATTTTCTTAAATCTGCTAACTTTGACGCTCGGCCAAAAGATAAAACAATTAGCATGGTTGTAATCCATAGTATCAGCTTACCGCCAAATAAATTTGGAGGTGCATTTATTGAAGATTTTTTTACGAATAATTTAAATACTGAATATGATCCATACTTCAAAGAAATTGATAAGCTCAAAGTTTCAGCACATTTTCTTATTAAACGTAATGGAAAATTAATACAATTTGTGTCATGTAAAGATAGGGCATGGCATGCTGGGAAATCAAATTGGAAGAATGCCTCTAATTGTAATGATTTCTCTATAGGAATAGAACTTGAAGGTTCTGACTTCTTTCCATTTGAGAAAATACAATATATGAAACTTATAAATCTCTTAAAATGTCTATGTAACAACTACCCAATTAATGCTATTGTTGGGCACAATCAAATTTCACCAGAAAGAAAAACGGACCCTGGTCCATATTTTGATTGGGAATTAATTAAGGCGGAAAATTTTCATGATTCATAATTTACAACAATTTTTAACTTTAGTATTTTCATTATTGCTACTTGTTGCTTGTGGTGATAAAGAGTCTGAAAATAAAAGTGTTAAGAAAGAAATTTATATAACTACTAGCAAGGTCATCCTAGCTAACTTTGAAGATAAAGAAACAGCCATAGGATCAGTTGAAGGAATCATTGACCCTACAGTCTCTGCTGAAATCTCAGGAAAGGTTATAAAGCTTTATGCAAGGACTGGTTCAGTAGTTGTTAAAGGAGATCTTCTGGCAGAAATTGATGAAAAAAATTATAAATATGAACTAAGTCTGGCAAGTGCAGAGGTCAGACGTCTAAAAACTCGACTCGCAAATCAAGAAAAAACCTATGAAAGAAATCAGAAACTAGTAGAAAAGAAATTTATTTCATCGAATGCGTTGGATGACATTCTAACCAAAAAAAATGAAACCTTTGAAGAGCTTGAAGTTGCTCTATCAAAAAAAGATATTGCGCAATCAAGCTTCGAAAAGACGAAGGTTTATGCTCCAATTTCTGGGCGAATTGAAAAACAAATTCCATCCATAGGAGATTTTCTTAAAATAGGCGATCCAGTATTTCAAGTTATCAATAATAAAAAACTTCGGGCTCACATTCCATTCCCAGAAAAATTAGCGTCTAAATTAAAAGCTGGCACCCCTATAACACTTAAAACACCTACTTCACCGCATGAAATTTTCACTAAAATTGCAGAATTAAAACCTAAATTAATGTCTGATAGTAGGTCTATTGATGTTATTGCTGATATCGAAAATCAATTAAATTGGCAGCCTGGGGCGAGTGTGAAAGGCACAATAGTGTTTAGCACTCGTCAAGGACTGGCCGTGCCAGAACAAAGTGTTGTTTTAAGGCCAGCAGGTCAAGTAGTTTATGTTATCAACGGAAATAAAGTTGAGCAACGAACTATTGAAATGGGAATAAACCAAAATGGTATTGTTGAAATTATTTCTGGATTAGAACAGACTGAAATAGTTGCCCTTGATGGAGCAGGATATTTAACCGATCAAACTATAGTTAATATTTCAGCCCAATAAGATATGACATTACCTGAAATTTCAATTCGAAGACATGTTTTAGCTTGGATGATCTCTGCGATATTTGTTTTATTGGGAATTATTAGTTTCCAAAAAATTGGCCTTGATAAATTTCCCACGATTGAATTTCCTATCCTTACTGTTACAACTACGCTAGAGGGGGCTAACCCAGAAATTATTGATTCTAGTATTACTAACTTAATAGAAGAAGCAGTAAATACAACTCCAGGTATTGAATCTATTAAATCAGAATCGTCTCCAGGAGTTTCTGTTGTAACTGTTACATTTAATTTGGATAAAAATATTGAAGTTGCGTTTAATGAAATTCAATCCAAGGTAAGTAGATTAGCTAGGCGGCTACCCGATGATATTGTTCCCCCAGTGGTTCGTAAAGTTGAAACAAATGCTAGTGCGATTATGTGGCTTGGTCTAACTGGCGACCGAACTATTCAGCAACTAAATCTCTATGCTAATAATATTCTAAAGAAAAAATTAGAAACAGTGGATGGTGTTGGTTATGTAACGTTAGGTGGGAGAAGAGATCGCACTATAAGAATTAACTTATTCCCTGAAAAAATGGCTGCATTAAAAATAACTGCTAATGATCTAGTTGCTGCCTTTAATAGAGAGCATGTTCAACTACCTGGTGGCTTCCTTGTAAGAGCTCAATCAGAAAAAATGTTTAAACTAGATTTAGAGTTCCATAAAATCGAAGATTTAAAGAAAATGATTATTACTTACCGAGATGGTGGCCCAATTAAGATTGATGATATTGCTGAAGTTAAAGATGGTTTAGACGATTATAGGCAAACTGCGCGTCATAATAATAAACCATCGATTGGTCTAGGTATTATAAAAGTAGCCAATTCGAATACAGTAGATATTATTAATAAAATTAAAGAAAAAGTTAGCACCCAAATCAGGCCAAGCTTACCGCCAGGTCTTGAGTTGAAGGTATCAACTGATGATTCAATTTATATTAAATCTATGGTTAAGTCCCTACAGAATCATATTCTTGAAGGAACATTACTAGCAGCTTTAGTTGTTTTATTCTTTCTAAAATCTTTTCGCTCTACATTAATCATTGCCATTGCAATACCTATTTCACTTTTTGGGTCGATTGCAGTAATGTACTTTTATGGTTTTACTTTTAATAGTATGACTTTACTTGCACTAATACTTTTAATCGGCGTTGTAGTTGATGACTCAATAGTGGTGCTTGAAAATATTTTCCGGCACCAAAAACATATTGATAAAAATATTTTTAATGCTGCTATTAATGGGAGTAAAGAAGTTGTCTTTGCAGTACTAGCATCCTCATTAGCTTTGGTATGTATTTTTGCCCCAGTTATTTTTATGGACGGAATTATTGGACGTTTTTTTGAATCTTTTGCAATAGTTGTTACAGCCGGAGTTCTAGTTTCATTAATTATCTCATTAACATTAACCCCCATGTTGTGCTCAAAGTTTTTAGCAATGAAAGAAAAAGAAGTTTACTGGCTAAAAGGTTTGAATAGCTTCTTTGAAAAACTAGATAATAATTATAAGAAAATTTTAACCTGGACTTTATCTAATCGATTAAAAGTTTTAATTTCAAGCCTTATTGTAGTCCTTGCAAGCAGTATTCTTTTTTCAAAGGTAGAAAAAACATTAGTACCTGAACAAGATGAAAGCCGCTTTACAGTTAGATTCAAGACCCCCTTAGGCTCTAATATGGACTATACCTATAATAAATTATTAGAGATTGAGAATATTATTAATCAATATGATAAATATACTGCCAGCGTTTTCTCATCAATTGGATTAGGAAGTAGAGGACAAGTTAATAGTGGTTTTATTAGTGTTAGACTAAAAGAAAAAAATCAACGCTCACTATCTCAATCAGAAATTATGGCTAAAATGAGAATTGATTTTAATCAACTTGCTGGTGTCAAAGCTTTTCCGTCAGGTGTTTCATTTGCTGGTGGCAGACGATCTGAAAAATTACAATTTTCAATTACTGGTCCAAGTATTGAAAAGGTTGCTACTTTAAGTGATGAGTTGTTAACAAAATTATCTGAAAATGAAGAATTAGGCAGGATTGATCTCAATTTACAACTCAACCTTCCTCAAATGATTTTAGATATAGATCGAGAAAGGGCTTCTAGCTTCGGAATTACAGCCGCTGATATTGCTGAAGCTATTTCCGTTCTAAGTAATGGGTTAGATGTTGCAAGGTTTAATGATGAACCAGGTGACGGACATAGATACGACATTAGAATGAAGGCAAAAGAAGGGTCATTCGAAAAATTAAACGATCTTAATAAAATATACTTAAGAAGTAAATCTGGTGAATTAATTCGACTTGATACGATAGCCTCTTTCCATCAAGAACTCGGTCCGGCAGTAATGGGACGCCAAGATTTACAATATTCATCAAACTTTTTCTCTAATCCAACAATGTCTCTTGGTGAAGCAGTTAAATTAGTCAAACAAGTGAGTAAAGATATTCTACCAGGCGAATATTCAATTCAATTAGAAGGCCAAGCTAAGGAGTTTGCAAAAACGATGAGTAATGTAATTTTTGTTTTTATTCTTGCGACTATATTACTTTATATGGTGTTAGCGAGTTTATTTAACTCATTCTTCCAGCCATTAATAGTAATGTTGGCTCAGCCATTAGCTATAATTGGCGGTATATTATTATTATGGCTTACTGGAAATAGTCTCAATATTTATTCAATGATTGGGATGGTTCTTCTAATTGGACTTGTTGCAAAGAATTCTATTTTATTGGTAGACATGACAAATCAATTAAAAGAGTCAGGTAAAAAAACAGACCAAGCACTTCTAGAAGCATGCCCTATACGTCTTCGCCCAGTTCTAATGACCTCACTTACACTTATATTAGCCCTACTTCCTGCTGCATTAGGTTATGGGGCTGGATCTGAATCGAATGGCCCACTAGCTATTGCTGTGATTGGAGGAATGATTTCTTCCACCTTGCTTACATTGATTGTAATTCCTGCCGCCTATTCTCTATCTATTGGATTTATTGAAAAAAAGAAAATTAAATTTAAAGCTTAGTAATTTTATTAACAATTAGTGCCCCAACTAAATCACCTTCAACGTTAATTGTCGTCCTAAATGTATCAATTAATCTATCCATTGGAAGAAGTATCGCCAATGCCTCCAAAGGTAAGCCTAAAACCTGTAACACCATAGCCATTGTTACCATTCCTGCACTTGGAATGCCAGGAGCACCGATTGATGCAACCATAGCTGTTAAAAATAATATAAGTTGTTGGGCTAAAGTTAAATCCATCCCTACTAAATTTGCTATAAATAAGGCGGCGGCTGCTTCATATAATGCAGTTCCATCCATATTCATCGTAGCACCTAAAGGAAGCACAAAATTTGATACCCCTTTAGAAGTTTTAAAGTTATCATTAGCAATGCTTAAAGTTATTGGGAGTGTTGCCGCACTTGAGCTAGTAGCAAACGCTGTTATAAATGCTGGCCTTCCCTCTCTCCATAAATGTAATGGTGAAATTTTAGTTAATATATAAAGAATTGTTGGCAAAATCACAACGCCATGAAAAAGGATTAGGAATATTACGGTAAAAATAAAAATACCTAATTGAGAAAATAATTCAGTATCTTGACTAACAATCATGTTGACCAAAAGTGCAAATATGCCTAATGGCGCAAATAGCATTAGCCAATGAACAATTTTGAGCATAACCTCATAAAGACTGGTAAAAACATTTTTAGCTGCCGTAAATTTATCTTTCTTATCATTTAATGCGATGCCAATAATAATAGAGAAAACAATTAGTGGCAGTATCTTTCCAGATGCTAGTGAATGGAAAGGATTTTCAAATAAACTTAATAAAAATTGTTTAAAAAATTCTGGAATCGTCATAGTAGCTGTTACTGCGGCATCGGCTGATTGCCAAGAATTAATTATTAGACCCGAACCAGGTTGAATAATATTCATCACAACTAATGCTAAGATAATTGCAATTGTCATAGTTGTAACAAAATATAAAAACGTAGATTTCCAGATTAGACTTGAATTTTTTCCTCTTCCTAAATTTGAAACACCAACAATAATAGAGAAAAAAACTAAAGGTACTAGAATCATTTTTAAACTTTTTATGAAAATTTTTCCTAATAAATCAGTCACTACTAATAGGTAATCCACAAAAAATAAATTGGGGAAAAATTTTATTATTAAGCCCAATAATATCCCAGCAAAAGCAGCTATAAAAATTAATTTATTTATATCATTCATTTAATTAAGCCTTTCTAGTATTACTGCAAAAAAACCATCGGTTTTATGTTCATCAGGTCTCAACTTTATATATTTTTCTGATTTCAATGGTATATCATATTTTATTAATATTGGTTCTGGTGGAAAAACTCTAAAGTTTTTATTTTCTAAAAGAAAATTGTCTACGATTAACTCATTCTCTTGCTTTAATAAACTACATGTAGCATAGACTAGATGCCCTCCAACCTTACATAATTTAGATGCCGCATTAATAATTAGCTTTTGCTTCAGATTTAATTGTTCCACTGATTTAAGCGAGTGTTTCCATTTCAAATCTGGGTTTCTTCTCAAAGTACCTAGTCCTGTGCAGGGAGCATCAACAAGTACTCTATCAAACTTTTCACGTAATCTTTTTATTTTTGTATCGTTTTCATGATTGATTTTATAAGACATAATATTTGACGCACCCGATCTTTTTAACCTTTTTTTCAAATTTGATAATCTATTCTGTGAAATATCAAAAGCGTACAATCTACCAGTATTTTTCATAATTGCCGAAAGTGCTAATGTCTTTCCTCCAGCCCCCGCACAGAAATCTGCAACCATAGAACCTCGTTTTGGATTCACTAAGAAAGATAATATTTGGCTTCCCTCATCTTGAACTTCAACTATTCCATCTAAAAATAAATTATCTCTCTGGATTGATGTTCCTCTTGGTAAAGAAATGCATATTGGAGATATATTAGTTTTAACTATTTTATTTTTTAAGTCTGGAAAGCTAATGACTAAATCATCAACAACTTTTGAAATACTTTTTTCTTTTAGCGAGTTGACTCTTAAGTTGAGATTAGCTGGACTTAACAGACTCTTTGCTAAACTAATTGCTGATTGCTCTCCATATTGCTCTAATAAGTTTTCCCAAAGCCAATCAGGGACACTTAGCTTAGAAGCCCACCCGACTATTTTGACTTTATTAGCTTTTTGTTCCTTAAGCCATGTTAAATCTTGATCATCAATAAAATGAGATAACTCTCTTATACTTTTACCCAGAATTAACATCATATAAATTAAAATTAATTTTCTAGGGTTCTCTTCACATATATTTTCAATTAAATATCGTCTATTTCGAATTACACCATAATATAATTCTGAAAGATCTGATCTTTCATGACTTCCAAGATGTCTATTATTTTTGAAAAACATACTTAATTGACGATCGGCAGGCTCTGAACGTAAAAACTGTTCTTTTAAAATTTCTGAGCATGCTTTTATTATTATTTTATTCATTAATTTTCTTTATTTTAAGAGTTTCTATTTTTTGGATAATAGAACTTAGGTCATCTTCAGTGATTGATATCTTCACTGGTAAGTACCCATATTTTTTTGCTAACCATAAATCGATTCTTTCAGGACTCTGATAATTAAATTTTGCTACATGTAGAACATCAAGACTGCCTAGTTTAGTATCCATATTAAGTTCATCAACATAGTGATAATTATAAATTTTAAAAACTTTAGCATTGGTTATTGGTATTTGCATTTTATTTAATGGATCTAAGAACATAAATTGGAACATAAAACTTAGCTGATCTTGTGCCTGATTTATTAAACCATACTTATTGGTAGTTTCCTTCCTATTTATGGTTAGAGTTTTACTTTTCCAATCAAAAAATGCTTCTGAAGTTTTCTTTTTTCCATGACTGTATAAATAATAGTCTGGTCTCAGCCCCAATATATTTATTAATCCTCTGCTTTTTTGTATTAATGGTTGTGAGTAAAAAAATGAGCTTATTCCTTCTGCTTTTGCTTCATAATAAATTTCATAATTATTTTTATCAACTTTATAATTAATCCCTAAACTTCCAACTTTTGAAATTGAATTTTTTTCATCTTTAATGCTACCTTGGGTACCGACTCCAAATGGTTTTATTTTATCTATTGACCCTTTATTCGGACCAAGATCATGAAAAACTTTATAAACCATTTCGATCGATTTTATTGACTCACCATAGATTGGCTCTTCGAAAGTTTCATTAATATTGCTAACTGGTCCACATAATTCACAATATGTTTTTTCTTCACTTTCCTTTATTCTACTTTTCAAACTTTTTTTAAGGTTTTCACTTGTTTCTTGATTTATATTTTTCTGTGGAGCCAAATTATCTTTAATTAGTTCTGGAGGCATTTGGACTAATTGAATTTCAAGACTTTTATCATTCGAAAAATTAAATTTTATATTTGATAGCAATATAAAATGTATTCCAATTGAAACTAATATTCCATATATTAAGATGCGGTTTCTCATCTATGTTTTATTTGACTTGTAATAAATTAGTTTTTACTAAAATTTGCTCTATATTAATCCCAATATCTGTTTTAATTTCAATCTTTAAAGGTATTCTATATGGCTCTCTTAAGATCCATAAATAATGTGTTGAGTTGCTTTTTTCTTTTATCTCACCTTCATAAACATCTGCTTCGAGACTGCCATAAATAGTGCTAATAAATTCACTTCTAACCTTATTGTATAAATATGTTCGACTTTTTTTTCCGTCAATTACTTCAAAAATATATTTCTTTTTACTTAAGGGTTCAAAATTGAATTGATATAAATAAGTTAGCACATCGGAATGCTTCTCCTTAAGTGCAATACTTTTAGTTTCTTGCTTATACGTTAATTTCACTTGCCTATATTTAGCATCAAATACTGCCAAAATATTCTTTTTTGGTTTCTTCTTATTCTTTAATTCAAATATTTTTGGTGAAAATCCATCTATACTTAATTGACCCTTACTGATAACTTCTCGATCTCCTAATAACTTTAGAATACCCTCTGCTTTAGTTGTTGCTTTTATTTCATATTTATTATTTTTTTGTTTAAAATCTACAATTACCTTGCCTAAATTACTACTTTCTTGTAATAACTGATATTCGCTATGAAAATTTTTTGGAAATAATTTAGCATTTATATTGAATGGGTATAGTGAAAATATTACAACCCATAAGTATTTAAATAATTTCAGATTGAGGCTCATTTAAATCTCTATTTGCTATTTCCCCAAGAACAAATACAGTTTCACCATTTTGTTCTAAAATTCTTATTGCCTCTTCTTTGTCATTTGGATTTGTTATTACTACCATACCAATCCCACAATTAAATGTTTTATATAGCTCTTCATCCCCTATATTTGCTTTTTCCTTAAGCCATTGAAATATTAATGGCATATTCCATGAATTTTTTTTGATAACTGCTTTTTGATTTTCTTTTAATACTCTAGGAATATTTTCATAAATACCCCCACCGGTAATATGAGCTAACCCATTCACTTTAATTTTTCCTAATAAACTTAAAATTGATTTAACATAAATTTTTGTTGGTGCCATTAAGAGATCAGAAAAAGTTTCTCCATCAAAATCAGAACTAAGATTTACTTTCTCTTTTTCTAATATTTTTCTTATTAATGAGTACCCATTTGAATGAGGGCCGGAAGATGCTATACCAATTATTATATCTCCCTCTAAAATATTTTTACCATCTATTACTTTACTTCGCTCAACTGCCCCTACACAAAATCCAGCTAAATCATATTCTCCCCTGGAGTACATACCTGGCATCTCTGCTGTTTCTCCCCCTACTAATGCACAACCTGCCATTAAACAGCCTTCAGATATTCCTTTTATAACTTCAGTAGCCATCTCTACGTCTAACTTTCCACATGCAAAATAGTCTAAGAAGAATAGAGGCTCTGCCCCTTGTACTAAGATATCATTTACGCACATTGCTACTAAATCTTGTCCTATAGTATTATGAGTATTCAAATCAAATGCTAATTTAAGCTTCGTACCAACCCCATCTGTTCCAGATACTAATACAGGGTTCTTAAACTTTTTAGGTATCTCGAATAATGATCCAAAGCCCCCTAGCCCACCCATTACTTCTGGTCGATTTGTGGCTTTAGCATATGGCTTTATATTTGATACTAATCTGTCGCCTGCTTTTATATCTACACCAGCATCTTTGTAAGAAATAGAATTTTTTTTATTGCTAGAATCTTGAGACAATTTTATTTACCCTCTGGAATATTGAAACTTTACGTATAATATAATTTTAACTGAATTTAGTAGCAATAGATAATTCTCATACACTCATAATCCTATGGAACAACTATTACTTAATATTGAATTGCCAACACATAAGACCTTTGAGAACTTTATTGTTGGAAATAATAAAGAATGTTTTGATGCACTAAAGAATTTTATTTTGCCTGAGAATGATATATTTTTTATTTATATTTGGGGAGATAAAGGTTGTGGAAAATCTCACTTGGCTGAGGCAATTCAAAATAAAAACATTACAATAATAGAGGATATTGATCAAGCGAGCCAAAGTAAGCAAATCGATATTTTTAATCTTTACAATGACCACAAATCTGCACACAAAAAACTATTAGTTACAGGAAATAATAATCCTAATAAAATGATGTTAAGAGATGACTTAGCTAGTCGTTTAAGCTGGGGTTTAGTTTATAAGCTTAGACTGCTATCCGATATTGAAAAAAAACAGGCTTTAAAGAGATATTCTAAAGATAGAGGGCTGAATCTTAAAATTGAAATTATTGAGTACTTACTTCGTTACTACAAAAGAGACCTTCATTCACTTATTGCAACACTAGACGCATTAGACCGTTGGTCACTTAAGACTAAACGGCCTATTACTATTCCACTTCTTAAAGAAATTGATCAAGAGAATTTATTTAAATAAATTAAATTTTTCCTACCAAATCTAATGATGGTTTAAGTGTTTCGGCCCCTGGTTTCCAAGACGCAGGACACACTTCGTTTGGATTAGCTTCAATATGTTGTGCCGCTTGCACCTTTCTAACTAAATCTGCTGCAGATCGCCCTATGCCTAAATCGTTAACTTCAATTGTTTTAATCTTACCCTCAGAATTAATAATGAAAGTACCTCTTAATGCTAATCCTTCTTCTTCAATCATAACGTCAAAGTTTCTGGCCAAAGCACCTGTGGGATCTGCAAGCATTGGGAATTTTATTTTCTTTATCGATTCGGAAGAATCATGCCAAGCCTTATGACTGAAATGAGTATCTGTAGAGATAGCATAAACTTCGACGTTTAATTTTTTTAACTCTTCATAATGATCTGCAAGATCGCTTAATTCGGTTGGGCAAACAAAAGTAAAATCTGCTGGATAGAAGACGAATACCGACCAATGTCCTTTTAAACTTTCTTCCGTAATATCTATAAATTCACCATACTGATCTTTTGCATGATAAGCTTTATTATTAAAGGGTTTAACGTTAGTATTTATTAATGAACTCATTATAAATTTCCTTTATTAGAATTTAAATTTAAAAACGTAATTCTAAGGAAATTATTTAATATGTATAATTAATTATACATATGTGATTAATAAATAATTATTATCATAAGTTTTCTTTACTTATTTCATAAATTTCTTTTTCTTTTTGAAGTTGTTTTAAACGTGATTCAACCCTAGATTTTTCATAAAAATTGCCATCTCTAGCTCTGACCGCCATATCCATTTGTATAATAGCTTCCTGCAAGTTATAACTATAATAAAATGATTGTGAAAGACTTTCATATTGCAAAGTCTGCTTACCACTTAGTGAATATGATTTTGCTAGCAATTTATATATCTCTGGATCACTATGAAAAATTTTCACGTAACTTTCTAAAAATTTCACTGCTTCATTTGTAGGCTTATTTTTGATTAAATAATTCCCTAGCTCATATACAAATGCTCTGTAATTTGGGTATTTAATAAGCGCTTTTTTCATTGCTAAGTAAGCAAGGTTAGTATCCCCTTTTCTAAGTAAAATTTTAATATTTAACTGATCAATCATTGGATTTTGAATATTTGTATTTTGAATCCATTCCAACTCTCTTGAAGCCCCTTTATAATCATTATTTATTAAATATGCATATGACAGAGCATATCTCTCTCCTAATTCATTTGCATAGGTTTTATTTTTTACATTACTTTCTAATTGCTTTTTTATTGATTTTTTTTCTTGAAGAAATACTTTAATTTTTCCTTTTACAAAATGAAAGCTTGGGTCATCTAGGCGCTGTTTATATGGATATTCTGTTAAGCGATTTTCAATATCACTAATACGTTCTGAAGTAATTGGATGGGTTCTAAGAAAAGATGGCGCTGCTCCTGATGAATAACGATTACCTTTTTGCAAGGTTTTAAAGAAATCTATTGAGCCTCTAACATCAAAACCTGCTTTATTTAGAATTCCTAAACCTACACGATCTGCCTCTTTTTCGTGTTCACGAGTAAAATCTAGTACAGTTTGAACACTAAGTGCTTGTGATGCGGTTAATGCGCCTCTTGCTAGGTCCGGATTTGATCTAGCTAGTAATAATGCTAGACCTATTCCAAGGTAGGATTTAAATGAATCTTTTTGCATTTTGCCTACTAATCTAGCTAAGTGTCGCTGAGTAATATGAGCAATTTCGTGACTAAGGACGCTAGCAAGTTCTGATTCAGAACTGGATGATAAAATTAAGCCAGTATGGACACCAATAACGCCTCCCAACATTGCAAATGCATTAATTGATCGATCATTAACTATAAAAAATGTTAGTCCACTTCCTGAATAGTTACTAGCTTGAACCAACTTATTTGTTAGTTTATATAAATAATCTTCAATTTCAACGTCATTAATAATAGACTTGCTTTGATAAGCTTGCTGAAGAATTTCTCTTCCAATAACTCTTTCTTCGTGAGCACCTATTATTGTTTCGCTATAATCACCCAAATTAGGCAATTCATTACCAAAACTTATTTTGGAAATAAAGAAAAAATAAAAGAAAAGCTTTTTCATAAAATTATTTAAAGTTATTATAATGTTTAATATTTAAAATACATATTATAAGCCTATGCTCTCACATATAGATAAAAATGGTGATGCCAAAATGGTAGATATATCTAAAAAAGAAAATACAGATAGAGTCGCAATCGCAGTTGGCTTTATTGAATTAAATGAACAAACTATTAATTTAGTTGAGATTGGTAATCTAAAAAAAGGAGATGTATTAACTGTTGCCAAAATTGCAGCAATCCAAGCATCAAAAAAAACATCGGACTTAATTCCCCTTTGCCATAATATCAATTTAAATGGTATTGATATTGAATTTAAGATAGCCAATAATGAAAAAAAAATTTACTGCCAATCAACTGTTCGTTGTTCAGGTAATACAGGCGTTGAAATGGAGGCACTAACTGCTGTTTCAGTGGCACTTCTTACCATATATGACATGTGTAAAGCTTCTGATAAAAATATGGTGATCTCAGAGATTAGGTTATTAGAAAAACATGGGGGTAAATCAGGGTCATGGATAGCAAAAGATTAAAAGAAGCTAGAATCACCTCAATTGCTTAATAATCATATTTGCAATAGTTTTTGGTTTAATGTTATTGATTTCATAGTTTTTATCTTGTATCCAGAATGCATTGACACTCCAAGGGCTATATCTTTGAGGCTCACCTACACCAAAAATAGTGAAAGATTTTGTTCTTACAGCACTTGCAATATGGCCTAGTCCAGAATCGTTACCAACAAAAAAATTTGATTCTTTGATGATTGCAGCTGTTTCTAAAAGGTCATAAATACCACAGCAATCAATTACTACCCCTTTGTATCCTGAAATAAATTCTTTAGATAAAGCAGCATCTTTTTGATCTCCAACAAGAACAACTACACTAAAAAAATTTTTTAAATATTTTGCTAAATCAATAAATTTAGAAACATGCCAAATTTTTCCTTCAAAATTTGCACCTAGTCCTAATGTTATAGATCGGCTGTTTGAAAATTTGTTAAGGGTTTTTCTTGCAATTTCAGATTCATATTTTGAAAGCCAAATATTTGTTAAAGATGGTCTCTCATTAATAATTTTTTTAATTGATAAAAAATGTTTTTCAGCGCTATTGATGCCAAGACTTGAATTATTTGATACTTTAAAAAATTTTTGGTTTGATTTTATAAAATATAAAAGTACGTCAGATCTTAAATCAACAGCTAAATCATATCTTTCTTGCCTTAATTTTTTAATTAGAGATAAAAGCCCACACCATCCTAAGCTCTTATCTTTTTCAATAAAATTATTCATATATGGACAATATTTGAATAAAATTCTAGAACGCTTATCTCCAACAATATCAAAAACTGCATTAGGATATTTCAAATGTAAAGATTCAAGAGTAGGCGTTGTTAATATTGCATCCCCAATATTTGATAGTGTTATAAAGAGAATTCTTTTAACATTTTTATCTTTTGAATTTTTTTTCATACACTATTTAAATGATTTTATTTTTTTGTGACTCATAACCTTTGTGCTTATCATAATTCCATAAATATTGTGTTGGTGCTTCTTTAATTGAATCTTCTAACACTTTATTGAGATTTCTCGGACTGGAAACACAACTTGAATTTATAGTTTTAAAATGAATCCTAAATCCTTTTCCTATATTTAGTCTTTCACCAAATGCCATTATTACAGTCGCACCAGTTTTTTTAGCTAATTTACTAACTAAAACCATAGTATATGCTGGCCGTCCAAAAAACTCTGCCCATTCTCCTTCTCCTTTATTTGATACTTGATCTGGAAGTATTCCAATAGCCTCATGTTTTTTTAGAGCTTTTAAAATTTGCTTAATTCCAGCTTTGTTTGTAGGGGCTAAAGTATTAAAACCTTTTTGTCTGCCATCTTTAACCAATTTTTCTAGCCATTTTTGTCTTGGTGGTCTATAAAGAATAGTAAGTGGGTGTTTTGACCCATAATATATTGATGTAATCTCATAACAACCCAAATGTGGTGTTAAAAATATTATGCCTTTTTTCTTTGCATGGGCTTTATCTATTTCATCTAAGCCTTTTACCTCTGAAACCCAGCTTAAAACTCTTTTCTCGTGACTAGCCCATATTGCTAGACTCTCTATAATTGTTTTTCCTGTTTCAGTAATATTTTTCTTTATTGCTTTATTTAATTTTTCTTTATCCTTATAAATCTTTGAAGAAGTTAAATTTTCAACTAATAGAAATCTACTTTTTTTGTTAAGAAAATGAAAAATATAACCGATTAAGACCCCTATTAATTGAATAAAAAAAAGTGGGAGACATGCACAAAAAAACTTAAAAGATTTCAATATAAAATTGTTCATTTCAGAATTTTTTATCCCTAAAAAAGCATGAAAAATAAAATATTTTTTTTAAAATCCCTTCTTGAAGCTTAAATAATCCTCGAGTTAATGGGTATACTAATTTTTCCCATCCCGTTACTTTATTTTTTTCAAACCTACCGTCCCCAATTGCGGATTCAAAACTTTGATCCCATGATGAAATTGTTGGCTGAATAGTTAGAACCTCTAATCCAGACTTCCATGGTAAACCCATAATGGTATCAATGGGGCAACTAATATTACTCATAGATTTAAAAAGTTTTTTTGCTCCTGAATAAGATATTACATAAGCATAAGCTCCTCCAGGTGAAGTTGCTAATCTCGTCAAATAAAAATTTTGATATATTTTTGTAATTTTTCTTTGCATTAAATTAGCTATTTTTGGTTTGCCCAAAAATCTCACGGCTTCCCATGGATAAGGACAGTTAATTAAATTTTCTATAACTGATCTAAAATCTTTTTCCAAAGTAACATCATCTTCAAATATCAAAGAAATTGGTATTTTATCATTAACAATTTTTTCTAAAACTGCTCTATGTGATAAAAAACAACCCAATTCACCAGGTGCCAAATCTTTGCCATAACAAAGCCTTCTTTTTAATCCATGGTAATCTTTATGCTGAAGTAGATCAGTTTTTCTTGCATCTATCGCATCAAAAAATTCGAATTTGTCGCAAACCCCTTTAAGTTTCTTCCTAATTGTTTTGCGCCTTATGATTTCATTTGGGAGGCTGATTACAAAAGTATGTATAGAATTTATTTTTATATTCATTTTGAATTATTCTCTCATACTCTTGTTAATACTGATATAAAATAGATGCTTATATTGGATATAATAACTCACTAATGCTAAATAATATTTCACCCAAACTCAAGTACTTGCTTCCTATAAGTCTCCCACTTCTATTAATTTTCTTTCGAGGTATAGCAGACGTTACAGTTTTAATGATTGGGCTTATTTTTTTATACCGCTCTTACAAAATAAATGAATGGCAATGGGTTAAGCAACGGTGGTTTATCTTTAGTTTAATTTTTTGGCTTTATTTATTATTAATTAACTCCCCCTTAAGTACGAATTCTTCAGAAAGTGCTCTATATTCGCTTGCATTTATAAGATGGCCGCTATTTGCAATGGCTATCAGTTTATGGCTTCTGAATAATCATAATTCTCAAAAATATTTTTTAATTTCTTTAGCTGCTACTTTCTTATTCATAACGCTAGATGTTTGGTGGCAGTATTTTTTTAATTATGATCTTTTTGGTAACCCAAAATTTACTTTTAATACTGAAAGGCTTACTGGTCCTTTTAGAAATAACCCTATGCCAGGAATTTTTATGGCTAGATATTTCTTCCTTCTTTTGTATCTTGGATACTTTATTAAATATATTCAAACGCCAACTAAGAATATAACCTTTATTTTTCTGGTACTTTTGATTGGTATATTATCTATTTATATAACCGGTGAAAGAATGGCTTTAATTATTTTTATCAGTGGAACAAGTCTTGTAAGTATTGGTCTATTACTTCAATACAAAAAAATTAGAAAATATATATATTTTGGTTTATTTTTAATCCTTGGTTTTCTTGCTATAGCCCAACAAGCATTTCCTAATTTAAATGATCGAATGATTACTGATTTATTACACAAGCTTTCAAATTTTAGCTCTTCTGATTACATGCTAGTTTTTAAAAGTGCTTATGCTGTTTGGATGGAAAGCCCAATATTTGGTGTAGGGTTTCATCAATATCGTGAAAGTTGCATTGCGCTTGGCTATTGGGGAACTAGTGGAGGCGTCTGTATGCACCCTCATAATATATCTCTTGAACTTTTATCTGAAACTGGAATGACAGGCTTTATACTTTACTATTTAATTATAATCTCAGTTGCTATTAAAGTAATTAATAATTTTTTCTATCAAAAAAACTGGCTCTCTCTTTTTCTGTCTTTAAATTTACTTTTCGTTAGTTTTTTACCTGTAATTGGAGGCATGAGTCTTTTTAATAATTGGATTGGTGCAATAGTATGGTTATTTTTAGGATGGGCTCTTGCTTTCTCAAAGAAAAATTTAAATTAGTTGCTTATAATTTTAAGACCTTGATTTTATAAATAGCATTTTCAAACCTGCCCCACCCCGATCAGTTGTTCGCTTAATTACCTTAAAACCATAACGCTCAAACAATTGGGTTAATGTCGCTTGAGTAAAAAATTGGATATGCAGAGGTGGTGAGAAAACATCCCAAGAGGTAACATTTTTGGGTACTTGATTTGAAGCGATATCAGGAGTTGTAATAAATACCTTGGCGAGTGGTTCGGTCATATCGACCAAAAACTTCATATAAGCTTCTACGTCAACGACATGCTCAATTACTTCCGATGAATATATAAAGTCGAACCTGCCGAGTTTTCTATTAGAAAAATCACCAAACTCCCCACAATAAAATTTACATTTTGGGTATTTTGCACTTGCGTAGCCAACAGAGCTTGGGTTTATGTCAATCCCAACCGCTTCCCTCGCCCCCACAGTTTTCATACTACCCACTACAAAACCACCCCCACAGCCGAGGTCCATAACACGCTTGCCCCAGATATACGGTAAAAGCTTAACGGCATTAAAAAAGGCACGTCGTCCCCGTGAAGAAGCCTTGGGGTAAAAATTACTAAGGATGTTCTGGCTAACCTCTGACGTCTCACCTACGCCATAATGCTTATCAAGCTCTACCTGAGTAGGGCGTGGATGACAAAAGGATATAAGCACATGAACATTTAAGAAATTTATAGCCGTCTTTTTTTACATAAGGCTGAGCAAAATTACCCGTGCAGATTGGGCAGCGTTGAAGAGATTTAATGGCCATAAAACATTATTACATACAAAAAATATTTATTCCATTTGCATAATTTTTAGTTAGTCAATAGTTACCTCAAGAAACTATAGGACTCTTTAATTCTTTTAAATAAATCAATTGAAGAAATACTCCTAAGATCTTCCGTTTCTATAATTGTAAATGGGGGTCTAGCTAATTCAGATTTTGGACCAGAAGTTGTTGGCCCAAAAAGAGCAATCCCGGGCTTTTTTAAGCATGAAGCTATATGGCTGGGCCCAGAATCATTTCCTACTACAAATGACGATTTACTAATTACTCCAGCAAGGTCCCCCCATTCTAATAACTCTAATGTATGGCCTAGTAAGGATTCCTTTAAGTCTAATTCATCTGGGCCTAAAATATTTATTACGTCATAACCTCGGCTCATGAATTCTTTAGCTATCTCTCCATAAAATGGCCATCTCTTTTCTGGATGCTTTTTAGATGACCCAGGAATTAAAACAATATAATTTTTTGATATATTCTTGCTTTTCAATAAAGAAGAGATATCATTTATCATCCAAGAAATATCCGGGGCATAAATTTCTTGAGATATCATTCCATCATCTTTGAGCATATCAATTAATCCCTGAAGGCCAGATTGAGGATGATCATTTCTATTAGTGGTTAACCATAGAGCGTTCTTTAATAAAAAAT
>JAOLWQ010000004.1 GCA_028342535.1 Methylophilaceae bacterium | reverse complement strand
TTAAAAAATCTACTTTAGATTTTTAAAATAGATGTTATTTTTATATTTAGTAAAATTTATTTGTACTTGTTGAGTATTTAAGTAAAATTAACTATCGAATTTTTAATGATGTCTGGAATAAATTTTGTCTAATAAAATACTATCTAATTGTGTCAATCGAATAAAAGAGTCTCCAACTCTTGCCATAACAGCCAAAGCTGGTAAATTAAAATCTGAAGGAAGAGATATTATTGCTCTTGCTGCAGGAGAGCCTGATTTTGATACACCAGATTTCATAAAAGAAGCAGCCATAAAGGCAATTAAAGCTGGATTGACTAAATATACTCCTGTCTCCGGACTCCCATCTCTAAAAAAAGCTGTAGTTAAAAAATTCAAACGTGATAATGATCTTGAGTATGCAATGAATGAAGTAATTGTTGGTGTAGGTGGAAAGCAATGTATTTTTAATCTTTTTTTAGCGCTACTAAACCCCGGTGATGAAGTCATTGTTCCTGCTCCTTACTGGGTTTCATATAATGACATTATAGAACTTACTGGGGCCTCTCCATTAATAATAAAATGTGGCATTGAGCAATCATTTAAAATGACCTCTGAACAACTCGAAAAATCAATTACTACTAAAACTAAACTTGTAGTTATTAATTCTCCTTCTAATCCAACGGGCTCTGTTTACTCTAAGAAAGAGCTATTGGAACTGTCTAACATATTATTAAAATATCCAGATATTTATATAGTGACTGATGATATTTATGAGCATATTAAACTCGATGAACAGTCTTTCCACAATATTTTGATGGTGCAACCAAAATTAAAAAATCGTTGTATTATTATAAATGGTGTATCAAAAGCATACTCGATGACTGGCTGGAGAATTGGTTTTGCTGCTGGCCCTAAAACAATAATCTCAGCTATGGGTATATTACAATCTCAATCCACATCAAATCCCACTTCAATTTCTCAAGCTGCTGCAGAGGCTGCATTATTAGGAGACCAGTCTTATATCAAACCTATGCTTAAAGCATTTATAGAAAGACATACTTTTGTGGTGAATGCATTTAACGATATTGACGGAATTGATTGTATAAAAGCACAAGGTGCTTTCTATTCATTTCCTTGTGCTAAAAAAGCAATTGAGAGCCTGTATAAAAAAGGTAAAATAAAAAATAATGATGATATAGCTTTTAGTGAATATTTGCTTGATACAAAAGGAGTGGCTGTTGTTCCTGGATCAGCATTTGGTGCGAAAGGTTACTTTCGAATATCCTTTGCTACATCAATGGATAATTTAAAGGAAGCATTATTAAGAATTAAAGAAGCGATAGAAGGCTAGAATCAAAATACATTCTTGTGCTAAAATGCTCGCTTTCTAAGATATTCCCCAATAGCTCAGTTGGTAGAGCAATGGACTGTTAATCCATGTGTCCCTGGTTCGAGCCCAGGTTGGGGAGCCAAATTCATCAAAAAAGCTCAATAACTTTGAGCTTTTTTTATTTAATATTAAATTTTAACTTGGGTTCAAACGCGAAGAAAACTTTATAGCCTCTTGGATTAAAAACAAAAGGTGAGATTAATTATCTTTTTTAACAAAACTCTTTAATCTATATATATCGCCTGAAATATCATAAGCCTTCAGATCAGTCCTATATTCAACAATTGCAACTAACTCATACAAGTTAGTTCGCTGAATAGCTCTCGACAAAATTTTGATTCCCGGGAATGATTGTTTTGTTGGCATTATTATTGTTGGTCTCTGCTTCTTCAAAATATCAACTAATTGATCTTCATTAAATTCAAGGCTTGCATAAAGCGCTCTTAAATCTACAAGCTTATAAGTTGGTGGTAATAATCCAGTAAAAGGGTATAAAAGACTGCTGCTAACCCCACCGAGTGCTAAAGTAGAATCTTTATTTGATAATTGGCGAATGACGTCAGCTGCTATTAAAAAACTCGATGTTTTTATAGTTTCTGGATTTCGATAAGAATCGGTCCATAATTGATTGTATGCATTTTTAAATGTTCTTCCATCAGTGTAGTTGTTATAAATCAAATTCAGCTTAGAGTAGGCACCTAAAAAACATAGTAAATAAATTACTACCATTGAAAATTGTTGTGTTGTTTTAGATTCATTAGAACTTAAATGTTTCCATGTCAGAGCAATAAAACCTACAAAACCTGGAATAGATTGGGCAAAGTGATATGGTGCTGCAACTTTAGTCCATGCTTCTATCATTGGCGCTAATGCTATTGCTAGCCAAAATGCAAATCGTCCAAAATTTATTTTATTATCTGATAAAAAAGTTTTAGCAATATAAAATATTGAAGCAATAACCAAGATGAGCCCATACCAAAATTCTGATGCCATAAGTAGCCCGCTTTTGATATGATTGTTTGCCATCATTAATTTATAGTCCACAAGTATCTTACCTAAATAGCTATACCCATCAATAACTCCTACAAGATCCCATCCTCGCAACATTAAAGCGAAGCTCACAATAGGTAAGCCTAATAGGGCTGCACCAATAGCATATTTTAGAAGAGCCCTCCATCCATAACCAATAAGAATTGACACAGCCCCAATTATAAAATAAGGAAGTAGTGGCTCTCTAAGTAAAACTCCTAACGCTGCCAATCCTCCAATAAAATAAAATATATAATGACTGTCTTTATTTACATTTTGAGAAATAAGTAACGCAGTAAAAAAAGGAATATAAGATGCCCAAATACTATTTGTAAAACCAAAAAAAATTACAACCATGCTATTCATGATTAAAAATGATGAGATTAAAATAATAAAGGTAAATGGGAGGCTAGCACTTTCTTTTATGATGACTTTGAAAAAAATAATGGATGCTATCACTGCTAAGCATAAATCAATCCACCTTAAAGCCATCCATTGATTAATTTCTACTCCATAAACCCAAGAAGTGATTAACGAATAAAACGAAAAAGGAACTTCACTGGGAATATTCGGCCACATCTGATAAAAATATTGAGCTATAAATGTGTACCAGCCGCCATCCATTTCTGGGCCCCAAGGAATTAGATGAACCCTCATCCACCCTGTTGTAAATATTGCGACTAGAGTTGCAATAATGAAATGTAGAAATTCCACATTAAAGTTATTTTTTTTGTCGATTAATCTCATATAAACATATACCCGAGGCAACGCTGACATTTAAGCTTTCAACTAAACCTAGCATAGGAATTGAAAAAATATCATCACATAGCTCTTTAGTAAGACGCCTCATTCCTTTACCTTCCGAGCCCATGATAAGAGCTATTGATCCATCAAAGCTAACCTGATTTAATGTTATTTCGGAATGGTCATCTGTACCATAAATAAATACACCCTTCTCTTTTAAGTATCTTATTGTTCTAGCAAGATTAGTTACAACCACAAATGGGACTGAATCAGCACCTCCAGATGCAACCTTTCTAACGGTAGAATTTAATCCAACAGCATTGTCTTTTGGGCAAACTATAGCATCAACACCCATTGCATCTGCAACCCTAAAACATGCCCCAAGGTTATGAGGATCTTCAATTCCATCTAATATTAAGAACAAAAAAGGGTCTGATTTATCAGTTTCTAAAATGTCTTCAATTGTTACATGCTTATTTTTTACTTCACGAATTATTGCTACAACACCCTGATGTTTTTGGTTTGAAATAAAACCATCCAACCTATCTTTGCTAGATAAATGATATTTAATTTGATGCGTTCCAATTAGTTTCATCAAATCATTGACTCGACCATCAGTCCTAAATTCATCAATAAAAATTTCTTTTATAGATAAAGGGTTCATTCTTATATGGCTAGTAATAGAATGGAAGCCATAAATTATTTGATCAGTGCTCATCTTCTTTTAGCTTTCTTTAAATGATTAGATTTTTTCTTTTTCGATTTAATAGTTTTAGGTTTCGCTTTTATACCCTCTAAAGCAAAATCAATTTTAATTGTTTCTAGGTCAACCCTTACCACCTTAACCTTTAACCTATCTCCTAAACGATAGGATAAGTTAGTTCTCTCACCTATGATTGCATGCTTACCTTTATCATAAGTAAAATAATCATTTCCGAGCTCAGTAACATGAAGCAAACCTTCAATATAAACCTCATCTAATTCAATAAAGAGGCCAAAACCAGTAACGCCTGCAACTGTTCCCTCAAAAATTTGACCAACTTTGTCTTGCATAAAGTAACACTTGAGCCATGATTCGACATCACGCGTCGCCTCATCTGCAGTTCTTTCAGTTCCAGAACAATGTTCTGCAATCTTTGTTATATCTTTTAATTTAAATGGCTTGTTTAGCAATTTAGTTTTGATTGCTCTATGAACAATAAGGTCAGGGTATCGTCTTATTGGAGAAGTAAAATGTGTATAAGCATCATAAGCTAGTCCAAAATGTCCCAAATTCTTGTTGCTGTAAACAGCTTGCTGCATTGATCTTAATAAAACCGTTTGTAAGAGATGTGCTTCTGGTCGCTTTGATACCTGCTCAACTAGATTTCTATAATCTTTAGGGGTCGGCTTATTGCCTCCTTGGAGTGAGAAACCAAATTCAGCTAGAAAATTTCTTAAATTCTCGAGCTTCTCTTCAGAAGGGCATTCGTGATTTCGGAAAAGTCCGTCAATATTATCATCAATTAAAAATTTAGCTGCGCACACGTTAGCAGCCAGCATACATTCTTCGATTATTCGATGTGCTTCATTCCTAAAGATTGGTTTAATAAAATCAATTTTTCCTTGATCGTTAAACACAATGGTTGTCTCTGTGGAATCAAACTCTAAAGCACCTCTTTTTTCTCTTTCACTAAGCATTATTAGGTAAAGCTTTTTTAAATTTTCTAGATCAGGAACAATGGTACTAAATTCATTTTTTAGGATCTTGTCATCATGGTTTAAAATTTTATCAACTATTGTATAAGTTAGTCTTGCCTTAGAATTCATTACTGAAGGATAAAACTCATAGGATAATACTTTTCCTTTTTCACTTATTACCATATCGCAAACCATACAAAGTCGATTAACATTTGGTTTTAAAGAACATAGTCCATTTGAAAGTGCTTCTGGTAACATTGGAATTACTCTTCTAGGAAAATAAACAGAATTACCTCTTTCAGCCGCTGAAAGGTCTAATTCGCTTGATGATTTTACATAAGAACTAACATCAGCTATTGCTACTACTAAGCGCCAATTTTCCCCATTATGCTCAGCATAGACTGCATCATCGAAATCTTTAGCTGTCTCTCCGTCAATAGTTACCAATGCTAAATCTCTAAGATCTTTCCTACCCTCAAAGTCAGATGGCCTTACCTCAGGAGAGAATTTATTAGCTTCATCAAGAACGCTTTTTTTAAACTCATATGGTAGGCTATGCTTTCTTAAAGCAATTTCAATCTCAATTCCACTATCTTTATAATCTCCAAGAATGCTAATTACCTTTCCCATTGGTTTAGATTTAAAACTAGGCTGAGTGGTTATTTCTACCTCGACAATTTGACCAACTTTTGCTTTCATATCAGACTCATAGGGTATTAAAATATCCTGACAGATTCGTTTGTCTTCAGCAGCTACAATAGTTACTCCTTGGGACTGAACAACCCTACCGACTAATACCTCATTAACCCTCTCTAATACCTCAACAATTTTCCCCTCCATCTTTCCTTTTCGATCGAGGCCAGTAACTTGGACCATCACTCGATCATTGTTGAATACTTGGCTCATCTCTCTAGGGGTTAAAAAGATATCATTCTGTGTTTTATCTTCTGGTATAAGAAATCCAAATCCATCAGGGTGGCCTGAAACTCTTCCAGCAATTAAGTTAAGCTTATCCGAAATACAAATAACATTTTTTCGGTTAATTAAAATTTGTCCTTGCCGAGCCATTGCTCTCAATCGCTTTTCAATAATAGCTATTTCATCATCTTTAATTTCTAAAATTTCAAGTAACTCTTTTTTATTTATTGGAATGCCATGTTCCGACATAACTTGAAGAATCAATTCCCGACTAGGAATTGGATTATCATACAAATTTATCTCTCGTTCAGACTCGGGATCATTATCCCTTATTTTGATTTTCTTTTTTGACATTAGGATTCTAAATTATATTTATTTGTGTGCATAAAGATGAGGGATATTACGCCCTATTCCATTAAAGTCCAACCCAAAACCATAAACATATGCATCAGGGACTTCAAGCCCAAAGAAATCTGGCTTAATTGGTTTTATCTTATCTATTTTTTTATCGAATAGAACAGCAATTACAACCTGTTTAGCCCCCATTTCAATAAGATTTTTCTTTATATCAGTTAAAGTTAAGCCCTCATCTAAAATATCATCTATAACCAAGACTACCTTGTCTTTTATTAAATCTATTTTTGGCTTATATATCCAATTGATAGTTGGTTGTCCTTTGTTATTAGAGTAACGTGAAGCATGTATATAATCTAATACGCAATGAAAATTTAATTTTGGAATTAGTTGTCCAGAAAAAATAAGGGCACCATTCATAACAGGGAGGATTGTAACTTCCTCCCCTCTTAAAGTTGAGTTACAATTATCAGCAATATTTGAGATTGCATCACCAATTTGTCTATTGGAATATATAAGGGAAGATTCAGATATTAACTCTTTAGTTTTCATATCTTTAAACGATTCTTTAAGTAACCCTCTAAATCATCACCAAAAATTTTATTTTTTAAGGCATATTCAATATTGGCTTTAATAAAGCCTAATTTATCTCCGCAATCATATCTTGTTCCTTCAAATTCATAAGCATAAACAGGATGAGCTATTAGCATTGATTTAATGCCATCGGTTAATTGAATTTCATTGCCTGTTCCAAATGAAATATTTTCTAAGAATTTTAATATTTCATTACAAAAAATATATCGCCCTACTACACCTAGATTAGATGGGGCATTTTCAGGGAGCGGTTTTTCAATAATATCATTTAATTTCATCGTGTTTTGACTGCCCTCATCTATTGAAACCATTCCATATTGAACAGAGCTAGCTTTATCAACTTTTTGAACTGAAATAATCGACGAGTTAGTATCATTATATAAATCTACCATTTGCTTTAGAGCGCCTATTTTAGAGTCAATTAAATCATCAGCCAAAATGACAGCAAATGGTTCATCATTAATCAATTGTTTTGCTTGTAAAATTGCATGTCCCAGACCCAAAGGCTCTTCTTGAAAGACATATTTGCAAGAAACCCCATTGGGGATTATTTTATTCATTTTGCTTAATAATTCTTTTTTTTCTTTTGTTAAATTTGATAACTCAGTATTCAGTTTACTTTCAAAATGATCCCTAATAGATGTTTTAGATTTGGCCGTAACAAAAATAAGTTCTGTAAATCCAGCATCTAAAGCCTCCTCAACTGCATACTGGATTAATGGCTTATCCACAATAGGCAACATTTCTTTCGGAGTTGCTTTCGTAGCTGGAAAAAACCTAGAACCAAGTCCAGCAACTGGAAAAACAACTTTATTTAGCTTCATTTTTTTTAGCCTTATAAATATTTAATATAAATAACTTACTTAAGTAATTTTTAATCATTACCTTATATTCCAACTAGCTTTTTTTTGATGGTCTTCCAATTTATTTTCCACCCATAATTCGTCTTGATCAGAAATTTCTTTTTTCCAAAAAGGTGCATCTGTTTTTAAAAAATCAATAATGAACTCACAAGCTTCAAATGCATTTTTCCTATGTTGACTCGCAACAACAACTGCAACTATAGGATCACTTGGAAGTAATTTACCTACTCTATGTATAATGAAAACATCCTCAAGGCTCCATTTTGACTTAGCATTTAATTCAATATTAATTAATGTTTTTTCAGTCATACCTGGGTAATGTTCTAAATTCATGTGTTTTAATTTTTTTGTGTTTATATCTTTATTGAAGTCCCTGACATAACCAATAAAAGAAACGATAGCTCCTACATTAGGTTTATTTTCTCTCAAGTCAGATATTATTTTTTCTAAATTAAATAATTTTTTTTGAATGCAGATTGTCATTTAGCCCCCTGTAATTGGCGGAAAAAATGCCAACTCATCGCCATCTTTCAAAGAATCGTCCCAGTTAGAAATCTCTTGGTTAATTGCAACGCTGATTGAGTCTTTTGAATTTAAAAGTTCAACCCAAGGGCCTTGCTCTTTTTCGCTTAAAAACTTTAATAATTTTTCCGGCGAAGTTTTAGATTCTTTAATCTCAATACATTTTTCATGTATCCCAAACATCTCACGAATTCCAGCAAAAAAGAGAATATTAATTTTCATCTTCCTGCTTCTTATCATTTAAATCATCCTCTTCAAATTCCAATAACACATTTGGGTCTTCTTTTAACTCCACTCTCTCAATCTGAGAAAATCTTTTTGAAATTTTTTGACTAGAGACATGAACATCCTGAGCATTTTCATGAGCCAAACGGATATTATCGGCTAATTTTTTCATTCTAGTATCAAATCGATCGAAATCTTTTCCTAGCTTTCCAAGCTCCGATTTTATAACATGGACCTGCTTCCTAGTTTCTACATCTTTTAGAACTGCTCTAGCTGTATTTAGCACAGCCATTAAAGTAGTTGGGGAAACCAACCATACTTTTTTAGACATTGAGTCTTGAATTAACTCTGGGTGATATGCATGAATTTCAGCAAAAACGGCTTCTGCTGGAATAAACATTACAGCTCCATCAGAAGTCTCTCCTGGAATTATATATTTTGTAGCTATGTCATTAATATGTTTACGGACATCTAATTTAAATTGTTTTTGTGCTTTTGTCTTGTCTGATTCTGATGCCGATACATCAAACATTCTCTGATAATTTTCCATCGGAAATTTTGAATCAACTGCTACAGTACCTGTTGGCTCAGGTAAGAATAATACGCAGTCTGCTTTTAGTCCATTTTTAAATGTATATTGGAACTCAAATGAGTCTGGGGGTAGAATATTCTTAATAAGGCCTTCTAATTGAAGCTCCCCAAAAGCTCCCCTTGATTTTTTATCGCCTAACAATTCTTGCAAGCTCACCATGTTAGTTGTAAGACCATCTATTTTCTTTTGTGCCTCATCGATTGTAGCCAATCTTTCCATTACACTTACAAAGGTGGCGTTAGTTTTTTTAAACCCCTCTTCAAGTCTTTCGTGTACCTTACCAGTTATCTCTTGAAGTCTTGTATCAACAGTTTTAGTAAGACTTTCAACACTCGCCATTAATTGTAAGGAGGTGTTTTTAAGGGACGATTGAACAGTTTCTTGTTGTGTTTTTCCTTGGTCAGATAATGTTTTATGAAGTCTGTCCGAAAGCTTGTTTAGGGCATCATTTATGTCAACAAGCATTTCACGATGCTTTCCTTCTAATACTTTTGAAACATCTTCATCTTTCTTAACTTGAGAAATCTTCCATAAAATAATTGAGCAAATAGCTAAAATTATTAATAGAAGACTCTCAATAATCATTTTTATTTAGATGCTGCAAGTGCTTGCTCAACATCAGCGATAATGTCATCGATGTGTTCGATACCTACAGATATTCTAACCATATCTTCACTTACCCCAGCTGTTTTTAATTCTTCTGGACTTAATTGTCTATGAGTAGTGGAGGCAGGGTGGCATGCAAGAGATTTCGCATCCCCTATATTCACTAGTCTTAAAATCATTTTAAGGGCGTCTATGAATTTTGTTCCAGCCTCAATACCTCCACTAATACCGAAACTAATAATGCCAGATGCCTTACCTTTTGTTATCTTCTTACAAACTTTATTATATTTATCATCTTCTAAGCCTGCGTAATTAACCCAGCTAACCTGTGAATTTACTTTTAAAAATTTTGCTAGAGCCAAAGCATTCTCGCAATGTCTTTCCATTCTCAACCCTAATGTTTCCAATCCTTGCATGATTAAAAAAGCACTATGAGGTGAGAGTGCTGCACCTGTATTTCTTAAAGGTACAACCCTACATCGACCAATAAATGCCGCAGGGCCTAAAGCTTCGGTATAAACAACTCCATGATAAGAAGGATCTGGCTCATTAAGCATTGGAAACTTTTTTGCGTCTTTAGCCCAATCGAACTTGCCAGAATCCACAATTACTCCACCAATAGTTGTTCCATGGCCGCCAATATATTTTGTTAGGGAGTGAATAACAATATCTGCTCCAAAATCAAAAGGTTTACATAGGTAAGGGGTAGGTACTGTATTATCGACAATTAATGGAATGTTATGTCGGTGAGCTATATTTGCTAATTCTTCTAAATCTACAACATTGCCTAATGGGTTCCCAATAGACTCACAATAAAGCGCTTTGGTCTTCGAATCGATTGCTGCTTCAATGGCATCAAAATCTGAAGCATCGACCATATTTACATTAATTCCTTGCTGGGGAAATGTATGGGCAAATAAGTTATAAGTTCCACCATACAGCTGATTTGTACTTACGATATTATCCCCGGTACGTGTAATACATTGAATCGAAGCAGTTATCGCTGACATACCAGAAGCTAAGGCTAAAGCTGCAATGCCACCCTCCATTTCTGCTACCCTTTTCTCTAGAACAGCATTTGTTGGGTTCATTATACGAGTATAAATATTCCCCTCAACTTTCAGATCAAATAAATCTGCTCCATGCTGAGTATTATCAAACGTAAATGATGTCGTTTGATAAATAGGAGTTGTTGCTGCTTTAGTTGTCCCTTCTGATTCGTAACCATGATGCAGTGCAATAGATTCTAATTTCATTTTATAGCTCCATATTCAATTGATTAATTTAATATTAACAGATAAAGAAATACCTAATTACTATATTTGCTTAATTTATTAAGGACATATTAATCATTTTAAACTCTTCTCTGATAATTTTTTCAGCTTTAGTAGGAAGTGAAATATGAACTATAACTTTATCTGCGAAAATCTTATCTAATATAGTGCCTTTATTCCTATAAATCACATTAATTAGTTTATCTAATACATTGTAGTTAATGATTAATTTATAATTACTAAAATGAATGTAATTCTCAATAGTTGAATTTGTGAAAGCTTTCATTCCTGCTTTGCTATAAGCTCTTGTTAGTCCCCCAGTACCTAAATTTATCCCACCATAATACCTAACAACAGCTAAGCCAGTGTTTACTAGGTTTTTTGATTCAATAATGGTGAGTAATGGTCTTCCAGCTGTGCCATTGGGCTCTCCATCATCATTAAAATATGAATCAACACCGTTTTCTGTCTTAAGTTGATAAGCAAAAGCAACGTGGCTCGCTGTAGGGTGTTCAAAAGCTATTTTTTTTACTTCTAAAAGAAAATCATCTCTCGATTTACCAATTAATCCACAACCAATAAATTTAGATTTACTTTCAATTAACTCAGAAAATCCAGGTTTTTGGATTACAAACTGGATTTAACTCAACCCTTCAATTAATCCATCAGCACTTATACCAATCATTTCACTTGCTGGTTTTTTTGGAAGTCCTGGTAAAGTCATAAGAGAGCCACATATAGCTACAATGAATTCTGCTCCCCTAGCTAATCGAAGCTCTCTGATATTTAGTTTATGGTTACTTGCAGCACCCTTTAATGCTGGATCACTCGAAAAAGAATAAGGGGTTTTAGCGATACAAACTGGAAAGGAAGAATATTTTAACTCCAATTCTTTGAGTTGTTTGGAGGCCTCATCTTCATATATTACTTCGTCAGCATGATAAATATTTTTAGCTATTGTTTCTATTTTAGATGCTAAGGATTGTTCATTTTTATATAAAAACTTAAATTGAGATGGCTTGTTAACCAAATCTAGTGCTGCTAAAGCTAAAGGCTCTGCTCCATCAGCCCCCTTTTCCCAATGCTCACATAAAATTGCTTCAAAACCTAAATCTTTAACCTTATCTTGCACAAATTTAACTTCAATTTCTGTATCACTTTTAAATTTATTGATAGCTACTAATACATTTAACCCAAACTGTTGATGGCAATTATTAATATGTCTTTCAAGATTCTTAAACCCTTCCTTTAGCGCTTCTGAATTTTCTTGATTAAGATCTTCTTTCTTTACTCCGCCATGAAATTTTAACGCTCTAATAGTAGCCACAATAACAACCAAATCAGGCGAAATCCCAGTTTTCCTGCATTTTATGTCAATAAACTTCTCTGCTCCTAAGTCTGCACCAAAACCAGCCTCAGTCACAACGTAGTCAGCAAGATCTAACCCCATCTTTGTTGCAATGAAGGAATTACAGCCATGCGCAATATTTGCAAATGGACCGCCGTGAATAAGTGTGGGTGTTTTATTGAGGGTTTGCACTAAATTTGGCATGAAGGCATCCTTAAGGAGCGCAGTCATTGCACCATTAGCTTTAATATCTTTAGCAAGAATTGGATCTTTATTGGTATCAATATTTTTTGCAACCTCAATTTCGCCTAATCTCTGACTTAAATCATCAAGTGATTTTGCTAAACAAAAAATTGCCATAATTTCACTTGCTACAGTAATATCAAATCCAGTTTGATAGTCTAAATTATTTCCAGAAATTGCAATATGCCTTAATGCTCGATCGTTCATATCCAAACATCGCTTAAAAGATATTCTTGTTTTATCAATCCCTAAATCATTTCCATGAAATATATGATTATCAATCATAGCTGCTAGCAAGTTATTAGCTGAAGTTATTGCGTGAAGGTCTCCTGTGAAATGAAGGTTTATATTCTCCATTGGAACTGCTTGAGCATAGCCCCCACCGGTTGCACCCCCTTTCATGCCGAACACAGGGCCCAATGATGGCTCTCGAACGCAAACTAAAGACTTCTTTTTTAATTTTGTTAACGCATCTGCTAAGCCAATCGTGGTGGTTGTTTTTCCTTCGCCTGCAGGTGTGGGGCTCATAGCTGTAACTAAAATTAACTTTGATTTTTTATTGGCTTGGGTTTTAATTTTAATAGGATCAATTTTAGCTATATGAGGGCCATATGAAAGTAAGGCATCCTCTGGAATGCCTATATCTCTGGCAATCTCGCTGATAGGTATTAAAGTTGCTTCTCTTGCAATGTCTAAGTCTGATTTCATACTTTGCCCTTTTTATATTGTTTAAATATATTGTTTAAATATATTGCTTAATTAATAATGATGTTTTAAACAAAGGGAAGACTTTTGGTCGTGATTTGCTTTTACTTATTGACCGTGATTACGATCATTAAATTGATTATATAGTATTCAGTAAGATTCAACAAGAGTATGATATTTGTTTAAAATCAATACTTTACACGAATAAATTTTTAACACTTTCAGGGTTATTTATTTAAAAAATTTCTTAAGTCTAGATCCTTCATATGAGGAGTAAACATTTTTATAAAATCATATACAAAACCCCTGACAAAAGTATCTTTTCTAATTCCAATAAAAGTAGTGCTAATTGGAAATAAGTGACTTACATCTCTACTTTCTAGTGCAGAATCTTTGTTTTTATCGTAAGCCATCTCAGCAATTAATCCAACTCCTAAATCTAATTCTACATAAGTTTTTATTACATCTGCATCAATTGCAGTAAGCATAATATTAGGACTGATGTTAGCTACCTTAAAAACCTCCGAAACAATTGTACTTCCAGTAAAGGCATAGTCATATGTAATCAAAGGGTATGAAGCAATATCCTGTAATGTAATCTCTTTAACCTTCATTAAAGAATGATTTTTTGGAAATACTAAGACGCGATTCCATGAGTAGCAAGGTATACATATAATATTATTATTTTGTCCAATCGACTCAGTAGCTATTCCAACATCAGCATCTCCTTTCAATATCTGTTCAGTTACTTGTGAAGGGTTGCCTTGATGAATATTTAAATTAATTTTAGGATATTGCTTCACAAAAGCTTCAACTACTTTTGGTAATTTATACCTTGCTTGTGTATGGGTTGTAGCAATTGTAAATATTCCAGTGTCGTCTTTTTCATATTCGTTAGATATATTCTTTATATTAGAAACCTCTCTAATAATTTCTAAAATAGATTTATATAAAGCATTTCCGGCATCACTGAGGCCAGTCAATCTTTTACCATTTCTTTGAAAAATCTTAATTCCAACCTCATCTTCTAACAGTTGTATTTGCTTACTAACTCCTGGTTGTGATGTATGTAAAGACTCAGCAGCTTTAGAAATATTAAACTTATTCTGTACTATTTGGTAAACACATCTTAATTGCTGTAATTTCATATATTTAAAAGTTATATTAATAGAAATATTTATTATTAAAATAGTATATCAAAATCTGATATATTCCAATCCAATTAAATAATATTATTTTATATGGGTATTGAATACATCTTTTCAGGTTTTGCAGTTGGACTTCTTGTAGGCTTAACTGGCGTTGGCGGCGGTTCATTAATGACCCCCCTTTTAGTATTAATATTTAAATTTCCAACTGCTGTAGCAATTGGCACAGATTTGCTTTATGCATCTATTACTAAATCAGCTGGAGTTATTTCGCATTCTCGCTTGGGGAATATTGAATGGAAAATTGTGAAAAATTTGATGCTAGGAAGCATTCCTGCATCTTTCTTAATGACCTACTATTTAAAAGGGATTGATCTATATGCATACGAAAATGTAAAAATTATTAATTTCTCCTTAGGGATTGCATTAGTTTTAACTTCTTTTGCTGTTATATTACAGCCACTAATAATAAAAAAATCAGTTGCACTACAATCGATATCCTCCAAAAATACATCTATTCTGACTCTCTTATTAGGTTTATTATTAGGTGTATTAGTTACTTTAACTTCAGTTGGTGCAGGCGCTATGGGTATTACTGCGTTACTTTTGCTTTATCCTAAAATGAGTATAAAAAGAATAATTGGGACTGATATTGCACACGCTGTCCCACTGACACTCTTCGCAGGTTTAGGGCATTTAAATTTAGGTACAGTGAATGTTTACTTATTGGTATCATTGCTAATAGGTTCGATACCTGGAATATGGTTAGGAAGTAATTTAAGTTCTAAAATTGACGAAAAATGGTTGCGTTTCATTTTAGCCATTGTTTTGTTGATTGTTGGTGCTCAATTAATTAAGTAATAAAAGGTCCAGTATGTATAAATACGATCAAATTGATCAGAAGATTGTGAATGAAAGAGTAGATCAATACCAGAATCAACTCAATCGTTATTTAAATAAAGAATTATCGGATGAAGAGTTTAGACCACTTAGACTCCAAAATGGGCTATATATTCAGCGTCACGCCCCTATGTTAAGAGTTGCTATACCTTATGGTCTTCTTTCATCAAAGCAGCTTAATAAATTAGCGAATATTTCTGATAAATATGATCGGGGCTATGGCCATTTTAGTACAAGACAAAATATTCAATTTAATTGGCCAAAGTTGGAAGACACTCCTGATATATTAAGGGAATTAGCTGAAGTAGAAATGCATGCTATTCAAACCTCAGGCAATTGTATTAGAAATATAACGACGGATCAATTTGCTGGTGTTACTGATGATGAAATCATTGATCCAAGACATATAGCAGAAATTATAAGGCAATGGAGTACATTTCATCCTGAATTTGCTTTGCTCCCAAGAAAATTTAAGATTGCAATCACTGGTTCAACAAAAGATCGCGCATTAGTTCAGTGTCATGATATTGGCCTTGAGTTTTTTACTAATACGAATAATAAAATGAGTATCAAGGTTTGGGTTGGTGGAGGACTGGGAAGAACTCCTATAATTGGATCTGTTATAAAAAATGAACTTGAATGGGAACATATTCTAACTTATTGTGAAGCAATATTACGTGTCTACAATCTTTACGGCCGAAGAGACAATATGTACAAGGCGAGAATAAAAATACTGGTTAAATCGCTTGGAATTGAAGCATTCAAAAAACTTGTTGAAGATGAGTGGAAATATATAAAAAATGGTCCGAATACTATTAATGCAGAAGAGTTGAGCCGAGTAAAAAAATATTTTTCAGAGCCGAATTATAAAAAAAATATAAAAAATAATCTTAAAGATTATGATCCAAATAAGGCATTTAGTCAGTGGCTATCTAGAGCTACTAATTCTCACAAAAAGACAGGCTATCGTGCTGTTACTTTTTCTTTAAAAGAAACTGGGTGCGCACCTGGAGATGCATCATCAACTCAAATGAAAGCAGTATCTAAATTAGCTGATGAATACAGCTTTGGTGAAATTAGAGTATCACATGAGCAAAACTTAATTTTAGCTGACGTACAAGAGGATAAGCTTTATGAGTTATGGATTAAAGCTAAAGAGCATCATCTTGTAACTCCAAACATTGGACTCTTAACAGATATCATATGCTGCCCAGGTGGTGATTTTTGCTCACTAGCTAATGCCAAAAGTATTCCAATCGCACAATCTATTCAGGACCTTTTTGATGATATGGATTATTTGCATGACATTGGAGATCTAAATCTAAACATCTCAGGCTGCATGAATGCATGCGGACATCATCACGTTGGGCATATTGGTATATTAGGTGTTGATAAAGACGGAAGTGAATGGTATCAAGTAACCCTTGGTGGTAACCAAGGTAATTTTGCAAGTATTGGAAAAGTAATTGGACCCTCTTTTTCTGCTGAACAAATGCCATCTATTGTTAAAAAAATTATTGAGGTTTATTTAAATAATAGGCAAAAAGAAGAAATTTTCATAGACTGTGTTTCGCGGATAGGTCTCGAGCCATTTAAAAATTATATTTATAAAGATTCAGAGGTTAGTAAATGAAATCACAATTAATTAAAGGTAAAAATATCGTTAAAGATGATTGGGTAACTTCTGAATTAGCTAAGGTAGAAGAAATTGTAAAGATGCAGGCTGGTAAGGTCGTGGCTTTTAAACTTTCGGGGGAAGATTACCCTGCTAATGAACAAGTAAAGGAATCAATTTTTCCAGATACAGGAAAAGTTTTATTACCATTAAAGGTATTTATCCATCACCAAGAAAAACTAAAAGAAAGATTGGCTAATGGAGAAATCGGTATATGGTTCTCTACCCACGAAGAGATTCACAAATTTATAGAGGCTATCGGCGACTTAAATAACTTTCCTTTAATTGCTATTCATGTTGAAAAATTTGCTGATGGAAGAATCTTTTCAATCGGGAGTCAGTTAAGGAATAAATACAATTTCAAAAATGAATTAAGAGCATTCGGAGATGTATTAAGAGATCAAATATTTTTTTTAAAGCGTTCGGGTTTTAATAGTTATTTAATAAGAAAAGACCGTGATGCAACAGATGCAATAAAGGGTTTAGATGACTTTAGTGATCCATATCAAGGAGCATCTGATATTTTAGAGCCAGTATGGAAACGTAACAAACGATAATTTTACAATGAAAGAAAAATAAAAAAAATGAATAAAGACATATCTATTTTTAATGATGAATTAAGAGAGAAAAATCCCTCAGAGATAATAAAATGGGCTTTGGGAAAAAGTAAGAACCCTATTCTTACCACAAATTTTCGTCCTTATGAAGCTGCGATAATTAATTTGTGTACAAAAGTAATGCCAGAAATTAAGGTTGTATGGTGTGACTCAGGTTACAACACTAAGGCAACTTATATTTATGCTGAAAAAATTATTTCTACTTTAAATTTAAATATTAAATTATATGTACCATCGCAAACCTCAGCTCATAGAGAAATTTTTATGGGGCAAGTCCCCGATATTGACGACCCAAAACATGAAGAATTTACACAACAAGTTAAGCTAGAGCCTTTTAAAAGAGCTATGGAAGAAATTAAACCTGATTTATGGGTAACAAATTTAAGAAAAGGACAGACTGCGTTCAGAAATAATATAGATATCGTTACTGAAACTAATGAAGGTCTTTTAAAAATAAGTCCTTTTTACTATTGGTCAGATTCAGACTTAGATAGATATATGGATGAGCATAACTTAGAAAATGAATTTGATTATTTTGACCCAACAAAAGTAGATGAAAAAAGAGAATGTGGGCTTCATAACCAAGGTGCTAAAAAATGAAAAAATTACTATCGCATTTAGATTGGCTAGAGTCAGAAGCTATACATATTATGAGGGAAGTAGCGGGCCAATGTAGTAATCCAGTTTTACTTTTCTCTGGTGGAAAGGATTCCCTTTGCTTGCTAAGAGTTGCAGAAAAAGCTTTTAGGCCTGGAAGATTTCCTTTTCCAATGATGCATATTGATACAGGTCATAACTATCCTGAAGTAATTAATTTTAGAGATAAAAAAATAAATGACTTAGGCGAAAGATTAATTGTAGCCTCACTTGAAGACTCAATGAAAAAAGGATCGATTGTTTTAAAATCTAATGATGAGCCAAGAAATAAATACCAATCAATAACATTGTTAGAAGCGATTGAAGAGCATGGGTTCGATTGTTGTATTGGTGGTGCGAGAAGAGACGAAGAAAAAGCAAGAGCAAAAGAAAGAATAATGAGTTTTCGTGATGAATTTGGCCAATGGGATCCAAAAAACCAAAGACCTGAGCTTTGGGACTTATATAACGCAAAAGTGCACAAGGGTGAAAATATTAGAGCATTTCCAATCTCAAATTGGACAGAAATGGATGTTTGGCAGTATATTGAAAGAGAAAAACTTGAACTACCTAACATTTATTTTGCCCACCAAAGAAAAATTGTTAGAAGAGATAACTCTATTGTCCCAGTAACCAATGTAACTCCTGTAAGAGAAAATGAGTTAGTGGAAAAAATTATGGTTAGATTCAGAACTGTTGGAGATATAACTTGTACAGCCCCTGTTGAGAGCGATGCCGATACCGTTGAAAAAATAATATTAGAAACTGCTACAACATCAATCTCAGAAAGAGGTGCAACAAGGCTTGATGACCAAGTTTCCGAAGCATCTATGGAGCAGAGAAAAAAAGAAGGGTATTTTTAAAATGAATAAAATTACAAATAATACTGTACTTAGATTTATGACTTGCGGAAGTGTTGATGATGGAAAAAGCACAGTCATCGGGAGACTACTGTTTGATACTAAAACAATTTTAACTGATACCTTAAGTCAAATTGAAAAAACTTCCAAGAAAAAAGGTATGGCGGAGGTTGATCTTTCATTAATAACTGACGGGCTACAAGCAGAAAGAGAACAAGGTATTACTATTGATGTTGCCTATCGATATTTTAGTACTGGAAACCGTAAATACATCATAGCTGACGCCCCTGGTCATGAGCAATATACCCGGAATATGGTTACAGCTGCTTCCACTGCACAACTTGCAATAATTTTAATCGATGCTAGAAAGGGAATTTTGACTCAAACTAAACGTCATACTTATTTAGCAAAATTACTTGGAATAAAGCATGTAATAGTTGCTGTAAATAAAATGGATTTGATTCAATATGATGAAGCTCAATATAAATCTATTTGCGAAGATTATAAAAAATTTGAAAAAAATATCTCGCCTTCAAATGCACCTATTAATATTAATTTTTTACCCATATCAGCACTTAAAGGCGATATGATTGTTGATAGAGGCAATTCAATGGCTTGGTATAAAGGAGCGACACTGCTTCAATTTCTAGAAGATCTTGATACTAGCGAAGATATTAAAGAATCGTCATTGCGTTTCCCTGTTCAATATGTATGTCGACCAAGAGAATCTGCCAATAAAGAGTTACATGATTTTAGAGCATTTATGGGTAGAATTGAATCTGGCCTTCTTAAGGTTAATGATAAAGTTAAAGTTTTACCATCTGGACATGTGTCATCAATAAGAGAAATTAGAATTGGCGAGCAATTAATTGAAGAAGCAATTCCCGAACAATCAATTGCTGTTTCATTAGCAGATGAAATTGATATTTCTAGAGGTGATATGTTAGTTCATTATAATGACTCAGTTGGTACAATTAAAAATTTTACAGGAATGGTTTGTTGGTTTGCAGAAGCACCACTATCATCGAACAGAACTTATTTGATTATGCACACCACACAAACATCAAAAGCTAAAATTACAAGCATCAACTATAAAGTAAACATTCAGACTCTTAACTCTGAAAATGTAAATGAACTAAAAACAAATGATATTGCAAATATTTCATTTAAATTGGCACAGCCATTAATTGTTGATAGTTATAATGAAAACAGAGGCACCGGGGCTTTTATTATAGTTGATGAGTCTACATTTCACACCGTTGGTGCTGGTATGATTCAATTATTGGATTAGTAAGAAAAATAACATAAAATATTGATTATTAAAATAAAAGGAAAGTAAAATGACCTATGTTGTAACTGAAACTTGTATTCAATGTAAATATACTGATTGTGTTGATGTTTGTCCGGTCGACTGTTTTGTTGAAGGGCCGAATTTTCTTGCAATTGACCCAGAAGAATGTATTGACTGCACTTTATGTGTTGCAGAATGTCCAGTAGAAGCTATTTTTGCTGAGGATGATGTTCCTGCAGATCAGCAAGACTTTATAGAAATTAATGCAAGGTTAGCTAAAGTATGGCCAGTTATTTCAGCCAGAAAAGATGCACTTCCAGACGCAGATAAGTTTAATGGCGAACTAAATAAGCGTGAGTTACTAATCGAGAAATAAAAAATATATAAATAATCGATAGATAGTTTTTATAATTTCCATAAATTAGTTCTGGTAATTGTAAAAAAACCAAAGCTAATTAAAAGGAACAAACCAAGCGATAGTCCGAAAGTTGAAAACCAAAGAATGGGTACCAAAAATCCAGCAACAACAGAAGCAAATAACATTTGTGTAAATGCTTGGCCTGAAGCTGCAGTTCCTCTAATCTTAGGAAAGCAATCTAATCCAGCCAAAGAAATAATGGGCATAACAGAAGACATCCCTATATTGTAAAGTGCAATAAATCCAATATTAAAAAAAGGATTATTAAGCATAAAGGTACAAAATAATAAATTAGATATCGAAATAAAAAACATAAAATAATAACCATATTTAAGTACTGATGAAGGCTTTATAATTCCTGCAGTTTTCTTTGAAATGAATGAACCAATTAACATTCCAGTTACAGTTGGTATAAATAGATATCCAAATTGCTGAGCAGTAAAGCCTAAATGGTCAATCAAAAAAACTGGACTTGCTAGTACATAAATGAAAAAAGCTGAAAAATTAGCAGAAACGGAAAGAATTAATAGAATAAATTCTTTGTTTGTTATAAGCAATTTATATCTTACAATTATTCCTGAAAATGTAATTGGGACGAGCATATCTTTTGTCATAGTTTCAGGTAAAATTTTTGATCCCATATATATCGAAACTGCAGCATAAAGAGCCAAAAAAATAAAAATACCCTGCCAATGAAAACCCAAAAGGAGCCCTCCTATCATCGGCGCAATTGCCGGAGCTATCCCAAATAGAATTTGAACAGTAGCCATTACCCTTTGTGCTTCTGCACCTTCATAAAGATCTCTTACCATTGCTCTTGCAACAACACTTCCAGCGCCCCCACCAATCCCTTGTAATGCTCTAAAGAACCACAAAGACTCAATTGTTGTTGATAAAGCACAACCAATAGATGCGAAGAAAAATAATAGCAACCCCCATTGCATAGTTTTAATACGCCCTATTCCATCTGAAATTGGGCCATGAAATAAAAGCATAAGTGTATAAGGAAGAAGATAAAAAGTAAGGCTCTGCTGAATTGCTTCTGGGGAAGCAAACAAATCTTCAGACAACATATGAAACGCAGGTAAATAAGTATCGATAGCAAATGGTGCTACTGATGTTAAGGCAGCTAATGTTATAACTCTAGGATTGAGAAAAAGACTCATACTGCTTTAATTATATTGCAATTAAGGAGTAGCGTGAAATTTTGCTAGTCTATCTTTTTCATCACCGTTTTCTATTTTTTTAGAATTAGCATTGGTTCTAAAGATGATAGGTTTAGCTTCAACACCAGGATTTTGAGAATCTTTTATTGCTTGATCAATTATGTGTCGATCTGGAGACTTTGAACAAACTGGGTCAGCACCTTCGGCATTTCCAGTTAATAAAAGTGCTTGGCATCTGCAGCCGCCTAAATCATTCTCTTTTTCAGAACAGCTTTTACAGGGCTCTTGCATCCAATCATCACCACGAAATTTATTGAAAGCTGGTGAGTCGTACCATGCTCCTTTTAGAGGTGAATCATTAACATTAGGAAACTCTAAATTAGGAATCACTCTTGCAGAATGGCACGGAAGAACATCCCCATTAGCAGTAACTATCATGAATACCTCACCCCATCCATTCATACATTTTTTTGGTCTATTATCAAAATAATCTGGGACTACGAAAAATATCTTCATCTTATTACCAGGCCGCTCTCGAAACTTATTTGTTACTTTTAAAGCATTCTCTACCTGTTCTTTTTTTGGCATTAACTGATCTCTATTTACTAAAGACCATCCATAATATTGAGTATTAGCCAGCTCGATATAGTCTGCACCTAGGCCTTCAGCCATTTCAAGAATTTCTTGAATATGATCGATATTGTATCGATGCATAACCACATTTAGTACCATCGGGTATCCTCTATCTTTAATCATAGCGGCTACTTTTTGTTTTAATTTAAATGTTTTAGTATTAGTTATAAAGTTATTAATTTCTTCAGTTATATCATGCATTGATAATTGAATATGATCGAGACCGCCATCTTTTAGTGCGTCAATTCTTTTCTCATTCATGCCTGCACCAGATGTTATTAAATTACTGTAATAACCTAGCGAACTTGCTTCCGTCACAATTTCTTCAATATCTTTCCTAAGTAATGGCTCTCCTCCGGAAATTCCAAGCTGAGCTGCTCCTAAATCTCTTGCTTGCCTTAAAACTTTAATCCATGAATTGGTATCTAGTTCATTTTGGGTGTGTTTATCAAAATCTGTTGGGTTATAACAAAAAGCACATTGAAGTGGACATTGGTAGGTAATTTCGGCGAGCAGCCACAATGGTTGGGTTGCAGTTGTTGAAGCTGAAACTCCATTATTTTTTTTATCTATTTCCATTTTCTAGTTTACCTTCTCGATCCATGATTTATCCAAAGCTAACTCTATCATTCCTTCAATATCTTTAGCAATATTTGGGGCATCTGAAAACTTTTTACTTAATGTATCTGTTATTAACTCAACAGTTGACTCACCGTTGACTAAATTTAAAACTTCTCCAGCGCTACCATTCAATTTAACCATACCTTCTGGAAATAATATTACATAGCAGTCCTGTGCCTTCTCCCATTGAAAGCGATGGTGTGCTGCAATTTTATATATATCTTTGGTATCAACAGTCATAATTAATTTATTGGTTGCCTTAAGTAGTCTCTATCTTCTACTTTTATATTTGATGATGCAAGCATAATTGAATCTGCGATTACCCATAAAACATTGAGTTTGAATTGTAAGATTTCTAAAGCTTGTTCCTGGGTCTCTCTACTTTGGCTAAAATAATCCAAAGTAACACCTAAGCCATGCTCAACATCTCTTCTTGCTTCTGTTAAACGCTTTTTAAAATAAGTAAGACCTGATTCATCTATCCAAGGATACATCTCTGGCCAAGAACTAATCCTTTGCTGATGAATATGAGGTGCAAATAATTCAGTTAAAGATGAGCATATTGACTCTTGCCATGAGCGTTGCTTAGCGAAGTTTATATATGCATCAACTGCGAAACGAACTCCTGGACTAACAGATTTAAGAGAGATTACATCTTCTCTTGATAGACCAACAGCTTTACCTAAATTAATCCATGCCTCAATACCACCCTCAACTTTTCCTTCTCCATCATGATCAAGAATTCTGACAATCCATTCTTTCCTAATTTCTTGATCTGGGCAATTCGATAAAATTGCAGCATCTTTTAGCGGAATACTGATTTGATAATAAAACCTATTTAATACCCAACTCTGAAGTTGCTCTTTAGACAATTTACCTTCATACATCATTACGTGAAATGGGTGGTATATATGATACCCCTTCCCTTTGTTTCTTAACTTATCTTCAAACTCTTTTCTTGTCCAAGGTTTACTCATTAATGGTCCTTAAATAATTATATCCATACCATCGTATGACACTTCAATATTATGAGAATTCAAAATTTTACGCTCATCCGAATCCTCTCTTAAGATAGGGTTGGTATTATTAATATGAATTAAAATTTTCCTTGGTTTTTTAAGATTACTTAAAGTTTCCATAATGCCGCCCTTACTTGATTGATCTAGATGGCCCATTTCACTCGCTAATTTATCATTTATGCCTTGTCTCGACATCTCATCATTCGTCCATACAGTACCATCAATTAAAACTACATCAGCATTACTCATATAATCTAAAACATGATCTTCTATAATTCCTAAGCCAGGTGCATAAAATAAATTTTTCCCTGTTTTAGTATCTTCCATCTTATAACCAACATTATCTCCAGGAACAGTATTATGTCTATGGGGTGAATAAGGTGGAGCTTCACTTTTAAGAGGGACCGCTGTAAAAATTAAATTATCTGCTTTTGGGATGGTATAAGGAACTTGTTCGGTTGAAACTTCATGCCAGTTTACACCTCTAAAATGCCCCAATATGTTAAAGATAGGATAGCCTGTAGTCATATCTTCGTATACTGATTTTGTGCAATATATATCCCAAGGCTTATCATGCTCTCTTAAAATTAATAATCCAGTAGCATGATCTATTTGACCATCTGTTATTACAATAGACGATATTCCAGTATCTCTAATCTGTCTGGCTGGTTGAAGGGGTGGAAAAGATTCAATTTGGGCTCTAATATCTGGGGATGCATTAAACAGAATCCAATCTTCACCATTTGAGCTAACGGTAATAGAAGATTGCGTTCTTGCAATTAAATTAGGATTTTTAGATCTCAATCCAGCACAATTCTCACAATTACAATTCCATTGAGGAAATCCTCCACCAGCGCCCGAACCTAAAACCCTTATATGCATGAAACAAACCTAAGTAATATTTAAAGGAGAATCTTGAATCATAGTTATTGAATGAAACAGGGGAAAATATCTAAAGAAAACTCATGAAATCCATGAGTTACTCTGAAATAGAGCGTCCTAAAATTTTTGCGATTGCAGTCAATTCTTTCATCAATACTTTCAATTCTTCTGGATTAATTGCTTGGTCAGCATCACACCAGGCATCGCATGGATTAGGATGCATCTCAACTAATAACCCATCTGCACCAGCAGCTATGCCAGCTCTTGATAATGCTGCCACCATCCATGCCTTTCCACCAGCATGTGAAGGATCAATAATTACAGGTAAGTGTGTCTCTTTCTTTAAGACTGGAATTGCAGTGACATCAAGAACGTTGCGATAATAAGTTTCAAAAGTTCTAATACCTCTTTCACAAAAAATAATATTATGATTTCCACCAGACGCAATATATTCCGCAGCCATCAACCATTCTGAAATGGTAGCAGACATTCCTCTCTTAAGAATAACAGGGACATTTATTTTGCCAACTTCTTTTAGTAATTCAAAATTTTGCATACTGCGAGTTCCAATCTGAATTACATCTACTTTTTGATTTAAAAATGTATCTAAATGTCTAACATCTAGTAACTCGGTCACAATCGGAAGGCCGGCTTTATCAGCTGCTTTTCTAAACATATCAAGCCCATCAAATCCAGAGCCTTGAAAAGAGTAAGGGCTAGTTCTGGGTTTAAAAGCTCCACCTCTCATTAATTTTACACCTGCAGCCTTTACTGCATTGGCAGATTTCTCCATCTGATCTGGAGTTTCAACAGAGCAAGGACCAGAAATAATTTGGATATGATCGCCTCCAATTAAATGGCCTTTTACATCAATGACTGTATCTTTAGGATGCCATTCTCTGGCAACAATTTTATATGGCTTTACAATACTAAGAGCTTGTTCAACTCCAGGTAAAGATTGTAATAATTCAGGGTCAAGAAGGCGTTCGTCACCCACGGCGCCAATGACTGTTTTTTCAGTTCCTTTTGAAACCGTGCCTTCAAGTCCTTTTTCTTTAATTCTCTGAAGAACATTCTCTATATTTTCTTCAGTTGCTGAATTGTTCATTACAATAATCATAAAAATCCTATATATTACAGTTACTTAAATACTTAATAAATGCATTATTTTGATGCTCTAAACCTATACTTACCCTTAAAAATTCAGGTAGGTCGTAATTAGCGATAGGTCTAACGATTATGCCATTATTCAATAAATGGTGATAATACATCATTGCGGTCTTCTCGTCTTCTAATTTAAAGCTCACAAAATTACCATGGGATGGAATAAATTCTAAATTTAACATCTTGAAAGTATCTGTTAATTGTTTCATACCACTCTTATTAATGCATCGACTTTCTTCGATAAAATCTTTATCGCTAAGTGATGCTGTTGCTGCAATTTGTGCTAAATGGTTAACATTAAAAGGCTGCCTTACTCTATTCATTAACTCAATTAACTCAATCGAGCTAACACCATAACCAATTCTCAAACCTGCTAAACCATATGCTTTAGAAAAGCTTTTTGAGACTATAAGATTTTTATAGCTATTAAGCCATCCAAACGTTTCTGATTTTAAACTATCATCGAGATATTCATCATATGCCTCGTCTAAAACAACGACTATATTCTCTGGAACATTATCTAAAAATTCTTTTAAAATTTTCTTTTTGATTAAAGTTCCAGTGGGGTTATTTGGATTAGCAATAAAAATTAATTTAGTTTTGTCAGAAATTAATGATAAAAAAGCATCTAAATTATGAGAATAATTTTCAGAAGGTGCTTCAACACCTTGGCCTCCTATCGCCTGACAAACGAGTTTATATACGGCAAAAGCATGTTCTGAAAAAAGTACTTGATCCCCTTTAGTCACAAAAGTTCTAGCAGCTAACTCTAAAATATCATTTGAACCATTACCAATTATGAACTGCTTTGGGCTAATTTTAAACTTATTACTTAATGCTTCTTTTAAATAATAATTATTTCCGTCAGGGTATCGGTCAATTTCGCGTAAAGAATCATTTATTGCCTTCATTGCTATAGGGCTAATACCCATTGGATTTTCATTGGAAGCAAGTTTGATGATTTTATCTTCTGGAATACCAATCTCACGAGCCACCTCTTTAATTGGCTTCCCACCCTGGTATGGGTCTATTTCAGAAATATAATTTGGAACAACAATAGACATAGTAAAAATTAATTTTTTGGGTAAGAGCCAAGTATTTTCATAAAAGATGATTTAGATTCAATCACATCCAAAGCAGCTTTGACTGATTTATGAGTTTGATGTCCTTCTATGTCAATAAAAAAAACATACTCCCACATACCAATCTTTGAGGGCCTTGACTCAAGCTTAGTCATGCTAACTTTATTTTTTGCAAAAGGGGCTACTAATTCCGCTATAGCGCCTGGTTTATTTTTTGTTGCTAAGACAATTGAGGTTTTATCATTATTAGACGGCTTAACATCTTGTGAAGATAAAACTAAAAATCTAGTTGAATTATTTTGTTCATCTTCAATATTTTCAAATAACATTTTTAAATTAAATAAATCAGCAGCCCTACTACTTGCAATTGCTGCAGTATTTTTTTTCTTTGAAGCCAACTTTGCTCCTTCGGCATTACTCATTACAGCTACTTTTTTAATATCTGGAGCATTATTCATCAACCAATCATGACATTGAGCTAAAGACTGCCCGTGGGCATAAATAGCCTTAATTTTTTTAATATTTTTATCTTTTGAAAGGAAGAAATGATGAACAGGAAGGGTTATTTCGCCGCAAATTTTTAAATCTTTAGTTAGCAATAAATCTAATGTACGGCTAATTGCTCCCTCTGTGGAGTTTTCAACAGGAACTACCCCATAATGTGCAATACCAGACTGAACATGATTAAAAACCTCGTCAATACTATTGGTTGGAATAGTTTCGATATTTTCACCAAATTGGCGAATAGTTGCTTCCTCGCTAAATGTTCCTAAAGGGCCCAAAAAAGAAACGCTTAATTTTTTCTCTAATGCTCGACAATTAGAAATAACTGATTTAAAAATATTGGTAATGCTTTCATTTGAAAGTGGTCCGTTATTATCTCTCAATAGTCTTAGAAGAACTTGGGCTTCTCTTTCTGGTCGATATATAACACCATCATTTTTAAGCTTTCCAACTTCCTGAGCGATAAAAGCTCTTTCTGATATTAAATCTAATAATTTAGTATCAATTTTATCTATATCATCTCTTAGTTTATTAAGATTTTTTTTCATCTAATGATTTTTTTTAAATTCTTTCATATAGTCTACCAGAGCAATAAGTCCTTCAAATGGCATCGCATTATATATTGAGGCTCGAAGCCCCCCCAATAATTCGATGGCCCTTCAAACCAAACAAACCATTTTTTTCAGCACCAATTAAAAATTCACTGGTCAGGTCGTCGTTATAAATATTAAATACAACATTCATTCTTGATCTATTCAACACATCTACATTATTAATGTAAAAGTCAGTTGAATCAATAAAATCGTAAAGGTAATTTGATTTCTTAAGATTATTTTTTTCAATAGAACCTAAGCCACCCTGCTCAAACAACCAATCAAATACTAATCCTGCAATATAAATTCCATATGATGCAGGGGTATTAATCATGGAATTATTTTCTGATTGTATTTTCCAGTTTAATGTTGATGGAGTTTTCTTATCTGCAAAATCTAATAAATCATCTCTCACAATTAAAATAGTTAATCCTGAGGGGCCAATATTTTTTTGAGCACCGGCGTATATAACCCCATATCTTGAAACGTCAATTGGTCTTGATAATATAGTTGAGGACATATCGCAAACAATGGGCACATTTTTAATATTTGGGTCATCAAAATACTCTACCCCTTGAACAGTTTCATTTAAACAAAAATGTATGTAAGCATCATCTTTTTTATATCTCCATGAGTCGATATTTGGAGCTTTAGAGAAGTTTATACTTTCAGATGAAGCGGCAATATTAGCTCCTAAGAAAGGTTGTGCATCGGTAAAAGTTCTTTTTGACCAATATCCTGATATTACATAACTTGCTGTTCTGTTATTTAGCAAATTCATTGGAACCATAAAGTTTTGGGTTACAGCTCCACCCTGGAGAAATAAAATTTTATAATTCTTTGGTACATTCATTAATTTTTTAAATTTTAATTCAGCATTTTTTATTATAGGTGCATATTCTTTTCCCCTGTGAGACATCTCCATAACTGACATACCAGTTCCATTACAATCTAAAAGTTCAGACTGAGCTTTTGTAAGAACCTCCCTTGGAAGGATCGCTGGCCCAGCAGAAAAATTAAATTTGCAACTCATCTTGGCCATCATCATCTATATGATCTGTTTCGACTATTTTCTCCAAACCGGATAATTTTTCATCATCACCTAGATTAATTAAGGTTACACCTTGAGTTGCTCTTCCAAGCTCTCGAATTTCACTAACTCGTGTTCTAATTAAAACTCCACCTGTTGTAATAAGCATAATTTCATCTTGATCTCCAACTAGTTTTGCAGCTACCACAATTCCATTTCTATCACTTACTTGAATTGCTTTTACGCCTTGAGTACCTCTACTCGAACGTCTAAATTCAGATAATTGAGTTCTTTTCCCATATCCATTTTCTGTGGCAACTAAAACTGATTCAGCTTCTGAGAAAGCGACTAGAAGTGATAAGACTTGATGGTCATCTACTAATTTCATACCCCTAACCCCTCGAGCATTTCTTCCCATACTTCTTACAGCCTCCTCATCAAACCAAACAGCCTTACCTCCATTAGATACTAAAACAATATCGTTACTACCGTTTGTCACTGAAGCTCCAATTAAAAAGTCACCGTTATCTAGCTTGATTGCAATAATTCCTGATTTTCTAGGGTTAGAAAAATCTGAAAGGGGTGTTTTTTTGACTGTGCCCTTAGAGGTAGCCATAAAAATATACTGATCCTCAACAAAATCTTTAACAGCCAAAATAGCATTTATTTTTTCTCCAGGCATAATTGGGAATAAATTCACTATAGGCTTACCTTTACTGATTCGGCTACCTTGAGGAACTTCATAAACTTTTAACCAATAAACTTGTCCACGACTTGAAAAACAAAGAATATTGTCATGTGAATTTGCAACAAACATTTGTTCAATAAAATCATCATCCTTTGTTGTCATTGCTTGCTTGCCTCGACCTCCTCTTTTTTGTGCTCTATAGTCATCTAATACTTGAGCTTTGATGTATCCAGAAATGGTTAATGTCACAACCATTTCTTGTGGCGTTATAAGGTCTTCAATTGATAAATCTTCAGCATTTTCGACAATTTCACTTCTCCTCTTATCTGCATATTCAGATTTCATTTCTTCAAGATCATCGCTAATCATTTTTGTTACACGTTCAGAATTCGATAAAATATCTAATAAATCAACAATATTACTCATAACCTCTTTGTATTCACTTACAATTTTTTCTTGCTCTAAACCAGTTAACCTTTGAAGCCTTAACTGAAGTATTTCCTGAGCTTGTAAATCAGATAGTTTGTATCCCGAATCTTTTAAACCAAATTCTATTGCAAGGCCATCTGGTTTAGACAAATCTTCCGATTCTTTTTTTAACATAGCTTCCACAACAGGAGAGATCCATGATTTCTTCATCAACTCTTCTTTAGCTTCAGGAGGTGTTGGAGCAGCTTTAATAATTTTAATCATGTCATCAACATTTGCTAGCGCGACAGCTAGGCCTTCTAGTATATGTCCTCGGTTCCTTGCTTTTTTGAGCTCAAAAGTTGTTCTACGCGTTACAATCTCTCTCCGATGCTTTAGAAAAGCATCTAAAATTTCTTTAAGATTTAGTAATCGAGGCTGACCTCCAATTAAAGCAACCATATTCATTCCAAAGCTGTCTTGCAGCTGTGTTTGCTTGTATAGGTTATTTAAGACAACATCAGGAATTTCTCCTCTTTTTAGCTCAATAACAACTCTCATTCCTGACTTATCAGATTCGTCTCTTAAGTCAGAAATACCTTCTATTTTTTTCTCGGTAACTAATTCTGCAATTTTTTGAATGAAGTTTTTTTTATTTACTTGGTATGGTAATTCATCAACGATTATGGACTCACGATTACCTTTTTCAAGAGGTTCAATATGAACTCTGCCTCTCATTACAACTCGACCCCTTCCTGTTCTATATCCTTCTTTAACCCCAATAGTCCCATGAATAATTCCTGCCGTGGGAAAATCTGGTGCAGGCATAATTTTAATTAATTCATCTATAGTTATTTCAGAGTTTGATAATAGAGCTAGTGTCGCATCTATTGTTTCACCTAAATTATGAGGAGGAATGTTTGTAGCCATACCAACAGCAATTCCAGAACTGCCATTGATTAATAAATTTGGAATTCGAGCAGGCATTATTAAAGGTTCGAATTTAGATCCATCATAATTAGGTCCAAAATCAACAGTTTCTTTATCAATATCAGCTAATAACTCATGTGATATTTTTGACATTCTAATTTCGGTATATCTCATTGCTGCAGCATTATCACCATCAACAGATCCGAAATTGCCTTGGCCATCAACCAACATATATCTCAAGCTAAAATCTTGAGCCATTCGAACTATGGTGTCATAGGCTGCAGTATCTCCATGAGGATGATATTTACCTATAACATCACCAACAATACGTGCAGATTTTTTATACGGCCTATTGTAACCATTACTCAGCTCATGCATCGCATATAATACTCTTCGATGAACTGGCTTTAAGCCATCACGAACATCAGGTAATGCCCTTCCTACAATTACGCTCATTGCATAATCAAGGTAAGAGGTTTTCATTTCATCTTCTAGGTTTACGGGGATTGTTTCTTTTGCGAATTCGTCCATATTTTTAAATTTTAACTATTAATTTGAAGGAGGTTTATATTTTTTATTTTAGCATGTATACAGCTGAAAATATTACTCGGGAGAGCTTAATTTAGAGTGCTGATAAGTCTTCTTTTATATCGTCTATATCTTCCAATCCCACAGCAATTCTTATTAGGTTGTCAGTAATGCCTGAGCTATCTCTTTCTTTCTGAGAGAGTCTTGAGTGGGTGGTAGTTGCTGGATGAGTTATGGTTGACCTTGTATCACCTAAATTAGCAGTAATTGAAATTATTTTAGTCGAATCAATCAGACTCCATGCATCTATTTTATTTCCTTTTACTTCGAAAGATACAATACCACCCCCAGATAATTGTTGCTTCATTGCTAATTCATATTGAGGGTGCGAAGGCAATCCAGGGTAATAAACTTTTGATACCTTTTTTTTCTGCTCAAGCCACACAGCTAAATCAATTGCTTTTGCAGAATGTGCATCCATCCTTATCTTTAAAGTTTCTAATCCTTTAAAGAATACCCAAGCATTAAATGGACTCATTGATGTTCCAGCTGATCTTAAAAAGCTAGCAACATGATGCATATGATCTCTTTTACCTAAAACAGCTCCGCCCAAACACCTCCCCTGACCATCAAGATATTTGGTTGCAGAGTGAATAATTACATCAGCGCCAAATTGGAGTGGTAATTGATGGGCTGGGGTGCAAAAGCAATTATCAACTATAAGTAAACTATTTGACTGGTGAGCCAAGTCTGCTAAAACGCTAATGTCGCAAATTTCTGTTAATGGATTTGAGGGGGTTTCAACGAAAAATAACTTTGTATTTTTTTTAACAGCATTATGCCATTCACTAAAATCAGTAAGAGATACATAAGATATATCTAGGCCCCATTTTTTTAAAATGTTATCAAATAATTTTACTGTTGTTCCAAATACGCTTTTAGATACAATAATATGGTCACCTGTATTACAAAGACTCATTACACTGGCTAAAATTGCTGACATGCCAGTTGAGGTTGCAACACATTGCTCAGCACCTTCAAGGCTCGCTAAGCGATCTTCAAACATTTTTACCGAAGGGTTAGTGAAGCGGGAATAAATATTCCCGACTTCAGAATTAGCAAACCTAGCAGCGGCTTCCTTAGCATTTTTAAAAACAAAACTTGATGTTAAATATAAAGCCTCGGAATGCTCGCCTTCATCAGATCTTATTGAGCCAGCTCTCACTGAATTTGTTTCGAATTTTTTATTATTTTTCATTAAAATTTTTAATTCCTGTTTAGCTACTTTGACAAATGTCTAGGTGTAGCAAGTTGGTGTAAAGCAACCTTTTGTTCGAGCAAATTTATTTTCGAATGTCTTACTGTCTTTAATCCATCCAAATAAAAACCCGTTGAGCATTAAATTTGCTAAAACGGGTATCAATCGATTTAGCAGTTATTTTTTTTACGCCCTGCAATCTGAATCAAAACAGCGTAAAATTATTATGCTCTTTATATAAAAAAATACAAGCATAGAAAAAGTTAAGCCAGCTCGCCTTCCTCACTTTCAGGAAGTGTAAAACTAAAATCTAATTGAGATGTTGTAATTGATGTATCAATATTTTTAATATTATCCGCTCTTTGTGACTCAAGTTTATTTAAGTAATTTTCATCAATTTTTCCTGTTACGTATATTCCATCAAAACAAGAACAATCAAAAGTTTTTAAATCTTTACTTTCTTGAGTAATATTTTTCTTCAATTCTTCTAAGTCTTGATAAATAAGCCCATCAGCACCAATTTCCTTACATATATCTTTATCAATTTTATCAAAAGCTATTAATTCATGTCTTGACGGCATATCAATGCCATATACGTTAGGGTATCTTACTGGTGGTGCCGCGGATGCTAAATAAACATTTTTAGCCCCTGCATCTCTAGCCATTTGAACAATTTCTCTAGCCGTAGTTCCTCTTACAATAGAATCATCGATTAATAAAACATTTTTACCTTCAAATTCAACCTTGATTGGATTTAATTTTTGTCTTACAGATTTTTTTCTTAGTGCTTGTCCCGGCATGATAAAAGTTCTTCCAATATATCTATTCTTAATAAAACCTTCACGAAAATCTGCGTTTAACATCAAAGATACTTCGAGAGCACTTGGTCGACTTGTATCTGGAATTGGAATAACAACATCAATTTTAATGTTACGCCACTCTTTTTTAATTTTTTTAGCGAGTGATTTACCCATATTTAGTCTGGTTTGGTAAACAGAGACACCATCAATCATTGAGTCTGGTCTTGCTAAATATACATACTCAAAAATACAGGGTGATTGACTAGTATTTTGCATACATTGTTTTGAGTAAAAATTACCATCCATATCGATAAAAATAGCCTCTCCTGGCTCTACATCTCTCAAAAGCTTAAAGCCTAGAACGTCAAGCGCAACACTTTCTGAGGCTACAATATATTCAGGACCATCTATTGTTTCATTTACGCCAATAACAAGAGGTCTAATACCATTCGGATCTCTAAAAGCTAGCAATCCAAAATTATTAATCATAGAAACGACGGCAAAGGCACCCTCACATCTTTCATAAACAGAACTAACTGCGTCAAAAATTATATCGGATGTTAAAACATTTTCTTGGGTAGCTTTTCCAATTGAATTCGCTAGAACATTTAATAGAACCTCTGAATCAGAGTTGGTATTAATATGTCTAAGATCTTCTTTAAACATATCATTTTTAAGCCTCTCAGAATTTGTTAAGTTACCGTTATGGCCTAACACAATGCCATACGGGGAGTTTACATAAAATGGTTGAGCTTCGGCAACAGAGGAGGAACCGGCTGTTGGATAGCGAACGTGGCCTATACCAATATTACCTGTTAAATTTCGCATGTGCCTCGTGTGAAAAACATCCTTTACAAGGCCATTATTTTTATGCATTTTGATTCGGCCTGCATTACAGGTAGCTATACCTGCTGCGTCTTGACCTCTATGTTGCAATACAAGTAAACCATCGTAAAGCATCTGATTTACAGCATTATTAGCAACAATACCAATTATTCCACACATAATTAACTCTCTTAAAATTAGGTCAGAATAGGATCGTATTTTACCTTGTTACTCCATTCGTGGGGTAAATAAGATAAAGTTTTTTGCATTAATAACTTAATAACAGGAATAGTCTTTGATCGAGCTAAATCAAATTCACCCATAAAAGATGTTTTTTCAATAAGAAAAATTATAATAAAAGCTATCAAGATCCCTCTCATCAAGCCAAAAATACTTCCCATAATAATATTTAAAAAACCTAAGCCAATATTTTTAATTAATCGATTTAATAAAGTTGCAACAAACGCTGCTAACAACAAAACAATTACAAATATAGCCAAATAAATTATTATAAAATTTATATGTTCTGCAAACTCAAAAGGTACATATTTTAAAAAGTCACCACTAAAAAGATTGGCAAAATAAAATGCCAGAACCCAACCAGTTAAAGATAGTAATTCACGTGTGAAACCCCTATAGCAGCCGACTAATAAAGAAAAAGAAATAATAAAAATAAAAAAATAATCGAGATAACTCATTAAACTATTGTCGCTTAATTAAACCAGGAAAATTAGCATTCTTTAATTTTATTAGAGCTTTTTTAGCCTCTTTTTCAGAACTAAAGAATTGCGTTGTAAGTTTTATTTTTTCTTTACCAGAGATCTTTATTTTCTTTATCTGAGTCTCTAGTCCGATATTATTTATTTGATTACTCAGTTGTTGTGTTTTATTTGTATCGCTAAATATTCCAATTTGGACAGTAAAAATTTTAGCATTATTTTTTACTTTATTAACAGTATTGGTTCTTTTTTTAAAATTTGCAGAACTTAGCTCAATAAGCTCAACTTTTTCTGTATTTTCTTTTTTATTAAAACTTGCTGGAGCCATCTCTAAAAATGAAACTTTTATTTCTTTATTTACTTCAACTTGTTCTGTATTTTTAATAAAAAATAACGACAGTGTAAATAAAATAATTAAAATAGTAATTGCGCCAATAAGCCTTCTTTTGGCTCTTTTAATTATTACACTTCCATGAAAAGATTCTTTCGCAACAACCATTATATTTTTATTCCTTTCATAATTTCACTAACTGCAAAAAAAGAACCATAGATTATTATATTATCATTTAGATTGGATTTATTCCGAGCATTCTCATAAGCTTTATCTAAAGTATTAAACTTGCTAATAACTACTTTGTTGTTATATTTTTTAAGTGTATTAATTATCACATCTATTTTTTGTGCTCTATTATCTTTTATTTCGCTTATAAACCATTCGTCTACAATATCAGCAAATGGCATTAACACTTGTTCAGTATTCTTATTTTCTAGGATAGAAAAGACAGCATAAACTTTTCCACTCTTTTTTGAAGTGCTAAAAAAATTATATAAATTAATTGTAGCATCATAATTATGTGCTACATCAGCCAAGATATAAGGTTGCTTCGATAGAATTTGGAGCCGGCCATTTATCTTTGTATCTCTAATACCATTTTTAATTGAATTTAATGTTACGGGTATTTTACTCTGAAGCAGGCTAATTGCACGAAGACATCCGGCTAGGTTTGTGAGCTGTTTATTTCCTTTAAGCTGTGGTGCAGGTAATTCGCTCATCGAAATATTATTACTTCTAAAACTATAGTTTTTCGAAGAGAGATTATAAGAATAATCTTCATTAAGAATTGATAATGATGTTTTTAATTTATTTAATTCCATAATCATAGATTTTGGTATATTTTCAAAATTTAAAATTGTATGCTTATGGGGCCTACATATTCCTGATTTCTCATGTGCAATTTCTTCAATAGTGTCCCCCAAAAATTCTTGATGGTCCATTCCTATTGAGGTAATTATAGATAGATCTGGCTCAAAAATATTGACTGCATCTAATCTTCCCCCTAGCCCAACCTCTAAAATAGCTATGTCTACTTTTTGCTCAATAAATATATTCATCGCTGCCAAAGTGGTTATTTCAAAATAAGTAAGCTTTGTTAATTTTTTTTTTGAATTAATTAAATCTAGAGATTTAATAATAGTTTTATCTTTAACTTGTTCTAGATCTATCCTAATTCTTTCATTAAATTTAAAAAGATGAGGAGAGGTGAAACAACCAACAGAATAACCAGCTTTACTATAAATCGTCTCTAAGAAAGCACAAACCGAACCTTTACCATTAGTTCCACCAACAGTAATAATTGGAAATATTGGCTCAAGATTAACAGAATTTTTTACGCTACCTACCCTATCGAGCCCCATCTTTATGGCCTGATCAGCAGTATCAGAATAAAAATTATTTATATACTCGTGAAGTTTTCTCAACTAGGGCTTAGATGAGTTATTAGGTCAACAAGAGATTTTCTCATTTGCCTTCTATCAACAATCAAATCAATTGCGCCATGTTCTAATAAAAATTCTGATCTTTGAAATCCTTCAGGAAGCTTTTCTCTTACAGTAGATTCAATTACTCTGGGGCCAGCAAATCCAATTAGAGCTTTTGGTTCAGCAATAATAACATCACCTAACATTGCAAAGCTTGCCGAAACACCACCCATTGTTGGGTCAGTAAGAATTGAGATGAATGGTAATTTTGAGGCGGCTAGCTTTGTTAAAACTGCGCTAGTTTTAGCCATTTGCATTAAAGACAACAAACCTTCTTGCATTCTAGCGCCACCACTTGCCGAAACACATATAAAAGGACTTTGATTTTCAATAGCAGCATTAACTGCCAGAACAAATTTCTCACCTACTACAGAACCCATTGACCCCCCCATGAAACTAAACTCGAATGCTGCTATAACCACTGGGATAGACTCAATTTTACCTTCAAGAACAATTAAAGCATCATTTTCTCCGAGTTCTTTTTGTGTTGAGATTAGCCTATCTTTATAAGATTTTGTATCCTTAAATTTTAAGGGGTCTATTGACTTTATCTCTCTTCCAAGTTCGATTTGATTTGGCGTGTCTAAGAGCATAGTAAGTCTTAATCTTGCTGAAATTCGATTATGAAAGCCACAATTAGAACAAACCTCTAAATTCTTTTCTAAATCAGTTTTATATAGAACAGTTTGGCATGTTTGACATTTATTCCATAAGCCTTCAGGGATATTTTTTTTGCCCCGACCTACAATTCTTTTAATTTTAGGTGGAATAATATTCTTTAACCAGCTCATTCTGAAGTTTCACTATTTTTATTAATAGAGCTTTTTATTTCAACCATCAAATTTCTAATATTATTAATTAAATCTTTATCATTTGAGTTTTCAATTTCTTGAACTATTCTACTTCCTATAACGACGGCATCTGAAATTTCTGCAACTTCTTTTGCAGTTTTGGCATCTCTTACACCAAAACCAACTCCTAGTGGAAGATCTGTAAATGTTTTTATATTCTTAACTTTTTCTGATACCTCTTTAATGTCTATATTTGCTGACCCAGTTACCCCTTTTAAAGAAACATAGTAGAGAAAACCAGTTGCTTGATTAATTATCAATTTAAGCCTCTTATCATCTGTTGTTGGTGATATAAGAAAAATGCTATCTATATTATTTTCTTTTAATTTCTTAACAAATTGCACTGATTCTTCTGGAGGATAATCGACAGTTATAACCCCATCTATATCAGCATTCTTAATTAATGATATAAAATTATCAATGCCAATGGCTTCGATTGGATTAGCATAACCCATAAGAATTAGCGGTGTCATTTTGTTATTTTTTCTAAATTCAGCAGCTAATTTAATCGTTGTGGTAATCCCCACACTATTCTTTAATGCTCTTTCACTTGCTCTCTGAATAACTGGGCCATCAGCCATAGGGTCAGAAAATGGTATTCCAAGCTCAATCATGTCAGCACCAGAATCTACAAGGGCATTCATTATTTCAACTGTTTTACCTGGATGAGGATCGCCAGCAGTAAAGAATGGAACTAATGCTTTCTGTTTTTTATTTTTTAACGATTTAAAAGTAGCTTGAATTCTTGACATAATTTATATAGAAATACCTGAGATATCTGCAACAGTATTAATATCTTTATCCCCTCTTCCTGAGAGGTTTACTAACACAACTTCATCTGGAGACATTTTTGCAGCAATTTTTTCTGCATGGGCAAGGGCATGGCTTGTTTCAAGCGCTGGAATAATTCCCTCTACTAAGCATAAGTTATGAAATGCTGCTAAAGCTTCTTTATCTGTAATGCCAACATAGCTAGCTCTTCCAGAATCTTTAAGCCAAGAATGCTCAGGACCAACTCCTGGGTAATCTAAACCAGCAGATACTGAGTGAGTCTCGATAATCTGGCCTTCAGAATTTTGCATTAAATAGGTTCTATTACCATGTAAAACACCAATGGGACTATTTGATGTTAATGGGGCTGCATGTTTTCCGGTTTCAATTCCATCTCCAGCAGCTTCAACACCAACCAATTTCACACTTTTATCATCAATATAGGGATAAAAAATACCCATTGCATTTGATCCTCCACCTACACAAGCAACTATTACATCGGGTTGCTTATTTTCAAGTTCTGGCATTTGAACCTTGCACTCTTTACCAACTACAGAATTAAAATCTCGCACCATCATTGGATACGGATGAGGTCCTGCAACGGTACCTATAATATAAAATGTATTTGATACATTAGTCACCCAGTCTCTTAAAGCTTCATTTAATGCATCTTTTAAAGTTTTAGAGCCACTCTCAACAGGAATAACAGTTGCTCCAAGCAATTTCATTCTATAAACATTAGGTGATTGTCTTTTTACATCTTCTGAACCCATATAAACAACGCACTCCAATCCCAACCTTGCAGCAATCGTAGCCGTTGCTACTCCGTGCTGTCCTGCTCCTGTCTCTGCAATGACGCGAGGCTTTCCCATTTTTTTTGCTAATAAAGCTTGTCCTACAGTGTTATTTACTTTGTGGGCACCTGTATGATTTAAATCTTCTCTTTTTAAATAAATTTTTGCCCCCCCAATTTTTTTAGTAAGTCTTTCAGCAAAATAAATAGGACTTGGTCTACCAACAAAATGTTTTAAGTCGTGATTAAATTCGGCAAGGAATTCAGGATCATTTTTATACTTTTCATACATATCCCTCAATTCATCTAAAGCCTCAATTAAGGTTTCAGCAACGAAGGTGCCCCCAAATTGTCCAAAGTGGCCAAAATTATCTGGTAAGTCATATGCCTGCATTATTTACTCCTAAAACAAAATTTTTCATCATATCGTAATCTTTTATTCCTTTATCTGACTCAACACCGCCACTAACATCAACTCCATATGGACTTATAGAGTTAATTAATAAAGAAACGTTGCCACTATTTAAGCCGCCTGCAATAATTAATGGTAATGGAAGGTTTTTAGGTATTAAATTCCAATTAAACGTTTTTCCTGTTCCACCCCTCATATTATCTGAAAAAGTATCTATTAAAATAGCTGAGCATGAAGTAAATAATTTACAACATTCTAACAAATTTAATTCATCTTGGAATGGGATGGCCTTAATATAGGGCAAATTAAATTGATTGCAAAATTGTTCCGTTTCATCTCCGTGAAATTGAAGTATATTAACTCCTGACTCATTTATTGAAGATAAAACATCTCCTTTTGAAGCGTTGACAAATAAACCAACTCTTAAGATGAATGCGGGTAATGTGTTAATTATTTTACGCGCTTTTATAGGTTCAATATACCTAGGGCTTTCTTTAAAAAAAACAAAACCAAGAGCGTCAACACCTAAATCTACTGCATCGATGGCATCTTTAATGTTTGTAATCCCACAAATTTTAATTTTAGCTCTCATTTTAATTAACTTTGTACCTTGAAAATATTAAGTGTATTTAATTTATCTGGAAGATTCCAAATTTTATCATATTTAATATTAGTCAGATATAAACCATTAGGGGAAAAAGTTGCTGGAGCAAGGCTGCGATCCTTTTTTTCAAATAAGGTATCAATGTAATCGACACTCATTTCTTGTCTTGCAACGTTAATAATTGCTGCAATCATATTTCGAATTTGATGATGTAAAAAACCGTCCCCATTAATAGTGAACAAATAAAAGTTATCAAATTTTTCTACTGTTATATTTTTAATTGATCTTATAGGTGATTTTGCTTGGCATTCAGACGAGCGAAAAGCAGTAAAATCATGGGATCCGATAAATTTTTTAGATGCAATAATTAATAGATTAAAATCTAATTCATAAAAAGTCCAACCACAATAATTAGACCAAATCGAAGAATTAATAGAGTTATTATTTAATAAGTATTGGTATTCTCTTGAAGTTGCTGAAAATCGAGCGTGAAAGTCATCAGGAACTTCTTTAACCCACTTAATCCTAATTGAGTCAGGAAGAAAAGAATTTACACCCTTAGTAAGTGATTTAATAGGTCTAATAATATCCGTATCAAAATGAAATACTTGTCCTAACGCATGAACTCTTGCATCAGTTCTTCCGGAGCCCTGAATCTTAATATTTGACTGAGTAATTTTAGATAAAGAGATTTCAAGCTCCTCTTGAATACTATTAACTGATGACTGACGTTGCCAACCAAAAAAATTTGTTCCGTCATACTCTACAGAAGCTGCGTATCTCATCCTAAAAAAATTGAATTAAAATAAATAAAGAAAAAAAACAAATAATCCAACAGTAATCAATTGCTGAAGGTGTGATTTTTTTAATTTTTTTAGTTTTAATAACATGAGATTTATTTTTAATATGCCTATTAATTACTTGAATAAAATTAGAAAATTTAAAAGAATAATTTTTATAAAAATCAAGGTAATCAAAAGTTAAAAAAATTCGTGAAGTTAAATTATTTATATTTAAACCAAAATAGCTTAAAGGATAACAAATTTTAATAATAAAATTAATAAAAAATTCTCTTGGAATAAGCTTCATTAAAAGCATAATAGTCAAAAATGTATTTATAATTCTCAAAGAATTATTTACTCCTAAATAGAACCCTTCTTGCGTTATTGAAATAAATGAGTAATAAAATAATATTTCGCCAGGAGTTGAAAATGAATAAATTATTAATAAAGTAAAAATAAAGTACTTTATCTTGTTAATAATAGAAAAGAATGGGAATCTATAAATAACCGAGATAATTAAAAATAAGAAAAAAATAGTTGAATTAATAATTAAGTTGAAGTTAGACAAGATGACTAATAAAAGCATCCCAGAAAAAAATATTGATGAATAAAACATATTAAATCTATAATTTAATCATCATCTGCTACGGGTAGATAATTTTTTTTACTTTTATCACTTCCTTGCTCTTCAGATTTAGCATCATTCTCAGATTTAATAGATGGCTCAGAGGGTTGAATATTTTGTAAAAATTCATTTTCATTTTTTACTTCTTCAGGATATTCATCAGCTGGATTAGGGTCATTATTTTCATTTACAAAGCTTCTTAATGTCTGGTTCTTTTCACTTTCTTTCCTTCGAGATATAAGAACAATTAAACCAAATAAAAGAATAAAGAACAAAACAAGCAATAAAATATGAATTGTTTGAAGCCCATTATTATCATTTTGCTTAATTATGGTTTCTTCAATTTTATTTTCATCGATATCAGATATAGATGAAACAAAAACACCGTCATCTTTTATTTCTGCAGGCGCCTGTACAACTTTTTCTTCATTAGCAAGATCTGCTTTTAAGGTAGCTTGCTTTTGATTAGAAAGTTTCTCTAGTTTTTTAGTTGAATCATTTTTAGATTTAATTTTTAGTTCTTCAATTTCCTCTAATTTCTTTTTAGCTTCAAAAAGTTCTTTTTCTAACTGATTAATTTTTTTAGCACTTTTGTCATCAATTATATTTTTCTTTACAGCTTCTTTTATTTTTATAGGTTTAACTATTTTTTTTGATTTACTTTTCCATTTAATATTTTGATCTCTAAGTATTTTTCTAGCTTCAAGGTGTGAATGATTTTCAAAATATGTTAGAGGTGGGATTTTTAATTTTTTATTCCCTATTAAAGTATTAACATTATCTTCAGAAAATGCTTTGGGGTTATTTTGATAGATAGCCAATACCATTTGTTCAGTCGTCACGCCTGAAGGCTTATTTTCTCTTGCAATCTGATAAAGAGTCTTCCCTCGTGAAGGTTTAATAGTTTTTGAACTAAGTTTTGTTTCTTTTTTGACTTCTTTTTCTTTTTTTACTTCTTTTTCTTTTTTAGCCGGATCTATATCTTGTTCAACAGTTTTAATTGAGTCGACTTTAGCTTTTACCACTTCATTTTTAATCTCAATCTTTTCATCTTTATTCTTTATAACTTCTATAACTTTTTTTTGTGAAGGTGGTTCCAAAAGAACAGTATATTCTTTATAAACTCTTCCTTTTTCTGAATCAATTTGAATTAATAAATCTAAAAAAGGGTCTTTTACTGCTTCTATACTTGTTAAAAATATTTTCGCACCAGTTGCATCTTCTTTTAATATAATTTTTATATCTGAATGAATGGAAAGTCTTGACAAGCCATTTGCTTCATAATTTGCTTTTGAAGCAATCGCTGGTTTTAAATTTGACGCTTTATCGCCTTTAGAAAAAACAACATCGATAATTGCCTTTAATGGCTCATCTTGCTTTGAGCTAACTTGCATTTTACCCAGGGTAAGAGCAAATAGATTGCTAGAAGTAAAAATTATAAAAACAAGTGCAATTGATAGTTTAAGTTTCATTACTTACTATTTCCTTTGTTAATAAGTATTTTTAACATTCGCCTGATGGGTTCAGCAGCTCCCCATAATAACTGATCCCCAACCGTAAAAATAGATATACAATTTTGATCAATATCTAACTTTCTAACTCTTCCCACAGCTATATTTAGTTTACCTGAAACCTGAGCTGGGCTTAATAAGTTTACTGATTGTTCTTTTTTGTTTGGAATAAACTTAATCCATTCATTTCCATTGGCAATTATGTCATTTATTTCTTCAATTGGAATATTCTTATTAAGCTTTAATGTCAAAGCTTGACAATGTGATCTCATTGTTGCAATTCGAACACATAAACCATCAACTTTAATTGGATTAAAGTCTATTGCTAAAATTTTATTAGTTTCAGATTGCCCCTTCCACTCTTCACGGCTCTGACCATTATTTAAATCTTCATCAATCCATGGAATTAAATTGCCTGCAAGTGGTACCTGAAAATTACTCTTTTGAAATTTTTCTGAGTTCATTGCTTGTAAAGCTTTATTATCGACATCAAGAATGTTTAAATTATGCCCATCAAGATCATCTGATACTGAGGAATGGATTTGGCCCATTTGGATAAGTAACTCTCTCATATTATTTGCACCGGCTCCACTCGCAGCCTGATAAGTCATTGAAGAAACCCAATCTATTAGATTTTTTTCTAACAATCCGCTTATTGCTAAAAGCATTAATGAAACTGTACAATTACCACCAACCCAGTTCTTAATTCCAGAATCGTATGCCTTATCAATCGACTTTTTATTGATAGGATCTAAAACAATCAATGAATCTTCTTTCATTCGAAGAGTTGATGCCGCATCAATCCAATGCCCTTCCCACTTTATATTTCTTAATTGTGAAAAAACTTTACTTGTATATTCACCGCCTTGGCAGGACATAAGAATGTCCATTTTAGATAATTCCTGAATATCAAAAGCATCAATTAAAGTTTCATTTTTAAAACTTATATTCCATTCAGGATTTTTTTGCCCTGCTTGTGATGTAGAAAAAAAATAAGAGTCAAAGTCACTAAAATCTGATTCTTCAATCATACGTTTAATCAAAACTGAACCAACCATACCCCGCCATCCAATAAATCCAACTTTTCTCATATTAAACTTCTAACCTTTCAATAACTTTATTACCCATTTCCTCACACCCAACAAGATTGGTGCCTTTGGAAAATATATCCTCTGTTCTAAATCCATCATTTAGGGTCTTTTTCACTGCATTTTCTATTAAATTAAATTTGTTTTGATCATTAAATGTATATTTAAACATCATTGCTAGCGATAAAATAGTAGCTAATGGATTAGCTTTATCCTGGCCAGCAATATCTGGTGCAGAACCATGGCTTGGCTCATACATACCTTTATTTTTTGCATCCAATGATGCAGATGGAAGCATTCCTATAGATCCAGTCAACATCGAAGCTTGATCAGATAATATGTCTCCAAAAATATTACCAGTAACAATAACGTCGAACTGTTTTGGGTTCTTAACTAATTGCATTGCCGCATTGTCAACGTACATATGAGATAATTCAACTTCTGGATACTCTTTCCCTATCTGAATAACAACCTCTCTCCACAGCTCAGTTGCCTCCAAGACATTTGCTTTATCTACAGAGCATAATTTTTTTGATCTTTTTAAGGCGGTCTTAAACGCAACATGAGCAATTCTAATGATCTCAGGTTCAGAATATCGCATCGTATTTAAGCCCTCACGTTCATTCTTTTTATTTTTACTGATACCTCTTGGTTCTCCAAAATAAATATCACCTGTCAACTCTCTTATAATCATTATATCTAAATCAGAAACAAACTCAGATTTTAAGGTTGAGGCGTGAATTAACTCCGAAAACATAATAGCTGGCCTTAAGTTTGCAAATAAATTTAAAGATTTTCGAATTCTAAGCAAGCCTCTTTCAGGTCTCATATCTCTTGGTAATTTATCATATTTCCAATCACCTACTGCTCCAAGTAAAATTGCGTCTGCAGAAATAGCTAGATCAAGAGTTGATTTTGGAAGGGGGTCATTAAATTCATCGAAACCTGCGCCTCCAATAGGGGCATATTCCACACAATCTTCTAAATTTATGGCTTTTAAAACTTTTACAGCTTGATTAATAATTTCTGGGCCTATTCCATCTCCTGGTAAGACTGCAATTTTCATTATTTTTTCACCCACCTTTTAACCAAGGAAAAATTTCCTGGTATTTTTTTTCAAAATTTTGAATATCAATTTTATTTTTTAGAGTTAATCCAATATCATCTAACCCATCCATTAAGCATGATTTCTTAAAACTATCTATTTCAAAATGTGCTATTTCACTATCGTCATATATTTTTTGCTTTTCTAGATTAACAGTTATTTCATACCCAACTTTATTTTGCACTTTAGTGAACACTTGATCCATGATAGTTTTTTCTAAAGTAATTGGAAGGATGCCATTTTTAAAACAATTTCCATAAAATATATCGGCAAAACTTGAGGCTATTACAACTCTAATTCCAAAATCTAAGAGTGCCCATGGAGCATGCTCTCTGCTCGAACCGCACCCAAAATTCTCTCTTGCAATAAGGATTGATCCATTTTTATATCTAGCTAAATTCAAAACAAAATCTTTATTAATTTTTCTTTTTGAATTATCTAGACCTGGCTCTCCATGATCTAAGTAACGCCACTCATCAAATAAGTTAGGACCAAATCCAGATTTCTTGATAGATTTTAAAAACTGCTTTGGAATTATTGCATCTGTGTCTACATTTGCTCTATCCAAAGGTATTACAATGCCTTTATGTAAATTTAACGGCTCCATTAATTAAGTTCTCTAATATCAATAAATTTTCCATAGATAGCTGCTGCTGCTGCCATTTGTGGACTCACTAAGTGAGTTCTCCCACCTTGACCCTGCCTTCCTTCAAAATTTCTATTAGACGTCGATGCACATCTTTCACCATTCCCCAGTTTATCCGCATTCATTGCTAAGCACATTGAGCATCCTGGTTCACGCCACTCGAATCCAGCGCTTTTAAAAATTTTGTCTAAACCCTCTAATTCAGCTTGTATTTTGACCAAACCAGAACCTGGAACAACTAACGCTAATTTTATATTTTTCGCAATTTTTTTTGTTCCCACAATATCTGCAGCAGCCCTTAAATCCTCAATTCTAGAATTAGTACAAGAGCCAATGAAGACTTTATCAATAGAGATTTGATTGATTGGTGTCTCAGGTTTTAAATCCATATATTTTAATGCTATTTCATAACTAGAAGTTACGGTTTTATCTTTACAATTAACTGGATTTGGAATTTTACTTGTAATGCTTGCAACCATCTCAGGCGAAGTACCCCAGGTAACTTGAGGTTCAATTAAGCTTCCATCAATTTCAATTTCAGAATCAAATTTTGCATCTTCATCACTTACTAAATCTAACCAATCTTTTTTAGCTTTTTCCCATAACTCCCCTTTAGGGGCTAGTGGTTTGTCTTTAATGTACTCAATAGTTTTATTATCAACCCCTATTAAGCCAACCCTTGACCCTGCCTCAATAGCCATATTGCAAAGTGTCATTCTCCCTTCCATGGATAGTGATTCTATTGTAGTTCCTGAAAATTCAATCGCATGGCCATTTCCGCCAGCAGTGCCAATTTTGCCAATTATCGATAAAGCAATATCTTTTGCTGTGACACTATTTTGAAGGTCGCCATTTACAATAATTCTCATTGTTTTAAATTTATTCACTATTAAGCACTGGGTTGCTAAAACATGCTCAACTTCTGAGGTGCCAATTCCCATAGCTATTGCACCAAATGCACCATGAGTACTAGTATGAGAATCGCCGCATACAATAGTCATACCTGGCAATGTTGACCCTTGTTCTGGGCCAACAACATGCACAATTCCTTGACGTTGATCATTCATTTTGAATTGAAGTAAATCAAACTCTTCGCAATTTTTATCGAGTGTATCTACTTGAATTTTCGAAATAGGATCTTCAATTTGAATATTTCTGTCAGTTGTTGGAACGTTATGATCAGGAACAGCAAGAATAGAATTTTTACTCCAAATTTCTCTATTTGCCATACGAATTCCTTCAAACGCTTGAGGGCTTGTAACTTCATGAACTAAATGTCTATCTATATATAATAAATAAGTATCGGTCTCCTTTCGAACAACATGCCGATTAAACACTTTTTCATAAAGAGATATTCCCACTCAACTAATCCCGAAAGTTACCGAAACTCAAGGGGAAGTCCGTATGTTTTGATTTTACTAAGGAAATGCATTCTTGGAGTATATCTCGCTTGCCACCTGAAACCCTTACTGCATCTCCTTGAATGCTAGCCTGTGTTTTACTTTTTGACTCTTTTATTGTTTTAACAATTTGTTTGGCCAAATCTATATCTATCCCATTCTTAATTTTTAATATTTGCTTAGATTTATTTCCAGAAACTGATTCAATAGTTTCAGCAGTAATCCTCTTTGAACTATCAGCTTCTTTTTTTTCCATTGTGGGAAATAAAATATCTTTAATTTGATTTAATTGAAATTCAGAATCACCAAATAAGTTAATAATCATTTCCTTCTCCATAAACTCGACTTTAGCAGTGGTCCCCTTAAAGTCGTAGCGGTTATCAATCATTCTCATAGATACATCAACAGCATTCTTAATATTTACTATATTTGCTTCTGATGTTATGTCAAATGTAGGCATGTTAAATTCCTCTAATTTACTTTTTAATTTTTTTTGCTGCTATCCTCATTCTTAATGCATTTATTTTGATAAATCCTTCTGCATCTTTTTGATCATAAGCTCCTCTATCATCCTCAAATGTTGCTATATTTGAGTCGAATAATGAATTATCACTATCTCTACCTAAAATAGTAACGTTTCCTTTGTATAAACTTATTTTAACCCACCCATTAACCTTGACTTGAGTAGTATCAATTAGAGCTTGAAGAGCTAATCTTTCTGGCGCCCACCAAAATCCGTTATAAATTAATGAAGCATATTTAGGCATTAACTCATCTTTTAAATGTGCTTCCTCCCTATCCAAAGTTAATGACTCTATTGCTCGATGTGCTTTTAATAAAATAGCACCACCAGGAGTTTCGTAACAACCTCTCGACTTCATTCCAACAAATCTATTTTCAACTAAATCCAGTCTACCTACACCATGATTCCCACCAATTTTATTTAATTGATGAAGAATTTCGTGCGATTTAAGATTTTTACCATTTAACCCTACAGGATCGCCATTTTTAAACTCAATAGTTATTTCTTCTGGGTTATCTGGTGCACTCTTTAGGCTATTAGTCCACCTCCACATACTCTCTTCGGGCGTTACAGAGGGGTCCTCTAAATCTCTACCCTCATAAGAAATATGTAAAAGATTAGCATCCATACTATAAGGACTTCCTCCATCCTTATGTTTCATATCTACTGGTATATTATTGTCCTGAGCAAATTTAATTAATTTTTCTCTACTCAAAAGATCCCATTCTCTCCAAGGTGCAATAATCTTAATATCTGGATTTAAAGCATAAGCTCCTAATTCAAACCTAACTTGATCATTTCCCTTGCCTGTTGAACCATGAGCAATACTATTACTATCCGTTTCTTTTGCAATTTCAATTAATCTTTTTGCTATTAGTGGCCTTGCTATTGAAGTTCCAAGGAGATAATCGCCCTCATAAACCGTATTTGCTCTGAACATTGGAAAAACAAAATCCCTAACAAATTCCTCTCTTAAATCTTCAATAAAAATTTCTTTAACCCCAGCAGCCTTTGCTTTTTCTCTAGCAGGCTCAATTTCTTCACCTTGTCCTAAATCAGCTGTAAAAGTAACAACTTCACATTGGTATTTTTGCTGAAGCCACTTCAAAATTACTGATGTGTCTAAACCTCCAGAGTATGCAAGTACAATTTTCTTTACATCTTTTATCATTTAATTTTTCCTAATATCAAATATTCTAAAAGAGCTTTTTGAATATGAAGTCTATTTTCTGCTTCTTCCCAAACGACACTGTGCGATCCATCAATCACATCTGCAGTTACCTCTTCACCTCTATGCGCAGGAAGGCAATGCATAAACAATGCATCTTTCCCAGCAATCTCCATCATATCTCTATCAACCTGCCAGTCAGTAAAGTCTTTTATTCTCTCTTTTTTTTCTGATTCAAAACCCATACTAGTCCATACGTCAGTTGTAACAATGTCAGCATCTTTTGCTGCATCCATTGGGTCTTCAAATTCTTCGAAGTGCTTATCATCATATAAACCAGCTCTTTCAACTTCAACCTCATATCCTTTGGGTGTTGACACATGCACATTGAAATCAAGTAATTCTGCAGCTTGAAGCCATGTATTACAAACATTATTAGAATCACCAATCCAAGCAACGGTCTTGCCTTGAATAGAGCCTCTCTTCTCGATGAAGGTGAAGATATCTGCAAGAATCTGACAAGGGTGGTATTCATTAGTAAGTCCATTGATAACAGGTACTCTTGAGTTTTTTGCAAACCTCTGAATTATATCTTGCTCAAAAGTTCTAATCATAACTGCATCACACATTCTTGATATTACCTGCGCCGCGTCCTCAACTGGCTCACCTCTTCCCAATTGAGAGTCTCTTGTGTTTAAATATATACCAGTACCTCCTAATTGATGCATTCCTGCTTCAAATGAAAGTCTAGTTCTTGTACTTGCCTTCTCAAAGATCATAACAAGAGTTCTATCTTCCAAAGGCAAATATTTTTTATAAGATTTATACTGATCTTTTATCCACTTTGTTTTATCGAATAAAAGATCAATTTCTTCTCTTTCAAAATCATTGAATTGCAAAAAATGTTTTATCTTATTCATAAATTATTTAAGAAAGTTTTAATTACATTGGTTAATCTATCAGCTAGCAATTTAGCTTCTGTTTTGTTTATAATCAATGGTGGGAGAAGTCTTATAACATTCTCTGCAGTAACATTAATTAAAAGTTTTTTTTCTAACGCAATATTTACACACTTACTACAAGGTGATCTAAGCTCAATGCCAATCATAAGCCCTAAAGATCTTATTGAGACAATATTCTTATTATTTTTAAATTCTTTTCTTAATATATTTACTATCAATAATCCTTGTTCAGAAGCATTTTTAATTAAAGATTCTTTTTCAATTGCATTTAAGGTCGCAATACCTGCAGAACATGCTAGTGGGTTGCCACCAAAAGTTGAGCCGTGCTTACCTGGCTCCATAAGTTGAGTAGCAGTTTTGTTTGCAATACAGGCACCAATCGGCATTCCTGAACCCAACCCCTTCGCTAAGGTCATGACATCCGGTTTAACTGATGAATGTTGGTGAGCAAACCATTTTCCAGTTCTACCAATTCCACATTGAACTTCATCAAAAATCAATAACCATTTATTTTGATTGCAAATCTGTCTTAATTTTTTTAAATACTGCTTAAAATTGTTCGGTATATTTATCCCTCCCTCACCTTGTATTGGCTCAACAAAAATTGCAGAAACTTTATTTTTTTTACCTGAAATCTTTTCAATTGAATCGATATTATCAAAAGGTACCCTGATAAATCCAGACATTAATGGCTCAAAACCTGCTTGGTATTTTCTTCCACCAGACGCAGATAATGTACCCATTGTCCTTCCATGAAATCCACCCTCCATAACTATAATATTTGGGGTATCAATACCTAATTTATGCCCATGAAGCCTTGCTAATTTAATCGCTGCTTCATTTGCCTCGCAACCAGAATTACAAAAAAATACTGAGGAAAGTTTTGAAAGTTTTACTAATTTATTAGCAAGCACTGATTGCTCTTCAATATGATAGTAATTTGAAATATGTATTAATTTTTTAGCTTGATTAGATATGGCCTTGACGAGACCTGGGTGATTATGACCCAAGGTATTAACTGCAATACCAGATAAGCCATCTAAATATTTAGTCTTGTTCTTATCAAACACCCACACTCCCTTACCTTTTTCAAAAGAAATAGGAAGTCTGCTATAAGTAGGCATCAAATTTTTATTCATTAAGTTTCATAGTACAAACAAAAAAGGCGACTTAAAGTCGCCTTTGCATCCTTTAAGATATATTATAAACCAAGCAATGCTCGATGAGAAAGTCCATTAGTCATCAGAAGTAACATTGGTATTGATAACATAGTATTAGTTCTTGACGCTAAAAGTGCTACTCGTCTTGCTTTTACTTTTTCATCATCAGTAGCTTTTTTCATTCCTAGTATCTTTTGCTGATTTGGCCAAATTAAGCCCCATACATTAAACAACATAATTGTTCCCATCCAAGAACCGATACCTATAGCTTCATAACCATCACTTAGCAAAAATGTATCAGTAAAACTTGATCCTAATAAAGCTGCGCCAGCAAGCCATGTAGCTAGAGCCGCCCATCTAAACCATAAAAGTGCTAAAGGAGCAACGTGCTTTGTTATTCCTGCGCCCGTACCGTCAGCTGCTGCATCTTTTAAAGCAGGTACTTGTACAAAATTAAAATAATATAAAAGACCGATCCATGCTGTGCCGGCTATCACATGAAAAAATCTCATAAATCCATAATAAGCAGAGCTCGCGTCCCCGAGCAATCCGGTCGTACTTAATTCACCCCAATCAAGATAAACGAGAGAAATTAATATCAGCACTAAGCCTGCAATAATTGTACCTTTGATTGAATCTAATGGATTTTTCATAAACCAACACTCCTAATGTAAGATGTTATATTCTGTAAAAGCGTTATTTTACATGAAATATTTAAAGTATTCATCTTAATTTACCAATTTAAAATAACGTACTTATCTAATTTTCTGAGAATCTAATTATGTTTGTCTTTCACCAAGGTGTTATCTGGATGATAATTGCAACTATCTTCTTTGCACTAATGGGTACTTTTGTTAAGTTGGGCGGTGAAAGTTTCACACCAACTGAATTAGTTTTTTATCGCTCATCAATAAGCTTATTTTTTATAATAGCTATAATGAGGTGGAATGATGTTTCATATTCATCGAATTATATGAAATTACATTTAACTCGATCATCAATTGGGTTCATCTCTTTGTTATTCTTTTTTTATGCTATTAATCATCTTCCACTAAGTACCGCGATATCGTTGAACTATACTTCTCCCATATTTTTAGGGTTGCTTATGCCTTTCATTTTAAAAAGGAGAATCAAAAAATGGCTTTTTTTAGCTGTGGCAATCGGATTTGTAGGAGTTTTTTTCATACTCAAGCCCACATTTGAAAATCAGAATTATTTTGCCGGGTTAATTGGTCTTATTTCAGGCTTAGGTGCGGCTATGGCGTATCTTTTTGTAACTCAACTTGGGCAACTTAAAGAGCCAGTCTTAAGGACTATATTTTATTTTACTCTGATATCAACAATCTGCTCTGGATCTATTATGTTCTTTGGTGAAATACATATTATTCAATTTGAACATGCACTAATTTTTCTTGGACTTGGCGTAAGCGCTACCATTGCCCAAATTGCAATCACTAAAGCTTACCATGTTGGGAATACTCTTGGAAATGCAGGTTTATCTTACCTAACCATAATTTTTGCAACGATAATTGGTGTAGTTTGGTTTGATGAATTTATAGATTCGCAGACTACTTTAGGAATATTGTTTATTATTATTAGTGGTGTATATGCATCAAAAAAATAATTATGGCTCTAGAAGTCCGCACCTAATTGCAATTAATGCTATTTCAGCAGAGTTATTAGCATTTAGTTTTTGTTTAATATTGTAAAGATGTGTTCCGACCGTTCTTGGGCTTAAACACATCGTATTAGCTATCTCATTTGTACTTTTACCTTTTGCAAGGTCCATAAATACCTCAAACTCTCTATCAGATAAAATTTCTACAGGATTATTTTCTCCAGATATTTGGGTTATTGCCATTTGTTGAGCTATTACTGGCTCAAGATATTTTGTTCCACTGTTTACAGACCTAATAGCCTTAATTAACTCCTCTGCTGCACTTCGTTTTGTTAGATAACCTAAAGCTCCGGCACTTAATGCGCGTTTGGGATGAACTGAATCTTCATGAGCTGATAACACTAAAATTTTAGCTTTTTTGTCGAATGCAATAATTCTTTCGATTGCATCAAGGCCACCCATGCCTGGCATTGTTATATCCATAATAACGATACTTGGTTTATGCTCTTTAAATGCTGTGATTCCTAACTCACCAGATTCGGCTTCACAAATAACTGCCATATCTGATTCATTCTCGATTAACATTTTAAATCCCATTCTAACTACTGAATGATCATCTACTAATAATACATTTATTTTAGCCATGCTCTTTATTGCCTTTTTGGAATTAATATAATTAATTTTACGCCATTTGAGAGGCTCGTTTGCAACTCAAAAGTTCCCTTTAGCGACTGAACCCTCTCTTTAATTCCTATTAAACCAAATTGTTTTGAATTTTTAAGAATTTTTTTATTGAAACCTATCCCATTATCAGAAAACTCTAACTTTAAATTTTTCTTTAAAGAGTTTAAGTTAATTAAAATTTCACTTGCTTTTGCATGCTTTAAAGTATTATTCATAGATTCTTGAATTATTCTATAGATATTAATATTAATTGCTTCACCTAAATCATTTATCTCACCTTTTATTATTAGTGAAAATTTTAGATTTTTATACTGTTTTTGCCAGCTACTAACTGCATCTGTGATAGTTTCATTTAAACCTAAATTATCAAGTGCGCCAGGCCTTAATTTTCTAATAATATTGTGCATGCCATCATATATCTGATTAGCTGCAGAAGTTACTGAAGATGCGCTAGTCTTAATATCTTTATTTCCATCAGATTTATTAGTGATATTTTGTGCGAAAATTTTAATTGCAGAAACATACTGACCTAATTCATCATGTAATTCTCTTGCTAAGCTTCTTCTTTCGTCTTCAATATGACCTTGAATAATAGTGGTTAATTTTCTATTTTGCTCCAGTGCATCAAGAGATTTCTGGGCTAAAATTCTCTCAGAAATATCTCTCATACTAACAATGTCCCCAATTAATTTTTTTGTTTTGGGATCTATCAAGGGTGATGCTGATATTGATACATCTATTAACTTTTTATTTTTAGCAACCCTTTTCGTTTTAAAGTCATGTATAAATTTATTTTTCTTCATTAAAATAAGGTTTTTATCTAATTCTTTTTTTAAAGATTCAGGCACAATTAATCTAGCTGACTTACCTAATACTTCTTTTTGCTTATAGCCAAATATTCGCTCTGCAGACTTATTCCAAAAAGAAATATTCATTTTTTCATCATGAATCATTACTGCATCTGCTGTTTGTTCTGCAATCATTGCTAACCTCTTATTCTCAAACATTGTTTTTTGAAGTGAAGATCCCATTGCGTTAAAATTTAATGCAATGGACCTAAATTCTGGAACATTAAAATGAGGTAAACGAGCATCAAATCCTCCCTTACCTATTTTATTAATAGCATCAAGCATATTATTTATTGGCCTCAACCACTTGCCCAGTAACCAATAAACAAATAAATTAAATAATAAAAAAAATACTAAAGTTGTTGAAAATAATGTTCTTAAATCTACCCATACTCCCCTAATCGCTCCTGAAGCATTTGACTGAACAACCAATCTACCAGATTGAATTAACCTGGAATTAGATTCTTTTTTTGGACTAATAAAATTGATAAACCATTGAGGGGGTTTAACTTCTAATTTATAGGAAGATGGAGGTGATTGATAAGTTAAATCTCCTTGATCATTATAGAGAAAAATATCATTACTTCTTACATACCCTAATTGCCTGAGGAATCGTCTAATAACATCATGCGTACTTCCCCACTCTGGATTCTGGACTGATCTAACTATAATAGTTTCGAGATATTGAATGGTAACTTTATTTGCCGATTCTACACCTTCCTGAATTGATCTTTTAGATGAACTCATTGTTACTGCTGCTAATGCTATTATCAGAAAAAGCATAATAAGTGTTATGAGTAAGTTAAATCTTAATCTAAGAGTCATATACTAAAATTATATAAAAAGTTAAATGAAATCCTATTATCATATGCAAGTGAAATAATACATAGAGCATATTCATTAAAATTAAATTACATTGTAAAGTATGAAAAATAATAATTATAATTATTATTTGTAATACTTTAAAGTCTTATAAGATATATATGAATTACTTAGATACACATTACAAATTTAATCAATAAATTTATTTAGGAGATAAGCTGTAATGTCAATAGAATCAATAAATACAGAAGATCGTGTCTTTAATCCTAGCGATGAAATTATAAGAAATGCACATGTTTCTGGAATGAAAAGTTATGATGTCTTGGTTGATAAATTTAAAAATAATTATCAAGGAGCATGGTCAGAGCTAGCTCAAGAATTATTAATCTGGGATAAGCCGTTTACAAAAATTTTAAACGATGATGATGCACCTTTCTATAAATGGTTTGAGGATGGAAAAATAAATGCTTCCTATAATTGTCTTGATCGGCACTTAGATAAACAACCTAATAAAACAGCTATTATTTTTGAAGCTGATGATGGAAAAATTACTTCAATAACATATTTAGGTTTGTATGAAAAAGTTTGTCAATTTGCTAATGGATTAAAAAGTTTAGGTTTAAAGATTGGTGATCGAGTAATTATATATCTTCCTATGAGCATTGAAGCAGTTGTGGCTATGCAGGCTTGCGCGCGGCTTGGTCTTATACATTCAGTAATATTTGGAGGATTTTCTGCTAAAAGTATCCAAGAGCGAATCGAAGATACAAAAGCAAAACTAGTAATTACAGCAGATGCTCAATTTCGAGGGGGAAAATTAATCCCTCTTAAATCTACTGTAGATGATGCATTAAATATGGGCAAATGTGAGTCTGTAGATAAAATTATTATTTATAATAGAGCTGATACAAAAATAAATATAAATAAAAATGATGTCTTATGGAAGGATCTAATCTTGGATATGCCAAAAGACTGTGATCCTGTATTCGTTGGTGCTGAACATCCTTTATTTATTCTTTACACATCAGGTTCAACTGGAAAGCCTAAAGGTGTTCAACACTCAACAGCTGGCTATCTTCTTCATGCAATTAATACGTGCCGCTGGACTTTTGATATTAAAAATGATGATATTTATTGGTGCACCGCTGATGTTGGATGGATCACTGGGCATACTTATGTTGCATATGGCCCAACAGCTCTTGGTGCAACACAACTAATTTTTGAAGGCGTTCCGACTTATCCTGATGCGAGTCGATTTTGGCAACTTATTGAAAAACATAAAGTAAGTATTTTTTATACCGCTCCAACCGCCATTAGAGCACTTATAAAAACATCAGAAGTCAGTCCAAAAACTCATCCTAAAAATTATGACCTTAACTCACTTCGTATTTTAGGTACTGTTGGAGAGCCCATTAACCCAGAAGCATGGATATGGTATTACGAAAATATTGGTAACAGTCGTTGTCCGATAGTAGATACATTTTGGCAGACAGAGACAGGTGGACATGTCATTACCCCGCTTCCAGGAGTAACGCCTTTAGTGCCAGGATCATGTACCTTACCCTTCCCAGGGATTGAAGTTGATGTTGTTGATGAAGAGGGTAAAGATCAAGAATGGGGGAATGGAGGTTTGTTAGTTATTAAAAAACCATGGCCTTCAATGATTAGAACTATATGGGGCGACCCTGAACGCTTTAAAAATAGCTATTTTCCTAAAGAATTAGGGGGCAAAATATATTTAGCTGGTGATGGAGCAGTTCGAGATAAAGAAACAGGTTACTTTACAATTATGGGCAGAATAGATGACGTTTTAAATGTATCAGGGCATAGGTTGGGCACAATGGAAATAGAGTCCGCCTTGGTCGCAAATCAGATTGTTACAGAAGCTGCAGTTGTTGGAAGGCCTCATGATATCAAAGGAGAGTCAATAGTCGCTTTTGTGGTTCTTAAGGGCGAGAGGCCTTCTAAAGCTAATGCTGAAAAAATTATTAAAGAGCTTGCCCAATGGGTCTCGAAAGAAATTGGACCAATAGCTAAACCTGAAGAAATACGATTTGGAGATAATTTACCTAAAACTAGATCAGGAAAGATTATGCGCCGCTTGTTGAGAACATTGGCCAAAGGCGAGAAAATAACTACTGATATTTCCACACTTGAAAATCCAGCAATATTAGACCAACTTGGAGAAATTCTATAGAATAGTAAATTAAATGTTGACGCGGCTTTAATGAATCATAGAATCCAAATTTATCTTAAAAAAACCCTAATATACCTAGGCCTCCCAATACTTTCGATTCTTACAGTTGGGTTTTTAACTTTTTACTTTTTTATCCAATCAAATCTTGATGAGTTTAAAGATAAGTTAACACAAGAAATTAGCCAGCAATTTGAGAGGCAAGTAGAAATTGAAAAAATAGAAGCTCAATGGAGAATTACAAATCCAAGTCTCACTCTACATAATCTCTCAATTTACAATAACAGTCTTGAAAAATCGTTTGATCTAAAAAAAATACGAGTAGATATTTCATGGTTATCTCTTTTAAAATTTAGACCAATACTAGACGAGATTATTTTATATGAACCAAATTTAGACATTGAAAAATTTGATAGTGATAATTATGTAATAGGCGGTATTTCAATTCAAACAAGCAAAAATTCTTCTGCGAGTAATTGGATTCTAAACCAAGATGAAATTGTAATAGTTAAAGGTAAAATAAAATGGCAGGATCACACAAGGGGTGCACCAACCTTATTAATAGATAATATATCTGCAAGATATGAATCATCAACTACGATTTCTAATTTTGACCGTCGTAACTTCAAAATCACTGGTCAACTATCAAGCTTAAATAATCAGATAATAAGCATGGATGGTTATTTTGATAGTTCATCAGTTGAAAAAATAGAAAATAGTAATGGTCAATTAAGTTTATCTGTCGCAGGCGTTGATATAAACACATTTAGGCCTTGGTTAGATTACCCAGCTGAAATAATCTCAGCTAAAGGAGATATAGATATTAGAGGTGATTTTAATGAAGGTCAGATTACTCAAATTGACAGTCAATTGGATGTTAAAAATTTTATTACAAAAATTAATAAATTAAATGAAGAGCCTCTAACACTTAAAAATTTTAAAGGCCAAATTTCTTATGCAATTAAAAAAAATATAACTACATTAACTATTTCTAAATTTAATGTTATTACTGACAATGGGATTAATATAGATCAAGGTGAAGTCTCACTATTAATAAATAATCTTGAAAAGAAAATTAACCATATTAGAATTAAATTAAACCGAATTAATCTTAAATCAGCTCACGAGCTGATAAGGCATTTTCCCTATTCAAAATCATTTCAGTCAATAGCTCAAGAGGTATCTCCTTCAGGACAGTTAAAAGATTTAAAGTTAAGCTGGAAAAGTGCAAATAATCAATTTTCAGAGTTGGACCTACAAAGCCAACTTTTAAATGTAAGTGTTAACCCCTATCAAAATTTTCCAGGTGTAAAAAATCTAACCGGTATCGTGGATATAAAAAAAACAAGGGGATCAATTAAATCTGTTTCGAAAGATCTGACAATCATAAAAAATGATATTTTTAGGCAGCCAATAACATTTTCTCAATTTTCCGGAGTAATCAAGTGGAAAGATAATTTATTCAATTTAGAGAATATAGTTATTCAAAATAATGATGTTAATTCAATAGTTAATGGAAGCTACAAAAATGTTAATCATGGATCAAGTATTGTTGATTTAGTAATAAAGATGCCTTTAATAGATTTACCTAGCTTAAAGAAATACTACCCGTTACAGCTTGGGAAGAAAACTTTACACTGGCTTGATACCTCCCTCTTAAAAGGACAAGCCCAAAATACAATTATAGAATTAAAAGGTCCAGCTAAAGATTTTCCTTTTGTAGATACAAAAAATAATCCTGACTTTAAGAAGGGAATTTTTAAAATTAAGTCAACCATAGTTGATAGCTTTATTGAATATGGAGAAGGATGGCCAGAGCTAAATAATTTTGATTTTAAAATTAATGTTTTAAATAATAAAGTTAATTTTGAAAGTATCCAAGGTGATCTCTTAGGTAATAATATCGTAAAAATGAATGGGGCTATTTCACCTTTCAATATTGAAGAGCCAATGATGAATATCGATTTAACTTTAGATAGCCCAATACCAAACATTATTAGCGCTATTAACAAAAGTCCAATCAAACAAGTGATGAAAGGATTTTTTGATAAAATGCAAGGTGAAGGCTCGGGACAACTCGCTGTAAAACTAAAAATTCCTCTCAAAGATGAAGAAAATATAACCTTCAAAGGTTCATATGAGTTTAAAAATAGTTATTTAATAAATGATGACTTAGGAATGCCAAAAATTAATAATATTCTTGGATACATTGAGTTTGATGAAAATGATTTAAGAATTAATGATGTAAAAGCAAATCTATCGGGAAGTCCAATCACAATTAGTTTAAATAATGTCGGTGACGTAACACAAGTGAATGTTGATGGCACTATTAACAAAGAATTTTTTTGGTCGACTTTGGGTGAAGATTGGGCAAATAATATTGATGGTGAAGCATCTTGGAATAGTGAAATTAAGATAGAAGAGAAGTTAACTAGTATTAAAATTGAAAGTGACCTTAAAGGTCTTAGCTCAAGTTTACCTCCTCCTTTCGATAAAAAAGAAAATGATATAAAAACGTTATTAATGACAACTGCATCAATTAATTCAAAACAAGACATTATTTCGCTTGAGATCGGAACCAATGTGTTTGCAAAATTAATAAAGGAAAATAATTATGCAGGTATGTTTGGCATAAAAAAAGGAATAATAGGTATCAACACCACTCAAATAGATATTCCTGATAAGGGAGTTTTACTATCTGCTGAATTAAATAAAGTTAACCTAGAAAATTTTTATTCTTTGCTGGGAAGTGATGGCTCAAAACCCTTAATAACAAATGCAAATATTGATATTAAAGAATTAGATATTTATGGCTATAAAATTTTCAATTCGAATATAAAGTATTTACCAAGTAATAGTAATTCAAGTATACAAATTTTATCTGAGGATGTAATCGGAAATATCTTATGGGACAAAAAAAATAATATACTTAAAGCTGGTTTTGAAAAGTTACATCTTAAAAAAAATAATATACTGATTGAAAATGAAAATAAATTTATCTTTGCTAACCCTCCTAAGATTAATATTAAAGCAAATTCTATAGCAGTAGATGATGACACTTATGGTGACTTAAGTTTGATTGCTTATAAAGAAAATAAAATTTGGAATATTCAAAACTTTAAAATCAGTAATCCAGAACACACAATTAATGGAACAGGTCTTTGGGATGATGAGGGGTTAAGTCCAAATACATCTATTAACTTTAGTTGGAATATAAATAATATCGAAAAAACATTTGAACAACTTTCATACCCTGAACTAATTAAGGATGGTAAAGCTAGTGTTATTGGTATGCTAGGTTGGCCAAAAAGTCCTTTCGATTTTGATAAGTCAGCATTAAAAGGTAACTTTTCATTAACAGCAACAGATGGAGTAGTTCAAGAAGCCAAGCCGGGAGTTGCAAGACTTTTTGGGCTTTTAACGCTTCAAAATTTACCAAGACGTTTGTCATTAGATTTTAGTGATATTTTTAGCAAAGGCTTTATTTTTGATAGAATTAATGCAGGGGTAATAGTAAATAATGGAATTTTAAAATCAAATAGATTTACAATGGAAGGTCCAGCAGCTGAAGTATCTATAAAAGGTGAAACTAATATTATTAAAGAAACTCAAAATATTCATGTTGTCGTAAATCCAAGAATTAGCGATAGCCTTTCTCTGCTATCTTTAGCTGGTGGACCGCTTGCAGGTGCGGCTGCATTTATCGCACAAAAGATTCTAAAAGACCCCTTAAACAAAATTTTGTCTGATGAATATCAGATTATTGGAACTTGGGATGATCCAGAAGAAATTAATACTCCTGCTACAGAAAGATTTGGGAAAATGATTGACGAAGAAATCTTGACGCCATCTTCAGAATTTTTAAATATAAAATAAATGTCTAATTTTCAATTATCAAATAAATTTATTCTTAATCCAGCTGGCATAAGTCATGATAATTTATCAATAATAATGAATAAAATTAAAAATAAGAATATTGATTACGCAGATCTTTACTTTCAATATTCCAAGAATGAATTTTGGTCTCTAGAAGATAGTCAAGTTAAAAATGGAAGCTACTCAATTGATCAAGGAGTTGGAATTAGAAGTGTTAGTGATGAAAAAACTGCATTTACTTATTCGGATGATATCTCATTAGATGTTCTTAATGATTCACTAAAAATTATAAATTCCATCGAAAAACAAGGTCAATCTTTATCAACACCAGCCCCAAAAAAAATCACCAAAAAAATACTTTATACAAACAGTGATCCCATAGCTGAACTAGATAGCCAAAAGAAAATTGATTTACTTGAGAAAATAGAATTAATGGCAAAGTCAATCGATAAACGCGTTATAAAAGTTTCTGCTTCTCTTGCTGCTCAATATGAAGTTATCTTAATTAAAAATTATTATGGTGAATTAATTGAAGATATTAGGCCTTTGATAAGACTATCAGTAAGTGTCATATCTGAACTAAATGGCAAAAGAGAACAAGGATCATCTGGAGGCGGGGGTAGATATCTCCTTAATTATTTCACTGATGAAATACTTGAAGATTACGTAAAAAAAGCCGTTAAACAATCTTTAATCAACTTGGATGCGCGATCTGCTCCCGCTGGGTCAATGACAGTTATTTTAGGTTCTGGATGGCCTGGTATTTTATTACATGAAGCAATTGGGCATGGATTAGAGGGTGATTTTAACAGAAAAGGTACATCTGCTTTTAGCAGTATGATGGGCAAAAAAGTCGCTGCAAAAGGAATAACAGTTGTTGACGATGGCACAATTGAGAATAGGCGCGGCTCTTTAAATGTTGATGATGAAGGTAATGCAACACAAAAAACAGTATTAATTGAAGATGGAATCTTAGTCGGTTACTTACAAGATACCCTTAATGCTAGATTAATGAATATGCCTGTAACTGGAAATGGTCGCAGAGAGTCTTATGCTCATTCACCGATGCCAAGAATGACAAATACCTATATGCCGAATGGAAAATATGACCCTAAAGAAATTATAAGCTCAGTCGATAACGGCCTTTATGCGGAAAATTTTGGTGGTGGTCAAGTTGATATAACAAGTGGTAAATTTGTTTTTTCTGCTTCTGAAGCATGGATGATTAAAGATGGTAAGTTAGATTATCCAGTTAAAGGGGCAACTATAATTGGTAATGGGCCCGACATCCTTAAAGAGGTTAGCATGGTGGGTAATGACATGAATTTAGACTCAGGTGTTGGCACGTGTGGTAAAGATGGTCAAAGTGTTCCTGTGGGCGTTGGGCAACCAACCCTGAAAATTGACAACATAATTGTTGGTGGAACTGGATAAAAAACTTAACTAAATAAAAGTAATTTTATTTAATTCTGTTTTTATAATCCAAGGTTCTAGTATCAATCTCGATCTTGTCTCCATTCTCACAAAATAACGGAACCATTAATTCAAAACCAGTACTGATATTAGCTGGCTTCATAACTTTCCCAGAAGTAGTATCACCCTTAACAGCAGGCTCTGTATATGTAATCTGTCTGATTACAGAATTTGGTAATTCAACTGAAATCGGCCTCTCATCATAAAAAACTACCTCACAAATCATCCCATCTTCCAAAAACTTAAGCGCACCTTCCATACTATCGGTATCAACTTCATATTGGTTAAATTCAGCGTCCATAAAAATATAATTAGGATCTGAGAAGTAAGAATAAGAAACTTCTTTTTTGTCTAAAATAACTACATCAAATTTATCTGTTGCTTGAAAAATTGTTTCAGTTGAATTATTCGTAAGCAAATTCTTCATTTTCATCTTAACTATTGCTGCATTCTGTCTTCTACCTGATTTTGATACGTTATATTCTGACTTATGAATCACCATTGGTGCTCCATCAACCATTATCACGTTACCCACCCTAACCTCTTGAGCTGTTTTCATAAAAACCTAAGATTACTAATAAAGTGATAAATTATACTTCATATTGTTCCTACTAAGATTACAATAATAAATATGATTCCAAAATCAAATGATACGATTATTTGCATGACCGACAGTCAAGTCGAAGACATTAAGTCGTTATACAAAGAAAAAATTGAAAAAAAATCAATAAAAATACCGCCTATTTATTCTATTAATAGATGGCTAATAAAAGAATATAAAGAATTTTGTATGGTTTCAGAAAGTAATGAAAACTATAGTGTTTTAAATGGTACCGAAGAGAAAATACTATGGGAAAAAATAATTAAGAAAGATCTAAAAGAACAAAAATTTCAAAAAAAACAAATTCAAAGTATTACAAAAAAAGTAATTAGTGCAGATAAAATTATTAGAGAATATAAGATTAAAAATAGTGAGTTAAAAGACTATGAGTTTAGTGATGAAGAAAAGAAATTTAATAAGTGGTTAAATCAATTTAAAAATCACTGCAAGCAGAAGAGCCTGATTAGCAAACTAAGCTTCATAGAGTTTTTTATTGAAAAACAAATAGAACATAATATTATTGAGAACGAAGAGTTATTGTTAGTTGGATTTGATAATCAAAATCCGATTTATGAAAACCTTATTAGTGTTCTTAATGAAAAAAATAATTTAAGAAAGTATGAATGCAGAGAAGAAACAATAAAACGACTACAAGAAATAAAATGTGAAGATGCTGAAGACGAAATTAAAGAAATTATATTATGGGTCAAACAAAACCTCAAAAAAAAATTACTAATCATTAGTCCGGCATTAAATAAATATCAAATAAAGTTACAAAACGAATTAGATAGACATATACAGCCTGACGTATATAACGAATACAATAAAAAAAATATATATAATTCAAATCTTCAGCGGCCTTTATCAAAGGAACCGATAATAACTGCGGCAATAAATCTTCTAAAACTAAACAATTCGCACCAGACGAATTTAAAAATTTTTTTTGAATCACTAATGTTCAATAATTGGATTGATGCAGATGGATATAACGACAGAGAGCAACTTGCTAACTATATAAACGACAAAAAAATCCCGAAAATTACAATTAATCTAATAATTAAATTAATTAAAAATGACGTAAAAGTAAAACATTTAAATCTAGATTCTTTAGAAAGTACATTGACGTTAATAAGCAAAAATCAAACATTATGGGAGAAAAAGAAGACAATTACGGAGTGGGTTTCTCTTACTGAACAGTACTGGAAAAAAATTAAAATTTTTAAAATAAATATTTTATTATCGTTTGAAAACAATAATATAAATGATTTAATTAAATCATTAAATAAAGTTAGTAACAATAAGATAATTGACGAATTAAGTACATTTGAAGAGTATTTAGAAATACTTTTAACTCAGTTAGAAAGCTGGCCTGCCACTACTGAAAAAGATAATTCTTATATCGATATTAACGGTTTTGAAGAAAATCAAATAAAAAAATATGATGCCATTTGGCTAATGAATATGAATTCTAAATACTGTCCAGGAAAAAGAAATTTTAATCCGTTCATTTCAAAAAAATTACAAAAAAAATATCATATATTTGATGAAGTCTACACAAAAAAAATAGATGCCATACGTTTAAATAGATTAAAAAACTTTAGTACAGATATTACAATTTCATATTCAAAAAAAGACGGTGAAACAATATTAATTAAAACGAGTGGATATTTTCAAGATTTTGATGAATTAATATGTAAAAACTCTTCTTCCAAAACAAAAGAAATTAAAAGTGATGATTGTGAAAAAATTGAAGATCATATGGCTCCTGAAATTTTAGGCTCTGACATTTCTGTTTCCGGTGGTTTTAGATCTTTAGAAAACTATTATGTTTGTCCTGCATGGGCTTTTTATGAGAACAGACTCCACGCCAGTTCTTTTTATGATGACATTCAAGATGAGATTTCTAAGATGGATAGAGGTAATATTATTCATGAGTTTTTAGAAAAGTTTTGGAAGCAATATAAAAATTCTACTAATTTAGCCAAAATGTCTGAGAAGGTACTCCAGCAAAATATAGATGCCATAATTAATGAAGTTATGTTGACTTTAAAAGGTAGCAAGCCTTATTTAACTCCCCGTCAAATTCAGCTTGAAAGTAATTACTTTAAAGATATAGCCTATCAATGGCTTTCTTTCGAAAAAACAAATAGGCCTTCATTTAAAGTAATTGAGTCTGAGGAAAAATATAAAATTAATATTGATAGAATTACTTTTAATGTAAAGATTGATCGAATTGACGAATACGAAGATGGATCAAGACTTCTTATTGACTATAAAACAGGAAACGAAGAGTCTATTTCTAAATGGACAAAACCCCCAATATCATCATTACAAATGCCTATTTATATAACTTTTACAAATATCAATAATATAAGTGCAGCTGGAATTGGCTACATTCATAATAGAAATGTCAAGCTGGTAGGGCTATCAAAATATGGTCAAGATCCAATAGATGCAGAATTAAAAGATTGTTCGTTATCAAAAAAAGACGAGGGACAATGGCCTAACCTAATTAATTCATGGCATAAAGACGTTTATGAGCTTGCATCAGGTTATTTAAGTGGAAAGGCAAGTGTCACTTTTAAAAAAGAGAATGATCTTAAGTATTGTGCAGTAAAGCCACTCCTAAGGCTAGCTGAAAGACAATTTCAAAGAGAAAATTCAGATGAATAAATCAATAGAAAAACGACTAATAGACCAAAAAACGCGTGAAGAGGTAATTAATCCGGAATCTTCCTTTCTAGTTCAGGCACCTGCTGGATCTGGAAAAACAACGACCTTAGCCAGAAGAATGCTTCATCTTTTGACGGTGGTGAAGGACCCTAAAGAGATTATTGCGATTAGTTTTACTAACAAAGCAGCAGCAGAAATGCATGTTAAGGTTTTGGAGCAATATGATAATCCGGAAAATAGAGAAGTAGTAAAAAAGATTAAAGCAAGTGCAATAAAGCACAAATGGGATAAAGCTTTTATGAATCTATTAGAAATAATGACAATTGACAGCCTTGCTTCAAAAATTACTCGCCAAGCCCCCCTTCTAAGTAAATCGTTATTTATGAACATCACTGAAGATCCTCGTGAAATATATGAGACGGTAGTAAATGAAACAATTAAGGATAATGACCAGCTAGCAAATTTATTTCCATTTTTAAATTATGACTACCAGAAGATAAAAAAACAATTAATTGCTGAGCTAGAAATCAGAGATCAATGGAAAGATGATATATATTATTACAAAAATAATCCCACGAAAATTGAAGATAAAACAAAAATATATTACGCAAAAGAAATAAAAGACTGGGTTATAAGGCTCAGAGGTTTTTTCAAAAAAGACCGTATAGAAGATATCAAAAGCATTCAATCTTACCTAAACCCCAATTTTTCTGAGCAAGAAAGCAGCATTGATTTTTGGCTTATATTTAGAGATTTAGTCATGACCAAGGATGGTAAGGTAAGAAAAAGATTTGGTCCAAACGAGGGATTTATAAAAAATAAAGAAGGTATATTTTATAAAAAAAAATTATTAAAAATATTAAATTATCTTAATATAAACAATATTTTAGAAGATTTAAATAATGTAATATATGAAAAAAATATAACTGATATCTTACCAACAAAAATACATAGTGTAGCCATCCTCCTTGCAGAGCTTGAAGCAAACCTTCAAGAGCAATTTATGCTCAGAGGTGAATTAGATTATACGCAGGTAGTCGAAAATGCCATTGTTACATTAAATGATACAGACGTTGCTATTCTATTTGATGATAATGTTTCTCATATTTTAATTGATGAATTTCAAGATATAAACAAACTGCAAGAAAAATTTCTTAAACTCCTTACTGATAATTTTTCAGGTAATCCAGGTAAATCTTTTTTTGCCGTCGGAGATCCTATGCAATCTATTTATCGCTTCAGAAAAGCAGATGTAGAGATTTTTAATACCTTACAAAAAACCGAAAAGTTCGGAGACATCAGAATTAAGGCATGTAAGTTAGAAGTAAATTTTCGTTCAAATAGAAAAATAATCAAATGGTTGAATGATTTTTATAAACACGCATTTGGTGAGATTAATGATATGAATAAAGGCTTAATAAGCTACCATTCGTCTTGCGAAAGTCTTGAGACATTTAAAATAAAAGGCGATGGCGTTAAATTTCACATACTTAAAAATAAAAAGAAACATATTTACACTGAACAACAAAAAGAAGCTCAATATATCTTTCAAACAATACTGAAGATAAGGGAGAAAAAAAAAGATACTAAAATTGTCGTCTTAGCCCGTAACCGATCACACCTAAGGGCCCTGTTAACTGTCATGAGGGGGGACCATTTTCCCGTCGAGGCCACTGAAATTGATTCCATTGAATACAATCAATCATTCCAAGATATTCTTTGTCTAGCCAAGGCACTTTACAACTTTAATGATAGGGTTAGCTGGATAGGTATCTTAAGAGCGCCTTGGTGCGGCCTTAAACTTGAGGATTTAACTTATTTATTTGAAACTAATGAAAGCGAGACTCCGTGGAGAATAATTAATACTCCATCAATAGTAAAAAACTTAACCAATGATGGTCAAAAAAGACTCGCTTTTTTAAAAAACGTTATAAGTAAGAGCATACAATTTCGAGGTAGAGTTGCTCATCGCTTTTTTATTGAATCAATATGGAGGCAACTATTGGGGCAAAAAACAATAGTAGATAATGATGATATTGAACGTATTGATAAGTTTTTCGATCTGGTTGATCAATCAAGCTCACCGCTGTCTATTGATTTTGAGAGATTAGAAAGGTTGATTGAAGACTTAAAAACTAATAACAAATCTACAGACCCTAACCCAGTCCGATTTTTTACTATTCATAAAGCAAAAGGTGATCAATTTGAATGCGTAATCATCCCTGGTCTTGGTCGAATTCCAAAAGCAGATGATCATTCATTAATTGCTAAAGATAATGGTATTTTATCTCTTAATAACAATAGAGATGATGAACCTAACCTATATGATTATCATCGAAGTAAGGAATTGATAAGACGGAATAATGAAAACATTAGGCTACTATATGTAGCAATTACAAGAGCAGAAGAGGATTGTCATTTAATTGGATCAGTTACAGAAAATTCAAAAGGGGAACTAAGCCCCCCTAAGAATAGTTTTCTTAATATTTTATGGCCGCAAGACATAACATTAGAGTATGAAGAAGTCTTAGATAATGAAGAATTCGTACCTAAGTTGAGGCGACTTAAAAGTAAAGATTTTGATCGAGAACTTGAGATAAATACCCAAATCTCGTCAATAAAAGACATAGAAAAAAAGAAAATATCTAAGGATAATATCTATACTTTTACGGGAAGTTTAATTCATAATTATTATGAATTAATTATTAAAAAACAATTAGATATAAATAATTTATTAAGTAAAAAATTAAGTTATATTTATGATATTTTTATTAAGCAAAAATTTTCAAAGCCTGAAATAAGTTCTGCGATGGAGATATTAAAAGATTCTTTACTGTCATTACAAAACAGTAAAGATGGCCAATGGATTTATCGGCTTCACGAAGATGAAGGAATGGAGGTTAATTACCTTCATAAAATTAATAATGAAATTAAACCACTTATACCTGATCGAACTTTTATTGAAGATGGCACAAGGTGGATTATTGATTACAAAACTGTATTTGGTGATAAATTAGACTTAGAAATTGAAGCAAAAACTCATATTGAGCAGCTGCAGATTTATGAATCTTTATTTGATGATGGTTATTTAATTCAAAAAGCCATTTATTTTGTTAGGCAAGGTAAATTAATCTTAATTTAAACTACGTCACTTAGTAATTTTTTTATATACGTTGATCTCTTATTTAAGTCATCGATAGTAACCATTACCTTGATCTTATCTGGGCCATTCATCCTGAATGCTTTATCAGACTGAATAAGATCGATTAATTTAACTGCATCAATATTGGCATCTTTTTTAAAAGTAACTTCAACAGATGAAGCACTCGCATCTATCTTTATTACGTCATAGTTTTCAATATCAACCCTTAATTGGTGTGTAATAATTAAGTTTTTAGTTTGTTCAGGCATAATCCCAAATCGATCAATCAACTCTTCTTTCAATTCATTTAAACTCTCAGTACTTTTGCAGTCTGATAAGCGCTTATAAACAATAAGTCGTTCATTTATATTGCGGCAATAACTCTCAGGGAGAATTGTTGGAGCATGTAAATTAATTTCTATATTTTTAGTCAGTGGTGCGTTGATATCTAATTTTTTACCTAACTTAATTTCTGTGATGGTCTGATTTAGCATATCAATATATAAATTAAATCCAATTTCATGAATCTGACCACTTTGATTGTCTCCAAGTAAATCCCCTGCCCCTCTTATCTCTAAATCATGAATAGCCAAATAGTATCCAGCACCTAAATCCTCTAATAATTGAATCGCATCTAATCTTTTTTTAGCTTGAGATGATATTTTTTTATCTTGATCTAAAAGTAGATAAGCGTAAGCCTGGTGATGGGAGCGGCCCACTCGTCCTCTAAGTTGATGGAGCTGACCCAAGCCAAACTTATCTGCACGATTCATAATGATTGTATTAGCTGTGGGTATATCAATACCATTCTCAATAATGGTGGTGCATAACAAAATATTGATTCTTTGCTGATTAAAGTCTTGCATAACATGTTCCAGCTCTTTTTCTCTCAATTGCCCATGAGCAATGCCTATTTTAGCCTCAGGGATCAACTTTAAAAGCCTTTCATACATAGATTGAATCGTATTGACCTCGTTATGAAGGAAATAGACTTGGCCACCCCTGTTAAATTCTCGAAGAACTGCTTCACGGATAGTTCCAGTACTAAATTCATGCACAAACGTTTTTATAGATAATCGCTTTTGTGGTGGGGTAGCTATAATTGAAAATTCTCTTAAGCCCTCCATTGCCATTGATAGAGTTCTTGGTATAGGAGTAGCAGTTAATGTTAAAACATCGACGTTTGCCCTGAATGCCTTAAGATTTTCTTTTTGCCTTACCCCAAAACGATGCTCTTCATCAATAATTACAAGTCCAAGATCTCTAAATTCAACATCAGGCTGTAAGAGCCTGTGCGTGCCAATAATAATATCGACCTTACCCTCTTTTAACTTTACCAATGACTCATTTTGTTGTTTTTTAGTTTTAAATCTTGATATTTCATCAATCTTTATCGGCCATTTTGCAAATCTATCAAGGAAGGTATTGAAATGTTGCTCAGCTAAAAGTGTTGTTGGCACCAAAACCACCACCTGCTTCGAATTCATTGCTGATATAAACGCAGCTCTCAGCGCAACCTCGGTTTTACCAAATCCAACATCGCCACAAACCAATCTATCCATTGGTCTTGGAGCTTCCATATCTTTTATTACACTCTCAATTGCATCAAGTTGGTCTGGTGTCTCCTCAAATGGAAACTCTTCAATGAAGGATTCATAATCATTTAAAACGATAGTTTGACTAGTTCCTTTCTGCAAAGAACGTTTTGCATAAAGACTTAAAAGTTCAGCTGCAGTATCATGAATTTGTAAAAGAGCCTTTTTCTTGGCTTTATCCCAACTAGCATTCCCAAGACTGTTCAATGGGGCTGATTCGATTGGCCCACCTGAATACCTTGATATTAAATGAAGTTGCGAAATCGGAACGTATAATTTAGTGTCGCCTTTGTAATAAAGTAATAAAAATTCTGTTTGATCTTCGTCAAAATCCAAATTAGTTAGCCCTTGATATCGACCAACCCCGTATTGCTCATGCACAACCGGGTCTCCAATATTAAGTTCGGTTAAATCCTTAACGATACCGTCCGAATTAAAATCTTTATTTTTATTCTTTCGAGTCGGTTGCTTTATAAAATTTGGAAAAATTTCATTTTCAGTAATAACGCAAATATCTTTAGATATAAATCCATTATGAAGTGGGCTGGTGATAAGATTTATCTTGTTACTAGAATCAGTAAATTTTTGCCAGTCGTCTACCACAGAAAATTCAATCTTACTTTGCTGAAGAAGCTCGCCTAACGTCTCTCTCCTGCCCAAACCCTCTGAACATATGAGCACTTTATGTTTGTTATTTGAAATGAATAATTGAAGCTTATTCAATGGGTATTCATTTCCTCTATCAATACTAATGTCAGGAAGACAGCTATCGAATTTTATTTTCTTAACTTTTAGCTTTTGAAATTTATCTACGTTTTTAAAAAATATATCGGAAGGAATTAAGAAATCATTGGGTTTAAGTATAGGTCTATCTAAATCGTAAGCGTATAAACTGAATCTTTTTTTAGCCTCTGACCAGTAATTTTGAGATGTAAAAGCTAAAGCATCAGCTGTAAATATAGGGTCATTTAAATCTAAATAATCAAATATTGTATCTGTAGATTCAAAAAACAAAGGTAAGTACCATTCCATTCCTGCAAAAGGAACTCCCTTGCTTACACTTTTATAAATTTTGGATTTAGATGGGTCGCCATCAAATATTTCTCTATGATTTTGTCGAAATATTTTAATCCCTAACTCGTCAATTGGACATTCTCTAGCAGGTAATAGCTTTATTTCATTTGTTGGATACAAGCTTCTTTGAGTGTCTGGATCAAATGTCCTTATAGAATCAATTTGTGTATCGAAAAAATCTATCCTGTATGGCACCATAGAGCCCATTGGAAATAAATCAATTAAACCACCGCGAGTTGCATACTCGCCAGGTTGAATTACTTTATCCACCATGAAATAACCATTATTAATTAGTCTTTCTTTAAAGATTTCAATATCAACATTTTCATCTTTTTTATATTGAAAACTATACTTTTCAATATAACTTCTTGGAGGCATGAAATGAAGCGCCGTAGTAATTGGTATTAAATTAATATCGAATTCTTTTTTAGTCATCTGATATAAAGTCAATAATCTTTCCGAAGTTAAATCTGGGTGTGGTGATATCTGATCGTAAGGTAAAGTTTCCCAGTCTGGAAGAAGGTTGACCTTTAATTTAGGAAAAAACCATGCAATTTCTTCTTTGATGCGAATAGCGTCAAACACTGAACAGGTTATAATATTCAGTGATTTTTTATCTTCTTGTAAAAACTCCTCAAAATACTTACCAATTGAGAGACTTAACGATGAATTAGCTTCAAAAAAAAGATCTTTAGGTGATTTATTATTTACTAATGTTGTAGGCATGCATTACTATCTTTATTGAATCGCAATATTATAAACAATTATTAATGACATAACGGATAAATGACATGAATGATAAAGAAATAGTTGCACAAGCTGCATTAGAATACGTGAAAAATAATACAATAATTGGACTGGGAACAGGCTCAACAGCGAATTATTTTATTGAAGGATTAGCCAAAAAAATCAAAAATGAGAATCTTGATATAAAAGTAGTAGCTAGCTCGACGATAAGTCAGATTAGTGCAATCCAAGCAGGCTTAACGTATATTTCGTTAGACCAAATTGAAGCGATAGATTTATATGTTGATGGCGCAGATGAAATCGTACTATCTAATAGTATAGAAGTTCTTAAAGGACGAGGCTACGATTTAATTAGAGAGAAATTGTTGGCCAGTGCAAGTAAACAATGCATCATTATTGGTGATAACTCTAAAATAGTAACTAAAATTGGTGATAACTTCCCGATACCTATTGAGACTTCACCAATTGCATGGAAAATAACACAAAAAATTATTGAAGAGTTTTCAATTAATTGCAATTTAAGAAAAAATAATGCTGGAGATGGTTTTGCTATTACCTCTTATGGGAATTTAGTCCTTGATTGTGATTTTAAATATGGGGATATTTCGTCTTTATCGAAAAAATTATCAGAACTTCCAGGTGTCTTAGAGCATGGAATATTTTTAAATATTGCACATCTTTCGCTCATTGCAAATGAGGGTGAGGTTAAAACATATAAGTCTATTTAGAGGTTAAAGTTTTTTTACCCCCCATATACGAAACCAAAGCTTTTGGAATTATGATATCTCCATTTTCTTGTTGATAATTTTCTAAAATAGCAACAAGCGTTCTCCCAACAGCTAAGCCTGAGCCATTTAAAGTGTGTACAAATGCATTTTTTCCATCTAGATTTTTATATCTCGCCTTCAGCCTTCTTGCTTGAAAGTCTTCACAATTAGATATGGAAGATATTTCTCTATATGTATTCTGTGATGGGAGCCAGACTTCAATATCAAATGTCTTAGCAGCTCCAAAACCCATATCGCCCTTGCACAAAGAAACCACTCTATATGGCAACTCTAACTTTTGGAGTATATTTTCAGCATGGACCACCATTTCATCTAATACCTTGTAGCTTGCATCAGCATGGCTAATTTGTACCATCTCAACTTTATCAAATTGATGCTGACGAATCATGCCTCTTGTATCTTTTCCATAAGAGCCAGCCTCAGATCTGAAGCATGGTGTATGTGCTGTAAATTTTAATGGCAAATCACTTTCTTCAATTATCGTATCTCGAACAAAATTTGTTAGGGGTACTTCACCAGTTGGAATAAGATAAAGAGAGTCATCATCACCCTTACTTGTTTTAAATAAATCTTCAGAAAACTTAGGTAGCTGACCAGTACCAATTAATGATTCCTCATTAACTAAGTATGGGGTATAGCACTCTTCATAACCATGCTCTTGGGTTTGAACATCTAACATCATCTGTCCAATTGCCCTATGAAGCTTTGCCATCCCTCCTTTCATGGATACAAATCTTGCTCCTGATAACTTACTTCCTAATTCAAAATCTAAACCATGATTTAATCCTACATCTACATGATCTTTAATTTCAAAAGTAAAATTTTGAGGCTTCCCGGATTCTTTTACAATTAAATTATCTTTTTCCGAGCTTCCATTTGGTACTGAATCATGAGGTATATTAGGAATATTGAGTAAAAATTGATTTAGTGACGCTTGAATTATAGATAATTGATTTTCTAATTCCTTTAATGTTTCAGCAATAATATTTACTTGCTCCATCAAATCAGAAGCATCATTACCCTTCCCTTTTGCAATACCAATATTTTTAGAAAATTGATTACGCTGTCCTTGAAGTTCTTGCGTTTTAACTTGAATCACTTTTCTATCTTTTTCCAAGGATTCATATTTGTTAATATCTAAATCAAATCCTCGCTCTTTAAGTAATTTTGCAACTGCTTTGCTATTTTCTCGTAATAAATTTATATCAATCATTTTTTTTCCAGATTATTTTTATATGAGTCATCTAATGATTTCAAATAGTCTAATTTTTCTTTAATTTTAATTTCTAAACCACGACTTGTTGGGTTATAAAATTTTATTGGATTCATTTCATCAGGAAAATATTTTACACCAGCGGCATAGGCATCTGGTTCATTATGTGCATAGCGATAATTTTTTCCATAATCTAAATTTTCCATTAACTTAGTTGGTGCATTTCTTAAATGAAGAGGAACGTCAAACTGCTGATGCTCTTTAATAAATGCCTTAGTTTCATTATAAGCTATATATGATGCATTACTTTTAGGAGCCAAGGAAAGATATAAGATAGCATTTACTAAAGCCAATTCACCCTCAGGATACCCTAATCTTTCGAAAATTTGGCAAGCTTCTAAAGCTATTGTTTGGGCTTTTGGATCTGCCAACCCAATATCTTCAATTGAAATCCTTATTATTCTTCTTGCTAAATAAAGAGGGTCAGCTCCTCCATCTATCATTCTTAGTAACCAATACACTGAAGCGTCTGGATTAGAACCTCTAACAGACTTATGTAATGCGGATATCTGATCGTAAAACTGCTCACCACCCTTGTCAAACCTTCTGACTTTATCGGATATTATTTTATCAACTAATTCTTTATTTATAATTCCAGCCATTTTTGGCTTTAGAGAGTTAATAAGCATCTCAAGTAAATTTATTAATCGTCTTGCATCTCCATTTGCATATGTAAGCATCATTTCTTTAGCTAAATCATCTATTGATACTTTCTTATACTCATCAATCACTTTATCAATAATCTTTGTTAAGGAGTCTGCTGATAGTGTTTTTAAAACATATGTTTGACACCTACTTAATAAAGCAGAGTTAACTTCAAATGATGGGTTTTCTGTCGTTGCTCCAATAAAAATTATTAGTCCTGATTCGATATGCGGTAAGAAAGCATCTTGTTGACTTTTATTAAAACGATGAACTTCGTCAACAAAAAGTATAGTTTTCTTATTGTGTTGCTCAGAAACAAATTCAGCTTTTTCAACCGAATCTCTTATTTCTTTAACTCCACATAAAACTGCTGAAAGAGCTATAAATTGAGCATCAACATTATTTGCTATCACTCTTGCAATTGTTGTCTTTCCTACTCCTGGTGGACCCCATAGAATGATCGAAGGTAAGTTGCCTGAATCAATAGCCACTTTAAGTGACTGGCCTTCACCTAAGATGTGATCTTGTCCTACAATATCGCTAATTTCTGTTGGTCTTAAAATCTCAGCTAAAGGAATTGATGATTGGGTATCCATCTAGTTTTTAATGACATCAATATCTTCAGGGGTATTAAATAAAAAGATAGCATCGTTAATATTTATATTTCGGCTAACTTTAATAAATTCAATTTCAGTTACATTATCAAAAGTATCAATAATCCTCATATCTTTTAATTCTTTTTGAAAAAAGTTAATAAACACCTCTTTAAAATTAGCTTTCTCGGGCTCTTTTGGTTCGGCTTTAAACCAATTAATTCCTTTTTTATCTTGAATAACACTAATCTCAAAAAGACTTTCTATATTAGGATTCACCAATAACATTGCCGGACTGACTCCGCCTAATTTTTTTAATTGGCTGATTACAACTTGTTTTAAGTCAGGGTCGTATAAATATAATAATTCCCCATCACTGATTAGTTGGCTTTTTGATGGTTTTAGATAATCCCATTTGAATAAATTTGGTTTTTTAAAAAAAAATTGGCCTGAAACCTCCTGAAGAACGGCTCCATTTTGATCTAAAACTTTTTGTTTAAAATTACCAGTAAGCGAATTCATTTCGTTGAGTATATTTGATAGCTTAGATTCTGGATTAGCGAATACGGGCAAACAAAAAAATAAAATTATAAAGAATCTAATCATCATCACTATTATTATTTGCAATTATTTCTCGATTTCCATTATTTTGCATTGGAGTTACCAATCCAGCTTTTTCCATATCTTCGATAATTCTGGCTGCACGGTTATATCCTATCCTTAAATTTCTTTGTACATATGAAATAGAAGCTTTTTTAGTCCTAAGAACAATTTCAACAGCTTCATCGTAGAGTGGGTCCTTCTCACCTGATGATCCTGATTCTCCTAAGATATTATTAGCGCTATCATTTGGATTTAGAATTTCATCTATATAATTAGGTTCAGCTTTTGCTTTAAGAAAATTAACCACTTTGTGTACCTCTTGATCAGAGACAAAAGCTCCATGAATTCTATTCGGATAACTTGTTCCCGGCGGCATATATAACATATCACCTTTCCCAAGTAATGTTTCTGCGCCCATCTGATCTAGAATTGTTCTAGAATCAATTTTACTTGAAACCTGAAATGCTATTCGTGAAGGAATATTTGCTTTTATCAAACCAGTTATAACGTCGACCGACGGTCTTTGTGTAGCTAAAACTAGATGTATCCCAGATGCTCTAGCTTTTTGTGCAAGCCTTGCAATTAGCTCTTCAATCTTCTTACCCATTGTCATCATTAAATCTGCTAGTTCATCAATTACAATAACAATTAATGGGAGCTCATCTAATTCCTCAGGATTTTCAGGATCTAGTGAAAATGGATTTGTTAAAGGAGATCCTTTATCTTGGGCATCTTTTATTTTTTGATTAAAACCAGCTAGATTCCTAACTCCAAATTCAGACATCAACTTATATCTTTTCTCCATTTCTGAAACACACCAATTTAATGCATTTCCTGCCTGTCTCATATCTGTAACAACAGGTGATAACAAATGAGGAATTCCTTCATAAACTGATAATTCCAACATTTTTGGGTCAATCAGAATCATTTTAACTTTATCTGAGGTTGCCTTGTATAAGAAGCTAAGAACAAGTGCATTAATTGCAACAGATTTTCCAGATCCAGTAGTTCCTGCAATTAATATATGAGGCATTTTTGAAACATCAGCAATCTCTGGTTTTCCAGAGATATCTTTTCCAAGGGCAACTGACAATAAACCTGGAGTGTCAGCAAAAGTTTTTGAACTTACAATTTCTGAAAGATACACAATTTGTCTATCAGGATTAGGAATTTCCAAACCCATGCAAGTTTTTCCAGGAATAGTTTCAACGACTCTAACGCTCACAACTGATAGCGCTCTAGCTAAATCTTTTGCTAAATTTATAACCTGACTACCCTTAACTCCTGCAGCTGGTTCAAATTCATAACGAGTGATTACAGGACCAGGCTGAGCTGAAATAACTTTAGATTCAATGCCAAAATCTAATAATTTTTTTTCTATTAATCGTGATATAAATTCGATAGTTTCAGGTGATTGAACTGATACTTGGCTTACTGGTTGATCTAGAAGATTTAAAGGCGGTAATAATGAGTCTGAGTCACCAAATAAATTAATTTGTTTTTCTTTTTTTACCCTTACACTCTCTTTAGCTGGTGATTTTATATCTAATATTTTGACAGGCTCACGATCTTCAAGTTTTTTTCTTTCGGATTCAATAAAAGAAGTTCTTTGTTTTTCAAATTTCTTACCCTCTCTTCGGTCTTGCCAGTCAACAATTTTATCAACAATTTTAATACATAGGTTACAAATAAAATTTCCAATATTCTCAGAAATTGTTATCCAAGACCAGCCAGTAAATAAACTAAAACCAATGGCAAAAGAAATAACTAAAAATACTAAGGTACCAATATAGCCCATGGCCCTCTCTAAAAAATGATAAATATTAACCCCTAAAATACCACCTTGCTCTGAAGGTAATTGTGCTGAAAAATTAATTACATATCCAGCTTCAAAAGTTGATGAGGATAAAATAAGAAGAAGAAATCCTAAATAATGAACAATTAATAAGTGCTTTATTTCATAATCTTCATTTTCAATTCTAGGGTAGATTAAAAAAATACTATACAAGCTTAAGAATACAAGCCACCAAGCTGATAAACCAAAGAGGTTTAAAAAGAAATCAGAAAAATAGGCTCCACTTATTCCAGCTAAATTATTTATATTTTTACTTACTTCTATGCTGTGAGAAAAAGATGGGTCAACTCCTGAATAACTTATTAATGCGAGAGTTATATATAAACCAATAAATAATAAACTAAACCAAGTAGCCTCCCTAATAACTCTGCTAGCTAAATCCCTAGGAACATTTTTGGATAAAGTTAAATTCTTATTATTTTTTGATTTATGTCGTGCAAACAATTAAGGATACTCAATGAAATATATTTCAAATTATATCAGGCTAAATCTAAAATTGAACTCATATAAAAATATTTTTTCTTTAACTTTAATCTTAGTAACAGAAAATACAATGAATTTACTATGTTTTATTTTAATAAAAAAAGGCATTTTTAAGAAAAGATTAATAAAACTAATTAAAATGATTTAAATAATTGTCTACTTAAATCATTATTATTAATTGATTAGATGGTCAGTGTAAACTAGAATTACGTTTTAAATTTGACTCTGGAAACTTTTAACTATGTCGAAACATTCGCGTCTTATTATCTTAGGTTCCGGTCCAGCCGGTTATTCAGCTGCAGTTTACGCAGCACGAGCAAATCTTAACCCATTACTTATAACGGGTATAGCTCAAGGAGGTCAGTTAATGACTACAACAGATGTTGATAACTGGCCTGCAGATGCAGATGGAGTAATGGGGCCTGATCTAATGAGAAGATTTGAGAAGCATGCATTAAGATTTAATACTAAAATAGTATTTGATCACATTAATACCTGTAAATTAAAGGAAGGTAAATTTACACTCATAGGTGATAGTGAAGAATATACATGTGATGCTCTAATAATATCTACTGGTGCCTCAGCAAAGTATCTTGGCTTAAAAAGTGAAACCAAATTCCTTGGAAAAGGAGTTTCGGCATGCGCAACTTGTGATGGATTCTTTTATAAAAATCAGGATGTAGCAGTAGTAGGTGGTGGAAGTACTGCAATTGAGGAAGCATTATATTTAGCAAATATTGCAAAAACAGTAACGTTAATTCATAGACGTGACGAATTTAGAGCTGAAATGATAGAGATGAATAAAATTCATGAAAAAGTTAAGGAAGGTAAAATTAATTTAGAACTTTTTAATGAGCTTAGTGAGGTGATGGGAAATGATTCAGGCGTAACTGGTATTAAAATTAAGAATGTAACCTCCAATATTACGAAAGAAATTAAATTACAAGGGGTTTTTATTGCTATTGGTCATAAACCAAATACGGATATTTTCGAAGGCCAATTAGAAATGGAAAATGGTTATATTGTTACAAATTCTGGTAGAGAGGGTAATTTTACAGCAACTAGCGTAAAAGGTGTCTTTGCTGCTGGAGATGTTCAAGATCATATTTACAGACAGGCTGTTACAAGTGCAGGGACTGGATGTATGGCCGCTCTTGATGCTGAAAGGTATCTTGCTAATCATGAAGGATGATGAAAAAGATCTTTTTAAAGAAGCGGTGAGAAATGTTAAGCCTCTTAAGATAAAATCTAAAACCATTGAAACTTATATTAGCGAGCCAAAACCAAAGCCAATTGCTAGTAAATTTCTAGAGGATGAAAAAAAAGTTTTGCTTGATTCGTTAAGTGATGATTATATTTATGATGATGGTATGTTGGAGGATGGTTTATTATTTCTAAGTCCCGGACATTCACCAGATATCATAAAAAAATTAAAAAAAGGTTACTGGGTGGTCCAAGGCTCAATAGATCTGCATGGAATGGTTTCTCAAGAAGCAAAATCCTATATTGTAGATTATATTCATGAGTGTAAAAAAAGGCATTTAAGGTGTATACGAATAATTCATGGAAAGGGTATTGGGTCTAAAAATAAAGAACCTGTTTTGAGAAATAAAGTAAAAAATTGGTTAGCACAAAAAGATGAAGTTATAGCTTATGCTCAAGCTCCGAAGCATGATGGTGGAAGTGGTGCGGTAATTGTTTTATTAAAAGAATATAATTAAAGTGCCCGAATTAAACAAATTGCTTGTGCTCCTATACCTTCAGATCTGCCAATAAAACCTAACTTCTCTGTAGTAGTTGCTTTAATATTTATATCATTTAAATCACAATTACAATCATCGGAAATGTTTGCAGTCATTTGAGTTATGTATGTTTGTAATTTTGGAGTCTCACATATTATTGTGGCATCAATATTTCCGATAGCATAATTATTTGATTTTAAGCTTTCAACAACGGTTCTTAAAAGTTTACGAGAATTGATATCTTTAAATGCCTCATCTGTATCTGGAAAATGTTGACCAATATCGCCTAGCCCTGCTGCACCCAATAAAGAATCTATTATTGCATGAATTAATACATCAGCATCTGAATGGCCTTCTAAACCGTATTTATAATCAATCTTCACACCTCCAATAATTAATGGTCTTCCTGACACAAATTTATGAACATCTAATCCCTGCCCTATTCTAGCCATTTACCTTACCTTTAATAATTGTACTAAAAATCTGGTTCATATTTATTAGATCCTCTGGATAAGTAATTTTAAAGTTAGTAATCAAGCCCTTGTAAACAATTGGTTTTAAACCGAGAGATTCGATTGCTTCTGCTTCATCCGTAGGTATTCCATTAAATTTTTTAAGAGCTTCAACTAATTTATTATATTTAAACATTTGTGGTGTTTGCGCTAACCACAAAGTATCACGATCCTCAGTTTTAATAATTTTTTTTGATTGATTTACCTTTTTTATTGTATCTACAGATGGTATTGCGACTATACCTCCTACATTATCCTGAGTGACTTCTTTTATAAAAGAATTAATAAAAGACTCCGTAATACCTACCCTTGCTGAATCATGCACAAGAGCCCAATCGTCATCAGAAGTAAAGCTTTCCATTAACTCGAGTGTATTTAGGACAGTCTCTGATCGACTATTCCCGCCAGAGTAATAAATTTTTGTTTTATGGGAAAAGGTATAATTAGAATTCTCGACATTATTTCTTTCATGCGAATTAAATGCAATCGAGATGGTATCAACAGCTGAAACATTTGAAAAAATAAAATCAACCCATTCAATTAATGTTTTTCCATGAAAAGATGAAAATTGTTTAGGTATTTCCTGACCCATCCTTGAGCCGGATCCTGCTGCAGGAATTATTACATGTATCTTTGACATACTAAATTTTAGCATGTCAAAGAACAAAATTAATTACTTATCGCTTGAAATTGAATTTATTTTGTGAATGGTAATATCAGCACCATTAAATTCTTCTTCTTCAGTAAGTCTAATACCCATTGTACTTTTGACAATCGAGTAAATAATATAACCCCCAAAAAATGCTACAACAATACCCGTCAAAGTTCCAATCAATTGTGAGTAAAAAGATACTCCTCCAAGACCTCCAAAAGAAGTTAAACCAAATATGCCAGCAGCTATACCCCCCCAAGCTCCACATATTCCATGCAAAGGCCACACGCCTAATACATCATCTATTTTCCATTTATTTTGAGTAAGTGAAAAGGTCCAAACAAACAAAGCTCCTGCTATTGCACCAGTTGCTAAAGCTCCTAAAGGGTGGAATAGATTTGAACCTGCACATATAGCAACTAAACCTGCCAATGGTCCGTTATAAAGAAACCCAGGGTCATTTTTGCCAACAATTAGTGCTGCAAGAGTGCCACCAACCATAGCCATAAGAGAATTAACAGCTACTAAACCAGTGATGCCATCTAGAGTTTGGGCTGACATGACATTAAATCCAAACCATCCTACCGTTAAAATCCATGAACCCAGGGCTAGGAAAGGTATGCTTGAAGGTGGAAATGCATTTAATTTACCATCTTTCGAGTATCTACCATGCCGAGCCCCTAATAAAATTACGGCTGCTAAAGCAATCCATCCACCCATTGCATGGACAACAACAGATCCTGCAAAATCATTAAAAGGAGCTCCAAAACTATTAGTTAAAAATTCTTGGAAACCATGATTTCCGTTCCAAATTACTCCCTCAAAAAAGGGATACAAAAACCCCACTAAAAGAAATGATGCAATAATTTGGGGGTTAAACTTAGCTCTTTCAGCAATCCCTCCAGAGATAATTGCAGGTATTGCGGCAGCAAAAGTTAGCAAGAAAAAGAACTTCACTAATTCGTAAGCACTTTTTTCACTCAATGAAGATGCTGCATCAAAAAAATTAACCCCATAAGCAAGGCTATAACCAATAAAAAAATAAGCTATTGTAGAGACTGAAAAATCAGCCATTATTTTAGCTAAAGCATTTACTTGATTTTTCTCTCTTACTGTCCCAACTTCTAAAAAAGCAAAGCCAGCATGCATTGCTAGAACCATAATTGCCCCTAAGAGTATGAATAGGACATTACTTTGATCTACTAAATTTTCCATTAATCAAATTCCTGATATTTATATTAAAATTGATTATCCACAAAATAAATTTTGTTACTATAATTTAATGTAAAATTTTCATGAATATGCAGAAAATAAAATAAAACTGCATTAATTTGGTGCAATTTTGACCATTACTCATTTATTAACAAAAAGGTTCTCATTAAAGTCTATGCTTGATTATTTTTTTATTTTTTTAATTTTTCTACTAGTTTATTTTTGGTTTGAAACTGCAACTAAAAGGGAAATCGCTATTTTCCATGGTAAGAATATTGCTAGACAATTTAATTTACAATTATTGGACGATACCGTTCATTGCAGTAAAGTTACATTAATCAGAACTCCAGAAAATTGGCCATCTATTAAAAGAATTTATAGCTTTAATGTTAGTGCAGATAATGATAGCAGGCTAGATTGTCAACTCACAATATCTGGAAAAACCTTAACAGATTGGTACGTCCCTCCATACCCACAAAGAGAAAGTTAATTTGTATATCGGAAGATTTGCACCTACCCCCTCTGGCCCATTGCATTTTGGTTCTATTGTAACTGCTATGGCTAGCTATTTGGATGCTAAACATAATAATGGAAAATGGAAAGTAAGAATTGATGATATTGATTCGCCTAGGATTTTGGAAGGTTCCGAATTAGCTATCCTTAAAAAGCTAGAAAATTTAGGGTTACATTGGGATGATAAGATATCCAGACAAAGTGAAAATATTAAGGAATATAAGAATGCCCTTGAAGCATTAAAGAAGAAAAACTTAACTTATAATTGCCGCTGTAGTCGAAAAAAAATTTTAGAATCAACTCAATCTGATAGTGATGAACTTACATATAACAATCATTGTAGAAATAGACAGTATCCGCCATCACATACATCGTCTATCAGATTAATTGCAAATTACAAATCAACTAATTTTAATGATAGAGCTCAAGGACCTCAGTGCCATAATATCAACAATTCAATCAATGACTTTATAATTAAAAGATCTGACCAGCTTTATGCATATCAATTTACTGTAGTAATTGATGATGAATTGCAATCGGTAAATAATATTGTTAGGGGAACAGACCTACTAAATTCAACAATCAAACAATATTGTTTAAATAGTATTTTAAACTTTTCAAAAAAAACTTATATGCATGTACCCATTGCTATAATAAATAATCAAAAATTAAGTAAAGGTAATGGGGATAAATTAAATAGCAATAATTTATCTTTAATACTTGTTGAGGGACTTAAGTTTCTCAAGCAAAAAATTCAAAAAGACATTGAAGACGGAAGTCCTGAGGAAATACTAAAGTATGCATCAGATAACTGGAATACTAAGCCATTTCAAAAACTAAGAAGCATTGAGTTAAATCCTACTCAATGCTTAATTGTCGACAATACTCGTACATAAATGCACTGGCAGCAGCGCCTACATTAATTGATTCAACCTCTTTATGCATTGGTAAAGATATGGTTCCAGTAATATTTTTAAATAAGTTTTTTGAAATACCATTACCTTCATTACCAACTAAAATTGCCATATTTGCATTAAGTGTTTTTTTAAATAAGGATTCACCACCTGGAGTTAATGCCATCACATCGTGCTCGTAATTCAAGATCCACTTATTTAAATCTTGCTCTACACTGCACTCAAGAGAAAATTGAACACCTTGACTACCTCTTAATGTTTTTGGGGACCATAAGTCAGCGCACGTTTTAGATAAGATTATAAAATTAGTATTGGTCGCTTTAGCAGTTCTTAAAATACTACCCAGATTTCCTGGCTCTTGAATTCCATCTAATAACAAAATAAGGCCGTTAGATTTTGAAAGCTTTATTTTTGGAATATCTACAAGGGCCAAAATACCAGTAGAGCTTTTAAGTTCGCTTAGATGGAGAAATAATTCATGGCTTAAAGAATAACAAGGACAATTAAGATTTGAAATTAAATGTTCTACTTCAGAACTAACAATACTTGAATCTTTAATGATTGCTTCTGGGATGCTATGTTGAAAAAAAGACTGTATTAAATGAGGACCATCTAAAATAGTTTGATTTTGATTTTTTCTGAAAGATGCACTAGAGTATATCTTTTTTAATTTTCTATAAAAAGGGTTATTCTTTGATTCAATTAATTTTTCATTCATATGCAGATTATTCTATAAGGATGGCTTGTATCATTCTAACGCTTGAATTGGTTTTAACTTAAACCCAGCATTCTTAAACTGATTTAGTAAGCCAGTCTCACCTCCCAAGTGTGATGCTCCAACAGCAATAAAAATTTTATTACCCTTTATTAGCTCTTTTACTCTTTCACCAAAAAACTTATTCCTTCTAGTTAAAAAATAATATTCCATTTTTTTCCAGATAGCTTCAGAAACAAGACTTTTAGTTATTAAAATATCAGTATTAAGAATTTTTTCAGTATTAAAAGTTAAATAAGCTGATACTAATAATTCGTAATTTACCTCTTTTTGTGCAAGGTCTTTTTTTAAAACCGCTTTTAATAATGACATTTGCTCATCAGTCGTAAACTTATCTAAGGCTTCAAAATGCTCTCGAGGTGTTTCAAGGCCCTGAGTAATCTTCATAAAATCTTCAGCTTTAGATTTTAATAAATTATCTTGATTAAAAGGTGTTATCGGCCTTGGTGAATCGAAAATAACAGCCAAAATCCATGGCTTCATTGATAAAATATTCTCCCGAGGCATTGTGTGAAAATCTGCTAGTAAGTTGATTTTTTCTAACTCTTTTTCAGTTAAATAGCCTTTATATATTTTTGGATCAACACGAAGTATTGATCTATCAATAACTTCATCAGCCTCCATAACAAATATATCAATCTCTTTTAGTTTTTCTAGAACAATAGGCTTAAAATTTGACACGCGATTATCATCTGTATGAATTGTTCCAAATAAATAATGCTCCTTACCTTCAAGATCAGTAATTTGCCAAAAAATAGAATTTGTGTGTTCCTTTTTTGCTTGGTAATTTTCCAAAGCCCAACTATTTTGGATTGAAAAAAAACAGAAAACACATAAAATAAAAGGTAATATTTTTTTTGTAATTGAATTCATAAGTTATAAGTCACTAAATAAATAATTTGGTTCACATAATACTTTAAAGATATTACTATCATTTTATTTTTAATGAAATAAAATGGTAACTTCATAGAAACTTCTAATATAACTATATTAATGGGAAATAAATGAAAGCCTTAGTAAAAAGACATGCAAAAGAAGGTATATGGCTTGAAGACATGCCTGAGCCTGTTACTGGGAATAATGACGTCCTAGTTAAAATAAAGAAAACTGCTATATGTGGAACAGACATCCATATTTATAATTGGGATGAGTGGGCTCAAAAAACTATCCCTATTCCAATGATAACTGGTCATGAATACGCCGGAGAAATTATAGAGCTAGGCTCTAATGTTTCCGACTTAAAGATTGGAGATATCGTATCAGGAGAGGGCCATATAACCTGTGGTCGCTGTCGAAATTGCTTGGCAGGGACAATACATTTATGTCCAAACACAATCGGAGTTGGTGTAAATAGAACTGGTGCTTTTGCAGAATACCTATCAATTCCTGCAAAAAATATATTCAAACCTAGTCGAGAAATGTCAACCGATCTTCTAGCCTGTTTTGACCCTTATGGAAACGCGGTACATACAGCACTGTCATTTAATATGGTTGGTGAAGATGTCCTTATTACAGGCGCAGGGCCAATTGGAATGATGTCGGCAATGGTTGCAAGTCATGCTGGTGCAAGAAATATTGTAATTACAGATATAAATCAATATCGCCTTGATTTAATCAAGAAAATCTTACCTAAAGTTATTACGATTAATGTCGAAAAAGATTCAATATCAAAAGAATTGATGGAATCTTTGGGAATTTTTGAAGGATTTGATGTTGGACTGGAGATGTCTGGCTCCCCAAAAGCTTTTTCTGACATGTTAAGTAAAATGATAAATGGTGGTCGAATTGCCATGCTTGCAATTATGCCAGCAGGTTCAGGAATTGATTGGGATTTAGTCGTATTTAAAGGTCTTACTATCAAAGGTGTTTACGGTCGTGAAATTTTTGAAACATGGTATAAAGGTTCAATGATGGTTCAGAGCGGCTTGCCCTTAGAAAAAATAATTACTCATCGTTTTAATTTTACCGAATTTCAAGAGGGTTTTGATATTATGCGATCAGGAAAATCAGGAAAAGTTATTCTAAATTGGGAAATATAATTTAATAAGGATTTTTTAATGAGCTTTAAATCAACAAGAGATAGTATTGCAAACGATCTAAATGACATCAAAACTGCCGGTTTATGGAAAACCGAGCGCTTTATTAATTCTGATCAAAAAAACGAGATCACCTTGAGCGATGGTAATACGGTAATTAATATGTGCGCTAATAATTATTTAGGTTTAGCGAATAACTCTGAAATCATAAAAGCTGCAAAAGCTAGTTATGATAAATGGGGCTTTGGATTGGCCTCAGTTAGGTTTATTTGTGGGACTCAGACGATACATAAAACGCTAGAGGAAAAAGTAAGTAAATTCCTATGCATGGAAGACACGATACTTTATGCAGCTTGTTTTGATGCAAATGCAGGCCTATTTGAAACAATTTTAACAAATGAAGATGCTGTCATTTCTGATGAGCTTAATCATGCGTCAATTATTGATGGGGTTCGTCTTTGTAAAGCAGCCCGATATCGCTATAAAAATAATAATATGGCTGATTTAAGAGATAAGTTAACTGAAGCCAAAAAAAATGGTGCTAGAAGGATTTTAATTACTACTGATGGAGTCTTCTCAATGGATGGCACAATAGCTCAGCTAGATAAAATTTGTGACCTCGCTGACGAATTTGATGCAATGGTTCATCATGATGATTGTCACGCAACAGGTTTTATGGGTAAGACAGGTCGTGGTGTTCACGAATATCGAGGTGTAATAGATCGAGTAGATATTATTACTAGCACATTCGGTAAAGCATTGGGCGGAGGGTCTGGAGGATTCACTTCAGGAAGAAAAGAAATTATCGATATGCTTAGACAAAGATCGAGGCCTTATTTATTTTCAAATACTTTAGCTCCTTCAATATGTGCTGCAACACTCAAAGCTCTTGAGATGATAGGCAGTAATACGGAATTAAGAGATCGTCTAGAGCATAATACGCATTACTTTAGAAAAGGTATGCAAAAAGCTGGTTTTGCTGTTGATGATGGTGATCATCCTATCGTACCTGTAATGTTGGGAGATGCGAACTTAGCACAAGAAATGAGTAAGAAGTTATTATTAAAAGGTATATACGCAATAGGGTTTTTCTTTCCCGTTGTACCAAAAGACAAGGCGAGGATTAGAACGCAGATCTCAGCGGGTCACAACAAAGAAGATCTGGATAAAGCTATTTCAGCTTTCGCTTCAACAAGAGATGAATTAACAGCGTGAATTTAATAAATATCTTCACAAAGTTATGTATAGCAATATTCATGTTTATTTTTTCAGGCAATATCAGTGCCCTTCAGATAGGAGATGAAGCACCAAATTTTATTGCACAATCGACTAAAGGAGAAATTAACTTCCACGAATGGAGTAATGATAAATGGGTTATTTTATTTTCTCACCCTGGGGATTTTACTCCTATCTGCACAACTGAATTAGCTGAACTTGCATTTCTTCAGCCAGAATTTAAAAAAAGACAAACAAAAATTATCACCTTAAGTGCTGACAGTCTCGAAGATCACTTAGAGTGGATATCTCATATTGATAAATATAAAGATTTAATTAGAAAAGAAAAAAAAGAAACGATAACCACAGGCTTAGAGAGGCCTAATCTTGATTACCCAATACTTGAAGACAAAAAATTAAGGATAGCAACTGCTTATGGGATGTATCACTCAAAAGCTGAGCCAAGTGAAGGAGTGTTTGGAGATGCCAATAAATCAACCATTAGATCTGTTTTTATAATTGATCCAGGCAAAAAAATTCAAACGATTCTATCTTATCCTAAACATATTGGTAGAAATTTCAATGAAATTATTCGAATAATTGACGCCCTTCAGTTAGCTAATAAATATGACGTAACTATCCCTGGGAATTGGCAAAAAGGTAATCAGGTAGTAGTTCCTACACACATACCATCTGAAGATATTAAAGAAAAGTATAGTGTAGATTACTTCATCAACCATCAAGATTATTTAAGAACTATTAAAGATCCAAGCGTAAATAAAAAAACAAATTGATAAATTAAAATAAGGCCAATCTGAATGAGTATAAAAAAAATAATTATAAATAGTTTATTAATATCTCTATCATTTTTAATGATAACTGGATGTGCAAAATATATAGATATTAAAGATGGGGCAGATAAAGTATTATTGGTAAAAGAGAAGCCATCGGGATGCGTCTCAAGAGGAACAGTTGATGTAAGTGTACTTGCCGAAATTGCTTATGTTAAAAGAAGCAAAGAAAACATTAATAGAGATTTATTACAGTTGGCACAGAATAGCGCAGTTTCGGTTCGTGCAAATACCATTATAAAAGATAAATCACCTCAACTAGGTGAAGCTACATTCTCAATGTATAAATGCAAACGTCCATGGGCTAATTAGACTTTTTAAATTATTTTTTTAATTTTACTATTTGAAAGCTTGGCTTTACTTGCTCATATAAATTAGTTAAAAATTCTTTAGTATCTTTAGGAAAATCAATGCCTTCAAAGTAAGAATTTACAATCGGGCATATGTTATTTTTATCACTACTGTTACTAAAATCGTCAGCAACATCTGTTACTTTCCCTTCATCATCTACATGAAAAATATTTTGTTGAGACCATCTATCATCATCAATACTTTTAAAATCATAGCCAATAAATGACGTCTGATCTTCTAAAACATAAGCAGCAGCCCTTGCAAAAGCTTTACATTTGTATTTCTCTATTAAAAAATTAACAAAGTAAGTTTCTAGCTCGTCAGCAATGCCCTTTCTATTATTTACTTCAGAAAACATACCTGTAAATAATAGATATTGATTCTCATCATCACAAAAGGTTAATACTTTGTTTACTGCTTTATGCTGTAAAACTATATCTTTGAATAATGTCGGAAACTCTTTTTTTAAATAAATAAATTCATTTTGCATCTTTAAGCCTTCTTCCCTATTCTTATTTTTAAAGTTTAATCATATCATTTATAAAAATTAAAAATCTCATTTTGATAATAATGATGATTCATAATTTATAATAAACTGGTTAAGAAACTTGTTACGTAATATAACTTAGTAATAGCTAAATTTTTAATTGGATTCTGCCTTGATATTTTCAAGCTATATTTATATTGTATTTTTTCTGCCTATCGTATTTATAGGCTATTTTGCATTATCTAGAATAAAAAATAAAGATTTTCAATTATTATGGTTGTTAGCCGCCTCACTTTTTTTCTATTCTTGGTGGGATATAAAATATTTACCAATCCTGCTAATATCCATTTTCATAAACTTCCAGATTGGCAAACTCCTAAGTAAGCTATTTACAAAAAAGAAACCAATTCTTTTTATTGGTATTACTTTTAACTTATTATTACTTTTATATTTTAAACATTTTGATTTTTTTATAGAAAACTACAATGGTTTATTTTCACAAAAAATAAGCTCACTCAATCTCATTATCCCCCTAGGGATATCATTCTTCACATTTCAGCAAATCGCATTTCTAGTTGATGTATATACAAATAAAACCTCTGATTATAAATTCTTACATTATGCAACATATGTTTCATTTTTTCCTCAGCTAATTGCTGGGCCAATTGTTCATCATAAAGATTTGATGCCACAGTTTGATGATCTCTCAAAACGAAACATAAATCTTAGAAATATTTCTTTAGGATTATTTATTTTTTCAATTGGTTTATTTAAAAAAGTGGTGATTGCCGACTCATTAGGAGGATTCGTTACTTCTGGCTACTCATCAACTTTATTGATCAGCACAATCGAAGCCTGGGCTCTTTCGTTATCGTATACTTTTCAACTGTATTTTGACTTTAGTGGGTATGCAGACATGGCTATTGGATCAGCTTTACTTGTAAATATAAGACTTCCTATTAATTTTAACTCTCCTTATAAAGCAAAAAATATACAGGAATTTTGGCGAAGATGGCATATGACACTATCTCATTTTTTACGAGATTATATATACATACCCCTGGGTGGAAACCGCCTGAGTTACTTTATTACATATAAAAATATCCTATTTACTTTTATACTTGGTGGGATTTGGCATGGGGCTGGCTGGACATTTATCTTTTGGGGAGGTTTACATGGATTTGCGTTAATTATTTTAAGTTTATGGCGGAAGATAGGATGGAAAATACCAATGGTACTGTCATGGTTTATAACATTCAACTTTGTTAACATTGCTTGGGTATTTTTTAGGGCAGACAATTTTAATGCAGCAATAAATATTATAGGTGCAATGTTTGGCATTACACAAAAATCGATTCCTCTAGACTATATTGATTCAATGTCTATATTGATTGGAATACCTTTACTACCTTATGTACCTAATTTTTCCACAAACGCTATTTTCCCATCTTATTTATTTCTATATCTACTGATACTAATGCTGTTTGTTTTATTTGCAAGCAATATCAATAAAGCTTATCAATCTCCTAATCAAGCTAGTACAATTAGTTATACTAAATTAATTTTAGGTGTATTAGCTTTTTCAATCTCTATAATCTTCTTGGGAATGTCGTCATCTCAAGTTTTTCTTTACTACAACTTTTAAGGTCTGCCAATGTCAAAAAAAATATCTTTATTCTTGATTTTATTGATAGTATTAATTTCTTTTTTACCTTTATATAATCTTTACCCCCAATTAAAAAAAATAAATTTATCTGCTCCTTATCTATTTAATCAGTTGGATAAAATTGATTTTTCTAAATCTTTTAATATTGACATTTTCGAATCTTATTTAAATTATTATTCATGGAAATTTTTTAATATCTCTTTAAATCCTAATCAGGTTATAGCTGGAAATGAAAATTTCTTATTTTTGGGTAATGGATACGCAAACGTTTTAGATAATCACCGAGGATTAAATAAAGCTTCATCTTCACTCAAGAATTTTGATAATAATTTAAAAAGCGTTGAAAATTGGTATCTGAATAAAAAAATTCCTTTTGTTTTTGTTATTGCACCGAATAAGCACTCAATTTACAATTCCTTCCTTCCAGATAATTATAAAAAAACAGGGCCAAATGCAACAGATAATGTTATCAATATTATTAATGTATCAAATAATCGAATTCTTGACTTACGTGACTCTATAGGAGAGCAGTTTGATACTAAGGATTTAAAATACCATAAGCTTGATACGCATTGGAATAAGTACGGTGCGTTTCTAGGGTACAAATCTATCATCAATTATATTAATGAGAAATATAAGTTAAAGATAACACCGATGTCTATTGATTTTAATAAAGTCCAAGTCATTATAAGGGGCGCAGATCTTAGTATGTTTCTCAAAGCCAGTAATCTTTTAAAAGAAGAAGACGCAGACCCCGGTTATGATTATAAAAATATTTCTTTTAATGGATGTGTTGGAAATATTAATCTTAAATCTGGAGCGCTTGAAGAATGTATTGCATCTAAATCTATGTACATAAATATTGATCATGGTCCTAAATACACCATAAATAATGGCTTTAAAGCTGAAAAACGTCGCGTATTATTATTAGGGGACTCTTTTTTAGCGCAACATTCTGAAGTATTTAGTTCTACTTTTACTCACGTTTATCGATGGCACTATAAGCATATAGACCCTCATACGCTTTACGATTTTATTAAATTAAATAAAGTTGATATGGTCATACAGCAAATAGCTGAGCGAGATTTGCATGAATATAATATGCTTAGATTACCAACAAAAAGAAATGATTAACTTATATTCTATTTTTACTTATTTCTAAACTTAAAAGTTATCTTCTTAGCTTTGTGAGATTAAAATTAGTTGATATTATTTTTTTTACTAATTTTACGATATGCAATAAATACTAATATTCCAAAAACCAAGATTAGCCCAAAGAAAACAGCAACATAATATAGATATAGTTCAAATTCACTCATGATAATTTTCGTTTAATTTATAATTTAATTATACCTTTTGATAAACTAACTTCTCGAAGAAAGCATAACAAACCCAGCACTAAGAATGACATAGCCACAATAAAAAGAATACTAAGGTACTTATCTAAATTAAAACTTACTTCCGTAGCAATAAATATCATAGCGATCAGTAAGCATATGAATAAAGCAGAAGTTGTCGTTAATGCTATTGCCCAGTGTGTCCATTTAGCTCTTAGAAGTAATGAGTTTAGCTCATTACTTATTTCTAATGTTTTTTTACTTACTCCTTCTTTAAGTACTCTGAAACGATCTACAATTCTTGCTAAACGATGGCCCATAACAGTTAAAATTGCCCCAATCCCAGTTAATAAAAAAGCAGGGGCTACAGCCATTTGTATTACAACACCAATTTCAGCAAAGTTAACCATTCTAGCCTTAAAGAATATTTAGAGTAATGGATAGATTTCATCCATGCTAATACAATAAATTATATAGCACTATCAAGTCATTTATATTAATTTAAAAATGATAAATAATTTTTTTAAAAAAATTAAGCTAAAGAGAGGATCAGATTACGATTAGCTATCCAAAGCCTTCGAATGTCGATATAATTTATTTTAATTGTAAAGGTAAAACCATCAATATTTAAAATCAAAATAGATGCTTATAAGATGCGCAAAATAGGATTTGGGAATGTTAAGAAAAAAAAAGATAAAGGGCCATCTCCTGAAGAATTAAATAGTCTTCTATCGCTTTATCAGAATGGTCAATTTGAAGATGCCGAACATTTAGCAATATCAATAACGAAAAAATTCCCAAAACATATATTCAGCTGGAAAGTGCTTGGAGTAATTCTTAAAAATACTGGTAGAGCTTCTGAGGCGTTAATTGCTAACAAAAAAGCAGTTGTAATTGACCCTCAGGATGTTGAATCATATAACAATATGGGTAATACGCTCCAAGAATTGGGGAGATTAAAAGAAGCAGAATCAAGTTACAGACAAGCTATATCATTAAAATCTAACTTTGCTGAAGCCCATAACAACTTGGGTAACATACTGAAAGATCTAAGTAGATTAAAAGAAGCAGAATCAAGTTACAGACAAGCTATATCATTAAAATCTGACTATGCCGAAGCCCATAATAATCTTGGAGCTGTACTTAAAGAAGTGGGTAAATTTGAAGAGGCCATAGTGAGTTACGAAAAAGCTATAGCGCTTAAGCCAAACTTTGCCATCGCCTATGGCAATATGGGAGCTGTTCTTAAAGACATGGGTAGATCAAAAGAGGCCATAGTGAGTTATGAGAAAGCTCTCAAGCTCATGCCTAATTTTTCAGAAGCTGAACATTGGCTTGCTGCCCTAAAAGGAGAAACAACTAGTTCTGCACCAAAAGATTACGTGGAGAAATTCTTTGATCAGTATGCCAACAAATTCGAACACTCTCTCGTGGAGCAACTGCAATATAATATTCCTAAAATAATTACTAAGATGATTGTGTCAAAACATCCAAATAGTTCTTTGGGCTCAATTCTAGATTTAGGATGTGGCACTGGCTTAGCTGGGGTAGAAATTAAAGAGTTTTGTACAAACCTTGAAGGTATCGATTTATCTAGATCAATGCTTGAAAAAGCAAGAGAAAAAAATATTTACGCTAAATTAACGCATGGCGACATCTTAGACTATTTATTAAAAGAAGATTTAGACTTTGATTACTTCATTTCGACTGATACCTTTGTCTACTTAGGAGATTTATCTGATGTGTTTCGGTTATTGAAATCTCGAAATAAATCAGGCGGCAAACTCGTTTTTTCAACGGAACATCTTGATAAGGGTACTTTTATTCTTAAGGCATCTGGAAGATATTCTCACTCAAAAAGTTATATCGAAAGCCTTTGCAAAAAATTCAGTTACAAGCTCTCATATTTTAAAACAGCTAAACTCCGTAAAGAAAAAAATGATTTTTTAACTGGCGGTTTATACTTATTAGAATTTTAGATAAGTGGATACTATGAAATTAGCAATAAACATTAATGTATAATTTTTTTATATGAATAATGAAATTTCTTCAAATATACCCAACTTTAAAGTAGAAGACTTTAACGATATATTATTTTGGAATAAAATATTTGGGAACTTACATACCTCTCATACAGATAATTTAAAATCTAACGTTAAAGCCTTTGATATTGAAAATAATAGGTTGGAGTTATATAAAACTCGTCTAATTACCGAAGGCTATATTCAAATGCCTCAGCTGCAATGGGACGATTGGTTTTCAGATATTAAAGAGGCTATCGAACTTCTTGAGCGCTTAGGTATTCCGTTGCCATTTATATTTGTTTATTGTGAGCCATGGTTGTTGGCATTTAAACTAAATATAATAATTAAAAAATTATTTGGCGAATCATATTACTTGTTGCCAGATTTTTGGGCTTGGCATGTTGATCCTAGCAAAGAAGGTGCTGGATGGGGGCCACATCGAGATAAGGGGCCTAACTCGTTATTTCAAAATGGAGAACCAAAAAGTTTAACTATATGGATTCCTTTAACTGATGCAACAATTGATAATGGTTGCATGTATGTCTTACCAGCGAATAGAGACCCTTCTTATCTTTCAGGAGATATTAATAAAGAAAAATTAGACATGCAAAATATAGTAGCTCTTCCAGCAAGTGCAGGCAGTCCTTTAATATGGAATCAAGGTATTCTTCATTGGGGATCTAGAAGCCGTCCAAGAAATACTCCTCCCCGAATGTCTGTTGCTTTCGAGGTTCAAATTGCGAAAGTTGATCCTTTTAATTCACCATTATTAGAACCATTAGGAATCCCTAATTTTGAAGATAGACTTAAACTGATATGCAAACAAGTTCTTCAATATTCACACATGTATCCGTTACAACCAGATATTGAGTTATTTGCAAAAAAACAGTGGGGATTGTCCTAGAATATAGCCTGCTAAACAACTAATAGACTCTATTAGCGGTGCTTTTTAAAAAAAAAGAGGAGTGTAAACCCCTCTTTTTTTTAAAATCTTTTTTTTATTAAATTAAAAGTCACCTGTTACACCAAGCATAAGTGACCTACTCCCCATTAAAACTTTATCTTTTAAAAATGAGGTATGGTCTCTTTTTTCATGATCTAAAAGATTATCCCCTTTTAAATAAAGATTAATATTATTATTCATAGGGAGTTTATAATTCATTGTGAGCTTCATATTAGTGTAATCATCGGTTTTTAATTCATATTGACCAATGTTAGTCTGATTAAATACATGCATTAAATCTAAACTACTACTAATAGTATTCCAATCATAAGTAATTCCTGTGCCGATTCGAACAGGTGGAATTCTTGGAAGGTTCCCACCATCTTTATTTTTGGCTCTAACAAAGTCACCCCATACATTTAGACCATAATTATTGGATAAACTCAAACTTCCCTGAACTTCAAACCCATAAAATTTTGCTGGAATATTTTGCGTTTTATAAACAGCTAATGCTTCACTGTCATCTTCTCCTTCATGAAGATGATTCTGAGTTTCTCCAGAATTTAATAAGCCAATATAGCTTGGAAAATCTGTGTAGTAAGGACTAAAAGTAAAGATCGTTCTTTGATTGCTCCATTTAAATTGAGCATCTATAGTGTTTGAACGCTCTTTTTTTAAATCTCTAGAGCCTTGTTCAATCGTCTCTGTTGCATGATGATGCCCATAAGAATATAGCTCATTATGTGCTGGAGCTCTTTCGTTATGACTTAAATTTAAGGATAGTTTCCATTGCTTATTAAGCTCTGAGACAGTTCCTAAAGTCAGATTATTACTATTGAAAGTTTTATTCGTCTTACCAAAGGTTGTTGATTCCTCAGTACCACCTGATGAAGCACAATCTGTACTGCTGGTATAAGCAGCCGTACAACCATCATCACTTGTGAAATCATTAGATCGATAGCGATTAAAATCATGCCTATAACCAATGCTAACTTTATGCTTTCCAACGAAATAATCTTCAAGTAAATAAAAGGAAAAGTTATTACGTTGATTATTAGCAATTAATGGGTCACCCTGACTTTTTGAAAAATTTGATTTCCCAAAATTAAATCCTAAAACACCAGGTGAGTTGTTAAAGTATGAATGGACAAACTCTAACTTACCATCAGTACCTTTATCAATATATTCAGCACCAACCGCACCATCAGGCTCAAGTTCTTTATGATCATAATCACTATATCCTAAGTGGAATTTCATCTTACTAATAAGAGTTGATATTTTATTTTTTTCTAGAACATAATCATATTTATTAGTATTTAGATCAAATTTGCCCCCAGCTTCAAGTGGATTACCATAATCTACTCGATGGCCACTAAAAGCTAAACCAGTAAATCCATCATCAAAAAAATGAGATACACCTAATGAACCACCGGCAGATTTATTATCCGAACTTTGCAAGGTATCCTTGCCGTATTTATCCCTTGTAAATTCATCATCTGATTCAACTAGTCTTTTTGAGACAGAGAAGCCTGGAATGCTAAGATTTTTACTATCTCGTTGGTACCCATCTAAATGAAACATGAGGTTATCGTTGTGGCCATAATCAAAAGCAAAAGCACTTGATGATTGATTATTTGCTCCGCCAAAATTTTGGTCATATTTTCCAAATACACCGTCTATATATTCACTATGTATTCGATGGTCAATTATATTAATTACCCCTCCAACAGCGCCACCTCCGTAAATAATAGATGCTGGACCTCTAATAAGCTCTATTTGTTCTGAGGACAGAGTATCAATCGCAACTGCGTGATCACCTGACATGTTGGATACATCTTTAATTTCCATACCATTATTAAGTATTTTGATTCGATTACTATCCATACCTCTAATCACTGGCTGACCTACACTCTCACCCCATGAATTATTTGTAATACCTGGTACACCATCCAATACTGCACCTAATGATGAATTCTTCCTGTTTTGTAAATCCTTCCCACTAAAAATCCTAACGGGGTTAGCTAGATCATCGTTTGACAAGCTTAATGGGTTGGCTGTTACAGGTATTTCAATTAATTCCAATGCAGTTAATTTCATTACAGGCTCATCTTCAGCATGGAGCAAAGTACAAGCTAGTAAACCGCACATAAACATTATGTTACGCATAATAATCCTTAAAAAAAGTTAAATAAATTTATTTTTTAAAAGAATTTTTTTATGGGGCTCGAGATTGATATGCAACGAAAGTATAAACAATATTATTGCTTATAAGATAGTTATCATTAAGGTTGGTATGATTAAAATAATCAAAATTAAAAGTATTAGAAAGCTTTACTGTCTTGTCTAAATGATGGTTTAGAGAGCAGTCCTCACAATCAAGCAAACTTTCTTGTTCATGCTCATGATTAATATGCTCAATATCATGCGAAAAGCCTACCTGTATATTAAATAAAAGGCTTAAAAAAACTAAAAATAATTGTACATTTTTTACAAACATCGAAGAATTATAGCAAAAAATTAAAACATTTTAAAAAAAGTTTCTTTTTTTTAAATAAACTAATATTGTAGATAATATTATTATATAAGATATAGTTAAGTCGCTCGTAAACTGCAATCAAATAAATTGATGAAAGAAAATTATATGTTATGTTGGAGATGAAATTGGCTCTTATAGCTATCCATTTTATCCATAAAATTAAGGAAATAATATGAATTTAATAAGATGGTTTTTAGGTAAATTGATTCTTTTTATAAACTTATTAACTCTGCCTAAGCCGATAATAAGAAAAAAAATTGATCAAGATGCGATAGATAAAAAAACAAAACATTTAACAATTTATCAATTTGAGGCCTGCCCATTTTGTGTAAAAGTAAGAAGATTTGTAAGGAAAAATAGTCTTAAAATAAATCTTAAGGATGCAAAAAATAATAAAGTTTTCAAATCTCAGTTGATTAATGGGGGTGGAAAACATAAAGTTCCATGTTTGAAAATAAAAAAAATAAATTCCAAAGCTGAATGGCTTTATGAGTCAAGTGATATTATTAAATTTTTAACTAAAGAATGTAAATTATCTTAATAAGATAATCTTGTATTGGCTATAGTTTTGGCTTACTTTATCTTAAAAATTGAATTAGCAGCTGACGTGCCATTCCTTCCAAATAAATCCAAATAATACTGATCTGCTAGATATGTTTTTTTGGTATTTTGTACAAAGCTAAGTATGTCTTTTTGCTTCTCATCACTATCCTCAACTACTAGATAATCTCCCTTACTAACCTTGCTATCTATTTTATTAAATACTTCAGAGATATTTACGTGTGCATCTTCAATTATTAATTTAGAGCCAATCCAATATTCATGTTCAGGGAAATTTACATACTCATTTAAATTATTCAAGTTAAACTCAATAAAGCTTACTCCAGGATATTTGAAATTTGGTTTATTAATATCGTAGCTATATACATGAGATTTTAATCCCTGAATTTTTAACATATCAGCTAACCAAACTGCACTTCCTCCTTTCCCAGATCCGATTTCAATTATCACGTCTGGCTTTAATTCTTCTATTAACATTGAGTAAATAGCTAAATCAAATACAGATTTAAAAACAGTATGTTCTTTCCAGGTGAATGTTGCATGAGTTCCTTGTGAAAGAATTACAGACATACCATTTGTTCTGGGATGATTTGAATAAACACAATTTTCTTCTACCCGTATTTTGAAATCTTTAAAGCGGTTTACCTTCGAAGAAAGCGAACTTCTGAACCATTCATATGCTTTTGAGGCATTAGCGCCTCCCTCTCGCATATGGGGTAACAAAAAATTATCAAAGAAGGATGGAATTTTATCTTGCTCATGGTCAATCTTATGTTTTAACACAATATCTAATAGAGAATTGATAAATCTCTCTTTTAATAATTCATCATTATGAAGCTTAATTTTAGATTCAATATCAATAATTAACTTAAATGCTAATGATAAATTTCTTTCTAATAAGAGTTCATTTAAATAGGATTTAATATTTTCAGCATCAGCAATAAAATCAAAAGGGGTTTTGTTTAACGCTCTGTCAACTAAAGGATCTAAAGATTTTGATTTTACCAATTCAAGCTACTCCCTTTTTTATTTTATGAAATATTGACTTACTAGATTCTTTCATATGGAATGACTCCTAAACTATATTTTTTTATTTGTTTGACCCTGGTCTAGATATATAAACTTTTAAAATTTATTATGTTGTATTATTAAGTTAATGCTGCTAATTTCATCTATAAGATAAAATAAAACCAAATGCAAAACAAAATATTAGCTTACCAATTATATCTAAAAAACCCTAATCTCATTGCAGTGGTCATAGCCCCGTCTAAAAATAGACCTATTAATCTTCTTAAAAAATTTATAGAAAATGAAAAAAGAAGATAAAAATCCATCTTCTGAAGAATTAAATAATCTGCTAGTCCTTTATCAAAATGGCCAACTTGAGGATGCCGCGAATTTAGCAACATCAATAACTAAAAAATTCCCAATGAATTTATTTGCATGGAAAGTACTTGGTGTGGCGCTTAAAAATACTGGTAGGGTATCTCAAGCACTGGTTGCTAACCAAAAAACAATTATGATTGACCCGCAAGATGCCGAAGCATACAACAACATGGGCAATACACTTCAAAAACTTAGTAGGCCAGAAGACGCTGAATCAATCTATAGACAGGCGATAAAATTGAAACCTGACTTTGCCGAAGCCCATAATAATTTAGGTAACGCACTAAAAGATTTAGGTAGGTTAAAAGAAGCAGAAGCGATTTACAAAAAAGCCATAACACTTAAAAAGCACTATGCCGACGCCCATAATAACTTGGGTGGTGTGCTCCTAGATTTAGGTAAATTAAAA
>JAOLWQ010000003.1 GCA_028342535.1 Methylophilaceae bacterium | reverse complement strand
TTACGCACCAAAAGATAAAAATAAAAAAAATAATTATTATTTTTCTTTTTTGTAAGTATCTGAAAGTTTCTGTTAATTTAAAATTCATTTAACATCCGGATTAATAATAAAATTTTTTATTAATGGAGTAAATAAACCATCCTGCCATTTTTTTTCTTCTATTTGATTCACGTATAAAGCGCCAAAAACTGAATTAGTAATTATAACTTCGTCTGCTCTTTTTAATTTCTCTAGTTTAATGTTTTGACTCTTAAATTTTAACCCAAGTGATTTAATATTTTTAAAAATTATTTGCTTACAAACACCAGATACACCTCCATTATTCTGTTTTGGTGTTATTAATACATTTCCGTACCTTGCGAAAATATTACTACTTACACATTCATTAATATAACCATTCCTATCAAGCATAAGCCCATCGAAAACCGAAGGGGTTAGTTCAGATTTTGCTATAACATTTTCAATTCTATTTAAATGCTTTACTCCGCCATAAAAATCATTATGGGTTATTCTTGTATTACATACTTTTAACTTTACCCCTTTTAAATAGAATGCTCGACTAATTTTTTTATAATTAATTTTTAACACAATACGTGTACTTTTTATATTTTTAGAGTAGTAATAACCTTGATCAGATATTCCACGGGTAATAATTATTTTACCAATATAAGTTTTATCTTGAATAAATAATTTTTTAATATCGCGAAGTAAATCTTTCTTTGTAGGGACTTTAATTTTAAAAATTTTTCCATCTAATTTGAGTTTTTCATAGTGCATATCCCAATTTATTGGGCAACCATTTTTAACTAAAAAAGTTCTAAATACACCATCGCCAAAAGATAACCCCCTATCGAAAGGGCTGATACTTTCCCTAGGATTGCCATTAATTAAAAAGTTATTTTTCAATATAAGTAAAAGCTATTTAGATTCTTTTAAAAATAAGGCTGCCGTTTGTTCCGCCAAATCCGAAATTATTCTTTAATGCAGCTCGTATATTAATTTCTTTAGCTTCATTTGCAGAAAAATCTAAGTCACATTCAGCATCTTGATTGAAAATATTCATCGTTGGTGGCGATATTTGATGGTGAATAGCAAGCGCTGTAAATACTGATTCTATACCTCCTGCACCTCCCAACAAGTGTCCTGTCATAGACTTTGTAGAATTAACAACTAAATTATAAGCATGCTCATTAAAAGTATCTTTAATAGCGTTTACTTCATTTAAATCACCAAGTTGAGTTGATGTACCATGAGCGTTAATATAGTGAACTTCATCTAAATTAATTTTTGCATTATTAATGGCATTAAGCATTGATCTTTTAGGCCCATCTATACTAGGGGCTGTAATATGATATGCATCTGCACTCATTCCGTAACCACTTAGCTCACAATAAATTTTTGCTCCGCGCTTCATAGCATGTTCATACTCTTCGATTACCATAACTCCAGCACCTTCACCGATGACAAATCCATCTCGATCTTGGTCCCATGGTCTAGAGGCTGTTTTTGGATCATCATTACGTTGAGTTAATGCTTTAGCGGCGGAAAATCCTGCTACAGTTAATTCGGTGATTGCTGCCTCTGATCCTCCTGCAATCATGACATCAGCATCGCCATATTCAATCATTCGACTAGCATCGCCAATTGAATGAGTGCCTGTAGTACATGCAGTTACTATTGAAATATTTGGACCTTTTAAACCATACATTATTGACAGATTCCCAGATATCATATTTATAATTGATCCAGGCACAAAAAACGGAGATACTTTTCTGGCTCCCCCTTGATCAAAGATGTCGCTAGTCGATTCAATAAGGTTAATACCACCTATTCCAGAACCAATTGAAACACCAATTCTTTGAGCGTTTTCTTCAGTTACTTCAAGTCCAGAATCATTAATTGCTTCAATGCCAGCAACTAAGCCAAACTGAATAAAAGTATCCATCCTTCTTGAATCTTTTGGATTTAGGTAAATATCGGGATTGAAATTTTTAACCTCTCCCGCAACTCGAGATTTGAAATCTGATGCGTCAAACTGAGTAATATTAGTAATTCCAGAAATACCATTAAGTATATTCTGCCATGATTCTTCAACACCAATACCAACTGGTGTTATTAAACCAAGTCCTGTAACTACAACCCTTCTTTTCTTCATGGATATGCCTAATCAGTTTTGATTAGGTTAGTTGATTATTTAAGATTTTTATTTATGTAATCTATTGCTTGTTGAACTGTTGTAATTTTTTCAGCTTCATCATCAGGGATTTCAGTATCGAACTCCTCTTCTAAAGCCATTACAAGCTCAACAGTATCGAGTGAGTCTGCGCCAAGATCATCAATAAATGACGACTCATTTTTTATTTTATCGTCATCTGTTCCTAGTTGTTCTGAAACAATTTTTCTAACTCTTTGTTCGATATCTGACATGTATTAACCCCTTTTTTTAAAAACAAATAAATTACCAGTCGCTATTTTATCAAATGAATGCTTACTTTATAAAACTATTTTAAATAATTCAACAAAAAATTTATAACTATATGATTTATATGGATATAAATAATTAAACCATCAACATTCCACCGTTAATATGAAGTGTTTCACCAGTTATATAGCTAGCATCGTCAGAAGCTAAAAAAGCTACTGCATTGGCAATGTCATTTGGACTTCCAAGTTTACCCAGTGGAATCTTATTTAACAGTTGTTTTTTATAATCTTCAGGAAGGTTTCTTGTCATATCTGTATCTATAAACCCTGGTGCAACACAATTAACTGTGACTCCTCGACTTCCAATCTCTTGAGCAAGAGATTTTGTAAAGCCTGACATTCCCGCTTTTGCTGCGGTATAGTTTGTTTGCCCTGCATTTCCTGTATGCCCAACTACAGAAGATATATTAATGATACGTCCATATCTATTTTTCATCATTTTTCTAACCACAGATTGACTTAATTTAAATACAGATTTTAAGTTGGTATTAATAACTTCATCCCAATCTTCGTCTTTCATTTTCATCAAAAGAGTATCTTTAGTTATACCTGCATTGTTAACTAGAATATTAATATCACCATAACTTTCTTCAATATTTTTTATTAAGGACTCGATTGACTTATTATCATTAACATTTAAAACTAAACCAGCCCCTTTCTGTTTGTTAAGTTCAAAATTTTCTTTAATAGCATTTACACCTTTACCTGAAGTTGCTGTCCCAATAACAAACATATTATTCTTTGCCAACTCTAGTGCAATTGATGCTCCAATACCCCTACTTGCTCCTGTAACAAGGGCAATCTTATTAATCTTTTGCTCAGACATTACGTAGATTCCTTAAGTTTTAATAAAATTTCATTTATTGCTTCCTCACTAATCATTGAAACATGTGAAGCTTCTTTATTAATTCTTTTATTTAAGCCTGTTAGGATTTTACCAGGACCTGCTTCTATAAATAAGTTTATACCTTTTGATGACAAATATTTAATTGATTGTGTCCACATTACCGGGTTAAATAACTGGTGCACAAGAGCAAATTTGATTTTTTCTATTTCATTATATTCAATAGCTTTAAAGTTTTGAATGACTGGAAATTCTGGTAAATTAAAATTAATTTGATTAAGGTAATCACCAAACAAAATTGATGCTGGCTGCATTAATTTACAATGGGAAGGAACACTTACAGGAAGTAACATTGCTCTCTTAGCCCCTGCATCTTTGAAACTTTGTAATGATTCTTCTAAAACATCTTTTGTTCCAGCGACAACAACTTGACCTGGAGAATTAAAATTAACCGCTTCTAAAACACCATTTCCTTGCTCTTCAGCACATATCTTAATGACGTCTTGATCTTCTAAGCCAATAATTGCTGCCATAGCCCCCTCATTCTCAGGAACCGCATTTTGCATTAATTGCGCTCTTTTTGTAACTATTTTTAAGGCATCGTGGAAAGTTAGAGAGTTAGCAGCTACTAGAGCTGTAAACTCGCCCAGACTATGCCCTGCAATAAAGCTAGGCGAAGCTAAATTGTTTTCTTGAAGATACCTCCAAGAAGCAACTCCGGCTGTAAGCATTAAAGGTTGTGTATTTACTGTTTGATTAATTTCTTGATTTTCAGATGAAGTCATAGCCCAAAAATCTTTATTCAAAATCTCTGAGGCTTCGGAAAAAGTTTTTTTTATAATAGGAATATGTGCAAGGCTGTTCATCATTCCTATTGATTGTGAACCTTGACCTGGAAATGTAATAATATATTTACTCATTTAATATCTTATCAGCGCCGATCCCCAAGTAAATCCACCACCGAAAGCTTCCATTAATAGCAGATGTCCTGACTTTATTTTACCACTCTGTATACCGTCATCTAAGGCAAGAGGAATTGACGCTGCAGAAGTATTTCCATGTCGATCTATTGTGACAATAACCTTACTCATACTCATTTCTAATTTTTTTGCTGTTGCCTCAAGAATTCGAATATTTGCTTGATGGGGTACAAGCCAATCGATGTCTTTTTTTTGTAATTGATTCGCCATTAAAGCTTCATCAACAATTTTATCTAATGTATTAACTGCAATTTTAAATACCTGACTTCCTTGCATTTCAATCGTTTGTTGGATTTTATTTTCAACATTTTTTTTTGGGACGTGAAGTAATTCTTCATGTTGTCCATCAGCATGAATGTGTGTAGATAATATACCTTGTTCATTTGATGCTGAAAGAATAATCGCCCCTGCACCATCGCCCCAAAGAATTGCATTACTTCTATCAGTGTAGTCTGTTATTTTTGACATAGAATCTGCACCAATAACTAAAATATTTTTCGCTGAGTTTGTTTTAATAAATTTATCGCCAATTGATAGTGCATAAATAAAGCCACTACACACAGCCTGAATATCAAAGGCAGGGCAATTTTTAATTCCAAGTTTTGTTTGAACATTGCAGGCTGTGCTTGGGAAAATTTTATCTGGTGTTGTTGTAGCCACAATAATAAGATCGATATCCTTTGCACTAATGCCAGAGTTATTTATTGCATTTCTAGCTGCTTCGAAAGCTAAATCGCTAGTTTTCTCGCTGGAAGCAACTATATGTCTCTCTTTTATCCCAGTTCTTGATATTATCCATTCATCAGTTGTATCTAGACTTTTTTCAAGGTCTTTATTTGTTAATACTTTTTCTGGGAGGTAGCTTCCTACGCCTATAATTTTGGAAAATATCATTTTTTTCCTAGCCTGGATCAGTTAGATTCAATTTCAATTTGTTTTTTTATTTTATCTATTACCTTATTTTCAGACTCTTCAATAGCTGTGATTATTGCTGTTTTAAAAGCAAGAATATCAGCCCCACCATGACTTTTGATTACAATGCCATTAAGCCCTAGAAAGGATGCCCCATTATATCTTCTTGGGTCAAGTCTTTTCCGAAAAGACTTTAATAGAGATAAAGAAATCAATGCAATAATTTTTGTAATGAAGTTCTTCTTATAAGCAGCAGATAAAAAATTACCAAACATCCTAAGCACGCCTTCAGTTGTTTTTAATGCAACATTACCAACGAATCCATCACAAACGACAACATCAGTTGTTCCTTTAAAGATGTCGTCACCTTCTACGTTACCATAAAAATTTAAATGACTTTCCTTGAGTAGTAAGAAAGTTTTTTTAACTATTTCATTACCTTTAATATCTTCGGATCCAATATTTAAAAGGCCGACTGAAGGATTTTTCTTCCCAGTTAAAGCACTGGTTAGCATAGCTCCCATTAAAGAAAATTGAAGTAGTTGCTCAGGAGTGCTGTCTGTATTAGCACCCAAATCTAAAACGCAAGTTACTCCCCCACCTCTATTTGGAAAGTTTGAAGCAATAGCTGGCCTCTCAATCCCAGGAAGCATTTTTAGAACGAAGCGAGCCGTTGCCATTAGAGCCCCAGTATTGCCAGCACTTACGCATGCTGCAGCTGTATTTGATTTGACTAAGTTAATAGCTAATCTCATAGAAGATTTTTTCTTATTTTTTAGGGCAGACTGTGGAGACTCATCCATCTCAACTGATTGAGTTGTATTAAGAATACTTACCCGAGGATTATTACTTTCCTTCAGTTTAGAAAGAGATTTTTTTATTTCAACCTCATTTCCAACAAGAATAATATTTATCTGTAAATATTGCTGGAGAATTTGTATTGCTGCAGGAACTGTGACCTTAATTCCATGGTCTCCGCCCATTACATCAATCGCAATTGAATGCTGCATAATTTAATTTATAGCTGTAATGAATTTAATCACTTTTGGTTGCTATAACTTTTTTACCTTTATAAAAACCAGAAGCGCTAACGTGGTGTCTTAAATGGGTTTCGCCAGTTGTTTTTTCTATTGCTAAAGCTGGGCTCGATAAACTGTCATGTGAGCGGCGCATACCTATTCTTGAGGTTGATTTTTTACTTTTCTGAACAGCCATAATAACTCCTTAATATAATAATGAACTTTAAAATTCTAACTACTTGGAAGCTAAGAAGTTTTGCTCAAAATTTAAAGCGAAATTTTAGCATAAAATCATAAATTTTATAAATAATTCAATCTAATTATTGCCTCATCTGATATTTTACAATTCATTAAGTATGAAATATGCCTTCGCTCACATGTTATAATCTACTCATAATATACATCAAAAAAATTAGTAAAAAATAAAGTAATTTAGTAATACTTAAGAAATAATTCGAGGAAATCTATTTTTGATTAAAAAAATTTTAATAGCTAATCGCGGAGAAATTGCAGTCCGCATAATTCGTGCCTGCAAAGAAATGGGCATAACAAGTGTCGCAATTTACTCGGAGGCAGATCGCCACTCACTTCACGTTAAAAAAGCAGACGAATCATATTTTATTGGCTCTGACCCATTATCTGGATATCTAAGTCCTTATAGAATTGTAAATCTTGCTGTTACTTCAAGATGTGATGCCATTCATCCTGGATATGGATTTCTATCCGAGAACCCAGAATTAGCAGAAGTTTGTGAACGAAGAAATATTAAATTTATTGGTCCAGATTCTTCGTTAATAAAGCGTATGGGGGATAAAATTCAAGCCAGGGAGGCTATGATTGAAGCTGGTATACCTGTTATTCCAGGTAGCGAGGGTAATGTAACCAGTTTAGATGAGGCTATTGTTATTGCAAATAATATTGGCTACCCAATTATGCTTAAAGCTACAAATGGTGGGGGTGGCAGAGGTATTAGAAGGTGTGATGATGACAATGAATTAAATTCTAATTATGACCGAGTTATATCAGAAGCAACTAAAGCATTTGGTAAGCCAGAGGTATTTATGGAAAAGTGTGTTGTGACACCAAAACATATAGAAGTTCAAATATTGTCTGATAGTCATGGCAATGCCATACACCTCTATGAAAGAGATTGCTCTATCCAAAGGCGAAATCAAAAACTTATTGAAATTGCGCCTTCACCTCAATTAAATGAAAATCAAAGAAATTATATTGGTGATTTAGCGGTTAAAGCAGCAAAAGCTGTTGGTTATGAAAATGCAGGTACTGTAGAATTTTTACTTGATACCGATAACAATTTTTATTTTATGGAGATGAATACTAGACTTCAAGTTGAGCATACTATTTCAGAAGCTATTACGGGTATTGATATAGTTCAAGAACAAATAAAAATAGCGAGTGGTGAAAAATTAAGATACAAACAAGAAGAAGTTTCATACAGGGGCTTTGCCATTGAGTTTAGAATTAATGCCGAAGATCCAAAGCAAGACTTTTTACCGTCTTTTGGTAAAATAACAAGATATTATGCCGCTGGGGGACCAGGAGTTCGAACAGATGCATCAATTTACACAGGTTACGTAATACCGCCCTATTATGACTCAATGTGTGCAAAACTAACAATATGGGCAATGACTTGGGCTGACGCAATTCACAGAGGTAGAAGAGCTTTAGGTGATATTGGAGTATTTGGAATTAAAACAACCATACCTTATTATCTTGAAATACTAAAAAATGAAAATTTCATCGACGCTGACTTTAATACTAGCTTTGTGGAAACACATCCAGAGTTGACAGATTACGAAGATGAACTACCGCCAGAAGTTATTGCTGCTGCCATAGGCGCTGCAATTGCTGCACATGAAGGAATATAAAAAATATGAAAAAGATTAATATAACAGAACTGGTTTTACGAGATGGGCACCAATGCCACATTGCAACGCGACTCAGGACTGAGGATATGCTGCCAATATGTCCGATGCTTGATAAATTAAATTTTTGGTCCATCGAGGCATGGGGGGGGAGCTACATTTGACGCATGCGTTCGCTATCTCAAAGAAGACCCATGGGAGCGACTAACTAAGCTTAGAAAAGCGCTACCAAATAGTCAAATTCAAATGTTATTAAGAGGACAAAATTTATTAGGCTACCGCCATTATTCAGATGATGTTGTAGATATGTTTGTCAAAAAATCTGCTAATAACGGTGTGGATGTATTTAGAATATTTGATGCACTCAATGACGTTAGAAATATTGAAGTTTCAGTAAAGGCAGTAAAAAAATATAAAAAACATGCTCAAGGCACTATTAGTTATACGACATCACCAGTTCATAATATCGAATATTTTGTAACTTTAGCAAAAAAAATAGAGGAGCTTGGCTGTGATAGTCTCGCAATTAAAGATATGGCTGGGTTATTAACACCCAATGTAACAAAAAAATTAGTTCAGGCACTTGTTAAAAATATTAGTCTTCCGATTCATATGCATTGCCATGCAACATCTGGACTTGCCACTTTAAATCTTATATCTGCCGTTGATGCAGGGGCAACAACCATAGATACATGTAACTCAAGTTACTCAGAAGGAGCAAGTCATCCAACTACTGAATCTATAGTTGTAGCTCTCGATGATATGGGATATAAAACTGATATTGATTTATCTAAAATGGACGAAATAACAGAAAATTTAAAAGAAAGTAGAAAAAAATATTGGCAATTTGAATCTAAATTTACTGGATTAGATCCTAAAGTATTAATCAATCAAGTTCCTGGAGGAATGATTTCAAATTTATCTAATCAACTAAAAGATCAGGGCGCGTTAGATAGAATGAGTGAGGTTTTAAAAGAAATTCCTGCAGTTAGAAAAGATTTGGGATATCCCCCATTAGTTACACCTACATCTCAAATTGTTGGAACACAAGCAGCATTAAATGTTATTACAGGTGAAAGATATAAAACAATCACAACTGAAGTAAGAAATTATTTCTTGGGCCAATATGGTATGGCTCCAGGTAAATTAAATAATGATATAAAGAAAAAGGCTATTGGAGACCAAAAAGAAATAACATCAAGACCAGCAGATAAACTAAAACCAGAAGTAGCTAATCTTAAAGTTAAATCTGAATCTTTTGCGAGATCTGATGAAGATATCTTAACTTATGCAATGTTTCCTGATATCGGTACAACATTTCTTCAAGAAAGAAATGCAGGATCCTTAGATCCTGAAGAATTATTAAATCAAGAAGAAGAGATGAAAAAAGGAGACCATTTCGCTCCTACTGAATTCAATATTACACTTCATGGAGAAACCTACCATATAAATTTAACTGGTTCAGGTGATCCAAGTGAGGCAGAAAGGCCATTTTATGTATCAGTGGATGGAATTTCAGAAGAAGTTTTAGTTGAAACATTAGATGAGATATTAGTTAATAAACCATCTTCGTCATCAAGTCAAAATGATTCAAAATTGAACAATAAAAAAGAAAGTGCAAGACCAAAACCAACTCATGATGGTTGTATTACAACTGCAATGCCTGGAAAAATTGTTGATATTAAAGTTAGTATTGGCGACAAAATTAGTGCAGGTGATAGTGTAATTGTAATTGAAGCAATGAAAATGGAAAATGAGATTCAAGCTGCAAAATCAGGAACAGTTATTGCAATAAACATAAGCAAGGGCGATGAAGTTTCACCAAATGAAACGTTGCTTGAGATTCAATCGTAATTAATAATTAATTATGCCCCAAATTATCCTTGCATCTTCGTCTGTTTATAGAAAAAAATTACTCGAAAGATTATTATTAGAATTTACTGTTGTTAAACCAGAGATGGAAGAAATTAGAAGAGAGTCTGAAACAGCATATGATGCAGCTGATAGGCTTGCAGAAGAAAAAGCTAAAAAAGTTTCCAATCAGTTTAAAGAAGCAATTGTAATTGGATGTGACCAAACAGCTGAATATAACAATATTCAAATACAAAAACCGTTAGATTACGAAAGAGCTGTCTACCAGTTGCAAGAATTGAGTGGGAAAAAAGTTAATTTTCATAGTGCTATTTGTGTCAACTACAGCAAGAAAAAAATTTTTCAAAAAAAAGTTATCAGCTTTAATGTTAAATATAAAAATTTAAATTTAACTGAAATTGAGAGCTATTTAAAAAAAGAACAGCCTTTTAACTGCATAGGCAGTATTAAATCGGAAGGCTTAGGTATAACTCTGTTAGATGAAATTAATAGTAGTGATCCAACTGCCGTTATTGGTTTACCTTTAATCACTTTAGTTGGTATGCTCAATAAAATTGGAATAAATATTAATGGCAGTTAAGTCTAATAATTTAGGCATTCTTTTTATAATCCCCTCTTCGATTGATCAAAATGAAAATATAAGTTTTCTATTAGATGAACAAAGTAAGATGCTACATAATATAAAATATTTTATTGTTGAGAATGAAAAAATAGCTAGAAAGACTATCAAAGAGCTAAAATTAAAAACTGAAATACAGTCTGTCACACTTTTAAAACACAATAACAAAACAAGTACTAATGATTTAAAAGAATACTTTAATCCTATTTACAGTGGAAATGATATAGGCTTGCTTTCAGACTCTGGGAGTCCTTGTATTGCAGATCCTGGATCTAAAATAGTCGAGTATGCGCATTTAAATAATATCAAAATACAGCCCTTAGTTGGTCCCTCTTCTATTATATTAAGCCTTATGGCATCTGGGTTTAACGGACAAAAATTTAAGTTTCACGGCTATATCCCAATAGATAAAATTGATAAGGAACTGTATATAAAAAAAATGGCTTCATCCATAAAAGAAGAAAAAGAAACGCAGATATTTATTGAGACACCATATAGGAATGAGCGGTTATTTAATGATCTTTTAAAAATACTTGATAAGAACATTAGACTTTGTTTGGCTATAAATTTAACTAGCAGCAAAGAGGAAATAATTAGTGATTCAATTGAAAATTGGAGGCTTAAAAAAAATATTAATATAGATAAACAGTTATGTATCTTTCTTATTAATTAGTGCTTTAATTGGTTTAAATGATAATCGATATATTTTATTAACACCATGTTTCTTTACTAAATCAAGGTGCTCTTTTGTTGGGTAGCCTTTGTGTTTTTTAAGGTTGTATTGTGGGTACTCTTGATCAAGTTTAACCATATGTTTATCGCGCTCAACTTTCGCTATAATAGATGCAGCAGAAATAGCTTTAATCAAAGCATCGCCTCGCACTACCGCTTCCATTGGTAATATTTTTATATCTGGGCAATATATTCCATCTATATAGATAAAATCAGGTTTAGTTCTAAGAAGTTCAAATGCTCTTTTCATAGCTAGTAGAGATGCTTGTAGAATATTAATCTTATCAATTTCTTCGACTGAAGCCATGGCATAAGAATAATCAATAGCTTTTGATTTTATTTCATCATATAAAATATTTCTATTTTGTTTGGATAATTTTTTTGAATCTGTAAGATTATTTAAAACAAGATTAGAATCTAAAATAACTGCAGAGGCATAAACTGGACCACAAAGTGGTCCTCTACCTGCCTCATCTATTCCGCAAATAAGTGTCACTTTAAATATTTAATTATTTTTTTATAAATAAGTTCAGAGCTGTTTCTTTTTAACTTTGTATGAAGATCTTTGAATTTAACTTTTAAATATTTTTGAAATTTTTTGTCGGTTAAAATTTCAATTGCTTTATCTGAAATATTCTCAGGAGTTGCACTATTTTGAAGGAATTCAGGGACTATAAATTTTTTTAATAAAATATTAGGTAATCCAACATAAGGAATCAGCAGCATTTTTTTAAGTAAAAAGTAAGATAGCAATGAAGTTTTATAGACAATCACCATAGGCTTTTTATAAAGCGCGGCCTCAAGTGTTGCTGTTCCAGATACAGCAATTACCATATTTGATGAACATATTGCGTCATGAGAGTGTCCAATAAGAAGATTAATACTTTTAATCTTATTGCTATAAAGATTAAGCATACTAGCCATATGATCATAATTTTCTTTAGAATTAATAGGTATTAGAAATTCTGCCTGTTTTAACTTTCGCCATGTTAATTCCTTATTGATTAAGATTGCTGTATTTATCATTAATTCGAAATGATATTTAATTTCACTTAATCTACTTCCAGGTAATAGCGTAATAATTGTTTTCCCTTTATCCAGGTTTAATTTCTCACGTCCTTTATTTATATTTGGATTAAGAGGTATCTTGCTTGCAAGCGGATGTCCGACAAAAGTGATTGGAACTTTAGCTTTTTGAAAAATTTTAGGTTCATGAGGAAATACTGCAAACAAGTGATCAACATTTTCTTTGATTTCAAATACCCTTCCCTGTCTCCAAGCCCATACTGAGGGAGCTACATAATGAAAAGTAGGTATATTATTAAATTTCAATCTTCTCTCTACTCCGAAATTAAAATCTGGAGCATCAATACCAATAAATATATCTGGTCGTTCTTTTAATAAGTAATCTACTAAATTACTTCTTAAAGATAATAGCCGGAAAATTTTTTTTAATGCGTCAAAATATCCATGAACACTTATTTCCTTATAATCAAAATATGAGATTAATCCATTTTTACTCATCTCTGGGCCACCAACACCAATAAATTCTATATTCTTTATTTTAGAATTTAAATAAGACATTAAATGACTACCAATTAGATCACCAGATGCTTCTCCAGCTAGAATGGCAATCTTTGGCATTTACCTTATGAGTCCTCTATCTGATTTATCTATAAAATCGATATACAAGCGTACCCAATTAGCATCAGGTTCATCAATATTTTTAGCAAGGGTTTCTAATAACTCTTTAGCAGAATCTAACGTATTGCCCTCTCTATATATTATTTTGTATGCTTTCTTAATATTTGATATGCATTCAACAGTAAAATCTCTTCTTTTGAGCCCTTCACTATTTATACCATTTGGTTTTGCATTGTAACCAGCAGCTATTATATATGGTGGTACATCTTTGAATATAACAGTTCCAACTGCAGTCATAATATGCGCCCCAAGCTTACAGAACTGGTGAACAAGAGTAAATCCTCCAAGAATTGCAAAATTATCAACCTCCACATGTCCGGCAAGCGATGTGTTATTGGCTAAAACAATATCATTTCCTAATTGACAATCATGAGCAATATGAACATAAGCCATTATCCAATTATTATTACCAATCTGAGTTATACCCTTACCCCCAGTGGTGCCTACATTAAAAGTACAAAACTCCCGAATAGTATTACTATCACCAATTTTTAAAGTAGTTTTCTCATTATTATATTTTTTATCCTGTGGAACTTCCCCTAAAGAACAGTAGTGATAAATTTTGTTATTCTTACCAATAATCGTATTCCCAGTTATCGTAACAAAGTTACCAACTTCTGAGCCTTCATCAATTTCGACATTTTTTCCAATAACAGAGTAAGCACCAATCTTTACGCTTGTGTGTAATCTAGACTTAGGATGAATTAAAGCTGTTGGATGAATTTTTTGTTCAAATTCCATAAATATTACTTAGCAATTTCTTTCAAGATACACATCATTTTGGCTTCCGCAACAACTTCACCATCAACAGTTGCCGTTCCAATATATTTCCATATACCTTTAAGAATTCTGTCAATTTTTACGTGCAATATAATTTGATCGCCAGGGTTTACGGGCTTTTTAAATCTTGCGTTATCTATCCCAGCAAAGTAATAAACCGAATCCTCTGTTGGCTTTGTATCCATTGTTTTAAAAGATAATAATGCAGCTGCTTGAGCTAGAGCTTCAACAATAAGAACACCGGGCATCACCGGATGATATGGAAAGTGTCCGGGAAAATAAGGCTCATTAATAGTTACATTCTTGATTGCAGTTATTTCTTTACCAAGCTCCATTGAGATAACTTTGTCAACAAGAACAAATGGATATCTATGAGGTAAATGATCTAATATTTCATGGATATCCATTGATAATTTCTCATCCGTCATTTTACTTCCCTTTTTGTTTTAATTTTGTTGCCATCTTAAGCCATTCCTTATGTTCCATGAAAGGCATAATAGCAGTATATTTAATATTAGATTTATTTAAAGATTTAGTAATCATTGTTCCAGGTGAAATTGTAATATTGTCATTAATCTGAAGATGGCCTAAAATCATTGCAGCACCACCAATTTTACAATTTTTACCAATTTTTGTACTGCCAGCTATGCCAACGCAGCCTGCTATTATTGTATTTTTATCTATAAAACAATTATGGCCCACCTGAACTTGATTATCAATTTTTACTCCTGAATTAATAATTGTATTATCAATAGTACCTCTATCTATTGTTGTGTTTGACCCAATATCAACGTCATCACCAATAACAACAGAGCCCATTTGTGGTATTTTGTGCCAAATCTGGTCAGAATCTTGAGCATATCCAAATCCATCCGTACCAATTGATGCATTTGAAAAAATCTCACAATTCTTTCCGATGACTACATCATTACCTATTGTTACATTAGGATGTAATTTTGTACCTTCGTTAATAATTACGTTTTTACCAATTGAAATATTAGAAGAAATAGAAACTCGGCGACATATTTCTGAATTATCACCAATTGAATTGAATGGGCCAATAAAGCAATCTGGGGATATATTAGTATTAAGGCCTAGGTTTAAATTTGAATCAACAGACGCTTCAAAGACATCATCTTTAAGAAACAAATTAGCAACTTTAGAAAATGCTAAGTATGGATCATCAACTACTATCCAGTCTCCTTTTCTTAGCGGAACATCCTCTTTTTTTAAAATAACAACTTTAGCTTTAGTGTGACTTAAGTCATCAATTAACTTTCTATCAGAAAAAAATGTAATTGATGATTCATTTGATGATTTAAGTGAAGAAAAGTTGTCAATTACAGTTGCTTTATTTGAACATTTCCCATCAATTATTAGAGACAATTGTTCAGAAGTAAAATTTCCAACATGGACAATATCTTTCAAAATACTTAAGACCTAGCAATTCAATTAATTACTTAAGGTCGCCTAAAGCTTTTATAACAACATCAGTTATATCGACTTTTTTTCCTGCATAAGCTACACCTTGGTAGATAATTAAGTCGTAAGCTTGCTCTTTGGCAACTTTTTCAACCGCCACATTAACTAATCTTTGAACCTTAGCAATTTCCTCTTTTCTTCGCAGGTCAATATCCTCTCTAACCTCTCGTTCGGTTCTTTGAGCATCAATTTTTAGAGCCTGTATTGCTTTTATTTTTTTCTCTCTATCAGAATCAGACATAGTCATACTATCTTTTTTAAATGCAGCTTCTTTTGCTTGTATTTTTTTAACTGTTTTTTTTAATTCTTTGGTTCTTTTTGTAAATTCTTTTTCTAATATTTTATTTGCTTTTACAGTTTGTGGTGCATTTTGTAATATTTTTTTGATTTCAACAAAGCCAAGCTTTATCTCTGCAAATACAAACGATGTGTTAAAAATTAGAATTAAAAATACTGCTATAAATTTTTTCATTTTCGATATCTCCATTTAGAATTAGTTTAAAAAGCACCACCCATACCAAATTGTAACTCAGTTACCTTATCATGCGTACCTTCATTTAATGGTTTTGCATATGTTATTGTTAATGGACCAAATGGGGAAAGCCAAAGAGCTCCTACCCCAGCAGAAAACCTACTCACATCTCCTGAAATACCATTCTTATAAACACCGCCACCATCAATAAAGGTATTAAATCTGAAGCTTTTAACATTTTTTAAGCCAGGAGGTGGGAAAAACAACTCAGCACTCCCAAGCAGAGAACTTTTACCCCCAGTTGTCTCATACTCTCCTGTTGTTGCGTTAACTGTTTTTTTTCCTACTGAAGCATTATCATACCCTCTAATTGTAGTTGAGCCACCAATGAAGAAGTTTTTAAAGAATGGGAATGTTTTATCACCGTATGCATCTGCAAGTCCTAGAGTTCCTCTTACTTTAAATGACATTCCATTAGGAAGAGGCCAATACTTTTCTGCTTTGGCGGTAAGTATATAATAATTCATGTCAAAAACTGGAAGTCCTATGTTTGCGCCCAAACGAAATACTTGCCCTTCAGTCGGGAATTGAGCATTATTTCTGGTATCCCTTCCATATCCTGCGCTGATACTAACTGAGTCACTGTTACAATCGTTCGTTGATAGACTGCCAGATAGCCCTCTACAGTAGTCTATATATTCTTGAGTAGCATAAGGTCCAAGTTCAATATCTGTTAAATCAAGGGTAGCCCCAAAACTTACAGAATTATATTCAGTTAAGGGAACAATGAAGTCAACGCTTGTTCCGTATGAGAAAGTGTTGTAAGAAGCTGTGGATAAATCTGAGGTGTTAACATCCCTTCTATAGGCACCAAATGTTCTAGATACACCATCATCTGTCCAGTATGGATCTTGATAACTTAAAGCATATGTTTTATTAACTTCACCAGTACTAATTGAAGTAGTAACAGTGTTACCAGTCCCAAGGAAATTGGACTGGCTAAGGGTAAATGTACCTACAAGGCCATCGTTTGAGCTAACGCCGGCACCTACCATAACTTTACCTGTGTTTCTTTCGGCAACTTGTATATTTATATCAACTTGATCAGTAGCGCCTGGTACATTTGAGACGTCTAAATCAATACGATCAAAATACTGAGTTTGAGAAAGCCTAGCTTTTGATCTGTCTACCTTAGCTTTTGAATACCAAGAAGATTCAAACTGTCTCATTTGTCTCCTAATAACACTATCTTTAGTTTTTTCATTTCCGAAAAAGTTAATTCGTCGAACATAAATTTTCTTTCCAGGATCAATAAAATAATTGAATGCAACTGTTCTTTCTTTTTTATCAACATTAGGTATCGCATTTGCATTCGAAAAAGCATAGCCATAATCACCCAATATTTGATTAAGTCTCGCGGTCGTTGCAGTAACTTCAGATCGACTAAAAACATTTCCTTGGTGTGTTCCAATTTGAGCCTGTAATAAAGGTTCAGGTACATTCTCGTATTTACCAGAAAGTTTGCTTTCAGCAAAAGTATACTTATTGCCCTCAGCTACTGATATATCGATATAAACGTGTTTTTTACTCTCCGAGATCCTTATTATTGATGAATTAACCTTAAAGTCTAAATAGCCTTTATCCATATAAAAGCTTCTTAATCCTTCTAGATCACCATTTAAAACTTGTCTTGAATATCTATCATCTTTGTTATACCAAGATAAAATGTTTGTCACTTTGAGTTTAAAATTCTCTAAGAGCGTCTCATTTGTAAAGAGCCTATTCCCAATTACATTAATTTCTTTAATCCTGGAGACACTTCCTTCTTCGACATATATATTGACACGCATTCTATTTCTCTCTAAAGGTATAGCTTCAGCTGAAACAGAAGCAGTATATTTTCCTAAAGATAAGTATTGTCTTGCAATCTCTTGCTCTACTTTTTTTAGATCTGTTTTATCAAAAACCAGTCCTGCTGCAAAATTCATTTGGCTCAACCCAGTCTTTAATCTATCATCTTGAAATGCCTCTACCCCTGAAAAATTTAATTCTGATATAACAGGCTTTTCATTAACTAAAATGATAATCTTACTACCTTCTTGCTCGACAGAAATATCTTTAAATTGACCAGTTTTATATAAAAGCTTAATAGTTTCACTAACATTGACTTCGTCAATTGGGTCATTAAGCTCAAAAGGTATATTACTAAAAACTAATCCAGGATCAATCCTTTGAAGGCCTTCAACTTTAATATCGCTAATTAATAAATTTTCTTCCGCATGGGTATAAAAACTTATTAAAACTAAAAATATTGTTAATAAAAATTTTCTCATCAATTATTCATTAAATTAAAAACGTCATTATATACCGCTAAAGTGAATACAAGAAATAAAATAATCACTCCAAGCCTTTGAGATATAATCATATTTTTTCTTTTCAGAGGTCTCCTTAGAATGGCCTCGATCATATAAAAAAATAACTGCCCCCCATCCAGTGCTGGAATTGGAAGTAGATTCAAAAAACCAACATTAATATTTAAAAATACTAAAAAACTTAAATATGTAATTATCCCCATTGAGATGGTCTCTGAGGATAATTCAGCAATTGAAATTGGTCCAGAAAGAAGTCGCCAATCTATGTTGCCAGTAAGGATATGGATTAAAGATTTAAATACCATTTTTATACCATCTATAACATCATAAAATGATTTATAAAAAATATTTAAAGCACTGAATTTAAACGAATTTAAATATTCTTTTTTGTTATCAAGATTCTGCTTTATCTTGACACCAATAACACCAACTTTTCTAATATTTTCGCTATTTAATTGTGGTTTAACTGAGATTGATACTAACTCGCTATTTCTAAGCACTTTAATGGTTATTAGTTCGTTTGGTTTACTATTTACTACTCTCACTAAATCTGATGAATTAAAGATAGTTTTATTATTAACGCTTACAATAATATCTTTTTTTCTTATATCAGCTGTTTCAGCAGGAGACCTAGGAATAACATCAGTTATTTCAACTGAATTTACAGAGGATGGAAAAAAATAAAGGCCATTAGCACTATCTTTGTTAATCTGGTTCCTTTTTAGATCTAAACGATCTGCGCTATTTATTGTGATTAACAATTTTTTATTACTTCTTAGTAATTTATACTTTAAGTCTTTATTTGCATATTCTATAAGTAGTTTATTATGCTCACTTACAGATGTTATTTTTTTATCATTAACAGAAATAATAACGTCGTTTATTTTAAATCCAGCATTTGCAGCAATGCTAGTTGAATTGATAGCAGTGATTTTTGGAATGATTTTAAATTGCTCACCCTGATTTAAGAATAACAATAAAATGAAAGCAAATATAAAATTAATTAAAGGGCCTGCCAATACAATTAGCGACTTTTTTGCTAAAGAGATATTTTCAAACAACTTTACACCTTTAAAATTTGAGTTTTCATAGAATTTTACGAATCCACCCAGTGGAATAATTCTTAAGCTAAATTCAGTTAACCCTATTTGTTTTTTGTATAGAACTCTCCCAAAACCAACTGAAAATTTCTCAACACCCACTTTAAACATTTTTGCTACAACAAAATGTCCAAATTCATGAACAATAACAACAAGTGAAATAGTAAGTATAAAAGACAATATACTATGCAAATTTAAATCCTTTCAATAACTGACCTGCCTTAATTCTTGAAACTTCGTTAACTACTAATACATCTTCAATGGTCTCTATTTTTGAGCTCTGGGCTGCATTAAGCGCCTTTTCAATTAATTCTGGTATCTGAGTAAAGTTAATTTTTTTTCTTAAAAATGCATCGACTGCTACCTCATTTGCTGCATTTATCTCAATTGGGTAACTTCCACCTAGTTCTAAGCAATTATATGCTAGTTTAAGGCACCTAAATTTTTCCAAATCTGGCAATTCAAATTGTAAGTCGCTAACTGATGAGAGGTCAATACCTTTAACCCCGGAAGCTATTCTTTCTGGAAAACTTAATGCATAAGATATTGGAACTTTCATATCTGGAAATCCAAGCTGCGTAAGAGTGCTTCCATCAATAAACTCAACTAGAGAATGAATAATACTTTGAGGATGAATAAGCACTTCAATTTTATTATGACTTATTTTAAATAAATAAGCAGCTTCAATTACTTCTAGCCCCTTATTCATCATTGTGGCAGAATCTATTGTTACCTTTTGGCCCATTTCCCAATTCGGGTGATTTAAGGCATCTTTGATGCTAACATTTTTTAATTCTCTTAATGGCAAACTTCTAAAAGGTCCCCCAGAAGCAGTTAAGATTAACTTATTAATCTCAGATTGATTATTTTGATCGTGAATAACCTGAAAAATAGCATTATGCTCACTATCCACCGGAATAATAAGACCATTATTTTGTAAGCATATTTCTGACAACAAATTACCTGCCATAACCATAGATTCTTTATTAGCCAAAAGAATTGTTTTACCTTTCTGAGCTGCTTCCATGGTTGAAAGTAACCCAGCTGCTCCAGTTATTGCAGCAAGTACTGTTGATACTTTTTCATGGCCAGCAATAAATTTATAGCCCTCGGGGCCAAATAAAACCTCTGTTCCGTTGCTAATATTTTTCAATAAGGCTGATAACTTAATTTGGGATTCTTCATCTTTGGTAACAATGTAGGTGGGGTTGAATGCGATAGCTTGCTTAAATAATAAATCTTCATTGTCGTATCCAGATAAAGCAAAAATATCAAATCTATCTGGATGGAGTTTAATTACATCTAAAGCACTCCGTCCAATGCTCCCAGTTGATCCAAGTATTGAAATTATTTTCACTTATAAATACTCAAAAGTTTTTAATAAAAAATACAAAATTGGAATTGTAGGGCAAAAACTATCCAGCCTATCTAAAAATCCGCCATGTCCAGGAATAAAATTACTACTATCTTTAATTTTTGCCATTCTTTTTAAAAATGATTCGTAGATATCACCATACAGACTAAGAGCTGTAACTAAAAAAGCAAATAAGATTCCCTCAGCTATACCAAAAATTCCATAAACATGAAGAAGAAAAATAAAAATAATATTAGATAGTAATCCTCCTAAAAGCCCCTCAAAAGTTTTACCTGGACTAATATTTTTTACTATCTTAATTCTGCCAAATTTTTTCCCAGAAAAATATGCACCGATATCAGCAAACCAAATCATTAAAATAATTATTAGTAATATATTTTTATTTATTATAAAAATAGACATTATAGTAAGTAACATTGGTGTAATTAAAAATAAACCATAAAATACCTTCAGCAATGAGTTAGAAGATATCTTTTTATACAAGATATCTAAAGGGGCAATAAATAACCAAAAAATAAGACTTAAAGAAGCTAGAAATGGAATCGATATTGATAAAAAATTTGAAATTAATGGATATAAAGTATTAGTAAAATAAAAATATTTTGAGAGGTTAAAAAAATTACCAAAATTAGATGTAAAGGTTGCTACAAAGTATATAAATAATGGCGCAGATGCCAAAATCCAAAAAAAAGATAGACTTAAGCCGTGTAATTTTAATATTTTACTTAACTCAAATAATAGAAATCCACCAATAGCTAGAACTAAAAATTCAAAAAAAATGTAATCTAAATAAAAAAAAGTAAGGCTAAATAAGCCAAACATAATTATTGCAGATTGTATTCTTTCTTTAAGCATTAAATATTGCCTTTAAGGTTACCAAATTTTCTTTCTGTATTTTGAAAAAAGTACAAAGCATCAATAAAATCTTTATCAGAGAAATCTGGCCAAAGTGTATCAATAAAATATAATTCAGAATAAGCAATTTGCCAAAGAAGAAAATTACTCAATCTTTTTTGCCCACCTGTTCTGATTAATAAATCAACATCGGGCATATCTTTTGTATAAAGATTCCCAGTTAGATCTTTTTCTAACAAAGCTCCGGTTTTAGACTTAGATGCTTTATTTACAGCCATTATTATTTCTGATCGTGCACCATAATTTAATGCAATATTTAAATTCAAACCTTTATTTATTGATGTTTTTTTAATTAAAGATTTAATTTTAGACTGAAGCTTATTGGTGAAAATACTAATATCACCTAATATGCGAACTCTAATATCATTTGTTATAAGTTTATCTGTCTGGCTGTCGATCGCATCAGAAAAAAGCTCCATCAGACCATTAATTTCTTCAGATGGACGATTCCAATTTTCAGTACTAAAAGCATATAAAGTAGCAGTCGAGACATTATAATTTATTGCTGATTTAATTATTACCCCTATAGAGTCTAATCCTTTTTTATGTCCAGCTATTCGTGGAAGAAGTCTTTTTTTTGCCCAACGCCCATTACCATCCATAATAACTGCTATATGCTTAGGAGCTTTTAATGGGTCTAAGAATCTTTTTTTAAGAAAATAAAACAGATTGAATTCTCAGGCTTATATAACTAGCAAATCTTTTTCTTTTGCATCGATAAGTTTTTCAATATCAATAATAAATTCGTCAGTAATTTTTTGAATTTGTTCTTGCATGCTTCTTTCATCGTCCTCACTGATTTCTTTTTCTTTTGACATTTTCTTTAATAGCTCATTACAGTCTCGACGAATATTTCTAATTGAAATTTTTGAATTTTCTCCTTCCGACTTTACAACTTTGATTAAATCTTTTCTTCTTTCTTCTGTTAAAGCTGGCATTGGTATCCGAATTAAATCACCTGTAGTAGCTGGGTTTAGCCCCATATCGCTTTCTCGAATTACTTTTTCAACAGCTTGAATCATTGTTTTTTCATATGGCTGTATGTTAATTGTTGTTGCATCTGCTACCGTAATGTTTGCAACTTGAGTCAATAAAGTTTGGGTACCATAATAATCAACTGATAGATGGTCTAAAATCCCTGCATGAGCCCTACCTGTTCTTATTTTTGACAAATCCAATTTCAGAGAATCAGCACTTTTTTGCATCCTCGTTCTCGCATTATCTTTGACTTCATTCATTTCAAACTCTTCCTTATCTTAGTTCATAGTAACTAAAGTTCCCTCTTCCTTACCTAAAAGAAGGTTCTTTAATGCATCTTGCTTAAAAATATTAAAAACGGCAATTGGGAGCTTTTGATCTCTGCAAAGAGTAAATGCCGTTGCATCCATAACTTTGAGATTTTTATTTATTGCCTCATCAAAGGTTACAGTTTTATACATCTGAGCTTCAGAATTTTTTTCTGGGTCGTCTGAGAATATACCATCAACTTTTGTGGCTTTAATCATAATATCAGCATTGATCTCCATAGCTCTTAAAGCGGCGGCAGTATCAGTTGTAAAGAAGGGATTTCCTGTTCCGGCAGCAAATATTACAATTTTTTTATCTTCTAAATACCTTATAGCTTTCCCCCTTATGTAGGGCTCAACAATTTGATCAATATTAATAGCTGATTGTACTCTACTATTAATTCCGGCATGCTTCATTGCGTCTTGAAGTGCTAGGGCATTCATGACTGTAGCAAGCATTCCCATATAGTCTGCTGTTGCACGATCCATCCCAGCTGCCCCAAGTGCAACACCTCTAAAAATATTCCCGCCACCAATAACTATTGCTAATTCAGTTCCTATAGAAAGTGCGACCTCTATTTCTTTTACTATTTTAGTTATAATCTCTGGATTAACTCCAAACGAATCATTGCCCATTAAAGCTTCGCCTGAAAGCTTTAGAAGAATTCTTTTATATTTGATATTTGCCATAATCAATATTTTAGCTTGTTTTAGGTTAAAAAAAAGGATTGTTGTAACAATCCTTTTTCAATTAAATATTTACTGTCTTTTAATTACTATCCTTTAGAAGCTGCTGCAACCTCTGCTGCAAAATCTTCCTCTTTCTTTTCAATTCCATCACCAACAATATAAATATGAAAAGCATGTATTGTTGCGTTATTTTTTTTTAAGAGTGTTTCAATTGTAATCTTATCGTCTTTAACAAAAGATTGATTAAGCAAAGTAATCTCTTTTAAAAATTTATTAACAGTTCCATCAGCAATTTTTGAAAGCATCTCTTCAGGCTTTCCTGCTTCTTTTGCTTTCTCTATTGCAACTCTTCTTTCAGTATCAATAAGTTCAGAATCAATACCATTTTTGTCAATAGCCTTTGGTTTGGTTGCAGCTATATGCATAGCTATATCTTTTCCTAGTTCTTCATTTCCAGATTCTAAATCTAAAATTACTCCAAGTTTTGAACCGTGAATATAAGAATATAAAGTACCTTTAGCACTAAGATTGATAAACCTTCTTGGGGTTATATTTTCCCCAATTTTTCCAATTAGCTGTGTTCTTAGTTCCTCTATAGTAATATTATCAATTTTAATCTCATTAAGACTATCTATCGTTTTAAGCTTTTGATCAACAATTGCCTTTGCAACTTCATTTGTAAAATTCAAAAATTCTTCATTTTTAGCACAAAAATCTGTTTCAGAATTTACCTCTAATAGTGAACCGAATTTTCTGTCTTTTGTTATATAAGAACTAACTACGCCTTCTGCAGCAATCCTTCCTGCTGCTTTGCTTGCTTTATTTCCAAAACGGACTCTAAGGATTTCTTCAGCTCTGGTCATATCACCCTCTGCTTCTGTTAAAGCTTTCTTACAATCCATCATTGGCGCATCTGTTTGCCCCCTTAATTTCATTACCATACTTGCTGTTATTTCAGCCATTATTTGTAAACTCCTATCTAATCAAATTAACTAGTTTTACCTTCATCTACTTCTGAATTTTCTTTACTTTGATCTTTTTCGTCTGACACCATTTTAGCAAGATCACTTATAGCTTTATTTTTTCCATCAAGAATTGAATCAGCCATCCCTCTTGCATATAAACGAATTGCTCTACTTGAGTCATCGTTTCCCGGAATAATATAATTAATATTTTCTATTGAATTATTAGTATCAACAATACCAATAATTGGAATTCCTAATTTTGCAGCTTCTGTAATTGCTCCATTTTCATATCCAACATCAATAACAAAAATAGCATCGGGTAGTGAAGTCATATTTTTTATTCCACCAATAGACCTTTCTAATTTTTCATACTCTCTTTTGAGATTAAGGCCTTCTTTTTTAGTCAACTTTTCAAGACTTCCATCTTCTTGCATTACTTCTAACTCGTTTAACCTTTTTATTGATTGTTTTACAGTTTTAAAATTTGTTAACATTCCACCTAGCCATCTATAGTTAACATAAGCACAATCAGCTCTAACTGCTTCCTCTTTCAATATCTCTCTAGCTTGCCTCTTAGTACCGACAAATAAAATACGGCCCTTATTAGCAGCAAGTGTTTTTGCATACTTGAGAGCATCATTGAACATGGGTAAAGTTTTTTCAAGATTTACTATATGAATTTTGTTTCTATCTCCAAAAATATAAGGTGCCATTTTTGGATTCCAATAACGGGTTTGATGTCCAAAATGAACGCCCGCTTCTAACATTTGTCTCATAGTTATAGACATGCTGCATATACTCCTTGTAAGGGTTAATCACTTCATTAAGCTTAAAATGACTATTAATTTTAAAATAGCACCCTCAACTAAGCTTTAATGGTTGAATATTTTTCGTTAATTCGAAAGCTGGCATGATAACATATTTATTTAATAACTATTAATCAAGATTTAACTTTTTCGAATGTCAATTTCAATTAAAAATTCAGTAGCTATAGAAAAAATGAGAGTAGCTGGTAAATTAGCCTCAGAGGTTCTTGACTACATTACCCCATTCATAAAACCAAATATTACTACTGAAGAAATTGATAAAATTTGTCACAATTATATGGTGCAGGAGCAAGAAACTATTCCAGCCCCACTTAATTATGCCCCACCAGGTCATAGCCCCTACCCTAAATCAGTTTGTACCTCAGTAAATCATCAAATTTGTCATGGCATTCCAGGCCCAAAGTCTTTAAAAAAAGGAGATGTTGTTAATGTGGATATAACCGTTATAAAAGATGGTTATCATGGAGATACCAGTAGAATGTTTTATATTGGTGAGCCATCAATTCAGGCCAAAAGATTATGTGAAATAACTTACCAATCAATGTGGCTTGGTATAAGTGCAGTAAGGCCAGGAGCCCATCTTGGTGATATTGGACATGCAATTCAAACTTACGCTGAATCAAATGGCTATAGTGTAGTCAGAGAATTTTGTGGTCACGGTATTGGTTTAGTTTTCCACGAAGAACCACAAGTTCTTCATTACGGTCAAATTGGTTCAGGTATTGAGCTTAAGCCAGGAATGATATTTACAATAGAACCTATGATTAATGCAGGTAAAAGAGATATTAAAATGCTCCCTGATGGCTGGACAGTCGTAACGAAAGATAGAAGCCTGTCTGCACAATGGGAACATACAATTTTAGTTACAGACTCTTCATATGAGGTTTTAACTGTTTCTCAAGGCACTCCAAAGCCTTTTGTAACAACTTAAGCATTTTTTAAATGACTAAAAAAGAGCTATCACAGCTTAAAAAGTTATATCAAGAAAAATTTAATTTTTTATGTGAAAAATTCCTAAAAAATCATAATAGCCAAGCATACTTAAGAAAACAGACATATTTAGTAGATCAAATATTAATAAAACTATGGCAAAACCTACCTATTTCTAAAAAAATTGTATTAGTAGCAGTTGGTGGCTACGGAAGAAAAGAATTATTTCCATTTTCTGATATAGATATATTAATAGTGTTTGAAAAAGAAATTGTAGTAAACGATAAAGATGCTATAAGTCAATTTATAACAAATTGCTGGGACTTAGGCTTTAAGATTGGCCATAGTGTTAGAAATATCAAGCAAACTAAGCAAGAATTTAATGCGGATATTTCAACTGCAACTAATCTTATTGAGTCTAGATTTCTTATTGGCTCAGCAGCAATCTTCGATAAAATGAATATGGTAATCAATAATTCATTATCAATAAAAAAGTTTTACAAACTCAAACTTCAAGAGCAAGCAAATCGACATAGAAAATTTAAAGATTCAGCTTATCAATTAGAACCTAATATAAAAGAGAGTCCCGGTGGATTAAGGGATTTACACATGATTAGGTGGTTATCAATTAGTCAAGAAAAAGGCAGAACCTTTAAAGAAATGTTTGAAAATAATTTAATTAATAAGATTGAATTTAATAAAATACAGCTCCATGAAACTAAAATAACAAAACGTCGCATACTTTTACATATTTTATCAAGAAGAATTGAAGATCGATTAGTTTTTGATGTTCAAAATAAGCTTGCAGATAATCTTGGCTTTACAAATACTAGAAATAAAAAATCTAGTGAAATCGTAATGAAAAGTTATTATAAATCAGTTAATTATATTACTTTATTCAATGAAATTCTTATAAAAAGATTAGATCCAAATATTCTCAATAAAGAGAAAATAAAGCATCCATTACCATTTTATATATACAATAATTTATTAGAATTAGATCAAAAATATATTGCTCGAATAAAGCCTTATATATTAGATGTCTTTCTTCTATTTCAACAATATAAGAAAATTAAAGGTTTTGGCCCAAACTTACTAGGAGCTTTAGATACCCTTTCCACTAAAATTGATAAAAATTATAGGAGTAATCCAAAAAATCAAAAAAAATTCCTAGATATCTTCAAAAGCAAGGATAAAGTGAGTCGATCATTAAGGCTATTAAACAAATGTAATATTTTAGGGAAATTTATACCAGCTTTTGGCAAAATTGTAGCTCAGATGCAGCATGATTTATTCCATATATATACAGTTGATGAGCATACGTTAAATGTTATAGAAAATATGAGACGTTTTACACTAGATAAATGGAAGCATGAATTTCCAGAATGTAATGAAATATTTAAAAATTTTAAAAAACCATATTTGTTATATCTTGGTGCATTGTTTCATGACATCGCAAAAGGTCGTGGAGGAGATCATTCAAAATTAGGTGAAGTGATTGCTCTAAGATTTGGACGAATAATGAAGGTTACTGACGAAGATAATAATTTGATTGCATGGCTTGTTAAGTCCCATTTAAAAATGTCGAGTGTAGCTCAAAAGTCTGATTTAGCAGATTCTTTTGTTATAAATGAATTTGCAACATTTGTTAAAACACAAAATAGATTAGATGCCTTATATCTTTTGACTGTTGCAGACATAAGAGGAACAAGTCCCCATGTTTGGAACCAATGGAAAGCAAGCTTACTAAGAACATTATATTTGGAAACTAAAAATAATTTAATAACCGATAATTTAAATATATCCGAGGTCGTTCACGAAAGAAAGGCTGTGGCACATAAAATATTATCGAAATACTCAATTGGTTTAAAAATTTACAATAAATTATGGGTCAATTTTAACGAAGATTACTTTTTACGTTTTGATGGAAAAGATGTAGCTTGGCACACAAGAGCTCTATTACCTCACTTCAAAGAAGATAAACCATTAGTTAAAGTACGCCATGGTGCGGATGGACAAGGTATAGAGGTTTTAATCTTTACTAAAGATGCTGAAGCTCTTTTTGCAAAGATTACTAACTTTTTCTATGATATGAAATGTGAGGTTGTACAAGCAACAATTTCAACTACAAAAAACAAGTATGCATTAGATGTGTTTAATCTTATTGATAATCCAAACGAATCTGTTAGTTATAAACATTATTTCCAGTATATTGAAAAAGAGTTAACTAGCCACTTAATAGATAAGCACTCTAAATTTAATATACCTATTAATAAAAAAACACCACAAGTGACTTACCATGAAATTGATTCTCAAATTACTTGTAGAAAATTAAAAAATAATCGCTACCAACTAGATGTTATTTGTGCATCGAGAGCTAATCTTTTAGGCTTAATTGTAAAAGAAATTAACTTATTAGAAATGTCTATCCATAACGCCAAAATTAATACCCTTGGACAACGAGCAGAAGATTTCTTTATTATCTCTTCAAAAATTAAACTAAATTTAGAAAAGCGAATCCAAAAACTTATAAAAAATATAAAACTAAAAGTCGATGAGTAGATTAAAGGAAAAAAATGTCTAGCAAAAAAAAATTTAACGATGCTGATACATCTAGAATTATTGAGATGGCATGGGAAGATAGAACTTCTCTAGATGCAATCTTAAGGGTTTATGGTTTAAACGAAAGCAATTTAAAGCTGTTAATGAAGAAAGAATTAAAACCAAAAAGTTATACTTTATGGCGCGAAAGAATGAAAAATAGCAATCTAAGGCATGAGTCTTTAAGGCCAGATGGTGTTACTAGGGCTTACTGTCCTCAGCAACATAAACATAAAAAATAACTATTTTTTAGGGCTAATCATTTTTTTTGGATTAATAGTCAGATTAAAAGTCTTTTCATCAACTAAACCAGTTTTCAGAGCCTCCTGCTTCAAAGATGTTCCATTCTTATGAGCCGCTTTAACTATTAAAGCTGCCTTATCATATCCAATTAAAGGAGTAAGCGCTGTAACTAACATAAGGCTATCATTCATTAATTTATCAATAGTAACTTTGTTAGGCGTTATTCCAGCAAGGCAATTGTCATTAAATGCATTGCTGGCGTCAGCAACAAGCTGTAATGACTGCAAGACATTATAAGCTATCATTGGTTTATAAGTATTTAACTCTAGGTGTCCTTGAGTCCCAGCAAATCCTATTGCAGCATCATTTCCAAAAACATGGGCACATACTTGCGTTAAAGCTTCAATCTGTGTCGGGTTTACTTTGCCAGGCATAATTGAGCTTCCAGGCTCGTTTTCTGGTAAATTTAACTCCCCTATGCCACCTCTTGGCCCAGAGCTAAGTATTCGAATATCATTTGCTATTTTAAATAGAGAAACAGCTGTAGCTTTGATTGATCCAGATAATTCAACCATTGCATCGTGACTTGCAATAGCTTCAAATTTATTCTGTGCGGGAATAAAAGGTAAATTAGTTAAATTAGAAATATTCTTTGCAACAGACTTGTCCCAACCTTTATAAGTGTTAAGTCCTGTTCCCACTGCAGTTGCTCCTTGTGCAATTTCATATATTCTTGGAAGTACATTATTCATTGCTTTAATAGACATTTTAATTTGATGGGAATAGCCTGAAAATTCTTGAGATAATGCTATAGGAGTTGCATCCATCATATGAGTTCTGCCAATTTTCAAAATGCCATCAAACTCTTTAATTTTCCTATCTAAAGTCTTAGAAATTTTATTTAAAGCTGGTAAAAATAAATTATTAATAGCTAAAGCCGATGCTATATGCATTGCTGAAGGAAAAGTATCATTTGATGACTGGCTCATATTGCAATGATCGTTTGGATGTATTGGGTCTTTCGAGCCAATTACTCCACCTAGAATCTCAATTGCTCTATTAGCTATAACCTCATTTGCATTCATATTTGATTGTGTTCCTGAGCCAGTTTGCCAAACTACCAAAGGAAAGTTATCGTCAAATTTTCCTTCAATAACTTCACTTGATGCTTGAATGATTGCATTTGCTTTGATGCTATCTAATTTACCACTCTCTTTATTTGCCATAGCACAAGCTTTTTTAACTAAACCAAGAGCTCGAATTATTGAAATTGGTTGCAACTCCCAGCCAATCGGAAAATTAATAATAGCTCTTTGAGTTTGTGCCCCCCAATACTTATCACTAGGTATTTCTAGTGATCCAAATGTATCAACTTCAATTCTTAAATTACTTTTCATTTATTTTTTACCTTTTTCCTGCCCTCATGGTTTGAGTAATTTTTAATTAACTTTAGCAAGGATTTCATATCATTACTAGCGCATTTTTTATTCTTAGTCAGTAGCTTTAGTAATGCATTATCATCAATCTCAAAAAGCCTTAAAAGCTCAAACTTATCGCTCACTGTCATATTTAATAATGTTGCTTTATCAAATCTATTTAACAATAGATCAAGCTCTAGAAAACCTCTTTTACATCTATATATAATTTCATTATCAATGCTCATTTGAGCTGCTCTTTATCGAAAAAATTTTATGTTTGTCCTTGAAATTAGTTTTCTTTTTTTTAATTTGCATATTTTTTATCTTTGAAATTGCTTTAGATGGATTTAACCCCTTTGGACAGACATCGGCACAGTTCATAATATTGTGACAACGATATAATCGATCAGGATCATCTAAGTCTGCCAAGCGATCATCTTCACCTTGGTCTCTTGAGTCAGCTAAAAACCTATACGCTTGAAGAAGTCCAGCTGGGCCAACAAACTTGTCTGGATTCCACCAAAAAGATGGACATGCAGTTGTACAAGCACCGCACATTATGCACTCATATAGGCCATCAAGCTTCTTTCTATCATCAGGACTTTGAAGCCTTTCTTTTTTTGGTGGTAATTCCTTATTTATTAAATATGGTTTGACTGAATTATGTTGATCATAAAATTGAGTCATATCTACTACTAAGTCTCTCACAACAGGAAGGCCTGGCATTGGTCTAATAACAATAGGGGGCTTTAAGTCAGCTAATTTAGTAATGCAAGCTAATCCATTTTTTCCGTTTATATTCATGCCATCAGAGCCGCAAACACCTTCACGACATGACATTCTCATTGAAAGTGAATCATCAATAGCTTTTATCTTTATTAAGGCATCTAAAAGCATTACATCTGTTTTAGAAGGGATAAAATCATAGCTTTGCATATATGGTTTTTTATCCTTATCAGGATTAAATCGATAAATTGAGATTTTCATATTTTTAATAGATCCTTTCCTTTAAAGGAAATGATTCAACAGTTAATGGCTTTAAATTCACTGGCCGAAATGACATATTTTTTTTAATTGGATTATAAAATGAATGTTTAAGCCAATTTTGATCATCTCTTTTTGGATAATCAAAACGTGAATGTGCTCCCCTACTTTCTTTTCTTGCATATGCTGCATTCATAGTTGCCTCTGCTACTTCAATTAAATTTGTTAGCTCTAAGGCTTCCGTTCTAGCAGTATTAAAAACTTTTGACTTATCTTTAATTTGTAAATTATTAGTTTTTATTCTTATAGTCTGAATCTCTTTTAATCCTTTTTTTAATAACTCAGGAAAACGAAAAACACCACAATGATCTTGCATAACTTTCCTTAATTCATCCCCAACTTCTTTTGGATCTTCACCATCACTATTTATTTCAATTTTGTTTAATCGATTTAAAGTAAATTCAGCTGGATCTTTAGGTAATAACTTGTGTTTTTTATTTTTAGAATTTTTAATAATATGTAAACCTGCCGCCCTTCCAAATACCACCAAATCTAATAATGAGTTTGATCCTAATCGATTTGCACCGTGAACGGACACACAAGCACATTCACCTACTGCATAAAAGCCATCGACAATTGAATTATTAGCTGTATCCCTTACCTGTCCATCAAGGTTCGTTGGAATGCCTCCCATCATGTAATGGACTGTTGGAACAACTGGGATTGGATCATTGACTGGATCAACATTAGCAAATTTAATTGCAGTTTCACGAATTCCAGGTAACTTTTCATTTATTAATGACTCGCCTAAATGGGATAATGTTAAATAAACTCCATCTTTATTTGGACCAATACCTCTGCCTTCTTTTACTTCAGTTGCAATTGCCCTAGAAATAACATCGCGACTAGCGAGATCTTTAGCTTTTGGGGCGTATTTACTCATAAATCTCTCGTTGTTTGAATTAACTAGATAACCACCCTCACCTCTAACTCCCTCTGTAATTAAAACCCCAACGTCAAGAATTCCAGTTGGGTGAAATTGCCAAAATTCCATATCTTCTAATGCAATATTTGCTCGTGCTGCCATACCCAAACCATCTCCAGTATTAATATAGGCATTGGTACTTGCTTGAAAAATTCGTCCTGCTCCTCCAGTTGCAAAAATAGTATTTTTAGCATGAAAAATAGCCAAATCTCCGGTCTTAATTTCAAGAGCCATAATTCCTAATACTGATCCATCATTATCACGAATTAAATCTAAGCCAACCCACTCAACAAAGAACTTTGTGTTTAACTCAATATTTTTTTGATATAAAGTATGAAGCATTGCGTGACCAGTTCTATCTGCAACGGCGCAAGTTCTAGATATTGATGATTCACCAAAGTTTTTAGTCATACCCCCAAAAGGCCGCTGGTAAATTCGTCCATCATCATTTCTATCAAAAGGCATTCCCATATGTTCCAGTTCATAGATTGCCTCAGCAGCATTTTTACACATATATTCAATAGCATCTTGATCACCCAAATAATCAGACCCTTTCACAGTATCGTACATATGCCAAAGCCATTTATCATCTGATATATTCGCTAAAGCTGCTGCAATTCCTCCCTGAGCGGCTACAGTATGGGACCGAGTTGGAAATACTTTCGAAATTACTGCAACATCTTGTCCTCCCTGAGAAAGTTGTATTGCAGTAGTTAAACCTGATCCTCCACCTCCAAGAATAATTGAGTCAAATGTAAAATGTTTAAGCATTAACTTATTCTCATTTAATCAAATAAATGCTTAAAATTAAAAGCTGTAAAATTATCATTATCAAAAAACAAAAATTTACAGCTCTCCGAATAGTATTCCATCTAATATAATCCTCTGTAATATGAAGCATCCCAATCCAAGCATGAAAAAACATTAAATAAAAAAATATTAAAGTTCCAACACTTACCCACCTACTATTAAAAATAGAAATCCAGCCAAAGTAGTCAATATCAGGATAAGTTGAAATTAGAATACCCATAGTTAAGAGGTAGATAAGCATGAATAATGCTGTAAATCTCTGATATATCCATTGAGTCATCCCCCCAAAAGGTTCTTTTATCCAGTTAATATTCATAACCAATAAGCCACAATAACTGTCAATATAAAGCTAATTAATAAAACAGTTTTGCTACTAAATCTAGCCATAATTAGATCGTTACCAACTTGTAAATCTAATAGCAAATGTCTTAAACCAGCCATTAAATGATGAATTAAAGCCCAAATAAAACATACTTGAATTACTTTTATCGGCCATGTATTCAAGATAAGTACTATTTTATTAAAGTGTAAAACTGATGATAGTGAAGCACATAAAGCCCATGAAAGGAAAGGCATTAGCAAGAATAGAAGAACACCACTCATTCGATGAAGAATAGAAACTAGAGCAGGCAAAGGGAGTCTGATAGTAAATAGATTTAAATTTTTAGGTTGTTTGGAAATCAAAACTAAGCTGCCTGTCTTACAGCCTTCGCAACCCAATCAATAAGTCTAGGGTCAAATGGTTTGGGAATAAAATACTCTTTTCCAAAAATCATAGATTTAGATTTATAAGCATCTAGCACCGATTGTGGCACCTCTTCTTTAGCAAGTCTGGCTAAAGCTTTAGCAGCAGCAATCAACATATCGTTAGTGATCTCTTTGGCTTTTGCATCTAATGCTCCTCTAAATAAGAAGGGGAACCCTAAAACATTATTTACCTGATTTGGAAAATCTGAACGACCTGTTGCCATGACAATATCATCTCGAACTGAATGAGCTTCATCAGGTAAAATTTCTGGGTAAGGGTTAGCAAGAGCAAAAATAATAGGGTTTTGATTCATTTTAATGATCAAATGAGGGGAAAGAAGGTTTGCTCCAGAAACTCCGATAAATACATCTGAATCAATCATTACATCTTCTAATGTTTTATGTTCTGTTTCAATTGCAAGATCTTGATTATATTGATTTAAATCTTTTCTTTTTTTATTTAAAACACCTTTACGATCAACTAATGATATATTTTTAGCACCCATTAATTTAAGTAATCGAGCACAAGAACAACCAGCTGCACCAGCACCTAAAAAAACAATTCTTACTTCTGATAATTTCTTTTTCTGAATTTCAAGAGCGTTAATTAATCCTGCAGCTACAATAACCGCAGTACCATGTTGATCATCATGAAAAACAGGAATATCTAGACGTTTTTTTAACTCTGTTTCAATGTAAAAACAATTTGGCGCTGCAATATCTTCTAGATTTATACCGCCAAAGGTAGGCGCAATGTTTACAACTGTTTGAATAAATTCATCTGGATCGGTACAATCGATTTCAATATCATAAACATCAATATCAGCGAATCGCTTAAATAGCACTCCTTTACCTTCCATTACTGGTTTTCCTGCTAATGCTCCAACATTACCAAGCCCAAGAACAGCTGAGCCATCCGTAATTACTGCTACTAAATTACCTTTATTTGTATAGCGATAAGCATTATGAGGATCCTTCGCAATCTCAAGAACTGGCTCTGCAACACCTGGTGTATAAGCTAAAGCTAAATCATCTGCAGTCTTACAAGGTTTTGTAGGGGTTACTGATAATTTTCCTGGTATTGGAAATTCGTGATAGTGAAGAGCCTCTTTTATTTTTTTATTCATTTTAATCCTATTCAAGTTCGGTTTTATAATAATGATCAAGAGTGACACATAAACCCAACCTCCACTCAATAGGCTTGTCATCGTAGGTATATGATAGCCTTTCAACACTTAATAATGGTGCATTTTCAGATACATTAAGCATCGATGAAGATTCATTATTAGCTGCAACAGCTTTAATTTTTTCATCAGCTCGTAGCATCTGAATCCCAAAATCAGTTTCATACATTCGATACATTGATCCATTTTTTTCTATAACTTTTTCAGCTGACAAGCCACGAAATGAGATAGCTGGAATTTTAATAAAATCTAAAATAAGTGGTTTTCCATTAAAAGTAAGTAATCTTTTAATAGAAATAAGCGTAGATGAAGTATTTATAGCCAAAGCTTTGGCTATTTGATTGCTAGCCTTCTCTTTTTCAAATGATATTAACTTATTTTCTAATTTTTCTTTATTACCTGATTTCTCGGTAAGCCTCAGAAATCTTAGTTGAATATTTTCTTCGTTATGAGTCGAAACAAAAGTTCCTTTACCTTGACGACGAATAAGTATTTTATCTGCAGATAAATCATCAATTGCTTTTCTAACAGTACCTTGGCTTACATTATATTTTCTTGCTAACTCCATTTCACTAGGTATAGATTGCCCTGGTGACCATTCAGCGTTAACTAAGCTTTCAGTGATTCTTTTTTTTACTTGAATATAAAGAGGATTCATAAAATATTTACCTTAAAATATATTATTTTAACTTATATATATCTTATATAAGACTGTACAAAAAATCAACTATTTTATTTTGAAGATATTAATTATATAAACTATTGATTATATTATATTTATTTTTATAATATTGTTTAATAACGCTTGGTTTTTTATAAGACTTATTGCATAAATTAACATATATTTGAATATGAATAAAATCAAAAATTAATTAAAGAAATTAAATATATGGATAATGTATCGATTTATTTTCGGAAGGGCAATTTACTTTCTAAGTGCTTTTTAATTGCCAATAATTCCTGAGTTGTGTCCTGATAGGATTCGTATAGTTCTATATTACAAAGATTATACCAATATCGACTATTAGATTCATCGCCTTCAATTTTATGTAAAACTGCATGGATCCATTTTGCTGATGAAGAAGATAGCTCTTGAACAATCGCATGCGCTTCATTCCAATTACCATTTAATACCAAATCTATTGCATTAGAACACTCTTGATTACTCATTAGAATTTAAAAGTTTCTCTTTTTCCATTCGGTAATTACAACTATCCTTATGGTTGGCTAATAAACCATTTATTGTAAGAGCTTTTTCTTTACAAATACTGCATCTATATACATTACTCCCCTCCTCAATTCTTTCTTGAGGGTAATCAATATAGAATCTAGAATCCATATTTACTAACCGAGGCTTTAATATTATAGCTACGTTTTTTAAATAGATTAGTATGGCATGCATCTTTGATATTGTTTTTCGTTAAAACAGCATACATTTTATTTTCTAATCGAGATATACCTGAAATCATAACAAAAAATGGTTTAAAAAATTCCTCAACTGATTTCTTACCTAAAAATACTTGTTCGCCGTCGATAATAATTGGTTTTAAATTATCATGCTCAGCATTAAAAACCAAGTGAACAACTCCGTTATCATTTAAAATATTGTCATGTAAGTCTAAAAGGAAATACCTCCATTCCTCAACATCCCAGAGTTCTTTTGAACAGTGGCCATTAAAAAAAATTTGAAATGCAGTAACCACATCAAACTTCTTTTTTAAATTTATTAAGGGTACCTTTTTCTTAATTGTAAATTCATGTTTTTTTATTTTAAGTAATTTTGATGCTTCTTTAAGGATAGGGCTTGCATTTGGCATATCAATTGAATCAACATTGTGTCCATTAAATTCTGCTATATGCGAAAAGAAACCAAAACCACATCCAATATCTAAAATATTTAAACTTTTTTTAAGCTTCATACCAGAAAATCTCTGAGCATTCCTAACCCAATTAGTTTCAAGGTCTCTTGCATATTTAGCATAAAAATCATCATCTCCATGGAGGCGACTATCTTTTGTTGGTTTAATATTACATAAGCTTCGTAATTGATTTTTTTTAGTATCAGATAAGACTTGTTGGAAGTCGTTTTCTAAATGAAGATTTTTGATATTTTTTGTTAGATTATTTGTATTTACCAAAATTTCTGTTAGTTTTGAATAATTTTTAAGGTTTGCAATCATCATAAAGAATTTAGTTAAATCCTGTATAACTGGTAAATCTGATTGAAAAATTTGTTTTCGCAGGTAGGCATTACAAATTAAACAGCAATATTCATCTAATGCAAAAGTCATTCCGGAGTTAGCTGCAGAAGTTGCTCTAGCCATATGAGCATCAATTTCAGTTGTTGTTCGATTGTCTCTATTTTTCATATTCGAATAGTAATTTGATTGGTAAATTTTAGCAATAGATTTTCTAATCTTAAATTATAGCAATATTTATTAATGTATAGGATTTTGGATTGCTGAATTCAATATATTGCTATATTTTAATCACCAATAAATCCACCGCTCTGGTGTTGCCACAACTGATAATACAAACCTTTTTTCTTGATAAGTACTTTATGATTTCCCTCTTCAATAATTTTTCCATTATCCATTACAATTAATCTATCCATTGCAGCAATTGTAGAAAGCCTATGTGCTATAGCGATCACAGTTTTACCTTGCATAAGAATGTCGAGACTATCTTGAATAATAACTTCCACTTCTGAATCTAATGAGCTTGTGGCTTCATCTAATAGCAGTATGGGTGCATTTTTAAGAATTACCCTTGCAATTGCAATCCTTTGCTTTTGACCACCAGAAAGCTTAACCCCCCTCTCACCAACTAAAGATTTATATCCAATATTCCCGTATTGATCTTTTAGGTCCATTATGAATTTATGAGCTTGCGCTTTTTTAGCAGCTGCAATAATTTCCTTATCTGAAGAACTAGGTTTGCTATAAGCGATATTTTCCTCAATGGATCGATGAAGTAGAGATGTATCCTGAGTAACCATGGCTATATTAGATCGCAAGCTATCTTGAGTAATTGAAGTAATATTTTTATTATCAATTAGGATTTCACCTTTATCTAAATCGTAAAATCTTAGCAAAAGATTAACTAATGAGGATTTACCGGCTCCGGATCTTCCTACTATGCCAACTTTTTCTCCATGTTGAATATTTAAATTAAAGTTAGAAAAAAAACTATCATTATTTTGATATGCAAAATAAACATTTTTAAATGTAATTGGCGCCTTTTTTATATTAATTGTTATGGCATTAGATTTATCATTAATTTGCTGTTTCTTAGAAAGCATATTGAGTCCATCTTGACTGACGCCAATTTGCTCATATAAGGATGTCATCTCCCACATTACCCACTGTGAGATCCCATTCAATCTTAAGGACATAGCAGTTGCAGCAGCCACAACTCCAACAGCAATTTCGTTGTTTGACCATAGAAACAAAGCTGTTCCAGTGGTTGATAGGATTAAAAACATACTTAGGAAATGATTAATAATTTGAATGCCAGTAATCTTACGCATTTGAAGTTTTACGGTATACAAGAAATCCTTCATTGCATTTTTAGCATATTTAGACTCTCTACCAGCATGAGAAAAAAGTTTAACCGTGTTGATATTTGTATAAGCATCCGTTATTCGACCAGTCATAAGTGAACGAGCATCAGCTTGGTTTTTGGAGAGTTTTGCAAGTTTAGGTATAAAATAAAACAGGGTTGCAATATAGATACTTAACCATATTAAAAATGGGAAATATAGTAAGGTATTTAGGCTTCCAACTAAAATAATCATGGTGGTGATATAAACAATTACATAAACTAATATATCAGATAATATAAACCACATATCCCTTAAAGCTAAAGTAGTCTGCATTACTTTTGCAGCAATTCGGCCAGAAAATTCATTATTATAAAAATTAATACTTTGATTTAATAATAGTCGGTGAAAATTCCACCTCATTCTCATTGGGAAAGCCCCGGCTAATGTTTGATGTTTTATCATTGCTCTAATAGCAACAAAAAACGTGCTGCCTATCAGTATGGCTCCGATTAGAAGTAGGAAATTCATATGATTATTGAAAAATTGACTAGGGTCGCTAGCGACCATAAGGTCAATTAACTTCCCTAAAATAGCATATAGAATAGCCTCTAAGCTTGCTATGGATGCAGTTAAAATCGCCATTAAGCCAATATACATTTTAATATCTTTAATACATAACCAAGCAAATTTAAATAAAGATTTAGGTGGTGTTTGTATCAAATCTTTTGGAAAAGGACTAATTAAATTTTCAAACCATTGCAACATCTAAGTTTAGGACTCCTAATAAGAAAATTTAAATCAAGGTTAAACCTAATTTAAGATAATAAAGAACAGTAAGAAACAGATGAAATAAAATTAATCTGCTACAAATTTTAGTACGGCACTATTAATACAGTATCGTTTACCACTTGGCGGTGGTCCATCATTAAATACATGGCCCAAATGAATACCTGAACTAGCACTCAAAACCTCCACCCTATTACCATCTTCTTTAAATACTAAAGATCCTGGAATTGGATCAAAAAAACTTGGCCAGCCAGTACCACTTGTAAATTTTGCATCACTTCGAAATAAGCGCTCGCCGGTGATTGGGTCAACATAATATCCTGGATCTTTATTATCTAATAATGAACCACTAAATGGCAGTTCTGTTCCACTTTCAAAAGCAATTTTTTTTTGTTCAGGGGTTAAAGTTTGCATGCCAAACCAGCGCCAAAATTCTTTTGTGTTTCCGTCATAACCTGTGTACCTAGAAGTCTCTTTACCATCTTCAAACATAACAATAGTTGGGGTAGCCCAAACTGATTCTTTTAACTCCCACCCAAGTGGCACTTGCATGCTGTAAGTTTTTTCAATGGAATAAGATGATTTCCAGTTGGCCATCACATCTTTTTTAAATGCCTTACAAGAGCTACAAGTCTCAGACTCAAAAACTACAAGTTGAGTTTTGGCGAGGATTTTCCCATCTAAAATTTTTTTATTATCATTCAATTTTTCATCTCCAGCATGCGATATTAATGAAAAAATTAATAAAGGTAAAACAACTAATAATTTTTGTTTGATTTCAAACAACAAAGATAGAGTATTCATAGTCATCCTTAAATTAATTATGCAATATTACTCAGTATGATACCAATTACCAAACAAAGTTCTAAAAAAATTATTGTTATTATGATCGTAATTTTTTAAATAAATACTTGATTAATACCCTATAGGGGTATAGAGTATAAATAATCAAAATTTAAGGAAAAATTATGGATAAAAGTTGTGATTCTAAACACCCAAATTATGAAAAGCATATTCCAAGAATAAACAAAGTCGTAGGTCAATTAAATGGAATAAAAAAAATGATTCAGGACAAAAGGTATTGTCCAGAGATCATTACTCAATTAAAAGCGGTAAGCTCAGCCTGCCAGTCTCTAGAAATTATTATGCTTCAAAAACACCTTGAAACCTGCGTGATGGATGCATTTCATTCAAAAGATAAAAAAGTACAGGCAGAAAAAATTCAGGAGCTTACTAACTTATACAAACGATGATAAAAATAATTAAAATTTATGCAATGGTTATCGGACTCTTAGTTATCTACCAATCAGGACTTCAGGCAGCACCGATGAATTTTAAGGGCTCAATCACCAGCATGACTACGATTAGTAAAAATCATTCTAGTGTTGAATCAAGTTATGCAATGACCTCAAAAGACTCATTAGGGATAAAAGCACACCAGATGAAAGGGAGGGATTACCAGATAAAATCAGGTGGGATATTTCATTTGAGGAAGTTGATGAGAATAAATGCAATTAACTCGCAAACTAACCTATGGCTTTTTACTGAAGCTGGAACAGTGAGTATTAAAAAAAACTCCAAGGAGAAAAGAGATTCTTATTTAAGCCCTAAATTCCAATTTGATTATGAAACAAAAAGAATCTATGGGCTAATCTCACATAAATTTTTAAGAGTTGGACATGATAATTTTGATACGAGTAAAATTGAAGCTGGTTTTTCATTCTATGAAACGAGCTATAAAAAAATACAACCCTGGCTTATTTTAAAAGCTAAAAATACTAATAGTCTATTCACGAAAGTTGAATACACCTCTACCCTAAGATTGATAAATAATGCAATATTTATGGATGCTGGGATAACAACAGTTGGGGACCCATCTATTCATTTGATGTATACATTTTAGGAGATCACGTTATGAAAAAATTAGCATTATTATCAATATTATTGTTTAGTTTAAATAGCAATGCAGTGACACAAAAAATTGAGGTTCTTGGGATGGTATGTGCATTTTGTGCACAAGGTCTTGAAAAAAGTTTTAAATCAACGAAAAATATAAAAGATGTTTTTGTTAATCTAGAGAATTACTTTGTCGCAATAGAATCGAAAGATGGCAAAGTTATTGATAATAAACTTATTACAACAATCATTACTGAGGCGGGTTACGATGTTAAAAAAATTGAGGTCGTTTCTGACTCTGTGATTCAAATTAGGGATAAGTATGACTCTGAGTAAGAACACTCAAATAATTACGTCAAATAAACTAGTAAATTATCTAGCTTTATTTACCAGTACAGGAACTATATTTTGTTGTGCGCTACCTGCCCTATTAGTTTCGATTGGTGCAGGGGCAGCATTAAGCTCGTTAATTTCGATATTTCCACAATTGATAATTCTTTCTATATATAAAATTCCAATATTTATTGGTGCATTTATAATACTTATTATTTCTGGAATAATGCAGTACCAAACTAAAAGTATGCCATGTCCTGCAGATAAAAAACAAGCATATGCATGCATGCAAGCCAGAAAATTATCGATGGTTATATATTTTACATCACTAGGAATATTTCTAATTGGACTTCTTTTCGCTTTTATTATTCCACTTTTTATGAAGGCTTAGGTACACACAATTTTGTCAATTTGATATATTATAAATCATCATTAATAAATTCATCATTCAAATACTTATCAAGACCACCAAACTCATACCCGCAAGATTTGCATCTGTTAACAGGGGTATCGGGCTGAGAAATGACATCATAAATTACATCTATAATCATATTAGATTTGCATTTTGGGCAAGTTTTCATAAAATTTGGTTATTTTTTTGTCTTTTCTTTAATAAAATTTTTGGCTTTGTTGAAAATAATTTCTTTTCTTTCAGGCTTCATTCTTTTAAGTGAGTTACTTATAATTGATAGTCTAGGATTTTTTTTAAAAAATAATTCATTATCAGATATAAAACTCCAGTACAGACCATCTAATGTTTCGCACCATTCACCCTTTTTATAATTACTCATTTTTAAAATATAATTGGATCCACAAGAGTAAGGTTTGGTAGCAAATAATCCGCCATCAGCGAATGTACCCATTCCGAATACATTAGGTGTCATTACCCAGTCTGCAGAATCTACAAACATTTCCATAAACCATTTATGAATTTCAGTTGGATGAATTCTAGATAAATTCATTATATTTGAAATAATCATTAGCCTTGGAATATGATGCGTATAACCATAGTTAACACAATCTTTAATAGCATCGTCTAAGGGGACAATCCCTGTTGTACCGTCATACCAGTCTTTTGTTAAACATCTATCATGGTTCCAAAAATTACCAACAGACTCATTCTGGCCTTCTAAATGATATATTCCCCTAATGAACTCTCTCCATCCTATAATTTGTCTTATAAAGCCTTCAAGAGAATTTAATGGAAAAGGTGTCTTTGTGTGATAAATAAGTGTTTTTTCTATAACTTCAATCGGTGTAATTAATCCCATATTTATAATTGGACTTAGCGCACTATGAAATAAAAAATTATTATTTGAATCTATAGCATCTTCATACTTACCAAAATTTTCAAGTTTATTTTTTAGAAAATCCTCGAGCATTTCCATCGCCTGTTCTCTATTAAAAGGTACCCAATTATTTTTAGTGGTGCCTGGATGATGTTTGAATTTTAAATTAATTATTTTATCTAATTCGTCAAGATATATAGAAGGTTTATTTTTTGGTATTGATGGAAGCAAAATATCTTTAGGAAGTTTTTTTCTATTATCAAGATCAAATGACCATTTACCTCCAATTGGCTTCTCTTTTTCATCAACTAATATCTTTAAATCTTTCCTCATCATTTGATAAAAACTAGCCATTCTAAGAGTTTTATTTATTTTTGAAAATTCTAAAAATTTGTTTCTTGAGCATAAGAACATTGGTGAAGGTGATATCGAATATTTAATAGAATTTTTATTTAAAAAATTAATAATCTTTTTTTCAAACAAGTAATCTTCTATTTCATAGAATAAAACCTCATTAATTTTTTCTTTAGTTAAAATATTTAATAGTTTTAATTCATAGGGTTTATCAAAATCAGGTTCTTCAATTTGAGCATAAAAAACTTTAAAACCATTTTTCTTTAAATGATCACGATACTCTCTCATTGAAACTAGAAAATTTAAAATTTTTAATTTATGATTTTTATGTTCAGAGCATAAATCATAATCTTCCGCCATAAACACCAATGATGATTCTTTTTTATTTATTTTATTAATTGGAAATAATTGGTTGCCTAATATGACATGCAGTTTTTTCATTATAAATTCCACAATATTTGATAATTAAAATTTTTATCGTATATCTTTTGTTGTTTTTCAATATTAAATAATCTTCCGCCACGAGGGTCTGTTCCACATCCAGAAATATATGCCCAATTTCCTTGATTACTATAAACATCATAATCAATTAGTTTTGATTCAAACCATGCAGCGCCAGCTCTCCAATCACAGCTTAATTCATTTATAAAATAGCTCGCAACAATTTGTCTCATTCTATTTGATAAAAATCCTGTTACTCTAAGCTCATTCATACCTGCATTAATGAAATTATTATTAGTTTTTCCTGCTTTCCATAATTCAAAGTTATCATCATCATGTTTTATATTTTGTTTTGATAAATTTAAACCCCTTTTAAAAAATAATTTCTCTCCATATTTAATCATGATGAACCTAAAATAATCTCTCCAGAGTAGCTCAAAAAAAATCCAATAGGTACTTTCATTTTTAATATTCTTATTTTCATACTCACTCAAAGAGAAAAATACTTGTCTTGCTGAAATATAGCCAAGTGCAAGCCATGGTGAAAACTTAGTTGAAAAGTTTATCCCTGTTAATTCATTCCTTGTATATTTATAGCTCTCTGCTTTATTGCTTTGAAAATATTTTTTTAAATACAAAGTACCTGATTTTTCTCCACCCATAAAATCTTTATCCATAATTGGAAATGAACTCTCACTATATCTATTTAGATTAGTCTCTAGCTCAACAAACTTAATATCTTTAATTGAAGCTATATTAAATATTTTATTCGAAAGACTTGCAGGTTTATTTGGCTTAATGTCAAAGTGTTCAAGAGCTTTTCTGAAGTTAGTAAATACATCAGGTAAACCGCCTATATCAAAAGGTAACTGATTTATTTTAAATAATGATGACTGAAAATAAGTAATAACATTAATTTCTAAATTACCCAGTAACTCTATTTGTTTCTTCTCATCAAAAGCTTCAATTGATTCACAAAAAATAGTATCGATTTTATACTTAGTAACTAATTTTTTTAGGATATCTACTGAATCATCAATGTATATATTTAATGAATGAGCATATTTTCCTAAATTTTGGTTTAATTCTTTTAAGCCTTGTGATAAAAATAATTTTCTATGTTCTCCCATCTTCTTGAATCCCCAAGAAGCTTTATTATCATTAACGATATCATGAATATATACAAATAAAATTTCATCTGATTTATTGAGTGCTAAATTTAACGAGAGATTATCATTCAACCTTAGATCGTTTCTAAACCAATATATAGCTCTCATAAGTATCTTAAAATTATTTTATTTTATGAAATTCTATTTGGCAATGTTCAAGATTTTTAAAGCGATACTTAGCAAATTTTTCATAAATGAGATTAGCAAGTTGATAAATTCCTGGTAGCGAAATAAAATAATTTATATACTTAAAATATGGAAGATTACGCCAAATCAATATAAAAGCATCTACCCCTATGTGAAAAATACCATCCTGATCTCTTGCATGAAGAAACATTAATGCATCTAAGCGCTTTACTTTTGCATTTTTTAACTCTTTCGATGAGGAAGATATCCCTAACCATTTCAAGGGAGCTTTTGGGGCAATTTTTTTATAAAAATTAATCTCTCTAGAACATAAACTACATTTATCATCATAAAAAACTGAAATCATGATTTTATCAATCCCCTTTTTAAGTAGGATCGTATGGATTTTTAATATGAGGTTGCTGACATACTCCAGTAAAGTGGTATGGCTTGCTCCAACCTCTTATTATTTCAATCTTACCTGTTTGTCTATTTATATTAAGAGAGAATCCAATTGAACCATCCGTATCGATCTCTTCATAACTAACCATATTGTCATTGACTTCTAAAAATTGATTCCCATGAATTTTATGAATTAAAGTGTTGCCAACTATCTTTATAATTTCAACAGCCGGCTCATTTCCGCATTTTTTGGAATCTTCACAATAAAGAGCTGACTCTCCTTCGCAAATTAAATCAACATGAAGTACTTCAGCCATTACAAAATTGGGCAGAAAAAAGAAAAGTAGTAGTGATTTTTTCATTTTATTATACAAAAACCTTTTAAGATTAATTAAAGAGATATTTAACAAACGAGACTATGCCTAAAATTAAAAAAAGAGCAGCCAAATAACATAAAGCCATAAAAGGTTTACATTTATGGGCTGGACATTCTTCTTCTGTTTTATTTGTTAACATTTAATTGTTATCCTTTTTTTTTTAAAAATATAAGACTATATTTTAATTAAATAATTCATTCTTACTTATTATTTGTTAGCTGATTTCTTTTAAATAGCTTCTACTTTTTTCCAATTCATTTGCAATCACTGACGAAGTTAATAAAGAACCTTCAAAAGATAATTTTTTGTATACATCTCCGCTTAACCATTTTTCTCCAAAATAAATCTGATCCTCTAGCTTAACTTGAGTTAACCAATCATTTTTCAGAGGAGAGCTTGATCCAAGATCATGCTCAATGATTGCACGAGGTGATACTAATATCTCCCAACCTCTTGATCTTGCTGTAAATGAATAATCTGCGTCTGAACAAATGAATTGCATATTTTCATCTAATAAGCCAATTTCTTTTACCATATCAACTCTAAGCAACATACATGCCCCATTAGCCCAGGGAGTATGAAAAGGCTCAAGTAATGAGTCAGGGGTGTCTGGTCGAGAACTCTCTCCAAATCGATGTCGCCCCCAAGGAAAAGCCTCTAATCCACCATACCACGTATTTTTACCTTGCTCATCAAAAGCTACAGGCGTAACTATTCCACATTTTGGATTCATTTCCATTGTTTTAACTAGGACATCAAGGCAGTTTGCAGAAGGGTAAGCATCTTGGTTCATGACTAATATAAAATCATACGAATTATTAAAGCAAAATTTTCTTAAGCCCTCATTAATTGCTTTAGTGTAAAGAATATTATCGTAAGAGTTATCACGAATAAATAGCTCAGTAGCAATTTTCTGATTTGCCAACGATTGCTTTGCTTTATCTAAAGCATCATGATCTTTAAAGAAGGGAATAATTACTGGTATTTTTTTCATTTTTTTGATTATATCAAATTTTTATTACATACATTTTTTTCATAGATTAATTTATGAGCTTCAACAATTCAGCCTTAACCTTTTCTAATATACTATCCCAATTGTTTATCTTTTCTTGTCTATAAAGTTTTGCAGATGGATACCAAGGGCTATCATCTCTATTTAACATCCATCTAAAGTCAGGAAAGTAAGGTAACAATATCCATATTTTCTTTCCCATTGCTCCTGCTAGATGAGCAACTGAAGTATCGACTGAAATGATAATATCCATAGCATCAATCAGTGCTGCAGTATCGGTAAAATCAACTATATCCTCTTGATGATTGTGAATATGAGGAAAGTCTTTCATAGTTTGAGCATCGATTTCTCTTATTTCTTTTTGGAGAGAATGAAACTCTAAAGATAACGAAAATATACTTGTTAGTTGTTTAAGCAACAAACTACGATTATGATCATTTTTATGTTCAGGATTACCTGACCACACTAGCCCTACTCTCTTAATATGATTTTTTTTCTCACCTAATAAATTACTCCACAGTTTCTTTTTATCTTCATCTACGTAAATATAAGGATTATTAATATTTTTACTCAACAGTTTTGAAGGAATACTTTTTACCGTTGTTTTAAATGCAAACGGCAAGCTCATCACAGGACAGTGATAATCAAAATCAGGCAAAGTTTTTCCACTTTCAATAAGATTAAAATTTCCTTTTAAAGTTTTAATAACTCCCGTTAGCTCTAATGGAACTTCAAGGATAACGTTTACACCTGACCTCTCTAATAAAAGGGCGTAACGAATAAATTGAATATAATCACCAAATCCTTGCTCTATGTAAATTAACAATGTTTTGTCAGTTAATAGTTCATCTCCTAACCAACATGGTTGTTGGTATGAGCGAGCAGTATCAACTTTATCTTCTTGCAAAAATCGCCACTGATAGAGTTGCCACCCTTCTATATATTTCCCCAAAAGAAGTAAAAGTATAGATTTATTAAAATAAGCATCGGCATAATCGGGCTTGGCACTTATTGCAAGATTATATTTGATTAGAGCTCGATCAAATTTTCCAATTTCTTGCATTGTATTGCCTGAATTATTTAAAGCCTCTGGGTAATCTGTTGGATGTATTTCTTGTGCTGAATCGTAACTTGAAAGAGCTTCATCAAATCGTTTCAGCTCTTGTAGCGTTTTTCCTTTGTTATAATAAGCTTTTGCTTTGTCAATCTTATACTGATTACCCTGGCGATTATATCCATTATTAGCAAAATCAAATAACTTAATTAACATATTGTAATTATCAAGGGCTTCATTAAAACGCTTAAGCTCTTTTAAAACAACACCACGATTATTAATGGCATTTAAATAGTTTGATTTTATTCCTATTGCTTGATCATAATTTGAAAGAGCTTCATCAAATCGATTAAGTGCCTGTAAAGCAATGCCTCGATTATAATGAGCTTGTGCAAATTTTGGCTCAATCTCAATAGCATGATCATAACTAACGAGTGCTTCATCAAACCTCTTAAGCTCTTTAAGAGCAATACCTTTATTATTGAAAGCATCAGCATAGTTTGGCTCAATCTCAATAGCATGATCATAACTAACGAGTGCTTCATCAAACCTCTTAAGCTCTTTAAGAACAATACCTTGATTGCATTGGGTTCGTGCATCATTTGAGTTAATCTTTAATGCTTTAGATAAATACTTAATAGCTTCTGAATATTTTTGAAGTTGGCCTAATAATGAGCCTAACAGATGCAATGCATCAAAATGATCTGGATGTAAACTCAATATTTTTTCGTAGATTACTTGCGCTTCAACAAAATTATTTTTCTGGTGAAGTGCATTACCTTTCTGCAATAAATCAGCTATTTGATCTTTTCTCATTTTTATAAGTGCTCATAGTGTTCATAAATTTGATTGCTTAGGAAAAATAAATTAAATATCGAGCGGTAAATCAAGTACAGCTTAATTAAGATTTATTTTTTTATCTCTTTAGAAATTTAATTCATACTTAATCTCATAATAAATTTATCTTACATTTTAACAAAAATAAAACTATATAATTAAACTTGTTAGTAATTTAAATACTAGGAGGTAATATGGATTGGCTTTATCTTGGATTAGGCACTGCATTTGGAACAAGTCTTATTGGCTCAAGTTTTTTAACAAATATTTTATTAGCTTGGCTAATATGGGAATTAAGGAAAATTAGAAGCCAGTATAAAAATAATCTTTAACGTTAACTTGCTATGTTTATATTCTCCAGTAAATCAGTTTTTAATTTTTCTATCACTGTATCCCAACCGTTTATCTTTTCTTGTCTGTAAATTTTTGCGAATGGATACCAAGGACTATCATCCCTATCTATCATCCATCTAAAATCTGGCACATAAGGCAATAGCAAACATAATTTCTGTCCCATCGCTCCTGCTAAATGGGCAACTGAAGTATCTACTGAGATGATAATATCCATAGCATCAATCAGTGCTGCAGTATCAGAGAAATCTTGTAACTCCTCTTGATGATGATAAATATTTGGGAAATCAATGATCGTCTGGCTATCAACTGCTCTTGTATCTTTTTGTAGGGAATGAAATTCAAAAGGTAGGGTAAGTAAACTTGAGAATTGCTTAAGTAATAAACTACGATTATGATCATTTTTATGATCAGGGTTACCTGTCCACACCAACCCTACTCTAGTCGCTCCCTGCTTACCTAATCTTTTATTCCATTGCTGCTTCTTAACCTCATCAACAAAAAGGTAAGGAACTGTTGCAGGAATAGTTTCTACACTAGTTTTAAATGCTAACGGCAAGCTTGCAACAGGACAATAATAATCAAAATCAGGCAAGGGTTTTCCACTTTCAACAAAAATAAAATTTCCTTTTAAAGTTGAAGTAAGTTTTATTAATGATAAAGGAACTTCAAGAACGACCTTTGCTTCTAAATGTTCAACTAATAAAGCATATCGAATAAATTGAATATAATCACCAAATCCTTGCTCAATAGTGATTAACAAAGTTTTACTAATGAGAGGTTCTATGCCCAGCCATAGAGGTTGTTTAAAAGATCTGCGAGAATTACTATTATGTTTTTGTTTCCATCTCCATTCATAAAGCTGCCATCCTTCCTCATAATCTCCTCTAAGAATTAGAAGTGTTGATTTATTGAAGTAAGCGTCCGCATAATCAGGGTCAATAGCAATAGCTTGGTTATAATTAATGAGGGCTTTATCAAATTGCTTAAGCTCTTTTAAAGTATTTCCACGATTATTGTAAGCCTCAGGATAACCTGGGTTAATCTTAATCGCTTGATCATAACTATTAAGAGCCTCATCATGACAATTAAGAGCTTTTAATGTATTGCCACGATTATTATAAGCCTCAATGTGATCTGGATTAATCTCAATCGCTTGATCATAACTTTTTAGAGCCTTATCAAATAGCTTCAGCTCCATTAAGGTATTACCACGATTATAATGAGTCTCGACGTGCTCTGGATTAATCTCAATCGCTTGATCATAACTTTTAAGAGCCTCATCAAATAGCTTCAGCTCCATTAAGGTATTACCACGATTATAATAAGCATCCTCATAGTTTGGCTCAATCTTAATCGCTTGATTGTAACTAACTAGAGCCTCTTCGAATAGCTTTAGCTCCATTAAAGTATTACCACGATTATAATGAGCATTAGTGTAATCTGGATTAATTTCAATCGCTTGATCGAAGCTTATTAAAGCTTCATCAAATTGCTTGAGTTTTTTTAAGGCAATACCACGATTACTATAACTACCTGCGTGATTAGGATTTATTTTTAGTGCTTTTGATAAGTATTTAATAGCTTCTGGATATTTTTTAATTTGAGCAAATAACACACCCAATAATTGTAGTGCATCAAAATGATCAGGTTGTGACTTTAATATCTGCTTATAAATAACTTGAGCTTCAACAAATTTACCTTGCTGATGAAGTACCGTACCTTTTTGAATTAAAGAAGATGCTTGCATTTTTGTAAGCTCAGAATTGCTGGTCTCAGAAATTTTTGGTGTATGACACATATGTAAATTTTAACTTAATAAAATAGCTAAATCTAACAATTATATAATCACTCAAAAATCTACAAATTAACCACTACTAAGGCAATAACAATTAAAAAAAGTATCAACCATCCAATTCTGTCCATATATTTGTTAAGTAAAGAATCAATATTATTTCCAAATAATTTAACTAAAAATGCTAATAAATAGAATCTTGATCCGCGACCTATTAATGAACCAATAATAAATGGCAGAAAAGCCATATTTAATGCACCTGCTGCAATCGTAAATACTTTGTAAGGAATGGGTGAAAATCCAGCTATTAGTATCGCCCAAAACCCCCAGTTATTGAACCAGTTAACTGCATTTTGATAAGCTGCCGAATATCCAAAATTTTCTATAAGAGGATAAATATATTCAAATGAAAATTTACCAATTAAATACCCTAAAATACCGCCAAGTACAGAGCCTACAGTGGCTAAAAATGCAAACCTCCATACTTTAGAAGGCTTTGCTAAACACATAGGCGCCAACATAACATCGGGTGGTATTGGGAAAAAAGAGGATTCAGCAACACTCAATACAAATAAGTAGTAGCTAGCTCTAGCATGTCCGGCTAGGCGTAAAGTTGTAATGTAAAGTTTCTGAAACATATTCATATAATCTAAATTAAAGTAGTACTAAATCTTACTTATTGCCTCTTATTAAAAAATATAATCCAATTACTAACAGAAATATTTGCTCACTCATAAATAATTTGGGTGTAATAAACCAGTCCCGATGTGCCAAATTTAATGCAACAGTCATAATAATTACTATTAGCATTGCTCCAAACCTTGTTGTAAGCTCGCCTAAATGATTTTTAATGAAGCCCCCTAAAATCAAAATTATTCCAGCACTAAGTTCTGCTATAGCAACAAAAGAGGCCAAATATTCTGAAAATCCAAAATAATCAATGAGCTTTTGAGGTGGTAATGGAAACTTTCCATAGCCATGAAAAAAGAATGAAATCCCTAAACCCATTCTTAATAGCCATGGAGTAATAAATATGAAATTATCAAATATTTGATTAATTTTTTTATTCAGGTGTTTCATAATAGCTCTCTTATCAAAGTGTAAAAATCTATTTATACAATACTCTTAATTTTAATCCAACTTTTTTTTAATATTTCTTCAATCTATAGTAAAATATCGCTCTTCTAGCACGACCCCATCGTCTAGAGGCCTAGGACACCTGGTTTTCATCCAGGCAACAGGGGTTCGACTCCCCTTGGGGTCGCCAATTTTTTAATCGGTAAGTGAATAAAAGTAACTGCAACAATTGATATTTAGCTATATCTGAATGAACAAAGTTTAGAAGAAAAATTTAAAGTATTTTTTTAAGTATCTTTATTATAGAGTTCAGTTGATAATAAAATCTTTAATTTTTAAAAAATTCAGGACAAAAACACGGTAAAAATATTTGAAATAAGATACTAATAATAATAAAAGAAATACTGAGTAAGAAATTTTTTTCGCTTCAAATATTTTTCTGAAGGCATCAATCACACCAAGGTGAGATTTATATAAGTCGCCTGTTAAGCCACCATCACCATAATTACGTTTATAACTATAAGCTAATTCTAGATCTATAAATGAAACAAGATTATTATTTAAAATTATTAATAACCACAATAAATAATCTTCGGCATTTCTCTTACCAAATAAAAATCTATATTTTATATCCTTTTTAAGCATTACTGACCTTGTTGGAAGACGATTAGATATAAGCATGCTAAATTTACTAATTATCCAATTATCAAAAATTTTTGTAATTGGATAATTTCTACGATTACTAAAATAAACAGATTTATGACCACTTAAAGCAATCTCTGGATTACTTTTCATATGCTTGTATTGTATGTGCAACTTTTCTGGGTGCCATGAATCATCAGCATCCAAGAACGCTATATAATCTCCAACAGCAAGATTCCAACCAGCATTTCTAGCGTCTGCAGGGCCATAATTTTTTTTCAGTAAAATCAACTTAAAATTAATTTGATTAAAAATTTTATTAGAATCTCTTATGCATTCAATAGCATACTTTGTTTTGCCATCATCCTCACTTCCATCATCGATCAGAATTAACTCGTAAGGTAAAACTGTTTGAGAAGTAACAGAATCAACAGCTCTACCAATTGAGTCAGAGCAACAATAGCATGGGATTATGACTGAAACTGGAATTATGTTTTTTTTCATAAATATAAGGCTTTATTACACTGGAATTTGAATCCAATCTATTGGAATAATATTCTTATGTTTGAAAATTTGGCTTCTATTCCATAAATTTGGTGCGATCACCTTCTTTTTTTTATTTTGATTAAGATAAGCACCCCACCAACTAAAAGTACTATTAGATATAATATTATGATGACAATTTGACATTAAGAAAAGTTCTTCAGACGCTGACAGAGAATCTCTGTTCTTACCAAGTTTATCAGAAATAAAGATTGTATTGAGCTTCCATGCATAATTTTTCTTCACCCATTCAACGTCATCAGAAAAAATACATAGGGTAACACCAGTAAAATCTGATTCTATTTGTTTGATTGCCGCATAAAAGTATTCTGGAGTGCATATATCATGCAGCACTTTATTTCTGGAATTATTAACATAATCACCCCTTCTTAAATGAACAGAAACAGGACATTGCTCACTATTTATTAAATTACATATGTCTAAACAATTATTTAACAAGCGCCTATTAAGTGTAATTTCTTTAAATAATTGATCTCTTACCTTACTAAAGTAAAGATTTGATTGAAAATAGCCATCCAAATAAATATCGCCTGTTAATGTCATAATTTCTGGGTGCCAATCATGAAAGTACCTCTTAAGAACCTTCTGATTAATAATTCTTTTTATACTTGAAAACGCACCATATGGAGAGCGTAATGACTTTACTTCTTCTGAACTTGCTATCTGGGCTCGAATATTAAAATTCATGAGTTCAAGTCCGTAGGAAGAAGTGCTCTGGTTATTAAGATCTATTTTCAAAACGTCTTGATTTTTTATTGCTAGTGAATAAGCTGCTGCATATTGAAAAATTTGATTTCCAAGTCCTCCATTTAATCTAACAATAATCAATTTAAGCTCGGTATTTTTTTAATTTATGTAAGACAAACTCATAAATAAGAGCCCAAGCACAAAAAAATAGACTATTTCCATTAATTCTTTCGAGAACGAATCGATGAGCTTTTATATTCGCACGAACTGACTTAGTGTCTAAATTTTGTGTAATTGGCGTCGATAAAGAAGCATTACAACTCGGAATAATATACATTTTTTGTCCTAATTGACTTCTTTTAATTGATTGCAAAACATCCTCACCAAAAGCTTTACCGCTAAAAGGGTAATAATCTTGTGTAATTATGTCTTTTTTATAGCTAAGAGAACAGGCTCCAGGCAGCCATGAAACCTCATAAGGCTTTTTTTCTTTAATCAAAGATACATCTACCCCATAAGCCAAACCAATTTTAGAGATTTTTCCCATTTTCCTCTCACCCCAAGGTGCCATACATATGAGCGTGTCATATAAATTCTTAAAAAGACCCTTTAGCCCCCCTTTAAATTTAACTACTCTTTCCCCAGTTGATAAATCATAAAATATAGGGCCTAATACATTCCCAGGTCCTAGAATCATTATTTCTTCATAAAAATGTTGAATACATAAATGATCATAATAAACGTCGTCATCTGACTGCATTACAATTTCAAATGAACAGTATCCATAAGCAAATAGTCTCTGTTTAACCTGTCCTTTGTTAGGAGAATTAATTATCTTAATTAACGTATCAATACTAGTGATTGGCTCCATAGTGACTCCAGGAGGTAGGGATATTATAATTTCATTGGGAACGGATTTACCGTTGATTAATGAATTAACTGTCTTAAGAAGATGATCGCCACCAAGGGATGCAATTACCACCGATAATGGAAGAACATTCATTTATTTGTTCCGAAGGAAAGAATATGATCGAACATTTTAGAAATTAAAATTTGGCCCTCAGAATTAAATTTTCTAATTTTAATTAAGTCACTTGAGCTGAAATCAAACTTTGTAGAATTTGTCTTATTAGATTTTTTTGATAATCTCAAAATAGTTAGGTCTTCATGAAACTTATCAACATCGATTCCAATATCCTTTAAAAGAAAAGATATTTTTGGAGTATTAGACTCAAAAAATTTAAATGGGGTCTCCGTCAATATGCACATGCAAACTATATGATATCGACCTGTAATAACTAATTCAAATGTATTAAGAAGCTTTAAAAAATCAATATGTGTAGTTTTAGTAACCTGGCCATTTAAGGAATTAACATTAAAAATCTGCTTAAATATATTTATGATTTTTCTTATTTTTGAGGATTGATAATAATTCTGTTCAATATTATTTACTGAAATAAATGTCATCCCCTCCTTCTTCATTTCTTCTCTAGAAATCAATCTAAGTGATCCATGGCCATCAGACATAGCTGAGCCAGACCGAGGTACTTTTTCTCTTATTGGGAAAGGGTCCCATAAAGCCAAGTCTGGACAATAGAATGTTTTGATATCATTAAGCTCCATCAGCTTCATGGATGCTTTATCCCTAACAAACAAATAATCAACTTCACCTAACTTAGTAATACTTTCTTGGCTTAAATTAAACAGGGTGGCATTTATAAGAGCAACAGTTACACCATAAGATTTTGCAAACTTTATAACATTTAATAAGGATTGGACATGAGGAAGGTTGCCATGCAAAGTTCCCTCGCCATTAATAATCAACAAATCAGTTTGAAGTAATTTTCTCTTGCTATCTTCATCTAAATCCCACCTTAACATCAATTTAAAATAGCAAATATCTTTAAAACCCCGAACAAACAAATTACGATCAATTGCATTCATAACCCTTGAGCAGCCATGGTGGTTTTCACTTCTAGTGTCATTCAGAACTAAAATTTTCACTTAATCTCCTCCAAAAATTCTCATCATCTTGAAGAGTATGGAATTTTTTTAAAATATACTCTTCATTTATCATCGAAGAGTTATTGCTTACAAAACCTGCATCGACTTTAGCCTCACCTAAAATATCCTCATCATCTTTTGAGACTGCAATAAAAAACTTAGGTAGATGTATCCATTCTAGCCTAAGAATTGCAGAGCTTTTATTATAAATCACACCCTTAAAAATATTCATATCAGAATTTTGAATTGGATGATTAAATAAAGAAGCATCTGAAGGATGGGGCCTTATAACTAAATTATTTCCAAAAATACGCTCCACTTCGGTTAAAAAAATTTTATCCGAACTATCGCCATTAAGAAGGACTAAATACTGAGCACTTCCAGAGTAATCAAACTTTTTTTGTTCAGGAACTCTAAGTAAACTATTGTAGTTTGATAAAATTAGATTTTTAGTGGGAATAAATTTATTGATTAATTCTAAGTGATACTGTGAAGGAACAATTAAATAAAAATTACTATTTTTCGATATTTCCTTTAAAAAAAATTTATCAATCATTGATAAAGGCTTCATAGTGTGAAGAAAATAAACAACCTTAGAGTTTAGTTTTTTAGCAAGCATGTGAAAAATAAAGTCAATACCATTAAACTCTATAACTCTAAATAAGATTCCTTTATTGCTTGATATTATCTTCTGATAAGAAACATAAAAAAATATAGTCTCATAAAATCCAAGTTTAAATTTTCGAAAATAGCGAATATAAAAAGCAAAGCTGCATGGGAGATTAAATAGAAAATCTTTTATTTTTGCAAAACCAAAAAGATTTATTAAGTTATCTACTACTAATAATTTGTCAAATGGGACTCTAAATCCATCGGTGTTGTGAATATATATCTTTTTGAAAAAATTTCTTCGCCAAGTTTGACTCTTAAAACCAAATATTAATTGTTCCTCAGGAAATGTTTTATCGAATGCTGGTGTAATTAAGTATTTATCCATAACGTTCCTTATATTCAGTATTAATTCTAAGTGCTAAATTAATTTGCTTACTAACTAACTGAATAATTCTATTAATACTAAATTCGTCTGATAACTTGCTCGTCGAAGCGTAATATATGATCCTTATATTCAAAACTTTAGCAATTAAAGATAAAATAAATTAGAGCTAAAAGTTTTTTATACCTACTAAATATCACCATATTTTTTTTTAATCCAAGACCTTAATTGCATAACAGACATCCATTCTGAATTGTTTTTAGAGTTATAACTAAAATCCTGAGGAACTTTTTTTCCATTTTTAATTCTTTCTGGATCTAGGTACCAATCATTAATTGCAGGTAAAATTTTGTAATGAGCATCATAGTCATAAGAGTAATGACAATCTTCCTCTCCTATCATCTGTTCATGAAGTTTCTCTCCGGGGCGAATACCAATAAAATTAGTTTTTGTTTTTTCTGATATCGCCTCAGCAATGTCCATTATATTCATTGATGGTATTTTCTTTACATAAACTTCTCCACCAATCATATCTTCGAAAGCATGCCATACCAGCTGAACAGCTTCTTCTAGAGTTATCATAAACCGAGTCATTCTTTCATCAGTGATGGGTATCGGCTCTCCGTTTGCGACTTTTTCCATAAAGAAAGGTATTACGGAGCCTCGTGAGCCCATTACGTTTCCGTACCTAACAACAGAAAATTTGCAATTTTCAGTACCTGAATATGAATTTCCTGCAACGAAAAGTTTATCGGAGGCAAGTTTTGTAGCCCCATATAAATTAGTGGGACTAGATGCTTTATCAGTTGACAAGGCAATTAATCTTTTTACATTTGAATCCAAGCAGGCATCAATAAGATTCATTGCTCCATCAATATTCGTCTTAATGCATTCAAATGGATTGTATTCTGCTGTAGGAACGATTTTAGTAGCAGCCGCATGAACAACATAGTCTACCCCATCCAGAGCCCTGTAAAGCCTATCTTTGTCTCGAATATCTCCTATAAAGAATCTGACTTTATCGTTATTAACATAGTGCTTGGCCATCTCCCACTGCTTCATTTCATCCCTAGAAAAAATTATTATTTTCTTAGGAGAGTATTTCTGCAAGGTCATAGGTAAAAAAACATTTCCAAAAGAACCGGTTCCGCCTGTAACCAAAATAGTACTATTTTTTAACATAAATTATCCCTCTATTTCAGCACATTTGATTAAAAGTTTTTTTCCATCGCGTGTCCTGATAAATGCATTAGGATATGGATCACCCAGCATTCTAATTTTGTTGTATAAATACATTGCATCCATATTTAAAATTTCCTCGAGAGTTAACTCGCTTAATTCTGGGCTCCTTCGTTGGTGATGTGTAGCCAAAGAATTATCCTGCTTCTGGTATTTTATATCCCCTAGTAAAATTTCTTTCGTCATTTCAAAACCTATATCTTCTAATTGATTAAAGATTTCACCAATAGAGCCTCTTAAGCATAAGTCGCTAGCAGCTAAAATATCACCTGCATCCAATTCATTTGTCATTTTAAAAATAGTGGCTTTCGAATCTAATACTCCATCTATTATCTGATTTTGTAATGGACTTCCACCTCTGTATTTGGGTAATGCTGAAGGGTGAAGCATTAAACAATTATATTTTTCAGTAATATTTTTTGGTATTATAGAGCTCCAACCATAAAACAAAATTATTTCGGGACTGAAACTTTCAAGGTTATACGAATTAAAATCTTTTTCGTTAGAGATGATTTCGAAGTCAAATTCAGGCATTGAATTATGAAGCTTGTTATAAATATTTAAGGCCCAGTCACGGTAACCAACACACAGTATTTTCATCTAAAAATCCTTATCACCTCATATGCTTCAGAAAAATTATAACCTGATTGCATACCTCTGTATCTTGCTAATGTTTCTATTCCAAGATTTGATCTAGGAAAGGGAAATTCTCCCATTTCTGATTGGTAGATAGCCATAGCCTCTTGCTTATTTTTTATATCTTCAAAAGTCATTTCCTCAAAAAAATTTGGTGAAAAGTATTTGCTAAAATTCCATTCAGAAGAACTCAAAACCTCAAAGGAAAGTAGACTTTCAACCTTTCTATTAGGAAGTGGTCTGGTAGCAATTAATGTCGATTTATTTATTATTTTATGGTCTTGATTGAGATCAGATGCAGAGTGTGTAAAAATCATAGTAGGTTTAAATTCATCAATTCCTTTTTCTATAATTTTATTGATTTCTAGCAATGGGATTTGATCAAGCTTTCCACATGGCAAGTTATTAAACTCGATATCTGAAACTCCAAGTTTTTTTAATGCATTAACAGCCATATTCTGTCGGTTTACAAGCGCGCTATTGGCCTCAACTGAGTCTGGATTATCAAATCTCGATGTTGATCCTTCAGCAATGAAGATAACCTTAAAAACTTTTGTTTTTCGATATTTGGATATAAACCCACCACAACCTAAAATATCGTCATCAGGATGGGCAGCAATAATTAGAATATTATCTTTGTTCAATTGAGTCTCAATCCATGTGGGTGAAATTCATTAGTCAGATACTTTGTTTTCGCTTCCTTTTTCATCATATCATTTCCATAGCTAATAATTTCTAATCTTTTTTTATTACTCAAATTTTGATCATGAGCTCTATAGTAAAATAAAGGTTTGTCTATATGAACCCCAATCACTCCAGCTAAAATCATCTTTATAACTAATTCATAATTCTCTAAGCCACAATTTTTTTTTACTTCACTATATGCTCCAAAATCTAAAATTAGATTTTTCGGAAATATCGTACCTGTTGCTAAGAAATCTCCTCGCTCTAAAATCTCAGGTATTGAGAAATTTGGCAAATGCATATGTTTCAATATCTCTGAATTATAATTCATCAAATCATAATTACCATAATAAAAATTATTATCATTTTTAAGATAATGAGAAATATTTTTTAGAAAATCACTTTTTAGCGCATCATCGGAATCTACTCTACAAACAAATCTTCCCTTGGCTTTATAAATTCCAAAATTTGCTGCTACCTCAACCCCTTTATTGTCTTGCAAATAAATTCTTGCTTTATTCCCGTAATTTAATAATAAGTTTCTTGTATTATCAAAACTGCCATCATCAATTACAATCAATTCTGAAGTTAAACTTGATTTATCTTGATTTAAAATACTGTCAATACATTTTTCAACATATAGCTCGCTATTATGAGCCGTAACTAAAAAAGAAATATCAATCATTTTTAGAATGCAAGTCTCCAGACTTGATATAATCTCCACTAACAATATCTCTTGAAACCCTCATACCAACCATTGAATTCAATTCCATCAAATCCATAGCATCTTCTGGACATGGTCTCAGCGGATAAAAATCATTTTTCATGATTTTCTCTCCTTTTCTTAGACTCCTCGAAGCTCTCATAGCCCTTCGTTGCAAAACAACAGTTTCAGTTTCATTTTCTTCAACTTTTTTAATCTGAGAGCCAAGAGAAAGTTCAAGTTCTCTTGTTCTCTCAACCATTTCTTTCCATGAATTTGGATTCATCGAAAATGCATGGTCAGGACCAACTCTCTCATTCGAATCAGTAAAATGCTTTTCAATCGCCCTAGCTCCAAGAGTTACTGCGCCTAATACCGTCGAATGTCCTGGTGTATGATCGCTTAGCCCAAGACAGATTTCTGGAAATAGTTCAGCATATAATTTTAAGACATTAAGATGAATATATTTAAAATTTTCCAGACTTGCAGTGTAGTTAGTATTGCATTGCATAACGCAAAGATTAGGGTTTATGCTAATTGCTAAATTAACAGCTTTCAAAACATCGTTTTTAGAAGATGCTCCAGTTGCAATAAAATAAGGTTTGTTTTTGCTTGCTACCTTTTTTATCATTTCTGGCCAATTGATATCACCAGATCCAATTTTGTAGGCTGGGACATGCTTGTCCAAGTAATCAACAACCTCTAATGAGTATGGTGTGGTGAAGAATGCGATTTTTGCTTTATTACAAGTATCTATAAGAGTCTCAGTCCAGTTCAAACTTACACTAGCATCTTCGTAAACTTCATAAACGCTTTTTTTCCACTTAGCTTGATGAGACTGTTGACCTCCTAATGAATTAAACCCGTAATTAGAAACAATTGTCCCTGCTTGAAAGTGTTGAAATTTAGCAGCATCTGCTCCAGCTTCAGCTGCCATATATATTAGGTCTTTTGCCCTCTCAAGATCTCCATCATGGTTTGCTGCAACATCTGCTATAAAATAAGTTGGACTTGACTTGCTTATAGCCTTACCGTTTATTTCCATCATTACCCCCTACTTATCTTGTATGGCTCAGCAACACTTTTTATTTCTTCAAGTGTTGTTGGCATGGATATATCTAAAAGCTCTTCTATCTTATTACAATTCATTAGCATACTCTTGGGTCGATTGACGTTTGAATGGTTCGAATTCTCTGACGAAACTACATTAACTAAACTTGTTTGCAAGTCTAATTCTTTAGCAAAAAATAGAATAAATTCAGCCTTTGATATTCCATCTGATGAGCCGAGATTATACACGCCCTCAGGTCTCAAATCGACAATCTTAGTAATATATTTAGCTAGTGAATCTAATGAAAGCGGATTAAATAAAATATCATCAAATGCATTAATAATCTTTCCTGATGATAAAGTATTATAAATCCATTCTGTAAAACCTACATTAGGGCATTTATTATTAAGCCCAATAAAATTTGTTCGAAGTACTGCAGATTGAACATCTCTTGCGTATAAATCGCCAATAAGTTTAGAGTAAGCATAGTAATTTCTAAGAACAACCTCTTCTTCTAGGCTAGCACATGGGTTATCGTAAACATGATCAGTGGAGATTTGAATTAAATATGTATCAAGTTTGTTCTTTTGAATACAGCTTGCAATATTAAATGCAACTCTAGAATTTAAAGAAAATGCTTTCTCAGGTTCAAGCTCGCAACCATTTACATCAGTAAAACCTATACAATTTATTATAACGTTAGGAAGGTAATGCAGGAGTGATTCTTCAAGCAGAGAATAATCCGTAGCATCTAAAACTAGCTGACTTTTTTTACTGTATCCATAAGAAATGACATCATAATTAGAATCTTTAAAATAGGAACAAAGAGAAGACCCAAGATAGCCACTGCCACCCAATATCATTAACTTTTTATTCATTCAAATAACTTTCTAGAGTTACAAAAACCAACTCAGCCCTTTTCCAATCATCATGATCATCAATATCAACAACGCGCCAATTTGGAATCACAAAAGCCCCTCCATCAGAATGTATAATCGCAACTCTCATTCCATCTCCTATTCCTTCGTAAAATGGTAAAAATAGTGTGAATCAGATAACTTTTTTTCGTGCTTAAGCTTAAATCCGTTTCTAGTAAATTCATATTTATAAAATCTTGGATATTCATGTCGCTCAGGCTGAATAACAAGCAGTATATTTTTACTAGATACGCGACACATAGCTTTAACAATATCATAAGAGGGATGAACGAGCTCAATTGTGGCGCCAATTGTATAGACACAATCGTATGAATTTTCTCTTGCTTCACTTAGAAATCTCTGAAAAAAATCTTGTTTGATATTGGTAATAGAATAAGTGGCATTAAATAATTTTTTAAAATTATTTAATGAAGAACTCATTACATCCACACCGTTTAGATTTTCATAACCAAGTTTATGCAGAGCATTTAAATGCCTCCCAGAATTGCATCCAAGGTCAAGTATAGATCGATTTGAATTTATATTATTGGAAAGATAATCCAAAAAATAATTATCTATTCCTTCACGTAGCTTAACAAAACCAGTGGGGTCTCTATATTCACCCTTATCCCCAAAGTACCAACTTTTTGCATCTATTATAGTTGGATAAAAATATATAATTTTGCTCCAATCGAAACTTATTTTTTTAGAGTCTGTAATTTTATCGTACGTTCTATTACTTACTAATAGATTGAACAAAAATTTAGGACATAGAAATGTATTAATAATTTGTTTTAGAATTACCATTTATAACCCTTCTTAACAGTCTATAAGTTCTTTTAAGACCAGCAAAAAAACTCTTATCTCTGGAATAAAATTTCTGATCGCTCTTGTAGTTAGCGAAGTCAAGGTACTTGTTGTAATTAGAAGTAAACCTAAAATGCAAATGTAGTCTTTTAGAAGCAGAATAAGGTTTATGTATTATCTTTGGATCAAGAAAAACAACATCACCTGCTTTAGCACTAAGAATGCTGAAATTCGAATCCTGAATATCTTCTCCAAAATATATCGAGTCTGCTTTATGTAAATCGCAAGACTTATTAAAAAATCTCATACCAGATTCCGCATAAAGATATATGTTGCAGAGTATATCAGAGTCTTCTTCACTAAAATGCTGATCTCGATGCCAAGGACCTTCATAACTAAATTTTCCAGTAACATGAGCCCTATATAATTTTAATGAAACGGGCTTACCCTTAAGTAACTTTATTGAATTTTCAATAATTTTCATTTTAAATAAAATTAAGGAAACTCGCTCAGGTAATTTACCTACAAAATCCTCAATAGTAGCTACATTTACTCCTTCGCAAATAAAGTATGGAAAGTCATCGTAGCAACGCACTTTTATATTTTCATTTACGCTCTTACTATCAGTATAAAGGCTAGAAAATACATCTCTCAAATATTTCAACTCTTCAGTTGTTAGGATGTTTTTAAAAATTACATACCCTCGCTCCGAGTATTCTTTTGAAATTTCTTTATCTATTAAATTCATAATTTGAATACTTTATTAAACAGTGCAGAATCAATCGGATCATGACTTACTAAAATTACTTTGCCTGAATATAATTTTTTTAAATTATTCAATATTCGAATTTGACTTGCTTTATCAAGCGCACTTAAAGATTCATCCAAAATCATTATTTGTCTATTTTTATAAATTGTTCTAGCTAGCGTTATACGTTGTTGTTGACCCCCTGATAAATTATGACCTCGATCACTTAATACGGTATAGATTCCTTCAGGTAATTCAGATATATAAGACTTTAGATCTGCTATGTCTATTGCCTTCTCTAGCCTTTTTTTATCTAGATCAATATGTGAGGAATCGAAAAGAATATTGTTAACTATAGAATCATTTAACAAGGTGGCTGATTGACTGTTAAATGAGAATAGATTTAATTTTTGAATTTCAGCTTCTTTAATTTTTTTAAGATTGAGAGTGTATCGACCATCTGCCTCTATTAACCCAACAAGACAAGATAAGAATAAACTCTTTCCAAAGCCACTTTCAGCTGTAATGAGGGACATTTTATCCCGAGCCCCGAGCTCAATACTCATTCCTCCCATTTTTTTCTTACCAATCACTAAACTTTTAAGGTGATATGAAAAACTTTTTACCTTTATGTTATTTATTAAATTATTTTTATCTAAATTTATAGCTAAAGGATCATCAACAATTAAGTTTTTTTGATAAGCTTCGAGTATTCCATCTATCGATTTTTTATGAATTACTATCTGCTGTAGTGAGGTGATAATCTTACTAAATGAAGGAAAAAGTCTAAAAAGAGCAGCAAGTATTAGAATCAAATTTTCATAAAAAAACTGACTGCCATAATAAAAATCTACAAAGATATAAATAAAAAATATTGTTAGGACCTCGTATGTATATTTCGATAAAGGCCTAATATAGTTCTCCATCGCATGTGACTCAGCAACCTCATGATTGGGTTGATCATATTGCTTTAAGAAGTATTCTTCTGCTCTATAAATTTTCACTTCCTTAAATAAATTATAAATCCCCTGAATAATTGAAATTCTCTCTCTTTCTGCCTGAACCCTAATAGAACCGATAGAATATAACTTCTTTTTTGTATAGGTAAATACCAAAAAACCGACAAATACAAAAAAAATGAGAAATATATATAAGGTAGGATTACGTGAACCTATAAATAAAAAGATAGAAATGAAGACAACTAACTCTATTACAATGTCGACCAAATGCATTAAAGATGAAACAAAGTGACCTGTTTCAGAAACAACATTTCTTGAGACTTTAGCAAATGATAGTTGACGGAAATCCGAAAATCCTTTTTTCAAATACTCCCTGAGAAGAAATCTTGAAAGCTTTTCTTGAACAAAAAACATCAATTTATATTTTTGCTTACCAGTAAAAAAAACAATAATATTCTTAATAAAAATGAAAACTAAAAAAATAGCAATTGCTAGTAATAATGTATCTTCACTACCCTTCTGGATACCAAAAAAACTGTCTAAAATAGTTCCAAAAGAGCCATCCTGCGCAAGCTTTAATAGTGGAACCAAAAGGGCTATACTTAGAAAATCGAATACGACGATAATAAATGATGCAATAATAAGAGAAATAGCTTTATTTCTTCCAAGCAGAGAAAAGCTTATAGTTACAACGTCCTTTAATTTTTTATCCAAAATATTCATTGGTTTTTCATTTTTTAATAACTGCCATCTCTTTTTAAAATGTTATTTTAAATTAAAAACTTCTTCCTGTAGTGTTTTAATTTCTGATCTTGGTTAATTTACGAAAAGTGAAGTAAATATTTAAATATGTATAATACATTTAGTTAATAATACTCAGTGTAAGGCTATAAAGTAAGTTTAGTCGAATCAATAAAACAGAATTGAACATGAAACACTCAAGATACTTTTATGATAGTAAGTATAAGCTTTCTATTCAAAGTAAAATATTAGTAAATTAACTTACTTTTCTCCATGTAGTGCCAATTTAAATTAAATGCAACTTATGCTACATTTGTTGGCTCAGAAAAAAATACATAAATTTGGATTTAAAAAAAATGATTAGCTTTTTAATAAAACTTGCAGAAAAAAAACTTATTCCCGATTTTTTAATTAGGCAAGGTATCAGAATTCTGCTAAAAAAAAGAATTCAATCTCTTGTGTCAGATAACCCCGAAGATAATATTCAGGATAAAATTACATTTATTAAGAAAATGAATTTGTCACCTATTGCCGTCGTCCCTGAATTGGCAAATGAACAGCATTACGAAATTCCTGCAGAATTCTATAATTATTGTCTAGGTAAGCACAAAAAATATAGCTCTTGCTACTGGTCTGAAAAAACTAAAAATTTAGATGGGGCAGAGCTATCATCACTAAAGCTATCATCCAACCATGCAAAACTTTCTAATGGTCTTAATATTTTAGAACTTGGATGTGGATGGGGATCGCTAACCTTATACATGGCGAAGCAATACCCAAAAAGTACAATTACTGCTGTATCTAACTCGTCTTCTCAAAGGTTATACATACTAGATCAAGCTAAAAAAAGAAAATTGAAAAATATATCTGTAATTACAGAAGATATAAATATATTTAATCCGAAAGCGACCTATGACCGGATTGTATCTGTTGAAATGATTGAGCATATGAGAAACCACAAAAAATTATTCAAAAAAATATCTTCTTGGCTTAAACCAGATGGTCTATTTTTTATGCATATATTTGTGCACAAAAGCCAACCCTACTTATTTGAAGTTCAGGAAAATGATGACTGGATGAGCCAATATTTTTTCTCTGGAGGTATGATGCCCTCAGAGGATTTGCCATTATTTTTCCAAGAGAATATAAAAATTATTGATCAATGGTCTTGGTCTGGTGTTCATTATGAAATGACTGCAAATGCATGGTTAAAAAATATAGATACGAATAAAAATAAAGTTATGAAAGTATTAAGTAACATTTATGGTGAAGATGATTCAAAAAAATGGTTCCAACGCTGGCGTATTTTTTTTATGTCTTGTGCTGAATTATGGGGCTATAAAGACGGCTCAGAATGGAAAGTAGTTCACTACTTATTTAAAAAATGACTTACAAAATAATAAACTTTATATTGTTTCAATTAGTTTGGTTTGTCTGCATCCTCGGGGCTGCAATAAATCAAACTCATGCTGCAGTGGCTGCATCACTGATTGTTATTTTATTTCATTTATATCTAACAAAAGATAAAAAAACTGAGTTAAAGATTATATTAATAGCAAGCATAATTGGGTTCCTATTTGATGGATTTCTTTTAAAAGGTGGCTTGGTTCTATATGCTAATCATGGATGGTCTTACTCCATAACGCCTTTATGGATAATCGTTTTATGGATGGGATTCGCAATCACCCTTAATTCGAGCCTTAGCTGGTTAAAGAAAAAAATAAAACTATCTGCCCTATTCGGCGCAATAGGAGGGCCATTAGCATATTTAGCCGGTGAAAAGCTCGAGGCAGTAACAATTCTATCCCCTAACGCAATTATAGTCATTGCAATCGGGTGGGCAATTATTACCCCCCTTCTTATTATTATTACAAATAAACTACCAAAAAATGATTGATTTATATATTTTAGTACTTTGTAATTTACTTACTTTCGCTTTGATAGGCTGGATTTTAAGCTTATTTACTAAAAATGTTAATCTTGTGGATTCAATGTGGAGTTTATTCTTTGTTGTAGCAAGTATTACCTGTCTAGTTTCTTTGGATACATCTTCATCTAGACATTTAGCAATAGCCACAATGGTTTTTATTTGGGCCATTAGATTAACAACCCATCTAACCCAAAGGAACTGGGGTAAGCCCGAAGATTCTCGCTATCAAGTTATTAGAAAAAATAACGAACCTTATTTTAAGTACAAAAGTATTTATATAATTTTTGGTTTGCAAGCTATTTGGGCCGCCATAATATCAGCACCACTGATTGCATCATTTATAGATGTAAGGCCTTATTCATTTTTGGATAAAATAGGCTTATTAATAGTATTATTTGGTATTATTTACGAAACAATTGCAGACAAGCAATTAAAAAAATTCTTATCAAAGAAGTCTAACAAAGTTATGGATCAAGGTTTATGGCACTATTCTAGGCATCCTAATTATTTTGGTGAGTTTCTTGTTTGGTGGGGGTTTTATTTAATATCGATTGGAAGTGGATATTGGTTTACTATAATCTCACCAATACTGATGAGTATATTACTATTAAAAGTATCAGGGGCTGAACTACTAGAGTCCACAATAGTCAATAGGAGGCCTGGTTATAAAAATTATATTAAAAATACATCTGCTTTTTTCCCATGGCCTTCGAAAAAATAGTTATTTATAAAAAATTGGAATTGATAAGATATGAAATATAGCTTTATTCTAACCCTACTACTTAGTTTATTTTCTAGTAACTTAATTGCTAAAGAATGGAGCTTCGATGTAATTTTAAATGATGAAATTATTGGAAAACATTCATTCAAGCAAGTGGGTAATGAGTCACATAGCCTTGCAGAATTTAAATTTAATTTTATGTTCATGAATTTTTCTTACGAACACGACAGTAAGGAAACATGGAATGAAAATTGTTTAAAATCAATTGTAAGTAAAACTAATGACGATGGTGACCTCTTTAATGTTGAAGGAGATAAAGATAATAATAAATTTGAAGTATCTTCAAATGGCATAGAAAAAATTCTGCCAGAATGTATTATGACTTTTGCATATTGGAACCCCAAAATATTACTTCAAAAAAAATTAATGAACTCACAAGATGCTGAATGGCTAGATGTTGCAATCAAAGATATTGGTAGTGAAATAAAAAAGGTTCGAGGACAAGAAATTAGCACTCAACATTACACAATCCAAGCCAATAAAGATGGGGAGGAAGTATTTATAATCGATGTTTGGTATGACGATAATACGAGCTTAGTAGGGCTAAAATCTCCGACACCTATCGGTGATCTTATATATAAACTAATTTAATAAATGGATATAAATGACTGTTATTAAAACATTTTTTTTAATTTTTTTAATTTTTGGATGCACAATGAATACAAACAAAATTGAGCTGGTTGAATCAGTTGATATTGATAAATTCATGGGTGATTGGTATGTCATTGCTAATATCCCAACATTTATTGAAAAAGATGCATTCAACGCAATAGAATCATATAAGCTAAATGATGATGGGACAATTGCTACGACATTTACATTTAATCAAGGCTCTTTTGATGGCCCATTAAAAACTTACAGGCCAAAAGGGTTTGTTATTCCTGATTCAAATAATGCCTTATGGGGTATGCAGTTTATTTGGCCGATTAAGGCTCAATATAAAATTGTATATTTGGATGAGAATTATCAAACAACTATTGTCGCAAGGGATGCTCTTGATTATGTGTGGCTAATGTCAAGAAAGAAAACGATTCCAAAACAGGAGTTAGATAGTCTTATCAATATGATTTCACTGATGGGTTATGATAAAAATAAACTTCAATTCACTAAGCACCGATGAATATATCAATTAAAATACTCAAGTACTTTATTGGTTGGTTCGATAACGCAATCGTTGAAAAAAACTATCTATCGAAGTCCTTCCATAACAAACAAATTGATTGGGCAAGAGCAATCCCCTACTTCTTAATTCATATCTCTATAATCTCTGTATTTTATGTAGGATTTAGTAGCTTTGCACTATTAGTCTGCTTTTTAATGTTTACTGTTCGGATGTTCGCAATAACCGGGTTTTATCATAGATATTTTTCTCATAAAACATTTAAAACTACCAGAGTTGCTCAATTTATCTTTGCTATTATTGGTGCTTCAGCGGTTCAAAGAGGACCCATATGGTGGGCTGCTCATCATAGAGGGCATCATATGCATTCTGATACTAAAAAAGATCAGCACTCACCTAAGGCACATAGTTTTTTATGGAGTCATACAGGTTGGTTTTTAACAAAAGCTAACTTTATAACTCATACTAAACTTGTAAAAGAATTATCGAGGTTTCCGGAATTAAGGTTGGTGGATAGATTTGATATTCTGATTCCTATCTTTAGCTGTATCGGGCTATTTTATTTTGGTGAATTTATTAATAATAAATATCCAGAACTTAATACAAATGGTCTTCAGCTTCTAAGTTGGGGGTTTATTGTATCAACGATATTTCTTTACCATGCTACTTTTCTCGTAAATTCTGTTGCTCATTTATGGGGAAAAAAAAGATATGCTACTAAGGATTCAAGTCGAAATAATTTTTTTGTCGCTTTGATAACATTTGGAGAGGGCTGGCATAATAACCATCATCATTTTCCCGGATCCGCAAGGCAAGGTTTTTACTGGTGGGAAATTGACTTAACCTACTACCTACTTAAACTCTTATCTTTCTTTGGGATTATTTGGGATATTAGAACTGTTTCAAACAATATTAGAGAGTCTAATAAAATTAAACACTAAAGTATATGAAAATTGCGATTGTGGGTTCAGGAATCTCGGGTAATAGTTTAGCTTATACCCTTTCAAAAGAGCACGATATTACCCTTTTCGAAAAAAATAATCGATTAGGTGGGCATTCACACACACATGAAATTACAAGTCAGGGGAAAAAAATAAATGTAGATACTGGTTTTATTGTGTTCAACAAAAAAACATACCCTCTATTTACAAAACTATTAGATGAATTAAATGTTCATTATGAAAAAAGTGACATGAGCTTTAGTGTATTTTCAAAAGATAGAAACTTTGAATATAATGGGACCACACTAAATACTTTGTTTTCGCAAAGAAGGAATATCTTCAATTATAAATTCATAAAAATGATTTATGAGATTATAAAATTTAATAAAGTGGCGCTAACTTTACTATCGGCTAAAACTGAAATATCACTTGAAACCTTTTTAAGACAGAATAATTTTTCTGATTATTTTTGTAAAAACTATATCTTACCCATGGGCTCTGCAATCTGGTCATCAAATATTAATTCCATGCTTAAGTTTCCAGCAGTATTCTTCGTTAAATTTTTTAATAATCATGGCATGTTGAACATTAATGATAGGCCACAATGGTTAACGGTAACTAATGGGTCCAAAGAGTACGTCGAAAAACTAACCGCTTCAATTAAAAAAAATATTAAATTGAATTGTCCAGTTAAGACTGTTAAGAGAAATAAGGATTCAGTGGAAATAAAGAGCTCAGACGGTACTGAAATATTTGATTACATTTTTTTTGCATGCCATAGTGACGAAGCCCTAAAATTAATTATCGATCCATCAGCTCAGGAGAAAGAAGTTCTTTCATCAATTCCATACTCTAAAAATGAAGTAACGCTTCATACTGATGAGTCAATAATGCCAAATAATAAATTAACTTGGGCGGCTTGGAATTATAATATTGACTCTACTGATGATATGCCAATTGCACTTACATATAATATGAATATTCTTCAGAATCTCAAAACACAACAAACTATATTAGTAACATTAAATGATAATGGAAATATAAATCCAGAAAAAGTTATAAAGAAAATTAATTATGACCATCCTTTGTTTTCATTAAGATCAGTTGAGGCTCAAAAAAGCTACGGCATTATTTCAGGAGTGAATAGGACTGGATATGCAGGGGCATATTGGGGTAATGGCTTCCATGAAGATGGTATAAGTAGTGCCTACAACGCAATTAAGTACTTTAAAGAAGCTACTAAGTAAATGCATTCAATATATAAAGGCGTTATTACACACACGAGGAATATACCAAAAAAGCATCACTTTAAATATTCAATCACCATGCTATTTATTGACCTTGATCACATAGCTAATGCATTTAAAAAAAATATATTCTGGAGTTATAATAAAACTAATATAGGCTCAATTAATAAATTAGATTATTACACTAGCAATAATAAAGAGATAAAAAAATCTGTTGTAGACTTAATTAAAAAAAGAATTGGTACTGAGGTTGATGGGAAAATATTTCTCCTAACAAATGGCAAATATTTTGGGTATTGTTTTAATCCTGTAAGTTTCTATTACTGTTTTAATAAATCACAAAAATTAATTACTATTGTTTCCCATATCACAAACACGCCTTGGAATGAGAAGTATGCCTATGTTCATGATTGTAATAATATGAAAGGTGGTACGAAGATTTTTAACTTTGATAAAAAATTTCATGTGTCTCCATTTATGCCAATGGATATAAAATATAACTGGAAATTTACAGAACCAAAAGACTTTTTATACGTCTCGATGGACAGTTTTGAAAAAAATAATTTTAATTTTAATGCTACTTTAAGATTAACAAGAAAAGCATGGACGCCCTGGGCTTTAAATAAGATACTGTTAATGTTTCCTCCAACAACTATTAGGACAATTTTGGCAATCTATTGGAATGCTTTTTTACTAAGCCTAAAAAGAATTCCTTTTTACCCGCACCCAAAAAAATGAAAAAACTCTCTAACTCAATATGCAAAAGTATTTTTTTTAATCAACTAAAAAAAATAAAGTATGGATCAATAACAATAGTCGATGACAAAAAAAAATACGTGTTTGGTAAAGATAGGAAGCTTTCGAGCACTATCTTTGTTAAGAGTAATAGTTTTTACTTCGATGTTCTTATCGGTGGCTCTATAGGTGCAGCCGATTCTTTCATCCAAAATACTTGGGAAACAAACAATCTAACCAATGTTATTAGAATCATGGCTATAAATTCTAAGTTAACAGAAAGTATTGAGAGCTCATTTAATTTAGTAGTTAGCCCTATTCTAAGATTTCTTCACTATTTAAGACGTAATAATAAAAAAAATAGTCTTCAAAATATAGCCAAACATTACGATCTCAGCAACAATTTTTTTAGTAAATTTCTAGATCCTACTATGATGTATTCTTCCGCAATTTATGATGGTAAAAAAGATACATTAAATAATGCATCGATTAATAAACTTGAAATTATTTGTAAAAAATTAAAACTGCAAAAAACAGACCATGTTATTGAAATTGGTTCTGGTTGGGGCGGCTTTGCCATTTATGCTGCTACAAATTATGGCTGTAAGGTAACCACGACAACAATCTCAAAGCAGCAGTTCCTATATACTAAAAACAAAATTAATAAACTAAAACTACATAAAAAGATTAAAGTTATTTTTAAAGATTATCGCGATCTTCAAGGTAGTTTCGATAAGTTAGTTTCTATTGAGATGATTGAAGCTGTTGGTCATAAATATTATGATGAGTACTTTAGCAAAGTTAATTCACTTTTAAAGGAAGATGGGATGGCTCTTATTCAAGCCATAACTATTAGGGATCAAAAATATCATGGTGCGCTAAAGTCAGTCGACTTTATTCAAAAATATATTTTTCCAGGGAGTTGTATACCATCTCTTAATATATTGCAAAATAGTATAACTAAATCTTCAGATATGATTGTTAGAGATGTTGAGGATATTGGAGACCACTATGCAACAACAATAATGCATTGGAGAGAAAACTTTATTAAAAATTTAAAACACATTGAAATTTTAGGGTTTGATCAAGAATTTATTCGAATGTGGCTTTATTACTTTGCTTACTGTGAGGGCGGCTTTAGAGAGAAGGTTATTAATGATGCACATATTTTATTAGCTAAACCAATGAATAGAGATAAAGACATATAATTAAGCATGGATTCAATTTCGAAAGCCAAAAAAAAAGAAAAACTGGGTGATATAGAAGGCGCTTTAGTGATACTAAAAGAGGCATTAGCAGATAATCCAAATGATATTTCTACTCAAATTGAAATTGCCAACCTTTATGCGACAAATAATAATTTTCTAGAAGCAGCCACATATTTTAGAAAATTACTTCCTATGACGAATGGAAATGGAGACATAAGAGAGGGTTTATGTTTCTGTCTTGAGCAGATTGGGAATGCATATCAAATCAACAGAAACTATAAGTTAGCCAAAGATTGCTTTGAAGAAGTCCTCACTCACAACCCCAACAATCCAAATTATTTATTTAACTACGGAAATGCTTTATTATCTTTAAATCAATTTGATAAGTCTATTGAGGCATATCAGAAATCAATAAAAAATAATTTAAGTAGGCCAGATGCAGATACATTTAATAACTTAGGCAATGCCTATCGTCGCCTTGGTAAAGATGAAGATGCAATCATATGCTATAAAAAAGCTCTAGACATAAATCCTGAATCAATTCACTCAAAAGTTGAGCTAACTCATTTAATGCAACATGCCTGCGAATGGGGAAATATTGATACTTTATTTAATGATATTAAGAATCATATTAGAAATAAAGGTAAAGGGAAGATATCCCCCTTTACAGTTTTATCAATGCCTCATTTTAATAGTAAGGATCATTTAAGAGTTGCCACAAATTGGTCCGAGCAAATAAAAATAAAGCCACTTAGCAAACTAAGTACTCCCGTAAAAAATAAACTTACGATTGGCTACCTCTCAGCCGACTTTAGAAATCATCCTCTTTATTACTTAATTATTGATATATTAAAAAGTCATAATAAAAAGATGTTTATTATTAAGTTGTTTTATTCAGGGCCTGATGAGGCTTCAAGTGAGCATGAAGCATTTAAAAAATTAAATTGTGAATTTATCAATCTATCGAACGAAAGTGACGCTCAAGGTGCTCAATTAATAAGAGATGAAAAAGTTGATATATTGGTAGACTTATCAGGATTCACTCAAAACAGTAGGTCTTTCATAGCTGCTTACAAGCCTGCTCGATATCATATAAATTGGCTTGGATTTCCTGGAACAATGGGATTTCACTATGAAAAACCACTTTTTGATTTTATTTTATCTGATAAATATATTATTCCTGATGAAAAAATAAATGACTACGCTGAAAAGGTTTTGTATCTCCCTTATTGCTACCAACCTAATATTGCTAACAGGCCTAAACTTAAATCAATAACTAAAAAAGATTATGGATTTAACGATAATACTTTTATATATGCATCTTTTGGTCAACCAATAAAAATTACTAAAAATCAATTTAGTATATGGATAAAGCTTCTTAAGAATAGCCCTTCTGCAATTCTTTGGCTTCTAGACTCAAATAATTTATATAAAGAAAATTTATGGCTACATGCAAAACAAAATGGCATTGAAAAAAATAGAATTAAATTTGCCCCAAAGGTCTCAATTGATGAACATATAAATCGTCATCAAATTATTGATTTATTTTTAGATACATATCCATACAACGCGCACACCTCCACAAGTGATGCAATATGGTCAGGATGCCCTATCCTAACTTTGTCAGGTCAAAGCTTTGCTAGTCGAGTTGCTGGAAGTATTTTAAAAGAAATTAATTGTGAAGAAATGATTACAGAAGATGATGATAACTATTATGACAAAGCCCTTGAGTTATATAAGAATCCAAAAGAGCTCTTAAGAATTAAACAAAAAATTATCACGGGAAAAAATAACTCTACTCTGTTTAAGCCTGATATATTTACCACTAACTTAGAAAGAATTTATAGAGATTTATTTTCGAGTTGAGATCAAAACCCCTAAAATAATAAATACACCACCAATAAAATCTTTAGCTAACAATGATTCATTGGCCAATAAGTAGCCAGATATGCCCACAACCACTATTTCGAACAAAAATATTGGGCTAGCTCGAACTGCTTCTACTAACGTAAGACCAATCTGAACAACCATCGTTGCAAGCAGCATTACAAGGCCTAATAAAATTAAAATAATAATAGAATTAAAGTCTAAACTAGGAGTATCGAATTCTACGGGAAATAATATAGCTGATATTAGTGCAATTATTATTACACCAATCCAAACTGCATATGACTTATCTTTAATGCCTAACTTATTGAAGCGTCTGGCCAAAACATTACTTAAAGCAAAGCCTAAACCGCCAATAATTGCATAAATATCACTTATATCTAAACCTAATAAGTAAAATCCATCCTGCCAAAGTATTATAAATGCTCCCAATAAACTCAAAAACGCAGCTACAATATTTTTAAGATATATTTTTTCTTTTAAAAATAAAAATGAAAATGATATTGTCCAAACCGGGGATAAGAAAAACAAAAGCATAACCCGAACTAACTCTCCGTCTATAACTGCTAATACAAATGCAATATTAGTAATTCCTTGAACAAATGCATAAATCCAAAAATTTATATATTTAAAATTTGAAAGATTATTGGGTTTGTAGAAAAATAGTCCCAATAATAAGGTAAAGCTGAAGCAAAGTAAGCTGGAATATACCCCAGAAATACCAACGTCTGCCAGAAGTCTATATGGGTACCAAATTAAACCCCAGACTACCGTACCAAAAAGTAAATACAGAATACCTTTATAGGTATTTAATTTGCTAAAAATGTCTGTATCCTATCTGTAACTTTTAAATTTAAATCATCACTAAATGGATCGAATATTTCTAAGTTTTCCATCTTACGCATCCAAGTCATCTGCCTTTTTGCTAATTGTCTTGTTGCAAAAATTATTTTATTTTTTAATTCATTTTTAGAAATTTGATTTTTTAAATAATGGTAGGTTTGACGATAACCAACTGACCTAAAAGAAGGATATGAGTCATCTAAACTTGGGTAATTGCTCAAAATTGCCTCAACCTCTTCTATCAGGCCGCTTTCAAGCATATATTCAACTCTTTCCTCAATTACGACATGCAAGCGCTCTCTGCTATCAGGTATTAAAGCCAGCTTTAGAAGTTTGTACGGAGTCTCTATCGTCTTATTTTTAATGTAAAAAGAGGATAATGCCTTACCAGTAATATAATAAACCTCTAAAGCCCTTTGAATTCTTTGTGAATCATTAGGGTTTATTTTTTTTGTTGATACTGGATCAACCTCTTCAAGCTTATTAAATAAAAACTCAATACCAAATTTATTTAATTCATCGTTTACTTTTTTTTTTGTTTCTACCGTTGAAATAGGTAAATTATCTAAAGGATTTTCTAGGGAATTAAAATACATCATTGTTCCGCCATAAAGAAATGGAATTTTTTTTGCATTCAGAGATTTGGTTACAATTAAATCAACGTCTTTCTTAAAATCTACAACTGAATAAGACTCAATCGGTGATCTAATATCTAACAAATGATGTGGGGTTTTAATTAGCTCTTTGTGATTTGGTTTTGCAGTACCAATATCCAAATTTTTATAAATTTGAGCTGAATCGACACTGATTATATCAATAGGAAATAAATCATTAAGGTGCTTAACGAGTTTTGTTTTTCCAGTTGCCGTTGGGCCTAATAAATAAATTCTTTTATCTTTATTCATATTCAGTATAAAAAGCTAATACTTGTCCATTTTTTATGTACCTCTTAATTCCCTTAAGAATGCTTCGAGATATTTTTTGTTGAAAACCTGCAGATCTTAAATTCCTCTCTTCCTTTCTATTGCTAATGAATGCAGTTTCTATAAGAATTGAAGGTATATCAGGGGCTTTAAGCACAGCAAATCCAGCCTGTTCAACATATTTTTTATGTAGCTTGTTCACCTTTTTTATTTCTTTTAAAACATGGTTACCAAGTTTCAAGCTGTCATTAATAGTTGTAGTCTGAGATAAATCTAACAAAGTTCTAGCAAGTATCGGCTCTTTGTCATCAATACTAACCCCCCCTATTAAATCAGCTTCGTTTTCATTGTTAGCTAAAAACTTAGCGAACGCACTAGTTGCCCCTCTTTCTGATAGGGCAAATACTGAAGAACCTCGAACTGCCCTTTTTTTAAATGCATCAGCATGAATAGATATAAAAACATCAGCTTTTATTTTTCTAGCCATGGAAACTCTCTTCCCTAGTGGAATATAGTAATCTCCTGATCTAATTAATACCGCCTTCATATTAGGTTCTTTATCGATAAGTTTTTTTAGTTTTTTTGCAATTTGAAGATTTACAACTTTTTCTTTGGTACCTTTAGCCCCAATGGCCCCAGGATCTTCGCCGCCATGGCCAGCATCAATTGCGATGATAATTGATTTCTTAATCTCTGGAATGACGAGCTCAGTTGATTGCTGTCCATTATCTTTTTTCTTAAGCTGATTAAGCAAACTTGCAAGCTCATCTATTTCTTTCGGATAAACATCAATTACAAGTCTATGCTTATATTTTTTAATTGGCTTTAAAGAGAATATCTTTACGCTTGCTGAAGCTTTAAGATCAATAACAACTCTTGTCACTTTCGGGTTAAATTGTCCAACCCTTATTTTTTTAATATTCGGATCAAGCACATCCACCTGAGAGCTTAATTTTCTTAGAGCCTCATTTAATTTAACTCTCTTTAGATCAATCACTATTCTCTCAGGGTCTTTAAGCATCATTTGGTCATTAGATATCGCTGATGAAGATTCAATTGTCACCCTTGTATAATCAGGAGCTGGCCAAACTCTTGTTGCTTTTACTATATTTTCAGCAGTTACTGACAAACTAAATAAAAGTAGAAGATAAAAAATAAAAGATTTCATTAAGATAGGTTTGCTAAGCATTTATGTCCTTTTTCGGTAAAACTGTTTATATGAACGATTCGGCTTTCATTTTTATATGAAAGTTTAATTTCTAAATCAGGTTTGGGTAGTAATTCAGAAGCTTTCTCAGGCCATTCAATAAGACTTACGTCGTGATCATTGATATATTCTTGAAAACCAGAAGTCAACCATTCATTGGGATCTGTAAATCTATAAAGATCAAAATGATTTAAAGTAAATACATCAAACTCATATTGCTCAATTAGTGTGTATGTAGGGCTTTTGACAGAGCCAGAGTAACCAAGACCCATAATTAAACCTCTTGCTAAAGTTGTTTTACCTGTTCCCAGATCTCCTTTAAGAAAGATTAGAGCACCCTCAACCAGATGAGCTGAAATATTTTTACCTAAAGCTAGAGTATTTTTTTCATTAGAAAGTAAAATTTTTAATTCTTTCATAGTCATTTTAGTTTATTATTTTTATCATATGAATGATAAATTAATTTGGAAATCAATTACAGAGAAAATTAAAGTATGGGGCCATGATTTAGGTTTCGATGAAATTGGTATCTCTGATATAAATCTTAATCAAACAAAAAAATCCTATCATGAATGGATTAAAGCAGGCTTTCAAGGGGAAATGCATTATCTAAAAAAGCACCAGGATATAAAATTTAACCCTACTCATTTACTTCCAAAGACTCTAACAGTAATTTCTGTAAGACTCAATTATTTTCCACAAAAAGAAAATACACTTGGAATACTTCAAGATAAGAACAAAGCTTATATTTCAAGATATACCTTAGGAAGAGATTATCACAAAGTTATTCGTGGAAAATTAAAAAAATTAACTCAAAGATTGAAAGAAGAGATCAAAGATATCTCATTTGATTCTAGAGTTTTTACTGATAGTGCGCCAGTATTAGAAGTTGAACTCGCTGAAAAAGCTGGCTTAGGATGGAGGGGAAAGCACACCCTACTTTTAAATAAAGAAAATGGATCATGGTTCTTTCTAGGTGAAATTTATACTACTTTGCCGTTAGTGGTAGATAAAAAAAAATCAACACATTGTGGCACATGCTCTGCATGTATTGATATATGCCCTACAAAAGCTATTATTGCTCCTTACAAGCTAGATGCCAATAAATGTATATCTTACCTAACTATAGAATTTAAAGGTTCTATACCTATTGAATATAGAAAACCTATTGGTAATAGAATATATGGCTGTGATGATTGTCAATTAGTCTGCCCATGGAATAAATATGGAAAAATAACAAAAGAAAAAGATTTTGTTACTCGCCATAACCTTAATGATTTATCGCTTATAGACAGCTTTAAGATTTCAGAAAAAGAATTCAAAAAGATTTTTAACGGAAGTGCGATATTAAGAATTGGCTATAATCAGTGGCTTCGAAATATTGCAGTAAGTCTTGGAAATGCTCCAAAATCAGACAAAGTTATCAAAGTCTTGGAATCTCGACTAAAAGATACAACTCAGTTAGTAAAAGAACATATTTTATGGGCCATTAATCAACAACAGAATTAATTCTATATCTATAATTCCAATAAAATTTGCTACAATTACAAACTTAATAATTCAAACCCATTTAATCAAGATTCTTTTATGTCCACAATTAACAAAAGCTCATCATGGAAAGCGCTTAATAATCACTTTGAAAAAATAAAGTCAGTTCACATGCGTGACTTATTTAACAATGATGACAATAGATTTAATAAATATCATATTCAATATGAAGACTTTTTAGTAGACTTTTCTAAAAATAGAATTACAGATGAAACACTTAATCTTCTCTTAACCCTTGCAAAAGATGCAAAAGTCGAGGACTGGCGTGACCGATTATTCTCCGGTGACAAAATTAATTTTACAGAAAATAGATCAGCACTCCATATAGCTCTAAGAAATAGATCAAACAAGCCTATTTTATTAGATGGCAAAGATATTATGCCAAACGTCAATCAAGTATTAGCTCAAATAAAAAGCTTCTCTAACGACGTAAGAAATGGCAAAGCTCAAGGTTATACTGGAAAAAAAATTAAAAGTGTTGTAAATATTGGCATTGGTGGCTCCGACTTAGGTCCAGCAATGGTTTGTGAGGCATTAAAATCATATGGTACTAAAGATATTACACCTCATTTTGTTTCAAATATTGATGGTGCTGATATCTCTCAAACACTAGAGCTATGTGACCCTGAAACAACTCTATTTATTGTTGCTTCAAAAACTTTTACAACTCAAGAAACGATGACGAATGCTTATTCTGCAAGAGCATGGCTACTAAAATATTTAAAAGATCGAGAATCTATAAAGAATCACTTTGTAGCAATATCTACTAATGAAGCTGCTGTCGAAAAATTTGGTATCCATAAAGATAATATGTTTGAATTTTGGGACTGGGTAGGTGGAAGATATTCTTTATGGTCTGCAATAGGACTTTCAATAGCCATATTCTTAGGAATGGAAAAATTTGAACAACTCTTAGATGGTGCTCATGACATTGATAACCACTTCAAGAATGCACCACTTCAAGAAAATATCCCTGTAATGCTTGCACTTCTGGGTGTTTGGTATATTAATTTTTTTAAGTTCAATACACACGCCGTGCTACCTTATGATCAAGGCTTATCGTTATTTCCTTCATACCTTCAACAGGCGGATATGGAAAGTAATGGTAAGTTTATAGATAGGAGTGGTGAGAAAATTCAATACAATAGCGGTCCAATATTATGGGGTGAATCCGGAACTAATGGACAACATGCTTTTTATCAACTAATTCATCAAGGCACCGTAGTTATTCCAAGTGATTTCATAATGCCAATTCACTCACACTATTCAATTGGCAATAATGGAAATGAGCACCATAAAATACTTATTGCTAATTTTATTGCGCAGACCCAGTCATTAATGATGGGAAAAACTAATAATGAAGCTCGTGCAGAATTAAAAAATCAGGGTCTAGACGAAAATATAATAAAAACTTTAACTCCTCATAAGACTTTTGAAGGAAATAGACCTTCTACTTCAATTCTTTTTGATAAGTTAAATCCAAAATCACTTGGAAGACTAATAGCTATATATGAACACAAAATATTTACTCAAGGAATTATATGGAATATCAATTCATTTGATCAATGGGGTGTTGAATATGGAAAACAAATTGCAAAACTTGTGCTACCAAAATTAATTGAACCAAATGAAACAAGTGGGTTTGATTCTTCAACTAATAACTTAATAAATTACACTAAAAAAAACATATAAAGTACTAATTTAATTTAATATTTTTTAAGTTATTATTTAAAATTTTATTATGTAAGTTAGAACTAATACTTGCACCTAATCTCTTTGCAAATCTGTCTGCAAAATTACTTTGGGCAGTAAAGTCAATAATTTTCTCATAACCAATAATCTCTCGCGCTACCAAATCTATATCGCCATATCCATCAGCTAAACCCAGATTAATTGCAGACTCGCCTGACCAAAAAAGTCCAGAAAAGATCTCTGGATTAAGTGATAATTTATTTCCACGCCCTTTTTTAACAACCTCAATGAATTGACTATGCACTTCCTTCAAAAGATTTTGCATAAATTCTTTTTGTTTTGGCTGAATAGGGAGAAATGGATCTAAAATTGCTTTATTTTCTCCAGATGTAATTAGGCGTCTTTCAATTCCTAAATTATTAATCGCCTTATCAAAACCAAATCCATTCATAAGAACCCCAATTGATCCAACTATGCTTGCCTTATCAACGAAAATTTTATCAGCTGCTACAGCTATATAATATCCACCAGAAGCGCAAATGTCTTCAATGACTGCATAGATTGGTATTTTCGGGTGAAGTGCTTTGTACCTGTTAATCTCATCATTTATTATTCCTGACTGAACAGGGCTTCCTCCGGGACTATTAATCGACAAAATGAGAGCCTTTGTTCCTGGATTCTCGTAAACTTCTTTTAAGCTACTTTTAACATTAATAGCCGACACTTCTGAATCAACCCCAATCTCGCCATTTAAAGTAATTAAAGCTGTAAAATCTCCACTTGCTATAGTTGAACTATTTGAAGAAGATAGAACAAAAAATAATACCCATCCTAGATAAATTAAGCTAACTGATTTAAAAAATACACTCCATCGCCTGGATGCTTTCTGTTGAACCAAAGATTCCATAGCAATTTTTTCAATTGTTTGCTTTTCCCAGTCTTTGCCTTGTTTTTCTGCCATATTTAAGCCTTAAATAGTTACAATTAATTTATCTTCTAAAATTTTTAGATTTAAAATCTCTAATTTTTTACCTGCACATGGACCCATTAAGCATTTACCTGATGAAGGCTCATAAATTGCTCCATGTGTTGCACAAACTATAAACTTTTCTTCATCTTCAAAGAACTCATTATTATCCCAGTCGAGTTCTACAGCAAGATGTTGACATTTATTTCTATATGCATAATATTTAGCCTCAAAAAAAACAATGAATCCTGACTTACTTTCTCCACCTTCTGAGAAGGTAAATTTTACCGTGCTAGGATCTTTAGTAAAGCTATCTTTTTTAATAAATATTTGACTACCCATTAATTCTTAGCCAATCAAAAAGGTCATATGAATTTTCAATTATATCTAAAGTCCCAAATTTTTTTAATTGCTCTAAAGACTCAGCTCCATATGCAACTCCCAAACATGGGACACCTGCATTATTAGCCATTTCTGCGTCATAAGGACTGTCACCTATCATTAATGCTCTTTGGGGGTCAATCATAGTAAAATTCAAAATATCCATAATCATTTGTGGGTGAGGTTTTGAAAAACACTCATCTACAGTTTTGGTTATTAAAAAATAATCTTTCAAATTTGTGTTTATAAGATCTTGATTTAAGCTGTTCCTTCCCTTGCCTGTGGCAATAGATAAAAGATAACCTTGCCTCTTAAGTTCTTTAATCCCTAATTCTACCCCAGCAAAAAGTTGAGTATGATAATTTTTTTTATGATGAAGAGCTGTATTAGCTAGAGTTCCCTCCCAATCAAATATTAATATATCAAATTTTTTCTTATTCATTTTTGGATATAAAGTTAGAAATATGAATGGGCATTGGTGCTTTAATAAACATATCTTCCAAAGTTAAAGGATGAATAAAACCTAATTCTGAAGCGTGAAGAAGCATTCTTTTAAGCCCCACCTTTTTTAAAGACTTATTAAGAATAAAATCACCATATTTTTCATCCCCCAAAATTGGAAAGCCTAAATAGGATAATTGACTTCGTATTTGATGCGTTCTTCCAGTAATGAGCTTCACATCGAGTAGGCTATAGGAATTAAAGTTCTTTTTAAGAAAAAATACAGACCTTGATGCTTTTACTAATGGGTTCTTTAAGTTTGACTCAATAACTCTAACTTTATTTTGTCCGTTGTTGGCAGTTGTTTTTAATAAGTCCAAATCAACAATTTTTTGTTTTTCTTTCCAGACCCCCCTAACTACGACCTGATACTTTTTATGCACTTTCTTTTCTCTCATTTGTTTATGAATCCCAACTAAAGCAGATCTTTTTTTTGCAATCAAAAGAACACCAGATGTATCTTTATCGATTCTATGAATAAGTTCAAAAAATTTGTGTTCTGGGCGGCCATTCCGAACTAACTCAATAATACCAAAGCTTAAGCCACTACCTCCATGAACTGCAAAACCCGGAGGCTTATTAAGCGCAAGTAAAGATTCATCTTCAAATAAAATATTTTCTTCAAAAATCTTAAATTGATCTAAATTTATTTTATTTGGAGTTAAACTTTTTTTTCTTACAAAATCTACAGGCGGTATCCTAACAGAGTCGTTTAAAGAAAGCCTAAAGTCTGTTCTAATTCTTTTTTTATTAACTCTTACTTGACCACTTCTTAATATTTTATATATATGACTTTTTGGGACATTTTTTAAAAATTTTATTAAAAAATTATCAATTTTTTGACCCTCACTAGACTCGTCTATGACCTCGTAAAGGACTTTATTTTTTATATGGCCTACCATTTTAATGTTTTCTTTTAATCATTTATCACATATACTCAGTTAGTTCAGATATCTTTACAAGTCTAAAGAGAAAAACAATTCTGAATTATACATGTACAAAGAATTCGAGGTTAGGTCTGCTCACCAAAAAAAGTAAGAAGCAGAAATAATATAAAAGATAAAGATTTTTAAAAGAATTTTAATGAAATTAAGAATAATTTAACTAGATATAAAATATATATTTAATTTGATGAAGTCATAGTAAAAGCCCAAAGATCACTTATGAAATTTTCATAATGTGTTGCGCTTGCAAGTAACTTTGACAAAAAAATAATTCCAAATTCTTTACATAAAATCTTCATACTAAATTTTTAATGGAGAAATTGTAATGAAACGCATGCTTTTTAATGCTACCCAATCAGATGAGCTTCGTGTTGCCACAATAAGCGATAACAAATTAGAAGATTTAGATTTTGAAAGGGGCAACAAAGAACAAAGAAAAAGTAATATATATAAAGCAGTTGTAACCAGGGTTGAGCCGTCATTAGAAGCTGCATTTGTTAATTACGGTGTAGACCGTCATGGTTTTTTGCCATTTAAAGAAATAGCTCCTGAATTTTATTCCAAAAAAACTAGAAAAAAAGATATATCGATTAAAGATGTGATATCAGAAGGCCAAGAACTTATTATTCAAGTCAGCAAAGAAGAAAGAGGTAACAAAGGTGCTGCTCTCACATCATATTTATCATTAGCTGGAAGATACATTGTCTTAATGCCCAATAATACAGGTGGTGGTGGAATATCAAGAAGAGTTGAGGGTGAAGAAAGGTTTGAGTTCAAAGAAATTCTTTCTCAGGTTAAAGTCAAAAAAGGTATGAGTGTCATTGGAAGAACTGCCGGTATTGGTTCTACATTAGAGGAGATTCAGTGGGATTTAGACTATTTAACACAACTTTATGATGCTATAGCTGGCGCTGCAGATGCACAACCTGCACCATTCCTTATTTATCAAGAAAGCAATTTAGTCGTAAGGGCAATTCGCGATTACTTCCATAAAGATATTGAAGAAATTCTTATTGATAAAAAAGAAATTTTTGATCAGGCACACCAATTTATTAGCCATGTGATGCCTGCATATGCAGATCGAGTTAAATTCTATGAAGATGAAGTGTCTTTATTTACTAAATATGGTATTGAAAATCAAATTGAATCTGCTTTCCTCAGGGAAGTAAGGCTTCCATCAGGAGGTGAGCTTGTTATTGATCATACTGAAGCTCTTGTATCTGTTGATGTTAATTCAAGTCGCTCAACAAAAGGAAGAAGTATTGAAAATACTGCTTTAAGTACTAATCTCGAAGCTGCTGACGAAGTTGCAAAACAATTACGCTTAAGAGATATTGGTGGACTAGTAGTAATTGATTTTATTGATATGGAAAATTTAAAAAATCAAAAAGAAGTTGAAAGCAGGATTAGAGAAGCTTTAAAGCTTGATAAAGCAAGAATACAAACAAGTAAAATATCTAGGTTTGGTTTGTTAGAGTTATCGAGACAGAGACTTAAACCAAGTATAGGGGAAGCAGTCAATGGTGTATGTCCAAGATGTCAAGGAACAGGTAGAGTTAGAGACATTCAGTCAACATCATTATATATACTTAGAATGATTCAAGAAGAAGCAAATAAAGATACAGGACAAATTATTTCGGTACAAATACCAATTGAGGTAGCCACACTTCTTTTAAATGAAAAAAGGAAAGATATAACTGCAATTGAAGCCAAAACAAATAATGAAATTGTTATCATTCCAAATAGATATTACGAAATTCCAAAATATAATCTTGAAAGATCTTCTCAAAAAACTAATAAGGCAAGCTATAAGGCGGTTGAACCCCCACTTGAATCAACTCAGACTAATGATGAAGATGAACAAAACCAGAAGGAGCGATTAGAACCTGTTGTAAAAGCGATTGTTCCATCTCAAAGAAATACTAAATCTAAGAACAATAAAACTATTTTTGGATTCATTAAAAATTTAATTGGGACATCAAATGATGATTCTATAGAAGAGCAAAAGGAAGAAGGAACTGAAGAAATAAAAAAAGCTGAAGAAATAAAAAATACTCAAGGATCAAGTAATAATAGAAGAAGGAATAATAATAGAAATAGAAATAATAATAATAGAAATAGAAATAATAATTTAAATTCTGGAAAAAATAATCATGATGATCAAAGAAATGAAAATCAAAATAAAACTCAGGCTCCAATAAAGAAAGAAAGTATGCCTGTGATTAATAAAACTAGTATTCCAAAAGAAGTTAAGCTTGAAGTTGCAAATGAATCTAAAGCTAAACCAAAAAGAAAGGTAGAAAAATTAGAAAAAGTAGATCTGACTAAAGTTGGTCTTAAGCTCGTAGAAACTAAAGCTTCTGTAAAAACTTCACCTACTAAATCAAAGCTTCCAGAAGAAAAGAAATTGAAAACTAAAAAAATTGCTTCTTGGCAGACTAAACCGAAGAAAGAAGCTGAAAGCACAAAGCTAGTTATGGTTGAAACAAAAAAAGCAACGACGCCTAAAAAGGCTAGTCCAGTGAAAAAGGCTAGTCCAGTGAAAAAGGCTAGTCCAGTGAAAAAGGCTAGTCAGTCAAAAAAATAATGATATACCAGCCGATATAAGCCATTATTAATGCGCCAATTACATGGCTAACCATGAATATGAAACTCGTTTGCACCTCTCCTTTTTGTAAAAAAGAAAATATGTCTGAGGTGTAAGCAGAGAAAGTTGTTAGGCCTCCTAAAAAACCAATATTTATAAACAACTTTAGCTCTTCACTTAAATTTGAAGTTGTGGCTTGGAAATATGCAATAGACATACCCATCAAAAAACCACCTAATAAATTTACAGCAAGAGTGCCAAAAGGAAGTCCTGGGTATAAAATATATAAAAAATAGCCTATCAGCCATCTTAGCCAAGCGCCAACTGCCGCAGCAAAACCAATTATCAAAAAATTTGTAAAGGTAAACATGCTGCTATACTTTTATGAAATGTTCACGGTAATATTTTAGCTCTTCGATGGACTCTAAAATGTCGGCCAGTGCTTCATGTTTCCCCTTCTTCTTAAACCCGTTAATTAACTCTGGCTTCCATCTTTTTGCAAGCTCTTTAAAAACGCTAACGTCGAGATTTCGGTAATGAAAGTAAGATTCTAATTCTGGCATATGCTTTGCCATAAACCTTCTATCCTGACATATAGAGTTTCCACACATAGGAGATTTGTTTTTTCCTACATAGGCCCTAAGAAATTCTAGTAATTGATGCGTTGCTGATTCCTCATTTGTCTTAGAGTTCTTAACCTTCTCTATTAAACCTGATTTTCCATGTGTAGATTGATTCCATGAATCCATTTTTGCCAAAACTTCGTCAGATTGATTTAAAACCAGCACTGGACTCTCAGCTATTATTTTTAAGAAAGGATCAGTTATAATAACTGCAATCTCAAGAATCTTATCTGTTTCTGAATTTAAACCACTCATCTCCATATCTAACCATATTAAATTGTCATTACTTTTGCTCATCATGATTTCCATTAAAATTTTATATTAATTTCATTTTCAACTTACTTTTATTAAGCTTTTACTTCACAATACATCTTTTAATCTATATCAATCATTATGTCACTTACTTTTTATTATTTATTTATTTTTTTATTGATTGCCACGACAATCTTCCAAGTATGGCTAACAAAGAGAAATATAGCTTACATAGTTAAAAATAAAAATAAAGTTCCAAGCGCTTTTTCTAAAACAATTTCAATATTAGATCATAAAAAAGCTGCAGATTATACTATTGCTAAATCAAATATTGGGGTAATTGATTTAGTTATTCAAGCAATATTTTTATATCTACTTACCTTAGGTGGTGGAATAAATATACTCACAGATACCTTTAGTAATTCGATCAATAATGAATTGGTTCTCGGAGCAATGGTTATTATATCAGTGATGCTAATATCGTCATTAGTAGATCTCCCACTCAGTATTTATAAAACTTTTAATATTGATGAACGATTTGGGTTTAATCGAATGACCTTGCAAGTATTCATGGCAGACTTAATTAAGCAATCCATCTTAAGTATAGTTATAGGCATTCCAATACTTTTAATTTCACTATGGATCATTGCAGACTTAGGAAATTTTTGGTGGTTGTGGTTATGGGTATTTATTTCTATTTTTAATTTTTTAATGCTTACTCTTTATCCTACATATATTGCACCATTTTTTAATAAATTCTTACCCTTAAAAGATACAAAGCTAAAAACAAAAATTGAAAAATTACTTTCAAAATGTGGCTTTAAATCAGGTGGGCTTTTCGTAATGAATGGATCACTAAGGAGTAATCATGGAAATGCATATTTTACAGGATTTGGAAACTCTAAAAGAATAGTATTCTTTGATACACTTCTTGAAAAACTTTCCCACAAAGAAATTGAAGCTGTCTTAGCGCATGAATTAGGCCACTTTCACCATAATCATGTTAAAAAAAGAATTGTCCTGATGTTTATTATTAGCTTTGTTGGCCTATATATACTGGGTATTTTAAAAGATAGTTCATGGTTTTATGAGTCATTAGGAGTTATTCAAAGTGATGCAAATGGATTATTACTATTTTTATTAGTTTCACCTCTTTTTATCTTTTTTATTAGGCCCTTAATGGCGTATTATTCTAGAAAAAATGAATTTGAAGCTGATCAATATGCTTGTAAATATACTAACCCGGAAGACTTAAAAATTTCACTAATAAAATTATATAGAGATAATGCATCAACATTAACACCAGATCCTCTTCATTCTAATTTTTACGACTCTCACCCTCCTGCTCTTAAGAGAATAAGTGCTATAGATAAGATTTAAATGGAAATTACCACAAAATTAGAATTCGATGCTGGCCACAGAATCCCTCACCATAAAAGTTCTTGTAAAAATCTTCATGGCCACAGGTATGCTCTTGAGGTAACCATTAAGGGTCAGGTTATTTCAGATAAATCAAGCTTAGATTTTGGAATGGTTATGGACTTTAAAGACGCAAAAGAACTAATTAAAAAAACTATTGTAGAGGAATGGGATCATTCATTTATAGTTTACAAGGATGATACTGTTGTTCTTAAATTTCTAGAATCATTGGACGACCATAAAACTGTAATTTTTCCCTTGGTTCCAACTGCTGAAAATATGGCTTTAGTGGCTATGGAAAAATTAAGAATTTCTTTTGATGAAGAATTCGGGTCATTAATTAAACCATTCAAAGTTCGACTTTATGAAACTCCTAACAATTGGGCTGATGCATATTAATCTTTCAGGCTATCAGAAGCCTTTAAAGTTAAAATGAAGTCGTGATGCGCTTGTAATTCTTCTTTACTAGGTTTTGTTAAAACAAGCCCATCCTGATTTATATCTTCTAAATTGAAGCTCTCAGGACTTTCAGAGAAATCCATTGATAGCGCTTCCTGCCCTCTTGTCATCCCTAAGTAAACTTCACAAAGCAATTCTGCATCAAGAAGTGCTCCATGAAAAGCTCTTGATGTGTTATCAACATCATAAGCCTTACATAATGCATCTAAATTATTTCTTTGCCCTGGTCTAATCTCTTTAGCTAGTTTTAGTGTGTCAAAAATAGAAGCCGAGTGGCTTTCTAGTTTGCCCAGGTTTATTTTTCCTAGCTCCATATTAAGAAATCCAACATCAAAAGGAGCATTATGAATAATAATTTCAGCATCTTTAATAAAGCTTAAGAACTCAGGTGCAATGTCCTTAAATATAGGTTTATTCTGAAGAAATTCAGAAGTTATTCCATGAACATCTTGTGCAGCTTGATCAATAGCCCTTCCAGGGTTTAAGTACGTATGGTAATGATTTTTGCTTAGTTGCCGATTACTCATTTCAACTGCAGCAATTTCAATAATCCTATGTCCTTGATTTGGGTCTAGCCCAGTAGTTTCAGTATCTAAAAATATTTGCTTCACTATATTGTTGTCTCCATGCCAACTCCTTGATTAGCTAAATAATCTGCTCTATCATTTTCTGGGTGACCAGAATGACCCTTTACCCAAATCCAGCTTATATTTAATTGTGAAGTTATATTATCTAATTGGGTCCATAGATCTTTATTTTTTACTTCTTTTTTATTGCTTGTTATCCAACCATTAATTTTCCATTTGCTAATCCATTCATTAATACCTTTTTGGACATAAGTTGAATCAGTGAAAACTGATATTTCATTTTCAGTATTTAAAGTTTTTAAAGCCATAATTACCGCAAGTATCTCCATTCTATTATTTGTAGTATTTGGTTCACCACCGTATATTTCGTTCTTGGAAGTACCATCAATAATTAAAGCACCCCAACCACCAGGGCCAGGGTTACCTTTGCATGCCCCATCTGTATAAATTTTTATCATATTTAAGCTACTCCTCTCTAAAAATAGTTCTTTTTTTGCTGTTTTTCCATCTTGGCTTAACTGGAGTGAGGCTTATCACTTTTTTTTGAGCAACTATAAAAAAAATATTACCAAAAAGTGGTAGCCAACGATTGCCTATGCTTTCAAGATAAGTATTAAAAGAATGATGGCTATCCAAAATAATAGGTTGATAATTCGCAATTTTAGCCTCAACAATTGAAAAGCCTGATTCTTTTAATTCATACTGAATATTTGCCATAGTCAAAAATTTAGAACTCCAAGGAAATTCCATATTAAAAGAGAAGAGATTTTTAATTCCAGCAAGACTATAAGGATTAAAAGCAATAATAATTAAATTTCCACCAGGAATTACTACTCGAAACAATTCGTTAAAAATATCTTTATTATATCCCTGCTCTAAAAAATGAGGGCAAATGATTAAATCAATAGAATCTTCTGCAAAAGGCATGTTAAGGCTATCAAAAAAAATGTTTTTTAAGGGCCCGTGGTTAAAAATATGCTTGCTAATCCTTGACTGTTCAAGAAAATCAGAAAAGTAATCACCTAATTGAAGAGCATAATAACCAAATTTATCTTCAATATATTTATTAACAATCGATTTTTCTTGTTCTATTAAATTTTTTGCATTATTTGATTTAAACCAATTCATAATATTAAAAATAACATAAAAACAAGGTAAACTTAAGGTATATATGCATTCAACATTACCCCAAAATAGTAATATAAATATACTACCAATTAAAGCATTCAATGATAATTACATTTGGTTGCTCCAAGAAAAACTCAACGGAATAATTATTGATCCGGGCGATGCAAAACCTGTTATAAAAACACTTATAGGAAAAGATATTGATTTAAAGGCCATTCTGATTACTCACAAACATTATGACCATACTGGAGGAGTTGAAGAATTAATTAAGCATTACCCTGATGTGCAAATTTTTGGTCCAGAAAATATTGAATTTAAATTTAAATACATAATTGTAAAAGAAGATGATGTAATCTCAATATCGGGGACTAAAGTTAGATTTAATGTCATTGAGACACCAGGCCACACCTTAGATCATATTGTTTATGTAGATAAAGAAAATTTATTTTGTGGTGACACTCTATTTGCATGCGGTTGCGGAAAATTATTTGAAGGTACCTATAGCGAAATGTTTAAATCATTATTAAAAATCTCTTCGCTTAACCCCAATACAAAAGTATACTGTGCTCATGAATATACCAAAGAAAATATTCAATTTGCATTAACTATAGACCCAGACAATTATCAATTAAATGAGCGTTACAAAAAGTTGAAGGATGTCGAAATTACTATTCCGTCATTACTTAAAGAAGAGCTTGAAACAAATCCTTTCCTTAGAGCAAAAACAAGTGATGAGTTTAAATTAATTAGAAAGAGAAAAGATGAATTTTAAAGTCACCACGATAATAAACACTTTAGTATTAATGCTGTTGCTTTCAATAATAACTAATGTCAAATCTGAAACAAATGCATTAGGACAGCAAATAACAGTTATTGGTCAAAAAGAAAATATTAAGGAAACTAAAAATACTTACAAATTTAGTATTTGGACGAGAATTAATAACGGTTATCAAATGAAAGAAAAACCAAGTCGTAGAATACGAAACTTTGAAAAATGGTATTCAAGCAGACCGGAATATGTTGAAAGAATGCTTACAAGAAGTGAAAAATATTTATTTTATGTTGTTAGTGAAGTTGAAAAAAGAAATATGCCTATGGAGATAGCCCTCTTACCAATGATAGAAAGTGCATACAATCCAATAGCAACTTCAAGACAAAAAGCAGCAGGTATGTGGCAATTTATTCCATCTACAGGAAAAATCTATGGATTAGAGCAAAATTGGTGGGTGGATAACAGAAGGACTGTAATGGAGGCAACGAATGCTGCTTTAAATTACTTAGAAAAGCTTCACAAAGAATTTGGAACATGGGAATTAGCTCTTGCTTCATATAATGCAGGTGAAGGAAGAGTTGGTAGAGCAATCAAAAGAAATAAAAGAAATAAAAAGCCAACAGGATACTACAGTCTAAGATTACCAAGAGAAACAAAAAACTATGTACCAAAACTATTTGCTATAAAAAATATTATAAGTAATCCTAGAAAATATGGATTAAATTTACCTAAAATTAAAAATCAACCGTATTTTGAAGTTGTTGAAGTTAATAAAAATATTGATACTCAACTTATCGCTAGACTTGCTGAGATATCAATCGAGGAATTTAGGCTATTAAACCCACAGCATAAAAGACCTGTAATAAATGTAAAGAGCGTACCCTTAAAAATAAACTTACCTTATCAAAAAATTCATATATTTAATTACAATCTTCATAGTTATGATAAACCATTATCTAATTGGAATTCATATAATCCAAAAAAGAAAGAAAGTGTTGCGCAAGTTGCTAAAAAATTTGGGATTGATAGAAAAATACTAATTCAAGTTAATCGCTTAGAGCGTAGGAAATCATTTAGAAGAAATAGCACTATTTTGATACCTAATAAAGATGCAATAACAACATACTTCCCCAGTAATGTTAACGAGTTATACAATTACTCCTCAATCATTACGCACAAAGTTACTCGTGGTCAAACATTAAGTCATATTTCCGACAAATATAATATCTCGGTAAGAGATATTAAAGAATTTAATGAACTACGATCGGATAGAATAATCATAGGTGATACTTTAGATATTCCTAAATAGTTTAATTTTATGTGCATATGAAAAAAAATTTCTTATTTTTTAACTTTATTTTTATTTTATCAATATTTATAATAAGTTGTTCTAAAGATACTTCTGAAGTAATTAATTATAATGAAGAATATAAAAATATTTTTGGTGGGAGCCTTATAAATGCTATGGCTGGAGAACCCAGCAATCTTATTGCTATGATTGCTGGTGATTCCGCTTCGTCAGCTATTGCTGGGAATATATTTAACTCCTTAATTAAATACGATGAAAATTTAAATTATGCTCCTGATTTAGCAGAAAGTTGGGCAATCTCGAACAATCAAAAAACAATTACTTTTAAATTAAAAAAAGGACTTCAGTGGGCTGATGGAAATCCGCTGACAAGCGCAGATGTATTATTTACCTGGAAATTAATAACTAATCCTGATACTAGAACTCCTTATGCGTCAGATTATCAGCTTGTTAAAAAAGCCTCTGCTCCCGACCCCTTAACTTTCAAAATTACCTATGAAACCAGTTACGCACCAGCTCTTGATACTTGGAGCTCACTCCATATTCTCCCTAAACATATCTTAAAAGATGAAGACATAAATAATACTTTTTTCTCACGAAAGCCAACGGGCTCAAGCTATTATAAACTTGATGACTGGATCAGCGGACAACAGGTGTCGCTCAAGGCTAACGAAAAAAGTGTTTTAGGATCTCCTTTAATAGAAAAACTAATCTCAAGAATAATTCCTGATACCTCGTCACAATTCTTAGAGCTTACTGCTGATAATATTGATGTAATGAATATAAACCCAATTCAATATCAAAGAGTATTTCCAGCAAGAAAAGATTTACAACAAAAAGTCGCACTTTATAAAGAGCTAGGAAATGGTTATACCTACCTCGGCTTTAATCTTAAGAAACCTCCATTTAACGATATTAGAGTCAGGCAGGCTCTAAATTATGCAATTGATAAAGATGAAGTTATCAAAGGGGTACTTCTAGGGTTAGGTGAGTCAATTTCTAGCCCTTATAAGCCCGGTACAAGGTGGAATAATCCAAATTTAAGTCCTTACCCTTACAATCCGTCCAAAGCCCTTGAGCTTCTTCAAGAAGCTGGCTTTAAAAAAAATAATGATGGCATTCTAATGAAAAATGGCAAGCCCTTAAAGTTTGAAATTATTACAAACCAAAACAAACAAAGAGAAATGACAGCTGTTGTAATTCAAAAAAGATTACAAGAGATTGGGGTAGATGTGTCAATAAGGGTAATTGAATGGGCAAGCTTTGTGAATAGATTTATAAAAACTGGTGATTTTGATGTGGTTGTTCTTGGTTGGAGCCTATCTCTTGATCCAGATCAATATAATATATGGCACTCCTCTCAACAAGGACCTGGTCAATTTAATTTTCTTGGGTATTCTAATAAAAATGTTGATAGATTACTTGAGCTTGGTCGAAAAGAATTAAATGTTTCCAAGCGTGAAGAAATTTACCATAAATTTTCAAAATATCTATTAGAAGATTCTCCAATTATATATCTATATGCAGGTTATGGTTTAAGTGCGGTGCATAAAAGGGTTAAGGGAATTAAGAATCCTGCTCCACCGGCAGGCATTTATCATAATAATTACGATTGGTTTTTACCAAAACCTCTTCGTAGAAACGAAATTTCGGCGAGATAATGGTCTCATACTTGATAAAAAGAATACTGTGGATGATACCAATGCTTATTGGAATAAGCCTTGTGTCATTTTTTATTATGCATCTTGCTCCTGGTGATGTTACATCAAGTGAAGCATCCTTTAACCCAAAAGCATCCGAAGAATCTAGGCAAAAATTAAGAGAGCTTTACAACCTTGATAAACCCGTAATCATTCAATATGGCTTGTGGGTAAAACGAATCGCTCAGCTTGATTTTGGCAACTCTTTTGCATCACACCAAAAACCAGTTTTATGGGAGCGAACAGACAAATCTGGCAATGTTACTAAAGGATTAATACAAGAATCGCTTCCAATCACCTTAATGATAAATCTTTTAGGTATTTGTATTATTTTTTCTATTTCTATTTTTCTTGGTACTCTTTCTGCAGTTCGACAAAATACCTGGGTTGACCGATCTATAACCTTGTTTGTTTTTATCGGGTTCGCAATTCCAGGTTTTTGGTTAGCACTTTTACTTATGTATTGGACTGGGGTTAGTAACCAATGGCTTCCAATATCGGGGCTCCATAGCTTAGGTTATCAAAACCTTAGTAATTTTGATCAGTTTATAGATCTCCTAAAACACTTAATACTTCCAGTTTCAATATCATCCCTAAGTGGTCTTGCTGGCATATCCTTATATGTAAGAAATGGTATGTTAGATATTCTTCATCAAGATTTTATTACAACAGCCAGATCTAAAGGTTTAAAAGAAAGTAAGGTTGTATTTATTCATGCTCTTAAAAATGCCATTCTTCCGCTTATAACAATTGTAGGGCTTTCGATTCCTGGTCTTATTGGTGGATCTGTAATTGCAGAGTCAATTTTTGCCATTCCAGGAATGGGTAAACTTTTCTATGATTCAGTTTTAATGCGAGACTTCCCCGTAATAATGGGAATTTTAACTATTGGATCTTTTTTGACCTTAATAGGAAACTTGCTTGCAGATATAGGCTACGCTTGGGCTGATCCACGAGTAAGAAAAGGTTTAGTTAAATGAAAATTTTTTTAAAAAATCCTCTCGCACTCTCAGGTCTTATTATTATTCTAACAATTTTAATTTTGGCTTTAGTTGCCCCCATTATTGCCCCATATGATCCAAATTTTATTGATATAAATTCTATATTATTTCCACCTTCAATAAACCATCTAATGGGGACAGATGGACTCGGAAGAGATGTTTTTTCAAGAATGCTTTATGGTGCACAAATATCCCTACTAGTTGGCTTTGTAGCAGTAGGGATAGCGACCTTTATTGGTGTTATTTTAGGGTCATTAGCTGGATTCTATAGAGGGTGGGTTGATTCATTGATTATGCGATTTGTAGACATAATGCTATCAATCCCAACATTTTTTCTAATATTAGCTGTGATAGCATTTCTTACCCCATCAATATGGAATATTATGATCGTAATTGGCTTAACTTCATGGATGGGCGTTACAAGACTTGTAAGAGCCGAATTTTTTAGTTTACGTCAAAGAGAATATGTTCTTGCCGCAGAGACAATGGGCTCGAATCATCTATCAATAATAATAAAACATCTTCTTCCAAATAGCTTAACCCCAATAATCGTTAGTTCAGTTCTTGGAATCGCAAGTGCAGTATTAGTAGAATCTGGTCTTAGTTTTTTAGGTTTAGGTGTTCAAGCTCCAACTGCTTCTTGGGGAAATATACTGACTGATGGAAAAGAGTATATTCAATTTGCTTGGTGGCTCTCTTTATTTCCTGGTTTAGCCATCCTCATTACAGTATTGGGATATAATTTGCTTGGTGAGGGGCTTAGAGATATATTAGACCCTAAAAATAAAATATAATCACTAAACAAAGGGTAGTTATGGGATTCTTAAAAAATAAAAAAGTATTAATACTTGGATTGCTTAGTGATCGCTCGATTGCATATGGTATAGCATCTTCTATGAAAAAACAGGGTGCTAAACTTGCTTTCACCTACCAAATGGAAAAGCATAAAGAGCGTGTCAAGAAACTTGCTTCACATTTTGATTCAAATATTGTTTTGCCATGCGATGTTGCAAAGGATGAAGATATTAAAAACCTTTTTCCACTATTAGAAAAAGAATGGGGAAATTTCGATATTTTAATTCACTCAATAGCATTTGTACCAAAAGAAGCATTAAGTGGTGATTTTATTGAATCAACAACCCGCGAAAATTTTATAATTGCACATAATATTAGCTCATATAGTTTTACTGCACTTGCAAAATCTGCAGTGCCTTATTTAAATAAAAACTCAAGCCTATTGACACTAAGTTACCTGGGTGCTGAACGAACAATGCCTAATTATAATGTAATGGGTTTAGCAAAAGCTAGCCTTGAAGCTAACGTAAAGTATATGTCGCATAGTTTAGGGACAAAAGGAATTAGAGTGAATGCAATTTCAGCAGGACCTATCAAGACACTAGCAGCATCAGGTATTGCTAACTTTGATAAAATGTATGACTTTAATGAGCGTCATGCTGCATTAAAAAGAAATGTAACAACTGAAGAAGTTGGTAATGTTGCTGCATTTTTGTGTAGTGATCTTGCATCAGGGATTACAGGAGAAATTACTTATGTTGATGGCGGAATGAATATTACTGCTGCTGGCGCAATTGATTAATTCAAATTATCTAACTTAATGTCAATATCAGCTTTAACTTTTAAGTCTGATATAAAAGCAAAATCAATTTCTTCCTGGATCATTGAAATATACTCATTGTAATAAGTATCGATTGAGTCTTTTTCTTTGACTTTTTCAGTTACGACCTTACTGAGTTTAACAATAACATATTCCCCCTTGCTGTCATAAAGGCCTGTATATGAAGGAAGGTCATAACTATCCATTTTAAATATTGCATTTATAAGAGAATCAGATAAACCTTGCCTATCAATGCGATCTATAGTTAATTCATCAATCCAATTAATAGCATTTGATTTAGATTTAACATCTTCAATCAATTTGGTTCCAGCTGCAATTAAAAGTCTCTGGGATTCAGCTTCCACAAGAAAGTCTTTAATTGATTCTCTAACCTCCTCAAAAGGTTTTGAAGCTGAAGGACGAAAATCAACAACTCTAGCTGCAACTAAATTATTAGGGGAGGCTTCAATAGCGGCTATATTTTTCATTTTATTTATAGCATATTCATCAAAAATAGCTTGAGCAAATGCTTCATTATTAAAGAATTTTTTTGCATTCTCAAAACTTAACCATTCACTATCTTGAATTTCTAAAGAAAATTTATTTGCAGCTTTTTGGAGGTTATCAGATTGCTCGTAAACAGTATTACTAAAATCTTCTGCATTCTCACCATATTCAGCAAGTGCTTTATTAAAAATTAATTCACCCTTGATTTGATTTTTAACAGATTCAAATTTAACTTCCTCTCCTTTTATATCAGTTAACATCACGATATGAAAACCGAACTCGGTTTTAATGAGCTCAGAAATCTGGTTTTTAGACATAGAAAAAACTGTGTCTTCAAAAACTTTATCCATATCTCCCCTAGAAAAAAAACCTAAGTCCCCACCATTTTTAGATGACTCTGTATCTTGGGAATATTTTTCAGCATTTTCTTCAAAATTTTTGGGATTTTTTTTAATCTCATTAAGAATATTTTGAGCTCTTGAAGCTATATTTTTTACTTCATCATTTGATAAATTATCTCCAACTGTAAATAAAATATGCTTTGCTCTTCTTTGCTGGTTTGTCTGGTATCTATTAATATTGTTAGCAAAATATTCTTTTACCTCTTTATCTGCTACTGATACACTTGGAACAATTCCTGCTACTGAATAAATAACAAACTTAATTTTAACCTGATCAGGACGCATAAATGAAGCCTTACTTTCTTCATATACTTTTTTTAATGCAAGATCAGAAAGATCAACTTTTTCTTTAAATTTATCTTGTTTTAATTCATAGATACTTACATCTCTTTTTTGATAAGCTAAATCAACAAGATCCTGAACTTTATTTTTAGGAATAAAAGAAAGCTTCCTTAAGCTATCTTTTACTTGCTGAGTTCCAAGATCACTTTTGATTTTTTCATCGAATTTTTTTGGGGATAGGTTGTTAATTTTTAAAATCTCATCATATTGTTCCTGAGAAAATTTTCCATTTTTTCTAAATTCAGGCATGCCTCCTATATATGTTCCAACTTGACTATTACTAATATAAAACCCTGAATTATTAATTTCTTGATTAATTAACTTTGTTGTTATCAAATTATCTAATACAGCTTTTTTAAATTCTATACTTTCAAAAATTTTAGGGTCAGAGGATTCATCTTGTCGAGCTCTTATATCAGTTTCGGCCTTTTGTAATGCTTGAGTTGTAATGAGCTCATCATTAACTGATGCAATATGAATGGCGCTTCCAACAGATGACAAATAAGAATCAATACCAAAAAGCGCAAAAGGTATAATTATTATTCCTAAAATAACTTTTGCAAAAGTAGTTTGTGTTCTATTTCTAATTTGTTCTAACATATTTAAATTCTCTAAGTATTAAAATAGAAGACCAAAATTAGTTATTTTGGTTCTTAATTTTATATATGAACTAATAAATTATATTGTTCATTTTTGATTATTGGCGGAGTGGACGGGACTCGAACCCGCGACCACCGGCGTGACAGGCCGGTATTCTAACCAACTGAACTACCACTCCTAAACAATGGTGGGTGCTACAGGGGTCGAACCTGTGACATTCGCCTTGTAAGGGCGACGCTCTACCAACTGAGCTAAGCACCCGAATTGTTAAAAATTTCGAATGTAATTTTACAATAACACCATGAACAAAGCTAGCTAATATAAATAAAAAACTAATGCGATATTGCTTTATCTATTTGAATTGTATTTTTTGATGTATTGGGGATAACTTTTGATTCTTTTTTTAAACTTTTTGGCTCTTTTGTTAACGCTATCTCAATAACTTGATCAATCCATTTAACAGGAATAATATCAACTCCAGCTTTAACTTCATCTGGAATATCAATCAAATCTTTTATATTCTGCTCTGGAATCAAAATCTTTTTTATATTACCACGATGTGCTGCTAACAATTTTTCTTTAAGTCCGCCAATTGGTAGAACTTCTCCTCTAAGAGTAATCTCTCCCGTCATTGCAACATCAGAATAAACAGGTATGCCAGTCAAACTCGAAATAATTGCAGTAGTTATACCTATTCCAGCACTTGGTCCATCTTTTGGCGTTGCTCCCTCAGGAAAATGTATATGTATATCTTTTTTTTCATGGAATACATTGTTAATTCCTAATTTCTCAGCACGACTTCTTACAACACTCATTGCTGCATGGATAGACTCCTGCATGACGTCACCAAGCTTTCCAGTAATTATTGTCTTTCCTTTACCTGGCAAAACCACTGCCTCAATTGTCAATAATTCACCACCAACTTGCGTCCAAGCTAAGCCCGTTACTTGACCAATTTGGTTCTTTTTATTGGCATATCCAATATCATAAACTTTAACCCCTAAATAATCTTCTAGATTTCTACTGTTAACAGATATATATTTTAATTTCTTATTTGTTAAAAGTAACTTCACAACTTTTCTACAAATTTTTGAAATTACTTGTTCTAATTTTCTAACTCCAGCCTCTCTAGAATAGAACTGAATAATATCTTTAATGGCTTTTGGTGAAATTTTAAACTCACTTCTTTTTAATCCATTGTTCTTTAGTTGTTTTGGTAATAGGTGCTTAATTGCAATATTTAATTTTTCAGATTCTGTATAACCTGATAGCCTTATAATCTCCATTCTGTCTAAAAGTGGTTCTGGGATGTTCATTGAATTAGCAGTTGCAACGAACATTACATCAGATAAATCATATTCGATTTCGGCATAATGATCAGAAAATGTGTGGTTTTGTTCTGGATCTAGAACCTCAAGTAAAGCTGAAGATGGATCCCCTCTAAAATCTTGACCCATTTTATCTACCTCATCTAATAAAAATAATGGGTTTTTGACACCTACTTTAGTCATATTTTGTAAGATCTTACCTGGCATTGATCCAATATAGGTTCTACGATGACCTCTAATTTCTGCTTCGTCTCTAACGCCTCCAAGGGCCATTCTTACAAACTTTCGATTAATCGACTTTGCGATACTATTTCCAAGTGATGTTTTACCTACACCTGGAGGGCCAACTAGGCACAAAATTGGGCCTTTAAGCTTCCCAACCCTATTTTGTACAGCTAAATATTCAATTATTCTTTCTTTTACTTTTTCTAAACCAAAATGATCGTTATTAAGATCTAATTCCGCGCCCTTCAAATCTTTATTTATTTCTGTTTTTTCGGTCCATGGTAAATTAATTATTGTTTCAATAAAAGTTCTAACAACTGATGCTTCAGCAGACATTGGGGACATCATTTTTAATTTTTTAAATTCTGAAATACATTTTTCCTTCGCTTCTGTTGTCATTCCAACAGTTTTTATTTTTTCTTCAAGCTCATCAAGATCAGCACCTTCATCCTGCTCACCCAATTCTTTCTGTATTGCCTTTACTTGCTCATTTAAATAATATTCTCTTTGCGACTTCTCCATTTGCCTTTTAACTCTGCCACGAATTTTTTTCTCTACCTGTAAGATGTCAATCTCAGATTCCATAATATGTAACAAAAGCTCTAAGCGAAGCTTTATGTCAAAAGTTTCCAATATATTTTGCTTTTCAGAGAGTTTTAATGTGAGATTTGCAGCAATTGAATCTGCTAGTCTTCCAGGTTCATCTATGGTTATGAGTGAAGTTAAAATCTCAGGGGGAATTTTTTTATTTAATTTTATGTATTGTTCAAATTGAGAAAAAACTGAACGCATAAAAGCTAATGTATTTTTATCTTTTTTTTCTCTAATTTTAACTAAGTTTATATCTGCCGCCCAAAAATCTCCAGAGTCATTAAATTTTTCAACTTTTGCTCTTTGTAACCCTTCAACTAAAATTTTAACAGTTCCATCAGGTAATTTTAGCATTTGCAAAATGCTCGCAACAGTTCCTATAGAGTATAGATCTTTAATCTCAGGCTCATCTTGTCCTGCAGTTTTTTGTGCAACCAATAAAATCTTTTTGTCGCCGCTATTTGCTTTTTCTATAGCTCTTATAGATTTATCTCTTCCTACAAATAAAGGAATTACTAGTTGTGGGTAAACAACTACATCCCTTAAGGGAAGCATTGGAAAATTTTTTTTTGTTATTGTCATTATTTTATTCTTCTTTATAAAATCACTATTGAATTATAGTTATGGGGTTATTTTATTATAATTCAAGTCTATTTACTTATTAGCTTGCTTTTCAATATTAGAATATATTAAATATGGCTTTTCATTTTGGTTTATTACACCTTTATCTATAACTACTTTTAGCAAGTTATTTATTGTTGGCAATTCATACATAATCTCTTTTAAACTTGACTCCATAATTGATCTTAATCCACGTGCTCCAGTTTTTCGCTCAATTGCCTTAAGAGCAATAGCTTCAATTGCATCATCACGAAATTCTAATTCCACGTTCTCCATATTAAATAATTTCTTATATTGCTTAATTAGTGCATTTTTTGGTTCTTTTAAAATTTGAACTAAGGCCTTTTTTTCTAAAGTTTCTAATGTAGTAATTACTGGAAGCCTTCCTATAAATTCAGGTATTAACCCAAACTTAATCAGATCCTCCGGCTCTACATTTTTTATAATATTGGTAATTGTTTTGTAATCTTCCTTGCTCTCAACTTCAGCCCCAAAACCTATGCTATTTTTTTCAGTCCTTTGTTTAATAATTTTCTCAAGCCCGTCAAAGGCGCCTCCACATATAAACAATATATTTGCAGTATTAATTTGAACAAATTCTTGATTTGGATGCTTTCTTCCTCCTTGAGGAGGAACTGATGCAACTGTTCCTTCAATTAGCTTTAGTAAAGCTTGCTGAACACCCTCGCCTGATACGTCCCTTGTGATTGAAGAGTTTTCTGATTTTCTAGATATTTTATCAACTTCGTCAATATACACTATGCCTTTCTGGGCTTTTTCAACATCATAATCACATTTTTGTAGCAACTTTTGCATTATATTTTCAACATCTTCGCCAACATACCCTGCCTCAGTTAGAGTAGTTGCATCAGCCATAACAAAGGGAACTTGAAGTAAGTTTGCTAAAGTTTGAGCCAACAATGTTTTACCAGAGCCAGTAGGGCCAATAAATAAAATATTACTTTTGGCAATCGTTACATCTGCAAAATCACCATAATCATCTTTATTATTTTTAAGTCTTTTGTAATGGTTATAAACGGCAACGGACATACTCTTTTTTGCTTCATCTTGACCGATTACATGTTCACCAAGAGATTTGGAAAGTTCTTTTGGGCTTAAAAGATTTGATTCAGATTTTTCTAATACTTCACTTGGCTCATTTGCTTCTTCTTTAATAATGTCATTACATAAATCAACACATTCATCACAAATAAATACAGAAGGTCCAGCAACAAGCTTCTTGACATCATTTTGATTTTTTCCACAAAAGGAACAAAGAAGAGTTTTGTCTTTTTTTTCTTCAGTCATTAAGGTCTCTACTTAACTTCGGTTCTACTAGAAATAACTTGATCAACTAACCCATATTTGACAGATTCGTCTGCACTCATAAAATTATCACGGTCAGTATCTTCTGCAATTTTTTTTATTGGCTGCTTTGTATGATTTGATAAAATTGAATTAAGCTTACTTTTTAAGAATAAAATTTCTTTTGCATGAATTTCAATATCTGAGGCTTGGCCCTGAAATCCCCCTAAAGGCTGATGAATCATAACTCTAGAATTTGGAAGACAAAATCTTTTACCATCTGTTCCAGCCGTTAAAAGTAAAGCTCCCATACTTGCTGCCTGTCCAATACATAGTGTACTAACATCCGGTTTAATAAATTGCATTGTGTCGTAGATAGCCATTCCTGCTGTCACAGAGCCACCTGGTGAATTTATATATAAAGAAATATCCTTGTCTGGATTTTCTGCTTCAAGGAATAGTAATTGAGCAACTACTACGTTAGCAGTCATATCATCAACCGGACCAACTAGAAAAATAAGTCTTTCTTTTAAGAGTCTTGAATATATGTCATAAGACCTCTCACCTCGACCACTTTGTTCAACAACCATAGGTATATAGCCTAGGTTATTTGGGGAAAAGTGACTAATTGATTCTATTTTAGAATTACTCATTATTTATACCTGCATTGCCATTAATTCATCAAAAGAAACTTTCTTAGACTCAATTTTGCATTCCTTTAAAAACCAGTCAACAATATTATCCTCAGTCGAAAGTGCAGCTGGCTCATCTAAACGTTTTGGGTCATCATAAAACCATTTCTCTGCTTTTTCTGTATCGTCAAAATTAGCTGAAAATTCAGTAACTTTTAACTTTATTTGTTCCTCACTTGCTTCTAACTTATTTTCATCAACGAGAGTGGCGAGAATAATTCTTAATTTACATGTTTTTATTGCAGTTTCCTCAAACATTTCTTTCTCTAATTTTACTTCTTTCATATCAGCACCCTGCTTTTTAAGGTTTTCATAAGTAGATTGCATCATACGATTTACTTCCATTGTGACCAATGATTTCGGGATTTCCATATCATGAGAGTCAATAAGCAATTGAAAAACTTGTTTTTTTAAGTCGGCCTTAACTCTTTTCTCAACCTCTTGAGTTAAAGACATTTTTATCTCTTGCTCCATTACTTTAACGTCCCCATCACTAACCCCTAAACTTTTTGCAAAATTTGAATCTATTTTAGGTAATTTTGCTTCCCTCACTTCTATTAATTTAATTTGATATTTAACATTTTGATTAGCTAGCTGAGCCGGGTTATGATCTTTTGGATATTTAACTTCAAATTCTTTAGATTCTCCTGCCTTAATTCCAACAAGTTGATCATCTACAGCCTTAATTCTCTTAGAATCTCCAAGAACAAATTCCAAAGACTGGTCACCTGTTGATTCAATTTCTTCTTCCTTAATAAATGACTTAAGTTGAACTGATATTTGGTCGTCAAGCTTAGATGCTCGGTCTACTTTTTCAAATACTGCTCTTTGTTTTATTAAAACGTTTATTGTTTTTTTAATATCATCTCGCCCTACTTCGACAGATTTTTTTTCGACTTTAAGAGGCTTAAAGTTTCCTACTTTAAATTCAGGAAATATTTCAAATGTTGCAGTGAATTCAAAATCGTCACTAATTTTATCTAAGGGATCGTGCTGAATATCTGGCATCCCCGCTACACGAAGGTTGTTAGTATTAACTATTTCACCAAATTTCATTTCAATAGCTTTAGCGTATACATCAGATCTAATATCTGATCCATACTGCTTCTCAATAACATTCATTGGCACTTTTCCAGGCCGAAAACCAGAAATACGGGCTGTCCTGCTTAACTCTTCAAATCTTCGCGATATCTGGTCCTGTAATGGTGAAATAGATACCAAGCCCTTAACTTTTCTTTCGATGGTGCTAATTTTTTCTATTGCTTCTGCCATTGTTTTATTCCTAACTTAAATATGGTGCGAAAGGAGAGACTCGAACTCTCACGCCTTGCGGCGCTGGTACCTAAAACCAGTGCGTCTACCAATTCCGCCACTCTCGCATAAGTAACTAATTTTTAAAAGGCATATTATATCAGCTTCGACGGGCTAGGTAAGCAATAATTCAATGTGTTTTTGATTATCATAAATAAGTGTATAAAAAATCACTGCTAGAATATAATGAATGTCTTAAGATAGAAATAAATATATAACCTAATTTAAAAAGATAATATCTATGTCATTAATGCCATTTTTAATAATAATTTTTGTACTAAGTGGCTGTAGTTATTTACCTATCAATAAAAAAGACATTGAAAATCAAAAAATTATTGAGATAATTAAAGATTCAGATATCTACAATGAAGAATTTTCACAATTTTTAATATCTCAAGGTTTTGAAAAAGCTGAGCTACCTTTCAAAGCATGGGGCTTAAAAGAGCTCATATATGCACAACAATTTTTTAACCCACAGATAAAGACAGCTAAAATAAGTTGGGAATTAGCTCAAACTAACGAAGCTATTGCCATTCTTTATCCTCCAACTTCAATAGGGCTTGAAGTTGGTCGAGAAACAACAAGTAAAGAATTAACAAAGAAAATTTTTGGTGGGGGCTTTTCTTTCACATTTGAATCTGCAGATAAAAAATTGATTCGGCACGAATTATCTATAAATAAATCCCAGCTTGCTTTGATTGATTTTCAACTGATTAACTGGGAACTAAGGCTAGATTTATTTACCAGATTGTTTAATTTCATTGAGAACCAAGAGTTTATAAAGCTATCAAAATTAGAGCTTAGATTAAAACAATCTGTAATGAATATGATGAAAAAAAGACTAGAAGCAGGTGTTGCATCTCAAATAGACCTAGATAGAAAAACCATTGAGCTAAATGCAATTAATCAAGGTTTATTACAATTACAAATGAATCAATCAATAATGAGAAATCAACTAGCTTCATCAATTGGTTTAAGCACTCAAAAATTCAATCTTATACCATTGGATAGCAAGAAAATTACCTCTATTCTTGATGATATAACTGTTTTGTATTTGAAAGATAAAAAATTATTAGAATTACAAGAAGTATCCCTAACAAAAAGATTGGACCTTAGAAAAGCTCTTTCAAATTATGCGATAGCCGAGGCTCAATTGAAACTAGAGGTAGCTAATCAATATCCAGATTATACTTTTTCACCGGCCTATGCGTACGAATTTGGGACCCGATTATGGACTCTGGGTATAGATTCAATTATTAAGTCAGGGGATCGAAATAAAGCATTTATTAATAAAGCAGAAAAATTCCGAGACCTTGAAGCAAGCAAGGTAAATACATTACAACTAACAACAATAAATGATATAGAAGAGCTTCAATTAAATTTTTCAAATAAATTTGAGGATCTGAAATATTCAGATCAAATGATAGAAACAAAAAATAGACTTGAAAGTCAGCTTACTGAAAGATTTAAAAGAGGATTAATAAATAGGATGGAATTTGAGAATGAAATGATTAACCTTATTGATATTAGTAAAAATCATCACAAAGCAATATATAATTTAATTAGAATTGGGTTGCTGGCAGAAAGCGTTCTTCAGGAACCTATATTTACACCAAATATAAAATAATTTAATGAAAAATAAATCACTAACTATTATTGTTTTACAATCAGTGCTCATCATAGGGTTATTGTGGTTAATTATTTATTTAGGGAAAGATGAAATTTTCAGAAGTGGGATTGATGTGGATTCGACGAAGCTTCACGAATCTGAAGTGGAGAATTTAATATCCATTAAGGACAAAATCATAACACTGCCGAATTCGATAATTAAAAATAGTGGTATTGAAATTCAGCCTATTTCTGAAAGTAAAAAACGGTCACTATATTCATCTTATGGTTATGTAGTTAATTTAAAAAATCTAATTGACTATAGGACGAACTATTTAAATATCAACTTTGAAATAAATAAATTAAACACTCAATTGAAAGAAGAAGGTGAGCACTTTAAAATATTAAAATCCCTCAATGAAGACAATAAAAATATTTCAGACTCAGTTGTGGGTGAAAAAGAACTAGAAATTAATAACCTTCGTAATAATTTAAATATTCAAAAAAATAATAAAAATAATTTGTTACAACTAATTAGCCAAGAATGGGGGAATCCTTTTAAAGAACTCCTTACCCACCCAAAGAAATCTTTACTTAACAATATTTTTAATTCAGAAATTAGATTATTAAAAATTACGATTACTAATAATGAAACACATAAATCACCTCCTTCCGAGTTAATGGTATTTTCACCAAGCCAACCGAAAAATAAATATAAAGCTAATTTCATCACTAAATCACCTATTGGTGATCTAGATATTCAAGGAAAGTCTTATTTTTATTTAACATCAAGTAATAACTTAATGATGGGTAGCAAAATAAATGCATATATTGAAATAGATGAAAATATTGATGTTAAAAAGTTCGACATACCAAAATCAGCAATTGTTTGGAATGATGGAAAACCATGGATTTATGCAAAGGTAAGTGATAATTCATTTTTTAGGTATCCTCTATTTAAAATGGAGGAGATTGATAATGGCTGGATTGTTCAATTTAAAAATATACCCCCTAAAAAAATTGTAATTAAAGGTGCGCAATTACTTTTATCAGAAGAATATAAGCATCTAATTACAAACGAAAACGAGGATTAAAATTAATGATTGCCTCCTTAATTCGTTCTTCCATTAAACATGCAGGAGTTGTAATTGGGTTGGCTTTTATTGTAGTTGCTTATGGAATATATCAAATTAAAAATAGTCCCCTTAACGTTTTTCCTGAATTCTCTCCAACGCAAGTAATAATTCAAACAGAAGCTCCGGGGCTCTCATCGTCGCTAGTTGAAACATTAATATCAAAACCTATTGAGCAAGCAATTTCTGGAACTATAGGTATCAAACAAATTCGTTCGCAATCCATCCCAGGGCTGTCTGTAATCACAGTGATTTTTGATGAAGGGACTGATATTTACAGAAATAGGCAAACAATATCAGAAAGGTTTACGTCCTTAAAAGGTGTTTTGCCCAAAAATATTATTCCCAATATAACCCCCCTCACCTCTTCTGCTTCAAGTGTTCTTGGAATTGGAATTACATCTAAAGTAAAAAATTTAACAGAATTAAGAACTTTAGCTGAAAACATTATAATTCCGCATTTAATGTCCGTGCCTGGAGTTGCAGATGTAAATCGTTTTGGTGGGTTAGTGAAGCAGATTCAAATTGAAATTATTCCCGAGAAGCTTTTTTTTTATAATGTCTCAATTTCTGATATTGCTAGAGCTGCTGAAAAATCAACCGGTGTAATCGGTGCTGGATTTATAGAAAATAAAAATCAACGAATTATAATTAATACAGAAGGACAATCAAGAACAATTGAAGAGCTTGAGCTTACTGCAGTAGTTAATAGTCAAGGAAAAAAAATTACAATTAAAGATGTAGCAAATGTAGTGATTGGTTCTAGTCCCTCAATCAGCGCAGCTTCAATTAATGGTAAAGAAGGTGTATACCTTTCTATTCAAGGCCAACTAAATTCTGATACCTATAAGCTTACCAAACAAATAGAAGTAGCTCTTGAAAGCCTCAAACCAGTTTTATTAAAAGAACAAGTTGTCCTGACTCCAGACTTGTTTAAGCCAGCAAATTTTATTGATGCCTCAATAAAAGGATTGAGGATTGATATATTGATTGGATCATTAATGGTTATATCAATTTTATTTTTATTTTTGTTCAACTTCAAAACTGCATTTATTTCAGCTATCGCCATACCACTTTCATTGCTTTCCGCCATTATTGTAATGAGTTATTTTAATTTAGGTTTAAATGTGATGGTCTTAAGTGGTCTAGCAATAGCTCTAGGTGAAGTTGTTGATGATGCAATTATTGATGTAGAAAATATTTTTAGAAGGCTTAAACAAAATAGAAAGTTAGTTAAGCCCAAGCCAATCTATCAAATTGTTTTCGATGCATCAATGGAAGTAAGAAAGTCAGTAATTTTTGCGACACTTATAATTGTTCTTGTTTTCTTACCGCTCCTTTCATTAACTGGTGTTGCAGGTAAATTATTTGGACCTCTTGGCATAGCTTATATAGCATCAATTATTGCTTCACTTTTTGTAGCAATGACAGTAACACCGGCTCTATGCTATTTGCTTTTAGGTAAATCAGACCTGCAAACTAATGATTCGCCAGTTATAAGTTATTTAAAGAAAAAATATATAAAAATTTTAAAAGGTATTGAAAAAAACTCTCGATCTGTTGTTTTTACTTCCCTTCTTATAATAAGTATAGGATTGGCATCTTTGCCATTCTTTAAAACACAATTTATACCGCCACTACATGAAGGTCATTTCATTATGCATATGACTGCATTTCCAGGAACTTCAGAATCAGAATCAATAAGAATTGGCAATAAAGTAACTAAAAAAATTCTTAACATTCAGGGAGTAAAATCAGTTGCCCAGTGGGTTGGGCGGTCACCATTAGGAGCTGATACATTCGGAACTCATTACAGCGAGTTTGAAATTGAATTAAATAATTTAAATGGTACTGAGCAAGATAATGTTCTAAAAGAAATTAGAAGTTTGGTTCAAGCTCAAGACGATGATGAGTCAATCCAAACAGAGGGTTTTGTTGGTGTTAATTTTGCAATTAATACATTTTTAACCGAAAGAATAGAGGAAACAATCTCTGGCTACAATGCATCAATAGTTATTAATATTTTTGGCGATGATTTAAATGCTCTCGATCAGGATGCACAAAAAATTGTCTATGCACTTGGAAAAATAAATGGATCTAGCGATATTATGTTGCAATCTCCTCCTGGAACTCCTCAAGTCTCAATTCGACTCCGCTCAGAAAAGATGAGTCAGTTAGGGATTTTAAAAACTGATGTTCTTAATGTAATTAAAACAGCATATGAAGGATTTCCAGCGGCTACAATTTATGATGGCATTATTCCCGTCGAAGTTGCTGTTACTCTAGAAAAATCTTATCGTGACGATATTTTAGACATTCATAAATTACCAATAAGAACCAATGACAATAAAATTATAAGCCTTAGTGAGATTGCATTTATATCTCAAGAAAATGGGCGCTCTAAGATACTCCACCAAGATGGTAAACGAGTTCAAACAATAACCTTAAATGTTGAAGGTAAAGGTCTTAACGAGTTCTCAACATTGCTTAATCAAAAAATAGGTAAAATTAAACTAAGTTCAGGTAATTATTTTGAAATAACTGGATCAGCTGCAGAAAATGCTAAATCAAGAGAAAGCTTAATCGTTCATTCGATATTAGTCGGCTTAGTTGTTTTATTATTGCTATATATTTCATTTGGCTCTCTCCTTAATTTAGGACTTACCTTAATAAACTTACCTTTCGCATTAATAGGAGGAGTAATAGCAGTTATATTTAGCGGTGGATGGATTTCTATTGGCTCACTTGTTGGCTTTGTGACGCTTTTTGGAATCACATTAAGAAACTCAATAATGCTTCTTTCCCATTACCAATTTCTAGTAAATAAAGAAAATTGTATATGGAATTTAGACACATGTATTAGAGGTGCGACTGAAAGATTGCCATCAATTCTTATGACAGCATTAGTTGCTGGGTTAGCACTACTTCCAATCGCTTTAGGTTCCAATCAGCCAGGTAAGGAAATAGAAGGGCCAATGGCAGCTATTATTATTGGAGGATTATTTACTTCTACAATACTGAATCTATTAATTCTTCCTACAATTTTATTGAATTTTGGGAGTTTTAAAAAAAACATAGATCAGTAAATTTTAGCTAAGCTAAGAGCAAATTTAATATCTTTTTCAGTAACCCCAGACTGGTCATGTGTAAATAAAGTAATTTCTACACCCGAATAAGTTAATAATATATCAGGGTGGTGGTCCACTTTTTCTGCATAATCCCAAATCTCTTTTACAACGGTTCCAAATGATAAATTACTGCTTCTTGGAATAAATCTTACAATCTTAGAATCAGTATATTTCCAATCCTTTAAATCTGTTTTAATTATTTTTTCAATATCAGATTTTGTTAGAGTCATTTTTATTCCTTAAAAAAATTTATCGTTTGTTTAATATTTTCTACTTTATCTTCGATTTCTTGGTATTCGTCATCTACTTTAGACCCAGTAGTAAGGCCGCCGCCCGAATAAAAACAAAGCTTTTGATTATGGTGCACCATACTTCTTATCGCAACATTACTATCCATTGAGCCATTAAAGCTAAAATAACAAATAGAGCCGCAATAAAGACCACGTGAATGCTCTTCAAGCTCATCAATAATTTCTGTTGCTCTAATCTTTGGCGCTCCTGTAATTGATCCGCCTGGAAAAGAATCGCTAAAAAGCTTTATATTGTTAGAGTCCTTCCTGAGAATACCGGATATAGTACTAACTAGATGATGAACGTTTGGATAAGATTCAATCGAAAATAATTCATCAACCTTGATACTCCCTACTTCACAATTTATACTCAAATCATTTCTAAGTAAGTCAACAATCATTAAATTTTCAGATTGGTCTTTAACGCTATTTAAAAGTTCATTAGCATTTTTTTTATCTAACTCCTTATTGTCTCCCCTAGCCTTTGTTCCCTTAATAGGCCTAGTAGTAACTATTCCATCATGAGACTTAATAAACCTCTCTGGTGATCCACTAAGTACCTCAAAATTTTCATAAAGAAAATAAGCCATAAAAGGTGATTTATTAATATCACGAAATTTTTTATAAAAATTCCAACTGTCTCCCTCAGTATTAACTTCAAATTTTTTTGATAAGTTTATCTGATAACAATCCCCGGCATTTATATAACTCATAACCTTGTCAAACTTTTTTTTATAATCTATGAAAGGCAAATTTTCCTTTATAGAAGTTTTTATTTTAAAGTCGTGAGCTATATTATTTTTACCTTTGTTTAGTATATTAATTAATTCAGGTAAGAAAGCTTCCGTTCTGGAATCAAGTAGCATTGAAACAATATATGTTTTTTTCTTAAAGTGATCGACAATTACTGCCCAATCATAAATGCCCATCATCATAGTATCAATAATATTTTTTTTTTCTGTTTTTAGGTTTAACTCGTATGAACAATAACCAATAGCTCCGCCTACAAATGGAAAACTAGAAGGTGAAGGTTTTGAGTAATGATCCATCAAATCGCTAAGGACTTCTAAGGAAGGTTTTTTATATTGCCCTTGTCCATCTTTATCTGCGACTGAAGTAACGCCATTCTTTGCTCTTATTTTTATAAATGGATTGGCTGCAACAATATCGAAACGTGCATACTTGCTTTGTGGCTTATCTTTTTGGTAACAACTATCTAGAAATACCGGCCATTCTAAATGTTTTATTTTCTCGAAATAATAAGATGAATCACTATAGTAAGTTATCTCTTCTATTATCATTAAATATCTTTATTAATTTTTCTCATATACTCATTATAGGCAAATTATATTTGTATTGAATAAAAAAAAGGCGCCTAAGCACCTTTTTTAATTATATATAATATAAACTTTATTCTAAATTTGCATGAATACCACGCATACCTTCTTCAGTTAAATCTTTATCAAATACTATTTCTCCGATTAATGCCTCAAGAAAAACCAATGTAGATAACTCAAAAGATGTGCCCATAGGCAAACCTTTGGTTAAGGCAAATACTTCGTCATTACCCATTGTTACGGTTAAATCGGCAAGCGCAGACATTGCGGATGAAGACTTCATAGAAACCACAACAATTTTAGCACCTTTTGATTTAGCTGTTTCTAAAGTTGGCAATAATGTTTTAGTGCCACCTGAGCCAGAAATAACTATATACAAATCACCCTGCTTTAGTGCAGGTGTAACAATTTCACCCACCATACTCACTTGATAACCGCAGTGAACTAATCTCATAGAGAGAAAGCTAGAAACTAACTTTGATCGACCTGCGCCAGCGACAAAAATACGGCCTGCACTATCAATATGTTTTTTTAATTCGACAATCTGAGCTTTGTCAGTTACAGCCAATACACTAGAAATCTTGTCTATTATTAATTTTTGTGTATCCATACTATTTATTTTCCCATTAGTAAAATGTTAATCATACCAAAAAAAACCCGACACTAAGTCGGGTTTTTTTGATTTACTTAAGCCTATTAAACTCTATTAGTGAGCAATAGCTGTTATTTCTGCAGCAGCAGCAGCTGGATCAGCAGCGCCGTAAATTGCAGCACCGGCTACAATAATTGAAGCACCTGCATCTTTAACTTGTTGAGCTGTGCCAGCTTTAACACCACCAGCAACTGAAATCTTAGCACTATCGCCAACAGCAGCAGCAATATCAGCTAAATCAGCAAAAGGTGTATCTCCAGCAGCTTGAGCATCAAGACCAGTGTGAACACCAATAATTTGTGCACCAGCAGCAACACATTCTTTTGCAAATGCCGCTTTGTCATTAACATTGATCATATCAACTTGGCACTCACCACCATGTTTCTTAGCAGCAGCAATTACGCCTTTAATAGTTGCAATGCCTGCAGCACCAAGAACTGTACAAATATCTCCGCCAGCAGCGTAGAAAGGTTCTGCTTCGTATTCACCTGCATCCATTGTTTTAAGATCAACTAGGATTTTGTTATCTGGAAATTTAGCACGAAGAGCCTTAAGAAGTGGAATACCATTATGCTTGATGCATGGTGTACCAATTTCAAGAATGTCAACGTGTGGTGCAACTGTTTCAGCAAGTCCCATAGTTGCGTCAAAGTCTAATGAATCTAATGCCATTTGTGTTAGTGCCATGGTTTAATCTCCCATATATTTAAAAAGTAATTCTACTTAAAAGTAATTGGTTTTCACTTCTAGTCGAGCAGAACCGAAAATAATATAGCTTCAATCAATAGATGTCAATCAATTAAAGCTTATAATTATTTACAGTTTTTCAGCTAACGCTGCTTCTAATTTATTTTGATCAATAACAAAATTACGGATACCTTCAGCTAATTTTTCAGTCGCCATTGCATCTCCGTTGTGATCATACCTAAATTGATCTTCTTCAAGCCTTGCTGGTTTATCTTTTGTTGCTCCATTATCTTTAAGAATTTGAGGTAAATCGCCCTCTGTTGAGTCTAATTCTTCCAATAAAGGTGGGGCAATTGTTAAACGATCACATCCTGCTAAGGCCGTTATTTCTCCAATATTTCTGAAGGATGCACCCATAACGACAGTTTTAAAACCATGATCCTTGTACCATCCATATATATTTTGAACTGATATAACGCCCGGATCTGTTTCAGATGTATAAGTTTCCCCAGTTTTAGCTTTATACCAATCCATTATTCTTCCAACAAAAGGAGAGATTAAAAATACTCCAGCTTCAGCGCAAGCTCTGGCCTGAGCGAAACTAAATAACAGAGTTAAATTACAATTAATACCCTCTTTTTCTAGAATTTCCCCAGCCTTAATGCCTTCCCACGTTGATGCTAATTTAACCAATACTCGGTCGTTTGTTACCCCAGCTTCGTTATATAAAGATATTATTTTTCTTCCTTTAGCAACCATTTTATCTATATTAAAAGACAGGCTTGCATCAACTTCGGTTGAAATTCTTCCTGGTATGTGTTTTTGTATCTCTAAGCCAACTAATACAGCTAGTTTATCTGCCGCATCTTCAATTTGTTGTGCTTTTTCTGAGCTGTTTGCTTTAGCGTAAGCAATAGCTTCAGCAATCATTGGCTCACATTGAGGTAATGTACTTGCCTTTAAAAGTAATGATGGGTTAGTTGTCGCATCAACTGGCTTGAGTGTCTTAATTGCCTCAACTTCTCCAGTGTCTGCAACGATTGTAGTCATTGACTTTAATTGTTCTAATAGTGATGCCATTTGAGTCTCCGTAATTTGAAATTTCTAGCCATTTATTTAATGAGTTATCATTTTAACAACATTCAATAAAAGTCTGCAATTAAATTTAAATTTAAATAAAATATTATTTAATACAAATAATACTAATAATACTTAATGACAAAAACAATCATATTTGGCAGAATTACGTCTTTAAGTTTTAAATGAGTTATAACTTTCAATAAACCATAAGGATTTATGATGTCTGAGTATGTAATACCATTTGAAAAGCTTAGAAACACTGATGTAGCGAAAGTAGGTGGAAAAAATGCCTCTTTAGGTGAGATGATATCTAAACTAGATGAGAAAGGTGTAAGGGTCCCTACTGGGTTTGCTACAACTTCGACTGCATTTACCGATTTTCTTAAACATAGCGAATTAGAAACTAAAATTAATGCAGAACTTGAAAATTTAGATATCAACGATGTTATTGCTTTGGCCAAGAGTGGTAAAAAAGTTCGTAATTGGATTTTGAATAGCGATTTTCCAGATAATTTTAATAAATCTATTGAACAAGGCTATGAAAAATTAATCAAAAACTCAACAAAAGGAACGACATTCGCTGTTAGGTCTTCAGCAACAGCAGAAGATCTTCCAGATGCTTCTTTTGCAGGGCAGCAAGAAAGCTTTTTAAACATCCATGGTATTGAAAATATTAAACAAGCAATTAAAGAGGTTTTTGCATCTCTTTACAATGACCGTGCTATTTCTTATAGAGTTCATAAAGGATTTGTGCACTCAGAAGTAGCAATCTCAGCAGGCGTCCAACAAATGGTTAGAAGTGATATTGGCTCTTCAGGGGTAATGTTTACTATTGATACCGAATCAGGTTTTAAAGATGTTGTATTTATTACAGCTTCTTATGGGTTAGGTGAAACTGTTGTTCAAGGCGCAGTTAATCCTGATGAGTTCTATGTTCATAAGCCACTCTTGTCTAAAGGTAAGGAGCCCATCGTGAAGAAGTCGATTGGTTCCAAAAAAATTAAGATGGTTTTTAGTAAAGATACCCAAGCTGGCTTAAGCACAATAACTACAGATGTTGATGAAAAAGATTCAAATAAATTCTGTATTTCAGATGAAGATATAATCGAACTAGCTAAATATGCAGTCATAATTGAATCTCATTACAAATGCCCAATGGATATAGAATGGGGTAAGAATGGAATTGATGGAAAAATATATATCCTCCAAGCTAGACCAGAAACGGTTAAATCTCAATCAAAAAATATTATTGAGACATTCAAGCTCAAAGAGACTGGAAAGGCAATCGTTGCTGGACGAGCAGTTACTCAAAAAATCGGTATAGGCCCCGTTAAAATAGTTAATGACCCAGCAGATATGCATTTAGTCGAGCCTGGAGATATATTAGTTGCAGATATGACAGACCCAAATTGGGAGCCTGTTATGAAAAGAGCATCTGCTCTAGTTACAAACAGAGGAGGAAGAACTTGTCATGCTGCTATTATTGCGCGGGAATTGGGGATACCAGCAATTGTTGGAAGTGTTAATGCAACAGAACTTTTAAAAGATGGGGATTTAGTCACTGTCTGCTGCTCAGAGGGTGAAACTGGTATTGTTTATCAAGGAGAGCTTAAATATGAAGTTGAAACTAAGGATGATGGGAAGCTTTTCGAACCTCCAGTAAAAATTATGATGAATATTGGAAGTCCAGATATGGCATTTACTTTTGCCCAGATTCCAAACCATGGTGTTGGTTTAGCTCGCTTAGAATTTGTTATTAATAATATGATTGGTATACACCCGAAAGCAATTTTAAATTACAAAGCGATGCCCACTGATATTCAAAAACTTATAGACCACCGAGCCAAGGGATATAAGAGTCCAAAACAGTTTTATATTGATAAGATAGCAGAAGGAGTTGCAACTATTGCAGCTGCTTTTTACCCAAATCCGGTAATCGTAAGAACCTCTGATTTTAAATCTAATGAATACAAAAAATTGGTAGCTGGCGATATTTATGAGCCTGAGGAAGAAAATCCAATGATAGGCTTTAGAGGAGCTGCTAGATATATATCAGAAGACTTTAAAGACTGTTTTGAACTTGAATGTATTGCAATGAAAAAAGTGCGAGAAGAGATGGGTTTAACTAATATTGAATTAATGGTTCCTTTTGTTAGGACACTATCTGAAGCAAAATCTGTAGTTCAGATCATGTCTGATTTTGGATTAAAGAGAGGGGAAAACGGATTAAGGATAATTATGATGTGTGAAGTACCATCTAACGCGATTCTAGCAGATGAATTTATGGAATATTTTGATGGGTTTTCTATTGGGTCAAATGACCTTACTCAATTGTCCTTAGGTATAGATAGGGACTCAGGTATTTTGGCTGACGGCTTTGATGAAAGAGACCCGGCTGTCTTAAAGCTAATTGAGCTAGCAATAATTTCGGCAAAAAATAATAAAAAATATATTGGTATATGTGGTCAGGGACCATCAGATCATCCTGATTTTGCAAATTGGCTTGTTAAGCAAGGTATTAGCTCTTTATCATTAAACCCTGATACAGTTATAAGTACATGGAAACAACTTAGTAAAAAATAAATGAGCAAAAATAAAAGAACGGCTTTTTTTATTTCAGATGGTACGGGAATTACTGCAGGTTCTCTTGGTGGTTTATTAGCCCATTTTCCTGATACAGAATTCGAGCAAATTCGTCTGCCTTTTATAGATTCAGAATCTAAAGTTGAAGATGCTCAAAAAAGAATTGCTAATGCCAAAATGCTTGGCGGTGTCAGGCCCATAGTAATTATGTCAATTGGTAATAATAAATTAAGGAAAGAATTAAAAGCAGTAGATGCATATTATGTTGATTTATTTGAAGCATTCATCAATCCACTTGGGCTTGAAATAAAAGAAGACCCATTAACTCGTCCAGGCGTGTCTCATAGTATGACTGGAAATAATTATGGCCCTAGAATGGAAGCAATTAATTTTGCTCTCGGACATGATGACGGCATAACTCACTCAGGATTAAATCAGGCCCAGGTTATTCTTGTTGGTGTTTCACGTTCAGGAAAAACTCCAACTAGCGTATATTTAGCAATGCAATTTGGTATTAAAGCAGCTAACTATCCATTAATTCCTGAAGATTTTAGTAGGGGCACTCTTCCTCCTATTCTAGAAGGATACCTCGATAAAATTTTTGGGTTAACAATTAAACCAGAAAGACTTCACTCATTAAGAAGTGAAAGAAGGCCTAACAGTAATTATGCGTCTTTATCAAATTGTCGTGAAGAAGTTGGCTTAGCAGAAGACTTAATGAAAAGATTGAGTATTCCTATGGCTGAATCAACCTCAAGATCAGTGGAGGAACTCTCTGCTATCATCATCCAAAATATAAATAAAATTTAATTATTTAATGTAGGGCTCTAATAGGTTTGTTATTTTTTTTGAATCTGGGCTTGTCATACTCCCAAAAACATGGACTGATTCTGCATTAGGCATGACAAGAAATTTATAAAAATTCCATAATGGTGCCTCGCCAGTAATAGATGCTAGGTTTTTATATACACTATTTGCTTTTGGCCCTATAACGCTAGACTTACTCATCATTGGAAACTCAACTGCATAAGTCATCTTACAAAAATCTTGAATTTCTTTATCTGTTGTTAATTCTTGATTGAAATCATTAGATGGAAAACCCACGACCATAATATTATCTTTATTTTTTCGATAAAGATTTTCAAGACCTTCAAACTGAGATGTAAAGCCACACTTACTTGCTGTATTGACGAAAAGAATTGGCTTATCTTGATGTTTGCAAAGATCAAAATTTTCACCTTGGAGTGTTTTTAAGTCTTGGTTATAAAAATCCATACAAGCTCCTAAAGAAATTAAAGGCATAAGTAACAGACTGATTAATAAAGTTTTCATAATTTATCCGACAATTAATTAATAAAATTGTTCAAGCTATCTTTTTCTATTTAGTTTTCTCCATTTCCATGGGGGCAATGGATTATCTTCTGACCATAGACCAATATTTTTTTTCCGCGCTTTACTTTCAGCTTCATTATAACTGCGACTTTCATCTAAAGGTTGGTTTTTCTTATATTTTTTAAAATGCCATGCCATACCTTTTTTTATCATCTCTAAATTAATATCTACTCCATTCAAAAGAACTTTTCCGATAATTCTTTTATAATAACCTAGCGTATAAGGTTTATTTTTGTCTGGGTTTGAAATAATTCTTACAGACTTCCCATTAAGAATTTTTTTTAAGTAAGAAGATGATTCATGTCCAAAATATTGTTTTAGTTCAGGAGTATCAATACCTAACAATCTAATTCTTAATTTTTTGTTATTCTCAACTAATACATCAATAGTATCGCCATCAATAATATGAACAACCTTAGCATTAAAATCAGCAAAACTATATGTACTTAATAAAAAAAGCATTACAATTAGGAAACTTTTTAAACGCATGGAAATAAAATTTAATAATGAAAAAATTTAACTATACGCTTATCTTTCTTTTGTTAATATCAGTCAACTCATTTTCACAAGACTTCCAGTATTTTATTTATGAAAGATATTACAATCATAGTGATAGTATGAGACCTTCGCCATATGGAGATTTACATGTATACCTTCAAGGTCCAATGATAGAAGAAGCTATAAATAGAAATTTACAATCAAAAATAACAAAATGTGCAGCAGGTGTTGAATCTAAATACATATTTTTAATTGAGCCCCAAGTCTTTTATAATCCATCAATGACTACCCTTCATGGAGAATTTAAGATAAAAATATACACTTCTTCGAATGTGCTTAAAAAAACACACATAATTAAGGCGCAACGCCAAGGTCGGATAAATCAAATAGCTAATTCACACATCAATACAATCTATGATAAATTATTGATTAAGTTTTCAAAGGAAATACTAGAGAATCTTCCAAAAGATACTTTAAATATTAATGGTGACTTTTGTGGAGCTATAGGATTATCTAAACCAAAAAATAGTATAGACAAAGACTACAAGAAACCAATTCAGGCTTAATTTCCTATTATGTATTTCATTCAGGTAAAATTAAAATTATTATATTAATAAGCTTATAGTTTTTTTAAAATTTATGAAGAGTAAAAATATTCACTTAATATCAGCACTAATCGCAAGCTTTTTTTTGCTTTCATCTTTTGCATCAAATGCGCAATCCAATATAGATGAAATTAAGTTTCTTTTAAAAGATGGTAAATATACTCGTGCTGAAACTCTTATAAATAAATCAATTGAAGATAATTTAAATGACCCAGAATTATTATTTTACAAAGGTATCATTGAAACAAATATGGGGAAAAATAATCAAGCAATTGATACATTCAGAGATTTAACTGAACGATTCCCAGAGCTACCAGAACCCTTTAATAATCTTGCAGTACTTTATGCTGGAAAAGGTCAATATGATTTAGCAAAAGAGATTCTTGAACAAGCCATTAAAACAAATCCTAGCTATCTAACTGCGCATATAAATCTTGGAGATATTTTCACCAAGATGGCGAGTGAGGCTTACAACAATGCTTTAGAAATAGACAAGTCAAACAATATTGCAATAACAAAACTTTCTATGATTACACAATTATTTAACTACCAACCAAATACAAGAAATACTAAAATTGATTCAATTAAAGAAAAGAAAAAAACTAAACCTTTGAAGCCCACAAAAGAAAATTTGTCCAAAGATATTTTAAGTCGTATAGAAAATTGGAAAGCAGCTTGGGAAAATAAAAATATGGAGGATTACTTATCTTCTTATTCTTCAAGTTTTAAATACCCAAATAATATGAATAAGTCTGAATGGGAAAACTATAGATTAAATAGAATAATCTCAAAAAAAATAATTGTCATTTCTTTATCGAACATAAAAGTAAAGTTCGACAATAAAAAAGCTATAGCAACTTTTAATCAGAATTATAAATCTGGGGCTTTAAATCAAACTTCAAAAAAAACTTTAGTTTTTGTAAGAGAAGCTAATCATTGGCTTATTTTAGAAGAAACTTCTAAATAAACAAATTTTAAACTTATAATTCACTATGCGCTTTTTTTTACTTATCTTATTTTTTTTCTGCTTTAATGTATTGAGTTTTGAAGATGGTCAAGAAAAAAATGTTGATAGCTTTTTTAACCAAAAACCAGAAAAGCAAAGAGAAATTTTTATAAGTAAATTCCTAGAAATAATATCAAATAAAAATACTAGTACTGACCCTGCTTCTTCATTAATACCAATCCAAGAAAATAATATAAAAACAGTTGAATCACTATTAATGCAATCTTTAGAATTAATATCAAATGGCAAACTTGATCATGCAAGCAAAATTATTGATGAATTAATAACTTTAGCTCCTAATTTTAAGCTTGCCCATCTAATTCGTGGAGATATTTTAACTGCTTACTCGATGAGCATTGATAATTTTGGTGGCAGTGCAGTTGCAATTAACTCAATTAAAGTAACGGAGCTTAAAAAAGAAGCTCAAAGAAGAATAAAAGGATACTTGATTTCTCATAAAAATAATAAGTTACCTAAATTTAACATTATTCCAGATGTAAAAGATAAGTATCTTATTTATGTAGACATGGACAGCTCCAGACTTTTTGTATTTGAAAATAAGAAAAATAAATACTTTTATTTATCAGATCATTATATTTCTATTGGTAAGAATGGATACGGTAAAAAATTTGAAGGTGATAAAAAGACTCCATTTGGAACATACTTTCTTCAAAAAAAAATAAAACGAGAATTAACTGATTTTTATGGTAGTGGCGCTTATCCAATCAATTACCCAAATAATTTTGATAAAATTAATCAATATACCGGCTCTGGTATATGGATTCATGGAACTTCTAAATCTACATATAGTAGAGCTCCTGAAGCAAGTGATGGCTGCATAGTATTATCAAATAAAGATCTTGTAGAATTAAAAAATGTCTTAGATACAGTTGGGACACCAGTTATTTTATCTAATTTAAGCATTATTGATTTGGGATTAAGAAATGAAGAAGATTTGAAAAAAGACCAAAAGCAACTCCTTAACTCAGTAACTAAATGGAAAGAGGCTTGGATAAATACGAACTATGAGGAATACATAAATTTTTATAGTTCTGATGCAAAATATAATAATTTAAATTATAAAAAATGGTCTCTACTTAAGAAAAGTGTTTTTAAAAAATCTAGAAATATTACAATCGGATTAAAAAATATATCTATTTATGAATACCCATCAACTGAAGATCAACTAAGAATTGTTTTTTTTAACCAAGAATACGAGAGTAATTTGATATCCAATAAAACAAAAAAAAGGCAAATATGGAAGAATAAGAATGGGAAATGGAGAATAATTTATGAAGGGACTGAGTGAGTTTTAGATACAAGTTTGTTTAATAAGATATGGTAACGTTTCAGAAACATATTCCTTAAATATTTTAGGATTATTAATTGTATAAACTTCTTTACTTTTATTTGCTATGCCTTGATAAAATTTTTCTTCAATAATGGAGTACTTCGTTTCCCCGCAAGTATGCTCCAGAATTAATACATACGAACTGACTTCATCATAAGATATTTTTTCCTTAAACTTTATTTCAATGAGGGCTTGAGTTTTTTGTCCATTTTGACTAACAGAGCTTAAGAGTAAATTAGCTTTAAATATCTGACTTTGATAGAAAGTAATCCAATTTGCATTTACATTTTGAGTATACAAAAAAAATAAAATAAAAAATAAGCGCTTCATTTAAAAAATCCAGTTAAATTATCATCTTTCATTATCGACTATTATCAATCAATATCAAATAAATGTGGAGGAAGGAGCGGGATTCGAACCCGCGTCAGGTATGAACCTGAACACGCTTTCCAAGCGTGCGACTTAAACCACTCATCCACCCTTCCGAACGATAAATTATATAGCTATTAATGTATTGATTAAGGTATTTTTAAAAAAGAATTTTAATGGTACATCTTGATTTAAAGAGAATAGCGGTTTATTGTAATGATTAAATAAAATTCGCATGCAAAGTAATACTAAAATTTATTTTAATACCTTAAGGTCTTTTAATATACGTACATATTAAGCAATTTAAATAATTGGAGGAATCAATGGCATACACAACATTAGATAATCTTGGCATCAAAAGTCCATACAAAGAAAAATATGATAATTTTATTGGGGGAAAATGGACTAAACCAGTTGATGGTAAATATTTCGAAAACATTACCCCTATTTCTGGAAAACCATTTTGCGAAGTTGCCCGATCTAATGAAAAAGACATCGAACTAGCCCTAGATGCAGCTCATGCAGCAAAAGATGCTTGGGGGAAAACAAGCACGACAGAGCGCTCTAATATACTATTAAAAATAGCTGACGTGATGGAGCAGAATCTTGAGACAATTTCTCTAGCTGAAACTATTGATAATGGTAAGTCTATTAGAGAATGTATAAATGCTGATATCCCTTTAGCAATCGATCATTTTAGATACTTTGCAGGCGCTATAAGAGCTCAGGAAGGGAGTATTGGTGAGATTGATAATGATACTATGGCTTATCATTTTCATGAGCCTCTAGGGGTTGTGGGCCAAATTATCCCATGGAATTTTCCAATTCTCATGGCTGTATGGAAGCTAGCACCAGCACTTGCTGCTGGGAATTGTATTGTTTTAAAGCCAGCAGAACAAACACCCGTATCAATACTAGTTGTAATGGAGCTAATTGCTGACCTTTTACCTGCCGGCGCCCTTAATATAGTCAATGGCTTTGGTTTAGAAGCAGGAAAGCCACTCGCAAGCTCAAGTCGAATTGCAAAAATTGCCTTTACAGGTGAAACCACTACTGGCCGACTAATTATGCAATACGCATCACAAAATATTATTCCAGTAACTCTTGAATTAGGTGGTAAATCTCCTAATATCTTCTTTGAAGATATTATGGAAGTAGATGATGGTATGTTTGATAAGGCACTTGAGGGTTTCACAATGTTTGCTTTAAATCAGGGGGAAGTTTGCACATGTCCTTCAAGAGCAATCATACAAGAATCTATCTATGATAAATTTATGGAAAGAGCCCTTGAAAGAGTAAAAGCTATTAAACAAGTAAGCCCTCTTGAACCAGATAATATGCATGGTGCTCAAGCTTCCAGTGAGCAGATGGAAAAAATTCTATCTTATATTGCATTAGGAAAAGAAGAAGGTGCAGAGCTTCTTATCGGTGGCAATAGAAAGATTATGGATGGTGAACATGCCGAAGGTTATTACATTGAACCAACAGTATTTAAAGGTAATAATAAAATGAGAATTTTCCAAGAAGAGATTTTTGGTCCTGTCGTATCGGTCACAACATTTAAAGATGAGGCTGAAGCACTAAAAATTGCAAATGATACTCTTTATGGGTTAGGTGCTGCAGTTTGGACTAGAGATATGAATACTGCTTTTAGAATGGGTAAAGGTATTCAGGCAGGCCGAGTCTGGACAAATTGTTACCACGCCTACCCCGCTCACGCAGCTTTTGGTGGTTATAAACAGTCTGGTATCGGTCGCGAGAATCATAAAATGATGCTTGATCATTACCAACAAACTAAGAACTTATTAGTCAGCTATACAGAAACTAAACTTGGTTTCTTTTAGAATCAGATTAAATAGGTTTAAAATAAAAGGCAGAAATCTATTCTGCCTTTTTTATTAAATTATGATTACACGAATAACAGCAACAGAAGCTGCCAATAATCTTATTGATGAATTAAAAAATACTCATGGTGAGCTCATGTTTCATCAATCTGGTGGGTGTTGCGATGGGAGTGCTCCGATGTGTTTCCCAAAAGGGGAATTCTATTTGGGAAATTCTGATGTTGAGGTAGGTATTGTAAATAATGTTCATTTCTATATGAGTGCAAGTCAATTTGAATACTGGGAACACACACATCTAACTCTTGATGCAATCAAAGGGACAGGGGGTCAATTTTCGCTAGAAAGACCAACAGGCTTAAGATTTATAATCCGTTCAAGAATTTATTCAGACGAAGAATGGAAATACCTAGAAAAATTCCCTGTAAAAAAATGTGGTTAATTAATTAAACTCATCGCATAATAAGGTAAAATAAAATTGGCGGGTCTCCTCGCATTGTTATTTAGCCAACCTGGTCAGATGCGGAAGCAAGCAGCCACAACTATTGATACAAGTGCCGGGGGTCGGGCTCGCCATTTACCAAATTAAGAAAAGAAGCCTATGTCATACGAAGTATTAGCCCGAAAGTGGCGCCCTAAGTCTTTTGAAGGATTAGTTGGACAAGATAATACAGTCCAAGCTCTTAGTAATGCTTTGGATAACGACCGCCTTCACCATGCTTATCTATTCACAGGAACTCGAGGGGTTGGTAAAACCACAATAGCTAGAATTCTAGCTAAATCTCTTAACTGTGAACTAAGTATTTCTTCAAAACCGTGTCAAAAATGTTCTATTTGCAACGATATAGATAAAGGAAGATTTATAGATCTTATCGAAGTTGATGCTGCATCAAATACTCAAGTTGATAATATGAGAGATCTTTTAGAGAATTCGCAATATGCACCGACTTCTGGGCGATTTAAAGTCTATATTATTGATGAAGTACACATGCTTTCTAAAAGCGCATTTAATGCAATGCTTAAGACATTAGAAGAGCCACCGAGTCATGTTAAATTTATATTAGCAACAACTGATCCAAAAAAAGTTCCAGTAACAGTTATTTCGAGATGCATTCAGTTTAATTTAAAACAGATGACTACAGAAAATATATCTGGGCATCTTAAAGACATACTCAAAGAAGAAAAAATAAATGCAGAAGATGAAGCATTAGAAATAATCGCTAAAGCGGCTCATGGCAGCATGAGGGATGGACTTTCAATACTTGATCAAGCAATTGCTTACTCAGGAACTGACATTTCATCCAAAAAAATAATTTCAATGCTTGGAACAATTGATGATATTTTTCTTGTATCAATATTAAATGCATTAGCAGAAAATAATGGAAGTAAAGTAATGGAGCTCTCAAAAGAAATGAATCAAAAAAGTATTTCTTTTGATTTAGCTCTAGGAGAGCTTGCTAGATTAGTCCATAAGATTTCAATACACCAAATTATTCCAGATAGCCTTAAGGATTCAAGTTTAAATGAGGAAATAAAGAAATTATCGACTTTATTTACTGCAGAAAGTCTGCAACTATCCTACCAAATAGCTATTAATGGAAGAAAAGATCTTCACCTAGCGCCTGACCAATATACTGGGTTCAATATGACACTGTTAAGAATGTTAGCATTTTATCCAACTACTAATTCTGTTAGTGGATTTAACTCTAAAAAAAAAATTGAAGCTGAAGTAAGTGTAAGTAAAAAAGTATTAAATTTTAACGATGGTAAAAGTAGTGAAGAAAAAAATAGAGATGGTTTATTTGATGGAGATTGGGGAAAATTAGTTAGTAGCTTGCAAGTTGGTATTGCTAAATCGCTTGCACAAGAGAGTGAGCTGATAAATTACCAAGACAATACTTTTAATTTATTTCTAAATGAAAAATTCAGCCACCTTAATCAAAATAACTATGTTGAGAAGTTAGAAGAAGTACTTATAGATACCTTTAATAAAAAAATTAAAGTAAATATATCATTAGGTAATAATCTCAAAACGCCATCATCTCAAAAAAAAATAAAAAGTGATGAATTAATGAAAAAAACTGAATCTGCTATTATGGATGACGAATTTGTAAAGCAATTAATTAATGATTTTGATGCTGAAGTTGTAACTTCAAGTATAGAGCCAACTAAAAAAAAGGAAAATTGATATGAGTAAAGGTGGTATGGGTAATTTAATGAAACAGGCACAAATGATGCAAGCTAATTTAAAAAAAGCTCAAGATGAATTAGCCGACATTAATATTGAAGGCTCTTCAGGCAATGGTCTTGTAAAAATATTAATGTCTTGTAAAAACGATATAAAAAAAGTACATATCGATCAAAGCTTGTTAAATGACAAGGAAATGCTCGAAGATCTTATTATCGTTGCTCTAAAAGATGCATTTCAAAAAATTGAAAGTACTAGTAGTGAAAAAATGAATGGGCTTGTACCTCCAGGAATGAATCTACCTTTCTAACATGAAAAAAATTGAAGTGCTTGAAAGTCTTGTTGATGCCCTAAAAATTCTACCTGGAGTTGGTCCAAAATCTGCCCTAAGAATGGCTTATTTTCTATTACAAAGAAATAGAAATGGGGCACAAAATATTTCAAAATCAATTTCAAACGCACTTGAACAACTTATGCATTGTGACTTGTGTAATAACTTTTCAGAAGAACCACAATGTTCTATTTGCTTATCGAGCAAACGTGATACAAATAGTATTTGTATAGTAGAAATGCCAACTGACCTCTTAATGCTAGAAGAAACTCATTCTTATAATGGACTATACTTTATCTTGATGGGAAGACTCTCACCTCTTGATGGGGTTGGTCCAAATGAAATACACTTAAGCAAGCTCATCAAACGAATAAAAAATTCAAATATTAAAGAAATTATACTAGCAACAAATTTTACTGTTGAAGGAAATGCTACGGCACAATATATAAAAGAATTATTTAAAGATATAGATATTAAAACTACACGAATAGCACGTGGATTACCAATGGGAGGAGAGATAGAATATGTTGATAGCGGGACACTAGCTCAAGCTATTGTTGAACGTAAGGCCATCTAAATCAATAACTTCTAATGGACTATGAATAATAAAATCAGAAAGCCAATCTTCTATTAAGTCAGACTTTTTTAGATATCCATAACATGCCAAAACAGATTTAATATTTGCTGATTTTGCAGACAAAATATCACGATGGCCATCACCAACATAAATTATATCTGATACAGTCTCATCAAGAAGTTTACAAGCTTCAAGTAGTAATTCAGGAGATGGTTTTGATTTAAATCCTTCATCATCCCCACACATTAGAACAGAACATCTATCAGTTAATTGGTGATATTTTAAAATTTTTTCAGAAAAGAATCTGGCTTTATTCGTAACAATTCCCCAACGCACCCCTTTACTTTCGAGGTCTAATAAAAGATTTTCAATACCATCAAATAATAATGGATTATTTAAAAATTGTTTCTTGTAAGTAGTTAAAAATTCCTCAGATAATAAATTAAAATCATCCCTCTCCTGATTAAATCTAAGTTTAAGAAAAGCGTTGATACCATCAGAAGCAATTTCACGACCAACTTCATAAGTTATAGGAGATTTACGATTATTTGTATAAACAATATTAGCTGTTTCAATTAAGTCGAAAGCAGTATCAACAAAAGTACCATCTAAATCAAAAAGAACTGTTCGAATCAATTTATCCCTTTACTTCAACAATATAATTCACAGAGGTATCATCGCCCAGTTTATATGTCTGCAAAAAAGGGTTATATGTCATTCCAGTAATACTTTTGAAATCTAAATGCTTCGCCAAACACCAATCTCGTAGTTCAGCAGGAGTAATAAATTTACTGTATGCATGTGTTCCTTTAGGCAATAAATTTAATATGTATTCAGCCCCAATAATTGCAAATAAAAATGATTTTGGATTTCTATTAATTGTTGAGAAAAATATAGTACCTCCAGGTTTTATTAGAGCAGCACATTTGTCTATAATGGATGAAGGATCTGGAACGTGTTCGAGCATCTCTAGACATGTAATGACATCAAATTTTTCATTATTATTTTTATAATAATCTTCTATATTCAATTGTTTATAGTCAATATTTAAATTAGATTCTTTCATATGTAGCTTGGCGATTTTGATGACATTTTCACCCTGATCTATACCTGTAACCCTAGCGCCCTCTTTTGCAAGTGACTCGGATAAAATCCCACCGCCACAACCAACATCAAGAACTTTTGCTGAAGAAAGATTAACTTTACTTGCAATAAAATTTAATCTCAATGGGTTAATTTGATGTAAAGGTTTAAATTCACTGGTTTCGTCCCACCACTTATGGGCTAGCGAATTGAATTTCTCTACTTCGCTATAATCTATATTTTCTTTAATTTTCTTTGCCATTTTTTTGCCAATTGTATTATTCTCTCTTCATCCATATTAATTAATTTTTTATCCATAAGCTTTATTTTTCCATTAATCCAAACATAGCTAACATCTGACCTGCTGGAACTATAAACAAAAGTTGTTAAAGGGTCGTATAAGGGTTGATTTTCAATCGTACTTAAATCTATTGCTACCAAATCTGCTTTCTTATTTTTTTCAATTGATCCTATTTCAGAATCCAATCCCAATGCTTTTGCTCCATTAATTGTTGCCATTTTTATTGCTTCCTTAGCTGGGATTGATTCTGGCAGCATTGAACTTCCCTTTGAAATTAGTGCGGCTAAACGCATTTCTTCCATTATATCTAACCGGTTGTTACTTGCAGAACTATCAGTACCTAAACTCACATTTAAGTTTTGTTTTAGCATTTTAGCCACATCTGCAATTCCACTTCCTAACTTCATATTAGAAGACGGATTATGAACGATGTTAACTTTATTTTTAGCCAATATAGCCATATCTTGATCGTTTAAATGTACACAGTGTGCAGCTACCAGTGATGGGCCAATAATTCCTAAGTTATTTAACCTTTGTATAGGAGTTATTCCATATTTATCAATACTGTCTTCAATTTCCCATTGAGTTTCATGTAAATGTGTGTGAATATTTATGCCCAATTCTTCTGAATATGTATTAATAAGACTAAAAGCTTCATCTGAAACAGAATATGGGGCATGAGGGGCAATAGAAGTTGTTATAAGCTCCTCATTTCTCCATTTATCCCTAAATTCAAATCCTTTTACCAAGTAATCTTCAGGGTCTGTAGCGTAGTTTGTAGGAAAATCTAAAACAACCAATCCAATATTGCCTCTTACTTCTAACTCTTTAGCTGCTTCAGCAGTTGCATCTGGAAAAAAATACATATCATTAAAAGTCGTAACTCCTGATTTTATCATTTCAGATAGAGCTAAAATTGAACCGTCTTTAACAAAGGAAGAGTTAACAAATTCTTTTTCTGCTGGCCATATATGATTATTTAACCAATCCTGCAAAGGGAGGTCGTCAGCAAAACCCTTAAAAAGACTCATTGCTGAATGAGTGTGAGCATTAATTAAACCAGGTATAAGAATGTGGTTATTTAATTGATAGTTATTATTAGCTTCATACTCATCAAATACTTTTTTTTGAGAGACTAGATCAATAATTTTATCATTCTCAATTACTACTGCATAATCAGAAAGTAATTGATCTTCTGGTCCAGATGTAAAAATCCAGGAAGCAGAAATAATCGCAGAAACATTTTTCTTGTTAGGGTTTTTCATTACACAAAAATCCCCTAGCTTTATAAGCGTTATATCTATTCAAATGGATGTTTAAGTAATATTGTTTCATCACGTTCAGGCCCTGTGGATACAATATGAATTGGTACACCGCATAATTCTTGAAGTTTTAATAAATAACTCTGAGCATTATCAGGCAATTTATTCCAATCTTTAACCCCAAAAGTACTCTCATGCCATCCTGGCATATCAATAAGTATTGGCTCACAATCAGCAACTTGTTCAGAGCCTAAAGGAAGAAGGTCATGATGTACCCCTTTTAAAGTATAGCCTATACAAATTTTAAGAGGGTCAATACCATCTAAAACATCTAATTTAGTGATACATAATCCACTCAAACCATTAATCATTGCAGATCTTTTTAAGGCAGGAGCGTCAAACCAGCCACACCTTCTTTTTCTTTGAGTCACTGTTCCGAATTCTTTACCCTTAATTGACATATGACTGCCCGGAGATGAAGTCTGCTCAATATCAAGCTCACTAGGAAAAGGTCCTCCGCCTACTCTTGTTGTGTATGCTTTTGTGATCCCAAGAATATAATTTAACATCTGGGGACCTACTCCCGAACCAGCTGAAGCTTGTCCTGCAACACAGTTTGAAGATGTAACAAAAGGATATGTTCCATGATCAACATCCAACAAAGCACCCTGAGCTCCTTCAAAGAGAATTTTTTTACCTTCAGAGTTTAATTTATAAAGTTGATCTGAAACGTCACATACTAAAGGCTTAATGAATTCAGCTTGCGCGTAAATTTCATCCAGTTGTTTAGAAAAATCTACTGGGGTTGTTTTAAGATAATTTTTAAGAATAAAATTATGAAGGTCTAATATATCTTTTAGTTTATCGCTTAACTTGTCTGGATTAAGAAGGTCATAGACTTTCAAAGATCGTCTTGCAACCTTGTCTTCATATGCTGGACCAATACCTTTTCCTGTTGTACCAATCTTCTTTCCTTCATCCTTAATGGCTTCACGAGCCTGATCTAATAATATATGGTAATTTAAAATCAATGGGCAGCCATAACTCACGAACAATCGATTTTTAACATCAATACCATCTTGCTCAAGGTTGGAAACCTCATTTTTAAGATGGCTAATATCAAGAACAACGCCATTACCAATAAAACATTGAATTTGTGGTCTAATAATTCCTGATGGAACAAGGTTCAATTTGTATTCTTTTTGCGATGAGCCTTGCCCGATAACTAAAGTATGGCCGGCATTATGGCCTCCTTGGAATCTTACAACTGCATCAGCATGATTGGTTAACCAATCAACGATTTTACCTTTTCCTTCATCACCCCATTGGGTTCCAATAACTACTACATTTTTTGTCATATTAAAATTTTTAAACTTTCATTTGGTTGATAATAAATCTTAAATCCATTGAAAAACCTGTTGCCGCTCGGTTATTTTTAATATTGTCATAACGGCCACCTTGTGCAATAGCAGTAGAATAACTTGGTGAATAAGCAGAGAAAATAAGTCCTGAGTGATACTGATAACCTCGAATATCCGAAAAGTCAAAACTTAACTTAATCCCTGTATCTATTAAAACCTCATATAGTGATTTTAATTTATCAACTGAAGATTTAATTTCTTTATTTCCAGGAATTAATTTTACTATTTGATCTAAAACATCTTTATCGCCATAAAGATCTACTAATTCGACTAATTGCTCGCTAGCAACATTTTTATTATATTGCTTGAGAATTTTTCTAAGCGCATTCTTATCTTTTATCATTAATGCTTCAGCAATAAAAATTTTATCTTCTTCCGATAATTCTAACTCCAATATTAATTGATTATAAATATCTAAGTCATTAATATCTAAAGTAACATCTTTAATGTTTAATAATTTCAGGGAGTTAATTAAAATTATTTGCACTTCAATATCTGCTTCAATATCTGAATTACCAAAATATTCTATTCCAACCTGATAAAGCTCCCTTGATTGAGTTAATGCTGTTTTAGCTCTAAGGACAGGTCCTGCGTAACATAATTTATTTAAATCACCCTCTTGTATTAGTTGAGAATCAATTCGTGAAGTTTGTGTTGTTAAGTCAGAACTGACACCCATCATCCTTCCGGATAATTGATCTACAACTTTAAAAGTATCTAAATCAAGATCTTTGCCAAAGGCATTAAGGGATTCTGCGTACTCAAGTAATGAAGGAATGATCAACTCATATCCATTCTTGGCATACAGATCAAGCAATTTCCTTCTATAGTTTTCGAGTAGTTTTGCTTGTCTAGGCAGTAAGTCTTCTACATTTTCTGGGAGGAGCCATTGAGACATAAGATTACTTTCCAATAAATATTATAATTATGCCTATAAGAATAGATAAAAGTCCATAAAATCTAATTTGACCAGTTTTAAATTTAACCATCTTACTAAAAGCATCTCTCCATGCCTCAGGCAAGGCTAAGGGAAAAATTCCTTCAAAAATAAAAACTAAGCCAAGCGCCATATATATAGTGTCTTGCAATTATTTTTTACTTGGCCCACGAAGATATTTAAAGAAATCAGAATTAGGATCAAGCACCATGATATCTTCCTTACCACTAAAACTTTTCCTATATGCTTCAAGACTTCTATAAAAATCATAGAATTCTTTATTTTTAGAGAAGGTATTTGCATAAATTCTAGATGCTTTTGCATCTCCCTCACCTTTAATTTTTTGAGCATCACGATATGCTTCAGTAATAATTATGTCTCGCTCTCTTTCTGCTTCAGCACGAATTTTCTCAGAATCTGCGAAACCTTGCGACCTTAATTCATTTGCTACAGCTTTTCTTTCTGCATTCATTCTCTGATATACAGACTCACTAACTTCTTGAGGTAAATCAACCCTTCTTAATCGAACATCAATAATTTCAATTCCTATTTGTCTTGAATCTCTATCAGCTCTTTCTTTTAAAATATCCATAATTTCAGACCGCTCTCCTGAAACTACCTCTAAGATAGTCCGCTTACCGAACTCAGCCCTCAAGCCATCATTTACCGTTTGTGACAATCTTCTTTCAGCCTGCCTTTCATCACCATTAACCGAAACATAATATTGAGATGGGTCGATAATTCTCCATTTAATATAAGAATCTACTAAAACATTCTTCTTTTCACTTGTAATGAAACGATCTGGTTGCGGCGGATCATAGGTCATTATTCTTTTTTCAAAGAATCTAACATTATCAATTAAAGGCGCTTTCAGATAAATCCCTGGCTTCTCTTTAACGGATACTATCTCTCCCAATCTAAATACAAGCGCGTGTTCTCTTTGGTCAACAGTAAAGGTTGCTAAGGTTAAAACAATTAGTAATAAAATTATTACAGTAGCTACTTTGGATATATTTTTCATCATTTACCTTGCGTCCCTTTCTCTCGCATTAAATGCTCCGCGAGATCTTTCTGTGATTGAATTTATAACATCAGAAGCAGATGCTTCACCATCACTTCTTTGGTTAGATGCTTGCGTTTGATCTTGATCATCTGATGAAGCTCTATTTTGGTTAATAAGCTTATCTAGTGGAAGATACAATAAGCTATTTGATCCTTTTTGATCAACAATGACTTTAGATACAGATGACATTATTTGTTCCTGAGTCTCTAAGAATAATCGGTTTCTAGTCACTTCTGGAGCTCTTGTATATTCTGTTAAGATTTGATCAAAACGACTGGCATTACCCTTAGCTTCATTTTCAATTGCAGCTTTATAACCATTTGACTCTGCTATAAGTCTAGATGCAGTCCCTCGAGCTTTAGGAACAATATCATTAGCATACGCTTGCCCCTCGTTCTTCTGTCTTTCCAAATCTTGCTTTGCTTTAACAGCATCATCAAAAGCCGCTTGAACCTGCTCTGGTGGTTGAGCATTTTGCATGGTTACACTCGTTATATTAATGCCAGACCTGTATCGATCTAGAATATCTTGCATCAATGATTTTGTTTTAATTGCGATTTCTTCCCTACCTTCGTACAACACATAATCCATTTTGCTCTTACCCACCACCTCTCGAATTGCAGTTTCTGCAGCTCCTCTAACAGAGTTTTCGACAGATCTATTATTAAATAAGTAATCTTGAACTGACTTAAGATTATATTGAACAGCAAATTGCAGATCTATAATATTTTCATCACCGGTTAACATTAAGGACTCTCTTAACTCTTGAGATGTACCTCCAGCACCAGATGATCTATATCCGACCTCATTAGTTCTGACTTGTTCTTGATTAACAATCTCGACAGTCTCCACTGGATAAGGAATATGCCACCTTGGACCAGGTAGTGTTATCTCTGTATTTTTACCAAATTGAAGAACAACACCCCTTGAGCCTTGATCGACTATATAAAAACCAGTCGCCATCCAAATTAAGAATACGACTAAAATAATGGTACCAGTTGGAATGCTATTAGAGCCTGAATTTATTGGTTGTTTGCTATTACCTGAACTTCCATTACTTCCATTATTACTTGTATTTGATTTGATATTAAATACATTATCAATTTTTTTTCTAAGATCAACAAATAATTCATCAAGATCTGGTGGGCCATCATTATTAGCGCCTAAAACATTTCTTGGTGAGAGTTTTTTTAAAAAATTACGCATAGTTTCCATTTCTTTCATTAATTAATGTTTGATTTTGTTCGACCATTGCTTGCTTTAAAAATTCAATTCCATTACCGGTTTTTGCTGAAAGCTGAATATGATTAATTTTACCATAGACATCTCTATCACAGCTTGTTTTTAAGTTAATTTTATCAATTTGATTAAGAACTAAAATTTGAGGTAGCTCATGTGCATTTATTTCTTCCAATATTTTTCCTACCTCCTTAATTTGTTCAGCTTTATTTTCGTTACTTATATCAACTACATGTATTAATAAGTCTGAGTCAGTCACCTCTTCTAACGTTGACTTAAATGCTTCAATAAGAGTTGTTGGCAAGTTTTTTATAAATCCCACTGTGTCTGAAATAACAACACTATGTCCAGGCTCTATGAATAACTTTCTAGAGGTAGTGTCTAGCGTTGCAAATAACTTATCTTCTGAAAGTATTGATTCGTGTGTTAAATAATTAAATAGAGTAGATTTACCTGCGTTAGTATACCCAACGATTGCAATACTTAATGCTTGTGATCTTTTTCGAGCACGGCGCTGCATCCCTCTTTGTTGAGCTAATTTTCTTAATTTTTCTTTAAGTTGCTTGATTCGTAGTCCCAACATTCGTTTGTCAAGCTCGATTTGCTTCTCCCCTGGCCCGCCCCTTACACCGATTCCTCCTTTTTGCCTTTCCAAGTGACTCCATCCTTTAACAAGTCTAGTAGACAGATGAGCAAGATGGGCTAATTCTACCTGAAGCTTTCCTTCGTAAGTTTTTGCACGAAGTGAAAATATGTATAGTATTAGAGCAGTTCGATCATATACTCGCATTTCAGTCAGTTTTTCAATATTTCTTTCTTGAGATGGAGTTAGTTCATGATTAAATATGAGTATATTGGCTTTCAATGCTTCTTTCATCAATAATATTTCTTCCATCTTGCCGGAACCAATAAAGTATTTTGTATGAGGATTTGATCTCTTACTTGCGACCAGCTCAGACACATTGAATCCTGCACTAACTGTCAGTTGTTTTATTTCGTTAATATCTTCTTTAATGTCAAACCCACCAAAATCTAAACTAACGACAATTGCATTGTCACCAAGTTGAGGCCTGTCAAACATTAATGAGGATCTGATACTTCTAAATTTATTGTTTGTGAGGGCACAATTGTTGATACTGAATGCTTGTATATTAACTGAGGTGTATTTCCACTTAAGACAATTACATACTGATCAAATGATTTAATTTGTCCTTGAAGTTTTATACCATTTAGCAAATAAATTGAGACAGGAATATTATCTTTTATAATTTGATTTAAGAATGTGTTTTGAAGGTTTTTATTTTTTTCCATAGTTTTATTATCCTAAAAAAGAACTTATTCTTTTTTTAGTCTCTTTAACGCCGATTACAAAAATTATACTACCAATACTCGGTGTATTATCAGTTCCTGCGATTATAGTTCTTAGGGGCATAGCAATTTCAGGAAACTTTATTTCTTGTTTCTTAACAAATTCTTTTAGGAAATTATTTACATTTTCATTTGTCCAGGTTTGCTGCTCTAAACCATCGATGCAAATACTAACTAGGCTCTTTGAATTTTCATCTAAATATTTATTCTTTAGCTCTTCTGAAGGTTGCACCTGTTTAAAAAAGAATAAAATATCTTCTGAGAATGTATTCATATTTTTTTCTCTATCTTGATAAAGTTTTATGGCACTATTTAATACCTGACCATCAATAACTTTAACCTGATTATCAATTAACTTGGGCTTTATTAAATCAGCTAATTTTTCAGTAGCTGTATTTTTAATATAATGATTATTAATCCAATCTAATTTTTCTTGGTCAAATTGCGCTGCTGATGAAGTAACATGGTCAAAATCAAACCATTCAGATAACTGATCTGCAGAAAAAATTTCTTCATCTCCATGACTCCATCCAAGCCTAGCTAAATAATTTATCACTGCTTCAGGAAGATAGCCATCATCCCTATATTTCATTACGCTAGCAGCTCCATATCTTTTAGATAGCTTTTGCCCATCATTAGCCAATATCATCGACAAATGTGCATACTCTGGTAAAGGTGCATTTAATGCCTTTAATAAATTTATCTGTCGTGGTGTGTTATTTAAATGGTCATCACCTCTTATTACATGAGTTACCTTCATATCCCAATCATCAACAACAACACAAAAGTTATAAGTTGGTGTTCCATCAGATCTAGCAATGATCAAATCATCTAATTCTTCATTTTGTACCACAATTTCACCCTTAACCATATCTTTCCATCTTATTTCACCATCTTTCGGTGTTTTGAATCGAATCACTGGCTTAATATTATTTGGGGCTTCAGGTAATTCTTTATTTTTTTCAGGTCTCCACCGACCATCATATTTTGGTTTTTTTCCTTCTTTTAATTGAATTTCTCTTAATTGATCTAATTCTTTCTTACTTGTGTAACAGTAATATGCATCGCCTTGTTTAATTAAGAGTTTTATTAACTCCTTATATCTTTCAATACGATGAGTTTGATAAATAATATCGCCATCGTGGTCCAGTTTAAGCCATTCCATTCCAGCCTTAATAGTTTCAACTGCTTCTGGTGTTGATCGTTCCATATCAGTATCTTCTATTCTTAGAATAAATTTACCTTTATTTTTTTTAGCGTATGCCCATGAAAATATTGCAGTTCTTATCCCTCCAATATGAAGATAACCGGTTGGGCTTGGGGCAAATCTCGTAACTATTTCCATACCTTACTCACTTTTTAATTGGACCTGCAAACAAATCATAATCTTCTGCACGATTTATTTTAACATCTAGCATATCACCAGGCTGTAAGCCCTCTGGAGTTTCTAAAAATACATGTCCATCGATATCAGGAGCATTTGCATAAGACCTTGCAATTGCATGAGAGGAATTTACTTCATCAATTAAAACAGTTTGAATGCTTCCTACCTTGTCTTTTTGTTTCTTAAAGCTAATCTTTGATTGCAACTCCATCAGTCTGTTATATCTGTCCTGCTTTACCTCTTCACTTATATTGCCAGATAATAAGTTTGCTGTCGCACCATCAACATTTGAATACTTAAAACAACCTACCCTTTCCAACTGGGCATCCTCAATGAATTGCAGAAGTTCGTTAAACTGAGATTCTGTTTCTCCAGGAAAGCCAACAATAAAAGTGCTACGAATAGCAATTTCCGGACAGATCTTTCTCCATTCCAAAATTCTTTCCAGATTATTTTCCGAATTAGCTGGTCTTTTCATTCTCTTTAAAACCTCATGATTTGCGTGCTGAAAAGGTACATCAATATAAGGCAAAATTTTACCGTCTGCCATTAAAGAAATAATGTTATCTACATGTGGATATGGATAAACATAATGTAAGCGAATCCATACTCCCAGTTCCCCTAGGTTTTTAGCAAGGTCGTAAAGATTACTTTTGATTGGCTTGCCGTCCCAAAACCCGGTTCTATAGTTAATGTCCACACCATAAGCACTTGTGTCTTGAGAGATTATTAATAACTCTGAAACACCAGAATCAACGAGTCTCTCAGCTTCCTTCATTACTTCACCAATAGGTCTGCTTACTAATTTACCCCTCATTGATGGAATAATACAAAAACTACACTTATGATTACATCCTTCAGAAATTTTAATATATGAATAATGATTTGGGGTTAGCCTAACACCTTGAGGGGGAATTAAATCAACATATGGCTCATGTGGCTTTGGGATATGATGATGCACTGCATCCATTACTTCTGAAAATGCTTCCGAGCCAGTTATTGCTATAAGATTATCAAATCTCGACTCAATAATGTGTTTTTTTTCGCCTAAACAACCCATAACGATAACATTACCATTTTCATTAAGAGCCTCATCAATCGCGTCTAACGATTCATCTATGGCGCTATCAATAAAACCACATGTATTCACTATAACAAGCCCTGCATCTTTATAATCACTAGCAATATCATAACCTTCAGATCTTACTTGGCTCAGAACCTTCTCTGTATCTGAGCCTGCTTTTGGGCAGCCAAGTGATATAAAACCAATTTTTGGTGAATGGTGCTCGAGTTTTGTTGTCATCTTAATGCAAGAAGGAATGGAAAAAATAAACGATAAGGACGCCTATAAGAATCATAGAAATTTGCATTATTGACTCTTTTATTTCAGTTCTTTTATGCAATCCTGGAATAAGATCAGATATAGCAACATATATCAAGTTCGATGCTGTAAAGGCTAACAAAATAGGGAGTATTTCGCCAGCGGAATCAATTAAAATGTAAGTTATTAAAGCCCCTATGGTCATTGTAATATTTGCAATTACGTTTAACAAGATAGCTTTACTTTTTTTAAGGCCTTTATGGACAAATATGGATATATTCCCCATCTCTTGTGGGATTTGATGAGCATAAATCGCTAAAGCAGTAACTAATCCTAATTCAAATTCATATATGAACGCGCTAGCTATAAGTATTCCATCGATAAAGTTATGGGATAAATCACCTATAAGAAGCAGGCTACCACCTTTGTTGTGTTTAAGTTGTGCGTTATGTGAATGAGTTTCACAGTGATCGCCATGACAATGCCGCCAAATTAATAATTTTTCTAGGGTAAAAAATATTAGTAAGCCAACTAATACTATAAACATAGTGTCATGTGAATCAATAGATTGCTCTAATGCATGAGGGAGTATTTCAAGAAAAACAGCACCAAGCATAGTCCCTACAGACAAACTTACCATATTCGTGACAATGTTGATATTGGCTTTTTTAAAAAAGAGAAAAGCGAATAATAGGCTTAAGAATCCACCTGCAAAACAGGTACCAATAATCCAAAAAAGAGTCATAAGAAATTCCGTAATAAAAAAAGAAACACATTATAAGTTGTTAGCACCAAAGAAGATATAGCTAACTATCAATCCAAAGTAATGATGCCATGCGACCAGTTTTACCATCTCGACGATATGAAAAAAACTTTTCCTTCTCTCTAAAAGTACAAAAATCTTCAGTTACGCCTGTTCCAGAAATATTCTTGATATTTATATAATTAAGTTTTAATCTGGCCCCTAAAGCAAGGTCTAAATAGTATCTATTTTTTAATAATTTAAATGCTTTTTTAATATTACTATCTTTATTTATAAACAAATCATAAACATCATTGCCTACTTCGAACGACTCCTGACTGATGCAAGGTCCTAGCCATACAATTATTTCTGATGGTGACCTAATTTTATCAATAGTCTTCTCAATCACCCCATTCAATAAACCTCTCCAGCCAGCATGGATCACTCCAACAAAACTTGCTTCAAAATTAGTTAAAAAAATCGGTAAGCAATCAGCAGTTCTGACCGCGCAAACAGTTTCTTTATTGTACGTATAACTAGCATCACAATTTAAATTTTTTGTAGATGGAATCTCTTCAGATTTATTTGAGTGAATTTGATTCAACCAAAATGGATCAGATGGTAGGAAATTTAATAATTTTTTATAGTTGTCGTCGACATGTTGCTTAATGTCGCCCACATTGTTGCTCAAATTTAAAGTAGAAAATTTTTCTAAGCTTGTACCACCATTTCTCGTAGTTTGAATTGCTCTTACATTCTCTGGGGCTGGCCATTTAGGAATTATAAAGTTTTCATTCATCATCAAATTCTAAATCTTCATCATCTTCATAAACTTGCTCACCACTCACAAAAAAATCTTTATTTATCTTAAAACTCTCTTCTAATATATCTTTTACTGATTCTTTCCTTATTAATTCTAATAAATTTTTCATGTCTTCAGGGAGATCTATTTCCCATTTGAGGGATTTATTAGTGATTGGGTGAATAAGCCCTAAAACTTTTGCATGAAGGGCTTGCCGTTCAAATTTAAGTGTTTCATTTTTAAAATTTTCTGTCATAGACCTCGTAGGAATAATTTTTTTTAATCCATATGTAGGGTCACCAACGATAGGAGATTTATTGTCTTGCATATGAACTCTTATTTGATGAGTTCTTCCAGTCTTAAGGATACATTTTAAATATGTGTGAATACTAAATCTTTCCAATACCTCATAACAAGTAATAGCTTCTTTTCCATTGATACTGTTAACAGCCATCTTTACCCTGATATGAGGATGTCTTCCAATTGGTTTTTCAATAACTCCACTTTTAACCATAACTTGCCCCCAAACTATAGCTCTGTACTCCCTGTAAACACTTTTACTCTGTAGTTGTTTTATTAAATTAAATTGGGCTATTTCATTCTTTGCAACCACCATTAGTCCCGTTGTGTTTTTATCTAATCTATGGACAATACCTGCCCTTGGTAATTTAGAATTATTTGGAAAATGATATAGGATTCCATTTAGAAGTGTTCCTGACCAGTTACCAGCGGCTGGGTGAACAACCATATTAGTAGGTTTATTAATCACCATAATATCGTCATCATCATAAACAATCTCTAAATCTATATCTTCAGGCTCAAACTGATTAGCTTCATCTTCTGGCTGAATATCAATATCTATTAACTCACCACCAATTATCTTTTTTTTGGTTGAAAAATTTTGCAAATCAATTCTAATGAAGCCTTTTTTTATCCAAGATTGTATTTTTGATCTAGAATATTCAGGCATCAGTTCGTGTATAACTGAATCTGCTCTTTGGCCTACATAAGAATTAGGTACTATAATTTTTTTTTTGTTTACTGCCATAATGTATAATTTTAGCGTTATTAAATATCTTAAGCTATATATGAAATTATTATTTTCTTTAATCTTATCAGTAATGCTTAGTGGGTGTTTCATTTTTGGAGACCCAACTGAGCTAGATGAAACTGAGGGTCGTTCCGAACAATGGATTATCAATGAAGCAGAATATTTTGCTAGCAGTAAAGATTGGACAAAAGCGATAGCCTTTCTTGAAAAAGGGGAAAAAAGATTTCCTAATTCAAAATTAGCACCTCAATTTAAGCTGAATTTAGCTTATGCGTATAAAGAATTTTATAAGACTGCTGAAGCGACAGCGATGATTAATAAGTTTATACGCGCACATCCTAATCACCCATCTATGGATTATGCCTACTATTTTAGGGGGATTATTTTATTTAAAGATAAGGGATTTTTTAAGAAAATAGTTATGCAAGATATTAGTGATAGAGATATTGCACAATTAACTCAGAGTTTTAATGCATTTAAGGAATTAACCATAACATTTCCTAAAAGCAAATATTATGATGACTCAGTTAATCGAATGACATACCTAATGAATAAAATTTCAGAATATGAATTACATGTTGCGCGTTTCTATATGAGAAGAGCTGCATATGTTGCAGCTTTGAATAGAGCAAAATATGTTATCGAAAACTACAATCAATCAGTCCATCAAGAAGAAGCATTAGTACTTATGGTTAGCTGCTACGAACACTTAGGTATTGAGGATTTAAGAAAAGACACAGAAAGGGTTTTAGAAACAAATTACCCTAATACGGAATTCAATGCGCAAAAAATAATTGAAAATAAGGCGAGGTGGTGGGAGTTTTGGGATAGTATGATTAACGACTAATTAATTTGCTTCTTCTTCTTCATTTTTGCACGAAAAGCAGTTTCTTCTCTTCTTCTGGAGACAAGGCCAGTTTTTTTATTAACAGCCTCAGCTCTCTCGTCAAAAGGATTTAAAGAATTCTTAAGCTGAATTCTTAGGGGTGTGCCTGTTAAATCAAAGGCTTTTCGATAAAATGATTCTAAAAATCTAATGTAATCTTGCTTTACTCCGTCTAAATGATTGCCATGGATAATAACGGTTGGTGGGTTCATTCCACCTTGATGTGCATATTTTAATTTAGGTCGAATTCCTTTTACTATACTTGGAGTATGGCTTAGTAAAGCATTTGATAAAACAGAATTGAGCTGAGGCGTTGTAAATTTAGTTTGAGCTGCTTTGTGAGCTTTTATAATTGACTTCATTAAAATAGGAAAGCCATCTTGGTTTAATGCTGAAATAAAAACTTTTTCAGCAAATTTAACAAATGGTAATTTTTTATCAATATCACCTTTCAGTTTTTCACGTTCGTATTCTGAAACAGAATCCCACTTGTTTAAAGCAATAACTAGTGATTTACCACTTTCCAAAATAAAGCCAAGGATATGCATATCTTGGGCTGATATACCATCTTTCGCATCAACAACAAGCACAGCAATATTTGAAAAATTTATTGCATTTAGAGTCTTAATTACTGAAAATTTTTCTACGGACTCAAAAACCTTACCTTTTTTTCTTATACCAGCAGTGTCAGTTAAAATAAATTTATCTTTGCCCCAATTAAAATCAACTGAAACTGCATCCCTTGTAGTTCCAGGCTTATCAAAAGCAATAAATCTATCTTCACCTAATAGAGAATTGATTAAAGTAGATTTTCCAACATTAGGTCGCCCGACAATAGCAATTTTTGGATGCTTATTATCTGTAAAATTAAAGGGACTAATTTTATTATCTTGTTCTGTTAGAAAATCTCTAAGGCCAGAAATGCCATCTCCATGCGCTGATGATATTTTATGTATATTGCTAAATCCCAACTTATAAAATTCTGCTAAAGCGCTATCATTTAACATTCCTTCAGCTTTATTTACTAGTAACATTTTCTTTTTATCATTCTTTCTAATAATCTCAGCAATATGAACATCTATGGAATGAAGCCCAGATCTAGCATCAACAATTAATAAAATAATGTCACTTTCATCAATAGCTAATTTAGTTTGGGTAGCCATCTCTTTTTGTATGCCAAATTTCTTATCTGGCTCAAAACCGCCTGTATCAACCAAAATAAAATCATGGTCGCCAATTGAAAGCTTTCCGTAGTGTCTATCTCGAGTAAGGCCAGGCATATCAGCCACGATTGCATCACGAGTTTTAGTTAAACGGTTATATAAACTGGATTTACCTACATTAGGTCGTCCAACAAGCACAATAGTTTTCATCTCTTATCTAATCC
>JAOLWQ010000002.1 GCA_028342535.1 Methylophilaceae bacterium | reverse complement strand
AAAAAAAGTAGCACCAGAAGCAGCAGCGAAAAAGGATTAGTCTTTGGCTCAGAATAATTTAACTGGTGGGCTAGGTCAAATGAGCGAATTAAAAAGTCGCTTACTTTTTCTGCTTGGAGCATTAATCATTTTCCGTCTAGGAGCGCATATACCTGTTCCTGGAATTGACCCATTAGAATTAAAAAAGCTTTTTGATTCACAAAGTGGAGGGATTCTGGGAATGTTTAATATGTTTTCAGGTGGCGCATTAAGTCGTTTTACTGTGTTTGCACTTGGAATAATGCCTTATATTTCAGCATCTATTATTATGACGCTTTTAACTTCAATGAATGCAAGATTAAAAGATCTTAAAAAAGAAGGTCAAGCTGGACAAAGAGTTATAACAAGTTATACAAGACAAGCCACTGTCGTTTTAGCAACATTTCAAGCTTTGGGAATAAGTGTTGCGTTAGAATCTCAACCATTGCTTGTGTTAGACCCTGGACTAATCTTTAGATTAACAGCAATCGTAACACTAGTTAGTGGCACAATGTTTTTAGTTTGGTTAGGGGAGCAAATAACTGAACGTGGTATTGGTAATGGTATTTCAATGATTATTATGGCAGGTATTGTTGCGGGATTGCCAAGTGCCTTGGGAAATACACTCGAGTTAACAAGAACTGGAGCCTTTTCAATTCCATTAGTATTCTTTCTGATTATAGCAGTTGTCCTTGTGACAGCATTAGTTGTCTATGTTGAAAGAGGACAGAGAAGAATTACAATTAATTATGCTAAAAGACAGGTAGGAAATAAAATGTATGGAGGCCAATCTTCACATTTGCCACTTAAAATAAACCAGGCAGGAGTAATTCCTGCTATTTTTGCCTCTAGTGTTATTTTATTCCCTGCAACAATAGCTGGATGGTTTGGTTCAAATCAAAATATGTATTGGTTAAAGGATATAAGTGCAGCTATTTCACCAGGGCAACCAATCTACATACTGCTATTTGCAACAGCAATTATCTTTTTTGCATATTTCTATACTGCGATTACTTTTGATCCAAATGAAACAGCAGATAATTTAAAAAAAAGCGGAGCATTTGTGCCGGGAATAAGGCCAGGAGAAAAAACAGCTCGCTATATAGATACGATTATGGGGCGATTAACACTTATAGGAGCAATATATATTGCAAGTGTTTGTTTAGTGCCTGAGTTCCTAATACTTAAATTTAATACACCATTTTATTTTGGCGGAACTTCTCTCCTCATTATTGTTGTTGTTACAATGGATTTCATGACTCAAGTACAATCTCGTATGATGTCTTATCAGTACGATGGATTATTAAAGAAAGCAAATTTTAAAGCTGGTTCTGGAAGAGGAGGGCTTTAGTTATGGGAAAAGAAGATGTTCTAGAGATGGAAGGTGAGGTTTTAGAAAATCTTCCAAATGCAACATTTAAAGTTAAATTAGAAAATGGACATGAGGTCTTAGGTTATATTTCAGGGAAAATGAGAATGAATTATATTAGAATTTTGCCTGGAGATAAGGTAACTGTTGAAATTTCACCTTATGATCTTTCAAAAGGAAGAATAACATTTAGAGAAAAATAACTAATCTAATTGAAATTAAGGAAATAATATGAGAGTCAGAGCATCAGTAAAAGCATTATGTAGAAATTGCAAAGTAATTCGAAGAAAAGGGGTTGTGAGAGTTATATGTAAAGACCCGCGTCATAAACAAAGACAAGGCGCATGTCATTAATTTTACGTTGTTAAGATCGCAAAAAATAGTTATAATTTAAGGCTTTATTGAAATAATGCCGTTTTTATTGGAGTATTGTGTATGGCCCGTATTGCAGGAGTAAATGTACCAGATAACAAGCACACTGAGATAGCCTTAACGTCTATTTACGGTATCGGCAGAGTAACAGCTAAAAAAATATGTACTGCTGCTGGTATTGAGGCGACATCAAAACTTAAGGATTTAAATGATTCTGATGTTGAAAAACTTAGAGATCAATTAGACAATTTTTCTGTTGAAGGAGACCTTCGAAGAGAAGTATCAATGAATATTAAGCGCTTAATGGATTTGGGTTGTTATAGAGGCGTCAGGCATCGAAGGGGTTTGCCAGTTAGAGGGCAAAATACAAAAAATAATGCAAGAACAAGAAAAGGTCCTATCCGAGCAATTAGGAAATAATAAAAGGTAAAAATTAGAATGGCAAAAGATAATATCAGAGCAAAAAAGAAGGTTAAAAAAAGTGTTGTAGAAGGGATTGCCCACGTTCACGCTTCTTTTAATAACACCATTATTACAATTACTGATCGTCAAGGAAATGCATTGTCATGGGCAACTTCTGGTGGAGCAGGATTTAAAGGATCAAGAAAAAGTACTCCCTTTGCGGCACAAGTTGCAGCAGAAGCAGCTGGCAAAGCAGCACAAGAATTTGGAGTAAAAAATATTGAGGTTCGAATTAAAGGACCAGGCCCTGGAAGAGAATCTTCTGTAAGAGCTTTAAATTCAATAGGTTTAAAAATTACTAGCATTCAAGATGTAACGCCGGTCCCTCATAATGGATGCAGGCCCCCGAAGAAGAGAAGAATTTAATTTTGTACTGCAAGAAGAAACTAATAGGAGAATAGCAAGTGGCTAGAAATCTTGACCCAAAATGTCGTCAATGTCGAAGAGAAGGTGAAAAACTTTTTCTAAAAGGTGAAAAATGTTTCACTGAAAAATGTGCGATAGAAAAAAGGAATTATCCGCCTGGCCAACATGGTCAAAGAAGAGCTTCGCGCTTATCTGATTACGGAGTTCAGCTTAGAGAAAAACAAAAATTAAGAAGAATATATGGCATCTTGGAAAAGCAATTCCGAGGGTATTATGATGAAGCAGATAGAAGAAAAGGTATAACAGGTGAGAATCTCCTTCAATTACTTGAGTGTAGACTAGATAATATAACTTATAAAATGGGAATGGGGGCTTCAAGAACTGAAGCTCGTCAGATAGTAAAACATAACAGCATTCTTGTGAACGGAAAGAGAGTTAACATACCTTCATACCAGGTAAAACCTGGAGATGAAGTTTCTATTGATGGTGATTCAAAGAATCAATTAAGAATTAAAGCTGCACTAGAAGCTGCGGAGGAAAGAGGTTTTCCTGAGTGGTTAGAGGTTGATATAAAAAGTTTTAAAGGAATTTTTAAAAACAAACCTGAACGTGATGACTTGCCTGCAACAATTAATGAATCATTAGTTGTTGAGCTTTATTCCAAATAACTTAGTTAAGTAAAAATAAAAAAGGATATGACCTATGGAAATTAACCCAACAGAATATTTGAAACCTAGAATTGTTGATGTAGATATAGTTAGCCCACAAAGAGCTAAAGTGGTTCTTGAGCCAATGGAAAGAGGGTTTGGTTTTACATTAGGTAATTCTATTAGAAGAGTTTTACTTTCATCTATTCCAGGATTTGCAATAACCCAAGTTAAAATAGATGGTGTTGTTCATGAGTACTCAACACTTGATGGTGTTCAAGAAGATGTAGTAGACGTACTTCTTAATATTAAAAAAATAGCTTTAAAGTTGCATGACACTTCAGAGGCTACAATAACTTTAAATAAGAGTGAAGAGGGCCCTGTTACTGTTGGTGATTTTGAGGTTGGTCACGATGTTGAAATCATAAACCCAAGCCACGTTATTGCCAATTTAAACAAAGGCGGAAAATTAAATATTGAAGCTAAAGTAGAAATGGGTAGGGGTTATCAGCCTGTACCTGTTAGGACGAAGGGTTCAGAAAGTGATAATGTTCTTGGCTTTATTATGATAGATGCATCTTTTAGCCCTATTACTAAAGTAAGCTATGTTGTTGAAAGTGCTCGAGTTGAACAAAGAACTGATCTTGATAAATTAATTATGGACGTTGAGACTAATGGAGTAGTTGATGCTGAACAAGCAATTCGAGATGCCGCAAGAATCCTTATGGGACAACTATCTGTATTTGCTAATTTAGAAAGCGAGCTGACTGAAGTGGAAGTTCAGCAAGCACCAGTAATAGACCCATTGCTTCTTCGAACAGTGGATGATCTTGAATTGACTGTAAGATCAGCTAATTGCTTAAAGGCTGAGAATATACATTATATTGGAGATCTAGTTCAAAGAAATGAAAGTGATTTACTAAAAGCACCAAACCTCGGAAGAAAATCATTAAATGAGATTAAAGATATTTTATCATCAAAGGGTTTGTCATTAGGAATGGTGGTTGATAACTGGACAGTAGCTGGTCAAATACCAGCATAAACAGAAAGAATATGGAGTAAGAACATGCGACACGGGAAAAAACATAGAAAGCTTAATAGAACAAGTAGCCATAGAAAAGCTATGTTTAAAAATATGGTAACTTCATTGCTTAAGCATGAAATTATTAGAACAACATTGCCAAAGGCTAAGGAATTGAGAGGATATGCTGAACCATTGATAACTCTTGCAAGAGATTCAAGTGTTCATAATCAGCGCCTTGCATTTGGCCGGCTAAGAGATAGAGAGACTGTCGTGAAATTATTTGGTGAAATTGGTCCTAGATACAGCAAAAGAAATGGTGGGTACACAAGAATATTGAAATGTGGTTTTCGTAAAGGCGATAATGCGCCAATGGCTTATATCGAGCTTGTAGATCGTGTAATAGAAGATAAGGCTGAATCTACTGAAGAAATAAAACAAGAAAAATCTAAAGAAGTTAAGTCTGAAGAAGTCGAAGTATCTAAAGATAAATCTACTAAGAAAAAAGAAAGTAAAAAGGCTGAAAAAAAAGTTTAATTTAAAAAAAATTAAATATAATTAAAGCCAGCTATGCTGGCTTTTTTATTTTTACAATCAAGCATATAAAAACCCATATAATAGAGATAGCAACATTAAAAATTAGACTAATATAGATTATGAAAAAAAATACTGAAAAGAAAGAATTCTTAACTGACATATTAGAGAAAATTGATTTGTTGCTTGGCACGCAAAATGAATTAGAAGTAATGTTAGATGCTGAAGATTCAGTAAAGCATAAGTTAATTAAAAATTTAACTAACAAAGAAAACTTAAAATCTCTTCAAAACTTATTAAATAGCCTTCATCCATCTGATGTTGCTGATATTCTTGAATCCCTTCCTTTAGATAGAAGATTGACAATATGGGAGTTAGTGAAATCAGAAAATGATGGTGATATTTTAGTTGAGGTATCTGATGCTGTTAGGCAAACACTTATTGCTGACATGGATAATACTGAGCTATTAGCTGCTGCTGAGCAGTTAGATACAGATGAAATAGCTGATATAGCTAACGATCTCCCTAATGACGTTTTGAATGATTTACTTGAGAGTTTAGATGTTCAAAATAGAGAGAGATTAGAGTCAGCGTTATCTTATCCAGATGATTCAGTTGGTGCATTGATGGATTTCGATATCATAACAATTCGTGAGGATATAACCCTAGAGGTTGTTCTAAATTACCTTAGAAAAATAAAAAAATTACCAGACAATACGGATAAATTATTTGTGGTAGATCGTTTTGGATCAATTCTTGGTGTCCTTCCTCTTGGAAGAATTGTGGTTAATGATTCTCACGTTAAAGTGAAAGATGTAATGGCGATAGATGCAGTTGTCTTTAAACCAGAAGATACTGCACATGAGGCATCAAATGCTTTTGAGCGTTACGACCTTTTGACAGCACCAGTCGTTGATGAGTCACGTAAATTACTTGGAAGACTTACTGTTGACGCAGTAATGGATTATATTCGTGACGAGACAGAAACCGAAAAATTATCTATGGTGGGATTAAGAGAAGAAGATATGTTCGCTACAATATGGAAATCAGTTCAAAATCGCTGGGCATGGTTAGCTATTAATTTAGTTACAGCACTTATAGCATCTAGAGTAATTGGTGTCTTTGAGGGGTCAATTGAAAAAGTTGTAGCACTTGCTGCTCTAATGCCGATAATTGCTGGTATTGGAGGAAATTCTGGAAATCAGACTACTACTATGATTGTAAGAGCGCTCGCTTTAAGTCAGGTAACATTTAGCAACCTTCGTTTACTAATGTTTAAAGAAATTGGTGTGGCATTAGTTAATGGAATTCTATGGGGGAGTGTTTTAGGAGTATTTGCTTACTTACTTTATGGCAATATACAATTAGGATATGTAATGACTGCTGCAATGATATTGAATTTAATTTTATCAGCAATAATGGGTGTTATGATACCTTTATTATTAAATCGTTTGGGGAAAGACCCGGCAGTAGGCTCTAGTGTGCTGATAACTGCAATGACCGATAGTGGTGGTTTCTTTATATTTTTAGGGTTAGCAACTGTAGTTTTATTATAGAAAAATTATGAATAAGTTTGAATTTATTAAAAATAATTTTAGTTTAGATTTTTTATTATCTATGCCTACTTTATGGCAGCTATGTGCAATTTTTTTCGCATTAGGCTTATCTTTTTTTTCCAACCAAATTATTAAAAATTATGTTGTTGGATCAGCTGCGAGTAATTGGGAAATGGCAACTGAAGGTTTAGTTAGAATAATTTCACCTGTAATTATTTTGATTGTTCTTTTCTTCTCAAAGATATATTTAGATACTTTCCAAACAACTCCTTTTTTGCATATTGCTATTAGTCTTGTAAATGCTCTTATTGTAATTCGTTTAGGTATTTATTTTATTAGATATCTTACAAAGCCTAGACCATGGATTCGCGCTTTGGAAAATACGATTTCTTCATTAGTTTGGGTGATAGTCGCACTATATTTATTTGGACTTCTCTCGCCAATTAGAGAAACTCTTGATCAAGTGCAATTTAGCTTTGGGGATAATGATTTTTCATTATTTTTAGTATTTCAAGTTATATTTGGATCTGCTTTAGCTGTTCTTTTTGCGGTAACTTTGGGCCAATTTATTGAAAATAGATTGATGAAGGTAGCCCAATTAGATATGAATGCTAGGGTAATGCTAAACAAAGTATTAAAAATAACACTTTATGTGGTCGCAGTAGTAGTTGCACTGTCATCTATTGGACTAGATCTAACATTTTTATCGGTATTTGGCGGAGCTTTTGGTGTTGGTTTGGCATTTGGTATGCAAAAGATTGCTAGTAATTATGTTTGTGGCTTTATTATTTTACTAGATAAATCAATACATATTGGTGATATTTTAATGGTAGGTGAACATTACGGTGTAGTTACTCTTATAAGATCAAGATATACCGTTTTGCGTAAACTTGATGGTATTGAAGTAATTATTCCAAATGAAACTTTAATATCTGAAAATATTATCAACCATACATTAACTGATAGAAAATCTAGAATATCGATCGATGTTCAGATTAGCTATAAATCTTCTGTAGATAAAGCGTTTGAAATTTTATTGAATTCTGCAAAAAATGAATCACGAGTTTTAAATGATCCAGCGCCATCAGTATTTCTTATGAAATTTGCTGATAGTGGTATCGACTTAATGCTATCTTTTTATATTGTCGATCCTGAAGAAGGTTCGTGGGGGTTAAAGTCTGATATTTATCGTGAAATATGGAATGAATTTCAGAAACAAGATATTGAAATTCCTTATCCTTATAGAACAGTGGAAATTATTAATTCAGATAAAGATAAAAAAATTATTTAATTTTGTTTTCTTTATAAAGAACATGTTTTCTTATTGTAGGGTCAAATTTCTTAATTTCAATTTTATCAGGAGTTGTTCTTTTATTTTTAGTCGTTGTGTAGAAGTGACCTGTTCCTGCTGATGAGTCTAATCTAATTTTCTCTCTCATATTTCTAAACCTTTTTCCCTTCTGCTCGCATTTTTGCAATTACGGCATCAATTCCTAATTTGTCAATTGTTCTCAGAGCAGCACCAGATATACGCATTGAAATAAAACGATTCTCACTTTCAACCCAAATTTTCCGATTTTGTAAATTTGGAATAAAGCGACGTCTTGTTCTGTTATTTGCATGAGATACATTGTTTCCCGTTACAGTCTTTTTCCCAGTTACTTCACATACTCGTGCCATGACATATTCCTTAGACAAATTCTTAAAAAAGACGACTATTAGACCATATAAACCCCAGTCTTTACAAGTCTTTTTTAAGCTTTTCCAGTGCTACCAAAGCCACCTTCACCTCGTTCAGTTTCTGGAAATTGCTCAACTTTATTAAATTTTGCTTGCATCACAGGCAAAATAACTAATTGAGCTATTCTCTCTAAAGGATTTATTAAGAAAGCATTTTCGCTTCGATTCCAGCAAGATACTAATAACTCACCCTGGTAATCAGAATCAATTAAACCTACAAGATTTCCAAGGACTATTCCATGTTTATGACCTAAGCCGGAACGAGGTAAAATCACTGCTGCATAATTAGGATCTTTAATATAGATAGATATTCCAGTCGGAATTAAGAAGGTTTCACCTGGATTGAGTGTTTGGACATGCTCAATACATGCTCTAAGATCTAATCCTGCTGAGCCTTTAGATGCATAATTGGGTAAATGTTCTTCAACTAACGGATTAAGAACTTTATAATCAATTGATATGCTCATGAGCGCTACCTTTCTTGTTTTCTAATTTATAGATATGTTGCATAATGTTTGAAGCTAACCCTTCTTTATTTTTTTTAGGAACATGAATTACTTCATTTTTATCAATTATATAAATTTCAGCTGAATTCTGGCCCATAGATTCATTTATGGAGTTAGCTATTATCATATCTAAGTGCTTATTTTCAAGTTTAGCTTGTGCATTCTTGATTATATTTTCACTTTCGGCTGAAAAGCCAACACAGAAAAGATTGTTAAATTCAGAAGCTGTTTCTAAAAGTATGTCGGAGCTTTTTTGAAGCTCTAAAATCAAACTATTATTATCTTTTTTTAATTTACCAGAGATAGATTTTGGTACATAGTCAGAAATTGCAGCTACACTGATAAAAATATCATTTTTCTTTGCATTTTCTTTCACATATTTATTCATTAATAAATGGTTAGGTGCATATATACAATTTATACCTGACGGAGGTAGTTTTTCAGTTCGTCCATAAATTAAAGTTACATTGGCTCCTAAAGCATAGGCCTCATTTACGATATTTAATCCCATTTTTCCAGAGCTTAAATTTGTAATAGCTCGAGCATCATCAATTTTTTCAAAAGTAGCACCGCAAGAAATAAGAATATTTTTATTTTTAAAAATTGGCAAATTTAATGACTTGTTAATATCAAGCAAAAGCATTTTTTCATTTATAAAACGACCAATTCCTTCTTCTCCGCAAGCTTGTTCACCATTCTCAGGACCAGAAATATTTACACCATCTTGAGTAATTAACGAAATATTTCTTTGTGTAGCAGCACTTTCCCACATATTTTTATTCATGGATGGAGCTATTAAAATAGGACAATCTCTCGCTAAGCAAATATTAGATAGTAAATCATCTGCTAAGCCTTGCGCTAATTTTGCAATAAAATTAGCTGAAGCTGGAGCTACTAAAATAAGATCTGATTTTCTTGATTGGTTAATGTGTTCCATTCCATTTCCTTCGGTCGGTTCCCACATATTTTCTAATACAGGCTTCCCTGATAGTGCTTGTAAAGTGAGTGCGCTAATAAACTCTTTTGCAGATTTAGTCATGACAACTTGAACATCAGCCCCACGTTTTTTTAAGAGACGAATTAACTCAGCAGCTTTGTAAGCAGATATACTTGCTGTAACACCTAATATAATTTTTTTATTTAGCATAATATTTAATTATTATAAATAATACGTATAAAACAATAATGTAATCTACAATAAAATTTTTTTATAAAATGAAAGTATAACAAAGAATGTCGACTGTAATTGGTATTGATGGATGTAGAGCTGGATGGATAATAACGCAAATTTTAGATAATCAATTTTTAAGTTTTCAAATTATTGAAAATTTAAATAATGACTATTTAAAAAAAAGTAACTTATCTCATATTGGTATAGATATTCCATTACATTTATCTAATAAAGGAGCAAGGCTTGCAGAAATTGAAGCAAGGAGATTGCTTAAAAAAAGGGCATGTACTATATTCTCTCCACCAACTTTAAAAGCATTAAGTGAAAAAAATTATATTGATGCTTGTGATGTAAATTTTCAAGAATGTGGAAGACGCATTTCAAAACAATCGTGGAATTTATTTCCTAAAATTAAAGAAGCTCAAAAATTTGTAGAAAATAATTTAATCAGTAAATTGGAAGTATTTGAGATTCATCCAGAATTAAGCTTTATGGCAATGAATGATATGAATTTAATTGAGGCAAGTAAAAAAACTGATATTGGGAAAGAGATAAGAATTAGTTTGATAAAAAAATTTTTCCCTACTTTTTCTTTTCAATCAATACGAAATAAATATAAAAAAAACCAAGTACTAGATGATGATATCTTAGACTCTGTATCTGTACTATGGTCAACTCAAAGAATAGTTGATAATATTGCTCAGTTCGTTCCAAAAGATCCTGAGAAAATTAATATGAGAATATATTTCTAATTTATGCTTAATCTAATTAAAACAAAATTAATTTGGATATTTTTGTCTGTATTGGGTGCGGTTGCTTTTTCCACAATAGCACTTAGTCGCGATGAGTCTATTAATGCATTATGGTTTATTACAGCTGCTGTATGCATTTACCTTGTCGCTTATAGGTTCTACGGTGCCTGGATTGCTGCAAAAGTATTAGTTCTTGATGAGTTTAAAGAGACGCCTGCTGTAAAAAATAATAATGGGCGAGATTTTATTCCAACTAATAAATGGGTTGTATTTGGAACTCATTTTGCAGCAATTGCAGGGCCAGGACCTTTAGTTGGTCCGACACTTGCAGCACAATTTGGTTATTTACCAGGAACGATATGGATTTTAGTAGGCGCTGTTCTGGGCGGCGCAGTTCAAGATATGACTATTTTATTTTTTTCCGTCAGAAGGAATGGTAAAACTTTAGGTCAAATGGCGAAAGAAGAACTAGGCCATCTTGCAGGCACGGCATCTTTAATAGCTACTTTTGTAATAATGATTATATTAATATCCGTTTTAGGCCTCGTTGTTGTTAACGCAATGAAACATAGCCCATGGGCTACATCAACAGTAGCAGCAACTATTCCGATTGCAATGTTAATTGGATTTTATATGCGCTTTATAAGGCCCGGGCGCGTTCTAGAGGCAACTGCAATTGGAGTTACCCTTTTGTTGTTTGCCGTTTATATTGGTGGTGAGATTGATAAATCTGAAACATTGAGGGTTTATTTTGATCATAGTGGTTTGTTTTTGGCATGGTCTATTATTATTTATGGATTTGCTGCCGCTGTGTTACCAGTATGGATGCTATTAGCCCCAAGGGACTACTTATCAACTTTTGTTAAGTTGGGGACTATTATTTTTCTTGCGATAGCTATTGCAATCTTACAGCCAGATATCAAAATGCCAGCTATAACTAATTTTGCTGATGGATCAGGACCAATTTTTGGAGGTAGCTTATTTCCATTTGTATTTATTACGATAGCTTGTGGTGCAATTTCAGGCTTTCATGCATTAATTTCATCTGGAACAACACCCAAACTAATTGATAATGAGAAGTATATTCCTATGATTGGTTATGGAGGAATGCTCCTTGAATCTTTTGTGGCAATTATGGCAATGGTTGCAGCCTGCGTTTTAGAGCCTGGCGTTTTCTTTGCAATTAATAGCCCTGTCGGAATTGTTGGATCAGATCCTTCAATGGTTATTCAAACTATTAACTCATGGGGTTTTCCTGTGACCCAAGACCAAATGGAGCAGCTTGCTAAAGATGTTGGAGAGACTACCCTTTTCGCTAGAACAGGCGGAGCACCTTCTTTAGCAGTAGGTATGGCAAGTATTTTTGCAAATGCTTTCGGAAAAAATCTTTTAGCGATGTGGTACCACTTTGCAATTATGTTTGAAGCAGTTTTTATTTTAACAACATTAGATGCGGGTACAAGAGTGGGAAGGTTTATGTTGCAAGATATTTTAGGAAATATTCACCCAAAATTAGGAAGAACTTCATGGCTTCCTTCAACTATTCTAACGAGCGCAATTGTTGTTGCATGTTGGGGATATTTTTTATATATCGGGGTTATCGATCCTAATGGTGGTGTAAATATTTTATGGCCATTATTTGGAATTTCTAATCAAATACTGGCTGCAATTGCATTAAGTGTTGGGACCGCGATTTTGATACGCACTGGGAGAGTTAAGTTTGCATGGATTACTGGAATGCCATTAGCTTGGCTAGCAATTATCACTTCAACTGCCGCTTTTCAGAAAATTTTTAGCGAGGATGTAAGGGTAGGGTTTTTAGCCGGTGCAAATGCCATGACTGAAAAAGTTAATTCAGGAATAATATCAGAAGAAAAAATAAATATAATGAATCAACTAATATTTAATCTTAGGTTTGATGCTGTGATTACAGCAATTTTAACGATAGTTCTATGGCTAGTTATTTTTGATGTTTTAAAACTATTATTAAATAAAAAATACAAACAGTCTGGATTAAAAAATTGAGTATGCTCAAAAATATATGGAAGTTTATAAGAACTTTAAGCGGAGATGATGCTTATGAGGTTTATTTGAATAATTTCATAGTATGCAAAAACCATTCAAATAAGAAGCCGTTAAGCAGAAAAGACTTTTTTTGCCAACAGCTCCAGAAAAAATGGAATAAGATAAATCGATGTTGTTAACTACACTTTATTTTTTGTTATAAAAAACATCACTATTCCAATGCCAATCATTGGGATAGTAAGCCATTGCCCTATAGATAGGTTGAGATAAAAGAGACCTAAAAAACTATCAGGCTCACGAGTAAACTCAATTAGAAATCTAAATAAACCATAAAAAATCAAAAATAATGCTGAAATACTTCCGGTTGCCCTTTTCTTATTTGAATATAAGTAGAGTATTAAGAATAAAAATAAACCTTCAAATAGAGCTTGGTAAAGCTGGGAGGGATGTCTTGCTATTTTATCGGTAATAGGGAAAATCATCCCCCAGGCTAAATCTGTAGGCCTACCCCATAATTCTTGGTTAATAAAGTTTCCGATTCTTCCAAAGCCTAAACCTAAAGGAATTAAAGGAGCTATAAAGTCTGTTAATTTTAACCAAGAAACATGGTGTTTTTTTGTAATAAAAATGAGGCTAATTAGTACACCTAAAAATCCACCATGAAAAGACATCCCACCTTGCCAAAATGCAAAAACTTGGTCCAAATTAGATAAAAAATATACGGGCTGATAAAATAGAACATAACCAAGCCTTCCTCCTAAAATAACCCCTATAGCACCATAAAAAAAAGTGTCGTCCAGAATATTTTCATTAAGGTTACTCCACCATGTTTTTTTTAATTGCCTTTTACCAAGCTGAATAAAGGATAAAAAAGCAAAAAGATACATCAATCCATACCAATGAAGCTTTAAAGGGCCTAATTGGATGGCAATAGGGTCTATTTGAGGATGAATAAGCATTATTATGTAATTATAAGTTAAAATTCTAATAATAAATAAAACATAAGAGATTCAAATGCCAGAATATAGATCTAGAACAACTACTCATGGAAGAAATCAAGCAGGTGCTAGAGCACTTTGGCGCGCTACAGGTATGAAAGATGGTGATTTTGATAAGCCAATGATTGCAGTTGTGAATTCTTTTACTCAATTTGTTCCTGGCCATGTTCACTTAAAGGATATGGGGCAGTTAGTTGCGCGCGAGATTGAAAAAAATGGTGGAGTTGCGAAAGAATTCAATACTATTGCAGTAGATGATGGAATAGCTATGGGTCATGATGGAATGCTTTATAGCCTTCCCAGCAGAGATTTGATTGCAGATAGTGTTGAATATATGGTTAATGCTCATTGGGCAGATGCAATGGTTTGTATATCAAATTGTGACAAAATAACACCAGGCATGCTTATGGCGGCTATGAGAATTAATATACCTGTGATTTTTGTATCGGGCGGACCTATGGAGGCTGGCAAAGTAGATTGGGAAGAGAACGGAGGAAAAATTGATTTAGTTTCTCCGATGATCGCTGCTGGAGATTTAAGTGTTTCAGAAGATAATCTAAAAAAAATGGAAGTATCAGCTTGCCCAACCTGTGGATCTTGTTCAGGAATGTTTACTGCAAATTCAATGAATTGTTTAACGGAAGTTCTTGGTTTAAGCCTTCCAGGAAACGGAAGTACTTTAGCTACTCATACCGCTAGAAAATCATTATTTTTAAATGCAGGTGCTAAAATCGTAGATATTACCAAGCGCTATTACGAGGGAAATGATGAATCTGTTTTACCAAGAAACATCGCTACAAAAAAAGCATTTGAGAATGCAATGGCTCTAGATGTATCTATGGGAGGATCAACAAATACAGTTTTACATTTATTAGCTGCTGCTAAAGAAGCAGAGGTTGATTTTACGATGTCAGATATTGATAAAGTATCAAGAAAAGTACCTTATCTAGCAAAAGTTGCACCTGCGTCACAAAAATATCATATGGAAGATGTTCATAGGGCTGGAGGTGTTTATGGAATTCTGGGCGAACTTAAAAGAGGAAAATTATTGCATGAAGATGTTTATACAGTTCACTCGAAAACTCTTGGTGAGGCTATTGATCATTGGGACATTATTTCAACTAAAGAAGATGTAGTGAAAGAATTTTATCTCGCTGCTCCAGGTGGAATACCGACAACAGAAGCTTTTAGTCAAGCAAAAGTATGGCCATCTTTAGATGATGATAGAAATAATGGATGTATAAGAGATATTGCTCATGCATACAGTAAAGATGGAGGCCTAGCTGTTCTTTATGGAAATATTGCAGAAGATGGCTGTATTGTTAAGACGGCTGGAGTTGATGAAGAAATATTAAAATTCTCTGGCCGAGTTAGATTATTTGAATCTCAAGATACAGCGTGCGAAGCAATTTTAGGTGATAAGATAATCCCTGGAGATATTGTAGTTATAATCTATGAAGGTCCAAAAGGTGGTCCTGGTATGCAAGAAATGTTGTACCCAACTGCATATTTAAAATCAAAAGGATTAGGTAAGTCTTGTGCTTTATTAACAGATGGACGCTTTTCTGGAGGTACATCAGGTTTATGTATAGGTCATGCGTCCCCAGAATCTGCGGAGGGTGGAGGTATTGCTTTATCGAGAGAAGGAGATCAAATAGACATAGATATTCCCAATAGAAAAATTAATTTAAAAATAACAAATGAAGATTTATTGCTAAGAAGAGAAGAAATGAACAATAGTAAAGATCCTTGGCACCCAAAACCTAGAGAGCGACGAGTAACAGATGCATTAAAAGCCTATGCAATGATGACCACTAGCGCATCTAATGGAGCTGTCAGAGATATCAATCAATTAAAGAAAAGATAATTCCAATTGAATAAAAGCATTAAGATCATCGATGAAGCTGATGGGCTTCAATTTATTGAAATTGATAACTCATTAGCAGTGGCAAGAGTTGCACTGCAAGGTGGACACGTTGATTGGTGGCGACCGAAATCAGCTAAACAAGATGTTTTATGGCGTTCTTCAAATGCTAGGTATGAGAAGGGTAGATCTATTAGAGGCGGTGTTCCTATTTGTTGGCCTTGGTTTGGAAAGCACCCAACTGATGGTAGTTTTTGTGCTCATGGATTTGCTAGAGTAATACCTTGGAAGCTATTAGAGTCAGTAGAACTAAAAAATGGAGCAACGAAAATTGTTCTTACAATGATTCCAACTGAGGCAGTTACTAAACAGTTAACTTATTCTTTTGAATTAATACTAACAATTGTAGTTGGTGAAAGTCTATATTTAAATTTGGAAACCACAAATTTATCCGACAGTCCTTTTGTAATAAGTGAGGGATACCATACATATTTTTATATATCTGATATTAAAGATATAAAAGTTACTGGATTAGAAAATTCTACTTATACCGATAAGATAGATAATTTTGGTAGTGGAATTGAGAAGAAACCAATTACATTTAATAATGAATTTGATCGTGTTTATACTAACAGTAATGATTGTTATATTGAAGATGAAAAATTTAATCGAGTTATTACTATAAAAAAATCTAATAGTAATTCAACAGTTGTTTGGACACCATGGGAAGAAAAGGCATTAGCAATGGGTGATATGGGTGAAAAAGATGAATGGCGAAGGATGGTATGTGTAGAAACAGCTAACCTTTTAGAAAATAGCGTGGTTATTTACCCTAAAATGTCTCATAGCATTGCTACAGAATATTCTCTTCAAGAATTTTAATGACCAATCAATTTTTTAAATAAAAGTTTAGTTTAATTTACTATTTCGATAAGAATAAACAAAGTACATTCCGATACCTATTAGTATCCAAAAAAGAAATCTTATCCAAGTTTGTACGGGTAAAAATAGCATAAGTAAACTGCAGGAAATAATTCCTAAAACAGGTACAACTGGATGCCATTTATTTCTAAAAGTATTATTGTCACTTGAGCTTTTTTTTCTTAGAAAAATTACACCTAAACAGACAATTACAAAAGCAGATAATGTTCCAATATTAACAATTTCTGCTAGCGTACCTAAAGATGTAAAGCCAGCTACTATAGATATAAAAATACCACATATTAAGATAGTTTTAATTGGGGTTTGAGTTTTTTGATTGACTGAACTAAGACTGGTAGGAAGGAGACCATCTCTGCTCATTGCAAAAATAATTCTTGTTAGTGCATAATATAAAACAAGCATTACCGTTGCAAGCCCAGCAATTACCCCAGTAGAAACTAAAGCGGAAGCCCATGGGAAACCAATTTTTGCTAAAGCGAATGCGACTGGAGATGAAACATTAAGTTCTTGGTAGGGCACGACTCCGGTCAAAAGAGCTGCCACAATAATGTAAATGACAGTACAAAATAATAGCGAATTAATTATTCCTTTAGGTAGATCTCTCTGAGGATTGATAGCTTCTTCTGCTGCAGTTGAAACTGCATCAAATCCAACATATGCAAAAAAGACAATTGATGCTCCAGCTAACACCCCAACTGTTTTACCACTAGGGAGTGTTTCAAACCAACCGTATGGCATAAACGGACTCCAATTTTCAGGGTTAACATTAAACATAGCAAAAGCAATAAAGATTAAAATAGCGGAAACCTTAACAGCAACCATTATCTTATTAAATTTTGCACTCTCTTTAATACCAATAATTAATAAAATCATAATCATCAAAATAATTATAGAGGCAGGAAGGTTTATTATTCCACCCAAACTCGGTGGCTTTACTAAAGCATCTGGTAATCCGATACCCATTGCTATAAGTGCATTATTGAAATATCCAGACCAGCCATTAGCAACAGCAGCAATGGACATGCCATACTCCATTAGAAGTATCCATCCAACAATCCATGCAATGAATTCACCAAATGCAACATATGTATAGCCGTAAGCACTTCCACACCCTCCAACAGATGACGATAGCTCCGCATAAGAAAGGGCAGCAAAAGCACAAGCAAAACCAGAGGCTAAAAAAGATAGAATGACTGCAGGGCCAGCTTGATTTGCTGCTGCAATACCTGTTAAAACGAAAATACCTGTACCAATAATGCAGCCAATACCAAGAAGAGTTAAATCAAAAGAAGTAAGACAACGATTTAATTTTTCATCAGACTTAGAATCAATATTTTTTTTTCTAAATAGTTTTTTTAGCATAATTTAAACCCAATCTTTCGGCGGAAGAAATTCTGTGTATAATTTTTCTTCTTCACTGCCTTTTTTTGCTTTCCAGTCATAAGACCATTTAACAAGAGGTGGCATAGACATAAGTATTGATTCTACCCTTCCTTTTGATTGAATGCCAAATAGAGTACCACGATCTTGCAGTAAATTAAATTCTACATAACGACTTCTTCTGTAGAGCTGAAAATCTCTCTCTTGATTTGTAAATTTATTATTTTTTCTTTTTTGCACAATTGGTAAATAAGTTTTGGTGAAGCTATTCCCAATAGCTGTTATTAGCTCAAAGCAATACTCAAAATTATTATCTGTAAAGTCATCAAAAAAAATACCACCGATACCCCTGGCTTCATTTCTATGATTAAGTAAAAAATAATCATCACAATTTTTTTTAAATTTAGGGTAAAGTTTTTTATCAAAAGGATCTAAAGTATTTTTTAATGATTGATGAAAATGGATAACATCTTCTTTAAAAGGATAATATGGCGTAAGGTCTATACCACCACCAAACCACCAAATATCAGCTTCTCCATCTTTAGAAGCAATAAAAAATCTTACATTCATGTGAACAGTTGGCACAAAAGGGTTATGAGGATGAAAAACTAATGAAACCCCCATAGCTTCCCATTTTCTATTTATTACCTCAGGATGTGCATCGGTAGCTGTTTTTGGAAGTTTAGACCCAGTAACTGATGAATAACCTATGCCAGCTCTTTCAAATATATTACCATTTTCTAAAATAGAGGTTGTTCCACCACCACCTTCTGTTCGCTGCCAAGAATCAACTAAAAAATTTTTCCCATCAAGCAGTTGAAAAGCATCAATAGTTTTTGCTTGTAAATCCAAAAAGCAATCTTTAACTATATTTTTATTAATTTCATTATTCATTATGATCTAATAATCTTCTTAGTTTGAAAGTCTTGAATAACTGAAGGACGTTTATTTTGTCCTATTCGTCCCTTAATAAGTTTAACTTGTTTAGGAAGAAATCTACATACGTCCCTATAATTTTTTAAAGGAATTTTTCCACTTAGGTTTAAACTTGAAGAAGTAATCGCCATATCAAGAGATCTAGTTAATTTCTGACAGTGAGAAAAAGATGAAATTCTTAATGCAATTTTAGAATCTCTTTTTAACCAGTTTGGGCAGCGATTATTTGCAGTTATTAGCCATGTATGCGGGCCTGGCCATTTAATGAATAAATCTTTTGTTATTTTATTATCCAACGGCTTTAAAAAATATTTGAAATGATGTATTGAAGAGCCAATAAGAATAAAATTCTTTTTGAGGGATCTTTTTTTAAGTTTAATAATTTTTTTTATTGCTTTCCTATTTTTTGGATCACAACCAAGTCCATAGCATGATTCAGTTGGGTAGGCGATAATGCCTCCTCGTCTTATAAAACGATTCAGTTTATGATCTTTCACTGCTCTTTTTTAATGCTTTTTGAGCAATATCTGTTCTGTATTGCATGCCTTTAAAGGAAATATTTTTAACTAAATTATAAACATGTTCCTGAGCATTTTTTAATGAATTACCTTTTGCTGTTACTCCAAGAACTCTCCCTCCAGCTGAGTAAATTTTATTATTTTTTAATACTGTACCAGCATGAAATATAAAGCAATTATCATTATTATTATTATTATGATTATGATTAAATATTTCATCATTAATTTTAGGTTGATTAGGATAATTTTCTGCAGCAATTACAACTGTAATTGCTGAACCTTGATCCCATTCAGCTTTATAATTTGAAATATTTCTATTTGCTGCAGCTAAAAGTATTTCGAATAAATCACTTTTGAGTCTAAAAAGAATAGGCTGAGTTTCTGGATCTCCCATTCGACAATTGAACTCAAGTGTTTTGATATCGTTATTTTTATCAATCATTAAACCAGCATATAAAAAACCAGTAAATTCTATACCATCTTTTTTCATACCTTCAGTAGTAGGCTCGATGACTTCACTCATAATTTTTCTATGTAACTCTGGCGTGATAATTGGGGCAGGCGAGTAAGCTCCCATTCCACCTGTATTAGGACCTAAATCTGAATCTAATAGCCTCTTATGATCTTGGCTTGATTCTAGAGGAAGAATGGACTTACCATCACATATAACAATGAAGCTAACCTCTTCCCCTGTTAAAAATTCTTCAATAACAACTCTGGCCCCTGCGTCACCAAATAAGTTATCTTCAAGCATTGAATCTACTGCCAACAATGCTTCTTGAACAGTCATTGCAACCACCACTCCTTTTCCAGCAGCTAACCCATCCGCCTTAATTACAATCGGTGCCCCTTCTTCTTTTATATATCTGTGAGCATCTTTGATGTTTGTAAATGTTTTATATTTTGCTGTTGGAATTTTATGACGCTCCATAAAAGATTTTGCAAAATCTTTAGAACTTTCAAGCTGGGCTGCTAATTTTCTCGGACCAAAAACTTTTAATTTATTTTCTATAAATATATCTACAATCCCTTCAGAAAGTGGGACTTCTGGCCCAATAATTGTTAAATCTATTTTTTCTTTTTTTGCAAATAAAACTAATTTATTTATATCATTAACTGCAATATCAATATTTTCTATTCTTTCGTCTAAGTCAGTCCCACCATTACCTGGAGCAACAAAAACTTTTTTAACAAGTGGGCTTTGTTTTATCTTCCATGCAAGTGCATGTTCCCGACCTCCATTACCAATGATAAGAGCTTTCATAATTAATGTTTAAAGTGTCTTATTCCAGTGAATATCATTATTAAACCATGCTCGTCAGCTGCTTCAATGACTTCATCATCTTTGATGCTGCCACCAGGTTGGATTACACATTTTGCACCGTAACTTGCAAGAACATCTATACCATCCCGGAAGGGAAAAAACGCATCTGAGGCAACCAAACTGTTGGCTAGAGATACGTTGGCATTTTCTGCTTTGATTGCAGCTATGCGAGTACTATCAACTCTACTCATTTGTCCTGCTCCAATCCCAAGAGTTTTTTTATCTTTACAAAAAATAATTGCATTAGATTTAACATGCTGTGCAACTTTCCAAGCAAAATTTAAATCTTCTAATTGTTCTTCGCTAGGTTTTAACTTAGTGACAACTTTACACTTATTAATATCTAGTTTGTGATCATCGCTTGTTTGGACTAACCACCCCCCACCAATTTTTTTAAAATCTAAATTATTTTTTAATGTATCAATATCAACTTGTAATAATCTTATATTTACTTTTGTTTTAAAAATATTTAATGCTGCTTTTGAATAGCTAGGGGCAATAATGACCTCAACAAATTGATTCATAATCAATTCAGCAGTTTCTAAATCTATTTCTTTATTGATTGAAATAATGCCACCAAATGCAGAAGTTGAGTCAGTTGAAAAGGCCCCTTTGTAAGCATCCTTAATTTTTCTAGCGGAACATACTCCACAAGGGTTTGCATGTTTAACAATTGCACAAGTAGGGTCAGAAAATAACTTAACACATTCCCAGGCTGTATCTGAGTCATTTAAATTGTTAAACGAAAGTTCTTTTCCTTGAATTTGTTTAAAATTTGCAAGGGACCCATTTTGAATTTTTGGTTCTACATAAAAAGCAGCTGCCTGATGAGGATTTTCTCCATAGCGCATATCAATTTTCTTGTACATATTTTGAGTTAAAGTGTTGGGAAATTTTTCCTGCTTATCTTTCTTGGAGAGATAGTCGCTAATAGTTTTATCATAATGAGCTGTATGCAAAAAAGCATTCTGGGCAAGCTTGAATCGATATGATTCCTCGAGGGCTCCTTTATTCTTTATCAATTCCTTTGAAAAAATATCATATTCACTTGGGTTAGTTAATACAGCAACACTTTGGTAGTTTTTTGCAGCTGCTCTAACCATCGTAGGCCCACCAATATCTATATTTTCAATTGCTAGCTCTAAATTACATTTGGGATTATTGATTGTTGATTCAAAAGGATATAGGTTGACAATAACAAGATCTATTTTTGGAATCCTATTCTCTTCAAGTGTTTCCATATGTTTAGGGTTATCTTTTTGAGCTAAGATTCCACCATAAATTTTTGGATGTAAAGTTTTTACTCTTCCATTTAGCATTTCAGGAAATTTAGTATAATCACTAACTTCAGTTACTTGAATATTATTTTCTGTTAAAAGAGCAGCAGTTCCACCCGTAGAAATAATTTCAATATTTAAGTCTTGTAATATCTTTGCTAACTCTAAAATGTTTAATTTGTCAGAAACGCTAATTAGAGCTCTACTTATTTTAATCATCTTATGTATTAATTTTATGTAGTTTAAGTTTTTTTCTAAGTGTATTTCTATTGAGGCCAAGAATATCTGCTGCGTTACTTTGGTTACCTTCTGCAAGGTTCATAATGTAGAGTAACAGAGGTTTTTCAACAGATTGAATTACCATGTCGTAAACAGCATTTGGTTTTTCCCCAGATAGATCTTTAAAGTATTGATCTAAAAGTGTATCAATGTCATTAGATAAATTGGCTTTACTCATTAAGCAACAAGGCCAAGTTCATTTTCAGAATCTTCATATGTAATATATTCATCTAACTTTCTTAATTCATTAAAATATTGTTCAATAAACTCAATTTGCTGAGTGTTCCCATCAATTTGATTCATATTAAATCTAAATTGAGCTGAATTTTTAAGCCCTTTTGTATACCAAGAGATATGTTTTCTTGCAATCCTGTGACCTCTTTCTACACCATAAAAATCATAAAGATCTCTTACATGCTGTGTTGTTGTTTTTTCTATCTCAGAAATTGTTGGCGGTGTCATATGTTTACCAGTGTCTAAAAAATATTCGATTTCTCTAAATATCCAAGGCCGCCCTTGTGCTGCTCGACCAATCATTACGCCATCTGCTTTTGTATATTCAAGCACAAACTTTGCTTTTTCTGGAGTTGTAATATCTCCATTAGCTATAACTGGAATATTTATGATTTGCTTAACATTAGCAATAGTGTCATATTCAGCATCGCCTTTATATAAGCAAGCTCTGGTTCTCCCATGCATTGATAATGCTTGTATACCTGAATCTTCAGCTATTTTTGCTATTCTAGAAGCATTTCTATTTTCCTTATCCCACCCTGTTCTTATTTTTAGAGTTACAGGTATATCAACAGATTTAACTACTGCAGTGAGAATTTTTTCAACTAATTTTTCTTTTTGAAGAAGTGCTGATCCAGCCATCACATTACATATTTTTTTTGCAGGACACCCCATATTTATATCGATAATTTGAGCACCTTTTGCCATATTAAATTTCGCAGCTTTTGCCATCATATCTGGATCCGCTCCAGCAATTTGAACAGAGATTGGTGATACTTCCCCTTCATGATTAGCTCTTAAAAGAGTTTTTTCACTTCCGTAAAGAAGAGAGTTCGAGGTAACCATTTCACTTACAGCCATACCAGCACCATAATGCTTACATAGCATGCGAAATGGACGATCAGTAACTCCAGCCATCGGAGCTAAAATCAAATTATTTTTAAGTTTATGAGACCCTATCTGCATATTTTAAAAAATTTAAAGGTAAGAGAGGTGCTTATTTTATAATCAATTCGATGATTATCAAAATTTAATTTTCTCGCCAATCGTATTTTAGTTTTTTTAAATTTTTCTTTAGTTCTTTCATTGCTTGACTAACAAGTTCAGATTTTCCTTTTATGCCAAGTTCTAGTGTTTTTTTAGGTCTTAATTTGGGTAGACTATATATTTTAATATGCTCATTATCTTTTTGAATTTTTTGCATTGTGTCAATTAGTTTACTTTCACTAACATCATCTAACCAAATTGATTGGTCTTCTATATTTTTTAGATTTATTAAAAATTTATATTGATTTTTAATTACCCAATCTATCATTGGCCAAGCCATTTCTGGAAATCCTGGCATGAAATAATGATGATTAATAAAGAAGCCCGGAACATTATTTATTATATTTGGAATAATATGAGCATATTGCGGAAGGTCTGCCATCAAAATTCTTTTTGGATATGCTCCATCACCAAATTGCTTTTCTATGAGAACTTTTGCTTCTGGATGTTGGGTTAAAGGTTGTTTATGTGCAAGTGAAGCAGCTTTTCGTGTATGGTCATCGGGCGTAGCTCCGATTCCACCGAAACAAAAAACAATGTTGCCGATTTTACTTCCAATAGTTTTTTTAATTGTATCTAGATCGTCAGTAATATAATCTGCTTTTGAAATATATAAGCCATAGCTTTTTAATGTTTTTATTAAATGAGCGAGATGCTTATCTTCTCTTTTTCCAGATAGGATTTCATCGCCTATAATTAAAGCATGAATTTCTTTTTGAATTATATCGGCTTCCACCATTTGAGTTGTAATACTAATGAGCCTGCTCCCAATTATGTCCTTCACCAATATCAACGATTAATGGTACTGATAAAGAAGCTACTTTTTCCATTAAATCCGGAATCATTTTTTTAAAAGTCTCAACTTCGTTTTCAGGCACCTCAAAAACAAGCTCATCATGCACTTGCATAATCATCTTTCCGTTGATATTAGGCTCTTTCTTGATCCAATTATGAACTTCTATCATTGCTAATTTAATTAAATCTGCTGCAGTACCTTGCATCGGACCATTTATTGCAGCCCTTTCTGCTCCAGCCCTAGTAATCCCGTTGGTACCATTAATCTCAGGAAGCCATAACCTTCTCCCAAAATGAGTTTGAACAAACCCTTTTTCTCTAGCAAATTGTTTTGCATCTTCCATATATTTTTTTACTGAGGGGTATTGTGTAAAGTAACGTTCAATATAGTTTTGTGCAGCACTTCTCTCAATATTAAGATTTTTAGCAAGACTGAATGGACCCATGCCATAAATTAGTCCAAAGTTAATTACTTTTGCATACCTTCTTTGTTCGTTTGTAATTGTATCTAAAGAAGTATTAAATATTTCTGCAGCAGTAATTTTATGAATATCTTCATTATTTTTAAATGCTTGAATTAGGCGTTTATCTTTTGATAAATGTGCCATTATTCTCAATTCGATTTGAGAATAATCTGCAGACATTATGACTGATCCTTCTGGAGCAATAAATGCTTCCCTTACTTTTCTGCCCTCAGGAGTTCGTATGGGGATATTTTGTAAGTTTGGATCAGAGCTAGCTAACCTTCCAGTAATTGCAACAGCTTGGTTGTAACTTGTATGAACCCTTCCAGTATCTTGGTTAATCATTTTAGGTAATTTATCTGTGTATGTATTTTTAAGCTTGGACAAACTTCGATGTTCTAAAATTAATTTAGGGAGAGGGTAATCTTGAGCAAGAACCTGAAGAACTTCTTCGCCTGTGGATGGTGTTCCAGTAGGAGTTTTTTTGAGTGGTTTAATTTTTAATTTTTCAAAAAGTATCTCTCTGAGTTGTTTAGGCGATGATAAATTAAAAGGCTGGCCTGCCAGAATAAAAGCTTCTTTCTCTAAATTAATTAATTGCTCGCCAATTTCATGACTTTGTTTTTGTAATATTTTTGAGTCTATAAGCACCCCATTTCTTTCAACTTCAATTAGTGCCTGCATTGAAGGAATTTCAATTTCTTTATAAACCTTTAGAAGTTTTTTATTCTCTTTTAGAAGTTTTTGTAAATATTCAAAGAGCTGGAAAGTAACATCAGCATCTTCGGCTGCATAAGGAGCAGCATCTTCAATATATACCTGATCAAAAGTAATTTGCTTAACTCCCTTACCTACAAGAGATTCATAACTTATACAATCATGCCCTAAATAGCGCTTACTTAATTTATCCATACCATGACTTTGATTACTTTCCAAGATATAGCTCATTAACATCGTATCTTCATCAATCCCTTTAAGACTTACCCCGTTATTAAGAAAAATATGTGCATCATATTTGATATTCTGGCCAATTTTAATAATCATTGGATCTTCTAAAATAGGTTTTAGTTTTTTAATTACTAAATCTAAATCTAATTGAAAAGAATTATTTGAACTTTGATGCTTTAGCGGGATGTATGCAGCTGAACCAGGTTCAATTGAAATTGAAATACCAACTAAATTAGCTAGCATCACATTAAGGGAGTCTGTTTCTGTGTCAATCGCAACAATTCTTTTTAATTTAACTTTTTGAATCCATTGGTTAAGCGTCTGTTCATCACTAATTGTTATATATAATTTTTTATCATTAAAAGTAGAAACTTTATTTGATAGTTCAATCTTATCTATTTCATTTTTGACAATTTCATCACCATTAAAGTCTGTTTTCTGAAGTTCTTGAAGCCATTTTGAAAAGTTAAATTCTTTATAAATACCCTTCAAAATTTTATTATCAGAATCTTTTTTTATAAACTCATCCCAATTGAAATTAATATCTAAATCGCACCGAATTGTAATTAAATCTTTTGCAGTTGGAAGCCAATCAAGTGCTTTTCTGAGATTATCTCCAACTACACCTTTAAAATTTTCAGAATTCTTAACAATTTTATCAAGCGAATTATACTCATTTAGCCATTTAAGTGCAGTTTTTGGACCTACCTTATCTATACCTGGAACATTGTCAGCCGTATCTCCAATTATTGTTAGATAATCAATTATTGATGAGGGGGGTACTCCAAATTTTTTCTTAACACCATCAATGTCAAGTTTTTCGTTGGTCATTGTGTTAATTAATGTTGTATCTTTATTCACAAGCTGAGCAAGATCTTTATCACCAGTAGAAATAATCACTTTAATTTTATTAGCATTAGCTTTCTTTGAAAGAGTACCAATAACATCATCAGCCTCAACAAAGTCTTTTATCATCATTGGCCAACCCATTGCTGATATTGCTTTTTTAAGTGGCTCTATTTGTATTGCCAACTCTTCTGGCATCCTAGGTCGATTTGCTTTGTAATCACTGTATATGTCGTCACGAAAAGTTTTTCCTTTTGCATCAAATATGCAAACACTGTAATCAGATGGGAATTGACTATGAGTTAAGCGCAGCATATTTAAGACACCGTATATGACCCCTGTGGGATGGTTTTCTTTATTTTTTAAATCAGGCAATGCATAAAAAGCCCTGTATAAGTATGAGGAACCATCTACTAATAATAATGTTTTCATAATATTGATTGCTTAATTTATTTTCATGAATAAACTAACAATAGTGGGCTAGTTTATTTTTTTATTTTAACATCTAGTTACTTGTATGATTATGTCAGATTTTGATAGAATCAAGGCTACAGTTAAGGGAATATTAAATGCATAAGTTTTTAAGATTATTATTTGTTTCTTATTTGGTGATTTGGGGTAATTCTATTGCAGAAGAGACTCAAGTATTAGAAGACGCTACTCCAGCGCCATCTAGTTTTGAATCTGATTATGAAAATGAGCCTGAAGTTACAATTACCAAGGATGGTGAAAGCACTACTGAAGAATATCGTATTAATGGTCATCTTTATATGATCAAGATAACATTGGAGGGTGTAGCGCCTTATTATCTTTATAAAGAAACCGCAGGTGGTGGATGGTTAAGATTAAACAGAATCTCAGAGCCTTTTATCATTCCTCAATGGGTAGTATTCGAATTTTAATAATTTTTTAAGAACAAGAGGGGGTAACCCCTTTTTTTATTTATGGCTGTTTATACATCTATTAACTCAAATGATCTTATCGAATGGTTTAAGGAGTTCAACCCCAAAGACTTTGTTGATTTTAAAGGTATTTCTTCTGGTGTTACTAATTCTAACTACCTAATTATGATGCCTGATTTAAATTATATTTTGACTATTTTTGAACATAATAATATTGAAGAACTCCCATTTTATGTAGATTTAATGACCTATTTGGTTAAAAAAGATTTTTTATGTCCTAAACCTATAGAAAATAATAGTGGACAAGCATTAGGCTTATTAAAAGATAAGCCTGCATTAATGGTCTCTTTTTTAGAAGGTAAAGAAATAGTGACTAGAAATGCAAAGAGCTGTCATTCAGTTGGTCAGTATTTAGCTAAATTACATTTAACAACAAATAATTTTCCACAATCAAATAAAAATACAAGAGGTTTGGGATGGATGTCTTCTATTTATCTAAATCTTAAAGAATTTTTACCTCTGAAAGATCAAGAAATAATAGAATTAGAAATCAATTATCATAAAGAACTAGACAAAGTTGAACTTCCTGAGGGAATAATTCATGGAGACCTTTTTAGGGATAACGTACTTTTTTTAAATGATAAGGTTTCTGGGTTTATTGATTTTTATTATGCCTGTAATGGTACATTTATATACGATATTGCTATAGCTATAAATGATTGGTGTATAGATGAAGATGGAAAAATTAATAAAATAATGTTCTCAGAATTTATTAAAGGGTACCAATCAGAAAGAAATTTGACAGATAATGAGCTAAAGTATTTAAATTCAGTATTGCGGTTAGCAGCTCTCAGATTTTGGCTGTCTAGATTAGAAGATTCTCACAATATGAAAGACGGAGAAATAACTTCCATAAAAAACCCAAGTCATTTTAAAAATATATTGATTGATCGCCAGAGGATGAAAAATTATGCTAATTAAAGTAAGAAATTGGATACATAGCTGTTTGTTTTTATTTAAACAATCAGTCAGACAGTCTTTATTTTTGGGGATGCTATATATAACTCTAATTTTATTTATTCCGATACTTCCAGGACTAGCATTTATTTCACCAATTACAATTTTTCTTTATCCATTTATAGTTCTGATTTATATTTATTTTTATAGAGAATTAGATGCAAAAAGAAATTTTGATATTCAGCATATTTTTAATTTGTTAAAAACTAAATTTAGACCACTTCTCTTTATAGGGGGATTCACTTTTATTTTTTCAACACTATTGTCAATGTTTTTTTATGCTGACATTGGTCTAAAAACTGAAGAAATTAAATCAATAACTGAGTTTAGTAAGAAATACCAACCCACCTTTATTAAACTTATTTTGATTTCAATACCATTTATTATGGCAACTTGGTTTTCTCCCATGCTTATTTTATATAAACAATACGGAGCTATGAAAGCAATTAAATCTAGCCTAGCAGGTACTTTAATGTTTTCTATACCCCTTTTGCTTGGGTGGGCTATATTGACAGGAATTTTTGTTGTTATTATTTTACTAATAACTTTTTTCTTTTCATTCTTGTCATTTTTGGGACAAAATTCTGTTTCATTCTTAACAAGTCTTTTTTTACTAGTATCATTTACTGCTTATATATCAATATTATTTATATTTCAATATGTAACATATAAAGATATTTGTGAACCATCAAAAACTTAAATTACAGTAAGCTTAGCAAATTCCATTGCTAACCATTTTACGCCGTGTGCAGTAAACTTAATTTGTATTCGAAGGTCATCTTCATTGCCTTCATATCCGGTTACAACTCCTTGCCCAAATTTTGGATGAGTTACTGTAGAGCCAATTTTTATTTCGTGTTTAGATTCAGAGCGAGGAGCTTTTTTTATTACACTGGAGATAATATCTTCCTTTTTCATAGAGTTAAGTCTTTTTAAAAGTTGATCAGGAATTTCATCTAAAAAGCGCGATGGAATATTGTATCTAGTTTGACCATGTAACATTCTAGATTGAGCTAAAGTAAGATAGAGTTTATCTTTAGCTCTAGTTACTGCTACATACATCAATCGTCTTTCTTCTTCTAATCCATCAGATTCAGATAAACTTTGTTCATGTGGACATAAACCATCTTCAAGCCCAGTAATAAATACAACATCAAACTCTAATCCTTTTGATGAGTGAATAGTCATTAATTGTAGAGCATCATCGCCAGCTGAAGCTTGAAGTTCACCGCTCTCTAAAGAAGTAAAGTTTAGAAACTCTACTAAGGTGAGTGCCTCATTTTCAATCTCAGTTGTATTTATAAAAGTTACAGCAGCAGAAACTAATTCATTTAAGTTTGATACTCGATCAATTCCATCCTTATCTTTAAGGTAGTGATCTTTTAGACCTGAATGAGTAACAATAGAATCTATAGATTCTGCAATGGACGTGCCTTGAATTTCATCCTCTAAATTTTTAATTAATCTAACAAAGAATGGAACCCCTTTTTGAATATTTTCATTTTGAGATTCAGTTGCTTTCGCGGCTTCCCATAATGAGCAATTATTCGCCTTCGCTTGGTCTTGTAATTGTTCTATCGCTCTGGCACCAATGCCCCTAGTTGGGAAATTAATTATCCTTAAAAAAGCATTATCATCTGTTTTATTTGAAATTAATCGCAGATAAGCCAATGCATTTTTAATCTCAGCGCGTTCAAAGAATCTTAAGCCTCCATAAACTCGATAGGGAATATTGTTAGAAACAATCGCATGTTCTAAAACGCGAGACTGGGCATTACTTCTGTATAAAATTGCAATCTGGCTATAGCTTAAACCACCTCGGTGGAGCATTTTTATTTCATCTAGAATAAAATTAGCTTCATCATAGTCACTTATACCAATGTATTGACGAATAAGATCACCATCCCCAGATGCGGCCCAAAGGTTTTTTCCAAGCCTCTTTGTATTGTTATCTATTATTGCATTTGCAGCATTTAGGATATTATTTTTAGAGCGATAATTTTGTTCAAGTTTAATAATATTTTTAATTTTGAAATCTTTTTCAAGGTCTTGCATATTTCCAACTCTTGCCCCTCTAAATGCATATATAGATTGATCATCATCACCAACAGCGAACACAAAATTATCTTTACCTGCTAATAATTTAAGCCATTTGTATTGAAGCTCGCTAGTATCCTGAAATTCATCAACTAAGATATGCTTAAATCTTTCCTGATAATGTTCTTTAAGGGAAATATTATTTTTTAATAACTCGTAACACCCTAAAAGTAATTCTGGAAAGTCAGCAACCCCTTCTCTTTGGCATTGCTTTTCATATTCACCATAAATTTGATTAATTTTTTTTGTATGTGGATCATATGGCTTAACATTAATAGATCTGGTTCCCTCATCTTTTTTCCCATTAATAAAATATTGAATCTCTTTTGGGGGAAAGGTTTCAGTATCAACATTCATTGCTTTCATAAGTCTTTTGATAGCTGATAATTGATCTGAGCTATCTAAAATTTGGAATGTCTCTGGAAGTCTTGCTTCTCTATGATGAATTCTCAACATCCGATTACATAAACCATGAAATGTACCAACCCACATACCTCTTGTATGAATAGGTAGTTGAGCAGTCACTCTCATTAACATTTCTTTAGCTGCTTTGTTTGTAAAAGTAACAGCAAGCAAGCCCGTTGGATTTGTTATTTGATTTTGAATAAGCCAAGAAATTCTCGAAGTAAGAACTTTGGTTTTTCCACTTCCAGCTCCAGCTAGTATCAAAGCTGACTGATTCTCTAAAGTTATAGCTTTAATTTGCTCTTCATTTAGATTTTCTAAAAATTTTGTATTTTCTTGAGGTTGATTCATGAGTTGTAATGCTACACCAAATAATTTTATCAGGTATAAAAAAGGTCTCAAAAGAGACCTTTTTTACTAATTAAATTATAATTATTACATCATGCCGGGCATACCACCCATACCACCCATACCACCCATACCACCCATATCAGGAGCACCACCGCCAGCAGCATCATCTTTTGGAAGATCAGCAATCATACATTCAGTAGTGAGCATTAACCCAGCAACTGAAGCAGCATTTTGAAGTGCTGAGCGAGTTACTTTTGTAGGGTCTAATACGCCCATTTCAACCATGTCGCCGTAAGTTTCATTCGCAGCATTAAAGCCATAATTACCTTTACCATCAATGACTTTATTAACTACTACAGATGGCTCGATTCCTGCGTTAGATACAATTTGGCGCATCGGATCTTCAACTGCACGCAGTACAATCTGAATACCTGCATCTTGATCGGCATTATCACCTTTAGTTTTAGAAATTGCATCAAGAGCTCTAATAAGTGCAACCCCTCCTCCAGGAACAATTCCTTCTTCAACTGCTGCTCTTGTAGAATGAAGTGCATCTTCTACACGTGCTTTTTTCTCTTTCATTTCAATTTCTGTTGTAGCACCGACTTTAATTACTGCTACACCACCAGCAAGTTTCGCTATACGTTCTTGAAGTTTTTCTTTGTCGTAGTCACTTGACGAATCTTCAATTTGAGCTTTAATTTGCCCAAGTCTAGATTTAATTGCATCTGCTTTTCCAGCACCATCAATAATGATAGTATTTTCTTTGCCTACCTCAATTTTTTTTGCTTGACCAAGATCTTCAAGCTTTATATTTTCAAGTGAAAGACCAACTTCGTCTGATATTACAGTTGCCCCAGTTAGGATAGCAATATCTTCTAGCATCGCTTTTCTTCTATCACCAAAACCAGGAGCTTTTACAGCAACTGCTTTTATAATGCCACGTATATTATTAACAACAAGAGTTGCTAAAGCCTCACCTTCAATTTCTTCGGCAATAATTAGTAGTGGCTTACTTGCTTTAGCTACTTGTTCTAAAGTAGGAAGTAAGTCTTTAATGCTCGATATTTTTTTATCATGAAGAAGTACAAAAGGTTCTTCTAACAATGCAATTTGTTTGTCATTATTATTAATAAAATAAGGCGATAAATATCCTCGATCAAATTGCATGCCTTCAACAACATCTAATTCATTTGTAAGTCCAGAACCATCTTCGACAGTAATAACGCCTTCTTTGCCTACTTTGTCCATCGCATCGGCGATAATTTGACCTACCGCAACATCAGAATTAGCTGAAATTGAACCAACTTGGGCGATTTCTTTTGATGTGCTACATGGCTTACTTAGTTTATGTAATTCGTTAACTGCAGATTCCACTGCTTTATCAACACCTCTTTTTAGATCCATTGGGTTCATTCCTGCGGCAACTGACTTCATTCCTTCGCGAATAATTGCTTGAGCTAGAACAGTTGCTGTTGTTGTACCATCACCAGCGTTATCTGAAGTTTTAGATGCAACTTCTTTTACCATTTGCGCACCCATATTTTCAAATTTATCTTCTAATTCAATTTCTTTTGCAACAGACACACCATCTTTTGTTATTGTTGGCGCTCCAAAAGACCTTTCTAAAACAACATTTTTACCTTTAGGTCCAAGTGTGACTTTAACTGCATTAGCTAACGTGTTGACTCCCTTAACCATCTTTTGACGAACATCATCGCCAAATCTTACGTCTTTAGCTGCCATTTAATTTTTCTCCAATTGTATATTTAATAATTTAATAGTATTTACTCAACAATGCCCATGATATCTTCTTCTCTCATTACAAGAAGCTCGTCACCATCGACCTTTACTGCTTGGCCGGCATATTTACCAAAAAGAACCTTGTCACCAACTTTTACGTCTAGTTTACGACTTGAACCATCTTCAAGAATTTTGCCATTCCCGATAGCCTGAATTGTTCCTTGATCAGGTTTTTCACCTTCAACACTTTCAGGGATAACGATGCCTGATGCAGTTGTTCTATCTTCTTCAAGACGCTTTACAATTACACGATCATGTAAAGGACGAATTTTCATGTGTAAGTTCTCCTAGTAGTTTATTCTTTAAAAAGTTAAAATTAATCCTGTCTTTAAGTAAATTTAGCACTCAATGACGTCGAGTGCTAATAATAGGGACAAATAGTGATAAATTCAAGGGGAAGGGAAAAAAATAATTCATAAGTAATTGTTTTTAAATAACTATGTTTGAAAAAAAAGATTATAGAAAAGTTGCTCATACCGAGTTAAGAGTGTCACCGATAACGCTGGGGACTATGACATTTGGGGACCAAAATAGCCAAAAAGAAGCATTTGATCAGTTAGACTACGCCTTAGACCAAGGTATTAATAGTTTTGATGTTGCAGAAATGTATCCAGTACCTCCGAAGCCAGAAACTTGCAATGCTACAGAAATAATTATTGGGAACTGGATTGAAAAGAAAAAAAGAGACGAATTAATACTATCAACAAAAATAGCTGGACCAAGACGTTCTATTGATTGGATTAGGGGTGGACCAAAATCCCTGGACGATAAAAATATAAGTGAAGCTGTAAATAATTCATTAAGAAGGATGAAAACAGATTACGTAGATCTGCTTTATCTTCACTGGCCAGAAAGAAATGTGCCTATGTTTGGACAATACAAATTTGAACCAAAAGATGAATATAAAAATAGTAAAAAGATAAAATGGGTTTCAATTGAGCAGCAGCTGGAAAGCTTAATGAAGTTAGTTGATGAGGGGAAGGTCAGGTATATCGCTTTATCAAATGAGTACCCTTGGGGTGTGATGGAATTTATTAGGGTTGCTAAAGAAAAAAAATTACCATTAATTTGTGCAGTTCAAAATAGCTATAGTTTGATAAATAGAATCGCTGAACTAGGGTTAAGTGAAATACTATATAGAGAAGATTTAGGATTTTTTTCTTACTCACCATTAGGGTTCGGGCATTTAACAGGAAAGTATATTCAGGACCCAGAATCATCTGGAAGGGTGAATTTATTTCCTGGCTATGCAAAAAGATATAGTAAGCCAGGTGTAACTCTTGCTGTTGAGGATTATCTTCATATAGCAAAAGAGTCTAATTTATCTCTAACACAGATGGCATTAAGTTTTGCCTACAGACAATGGTTTGTAACAAGCACTATTGTTGGTGCCACCACAATAAATCAATTAAAAGAAAATATATCTGCATATGAAATAATCTTAAAAGATGATATTTTAGAAAAAATTGATCAGACACATTTAAAAAGAATGAATCCAGCCCCTTAACTTATGAAAAATAAAAAATATATTAAAGAAAGCATGCAGTATATTTGGCATCCATGTTCCCAAATGAAGCATCATGAAAAAACTCCTTTGATACCAATAAGAGAAGGTAGGGGAAGTTGGTTAATTGATTTTAATAATAAAAAATATTTAGATGTAACTAGTTCTTGGTGGGTAAATTTATTTGGCCATAATAATAAGATAATTAAGCAGCACATCACAAAGCAGTTAAATAAAATTGAACATGTAATGCTTGCAGGTGTAACGCATGAAGCTGCAATTGATTTATCAAAAAAATTAAGCAAGCTTACAAAGTTAAGCCATTGTTCTTATGGAAGTGATGGAGCAAATGCCGTTGAAATTGCATTAAAAATGAGCTCTCATTATTGGAAAAGAATAGGTTTACCAAAAAAGAATAAATTTGTTTACCTTGAGAATAGCTATCATGGCGAAACAATCGGGGCTCTGTCTGTAACCGATATACCTATATTTAGAAAACAGTATGCCTCTTTAATAAAACCATATTTCTCAGTCCCATCTCCTGATCTGAGGCTAAAAAAAGCTAATCAAACATCCGAAGAATTTATTCAAGAAAAAATAAAATCATTAAAAATATTATTTGAGAATAAGCATGAGGTTATTTCAAGTATTATTTTAGAGCCACTCGTTCAGTGTGCTACAGGTATGGGAATCTATGACTCAATTTATCTAAAAAAAGTAAGAGAATTATGCGATAAATATGAGGTTCATCTAATTGTTGATGAGATTGCTGTGGGCTTTGGAAGAACAGGTAAGATGTTTGCACATCAGTATGAAAAAATTATTCCAGACTTCATATGTTTATCAAAAGGGCTAACCGGTGGTTATCTTCCGCTCTCTGTAACACTTACAACTGATAAGGTTTATTCAGCTTTTTATTCTGACAAAATGGCTGATGCCTTTCTGCATTCTCACAGTTATACAGGTAACCCCTTAGCATGCAGTGCGGCATTAGGAACTTTGTCAATATTCGAGAAGGAAGACGTACTTAAGAATAATAAAATCAAATCAAATTTAATTAATAAATTAATGATTGATTATAAAAACTTACCAATTAGAAACCTTAGAAACATCGGAATGATTTGGGCGTTTGAAGTTGAAAAGAAAATCGATATAGATAAATTTACTGAGTATTCAATATCTAATGGAGTTTTAATAAGGCCAATTAATAATACTGTTTACTTTATGCCACCTTATTGTATCTCTGAAAAAGAAGCTCATCAGATGGTTAAGATAACCTCTGAAGCAATCAAGCAGGCTATATAGTTATGAATATTCTAAGGGTTTTAATTATATGTTTGATACCATTCTCAGTCTTTGCAGAGATTTCGCTAGGATATAAAAAAATTATTACTAAACATAAAGCCTCACAAAATTCATTCACTTTTGTCGTAAAGAATCTAACAAATAAATCTGAACCGATAGTCGCACATAATGAAAAAAAATTATTTAATCCTGCTTCACTCGTCAAAATAATATCAACTTTCATTGCTTTAGAAGAATTAGGCCCACAATTTAAATGGCAGTCAGATTTCTTTCACAACGGGGATATTATTGAGGACACTTTAGATGGGGACTTAATCTTTAAGGGAAGAGGGGACGCTACTTTTTCAATCACTAATCTTGAAAACTCGATAAGAAAAATTCAACGTGATGGGATAAAGAAGATAAAAGGAGATTTAATCCTAGATCTAAGTTATTTTGGATTAGCTTCAAAAGAAAAACTATTTGATAGTGATCCAATGAGGGCATACAACGCTTTGCCAAATCCAGTTGTTATTCAAAGTAATACTATGAATTTTATATTCACTATGAAAGATAAAAATTTAATTATCGAATCTAATCCTAACTTAGAACATTTCAGCATTAAAAATAATATCAAAATTACAAATGACAGATGTATTGATTGGAAAAGTAAACTCAAGTACCGAACTCAACAAAACAAGCTTAAGTCTCAGGTTATTTTTGATGGTAAATTTAGCCGCAAATGCGGTACAAAAGAAATTAATTTATCAGTTCTAAATGACGAAGAATATTTTTATAGGATTTTTAAGAAAACATGGGAGGCAAATGGCGGAGAATTTAGTGGCAATTTAGACACGACTTACATTCAGGATTCTAATTGGAAAGTTTTGTATAGACATAATTCACGACCTTTGAGTGAAATAATAAGGGATGTTAATAAATATAGCCTAAACCTAATGGCCAGAAACGCTATGCTGACTATCTTGGCTGAGGATAGTGATTTACTTGTTTTGGAATCATCGGTAAATAAATATGTGAATACATGGTTCGAAAAGAATGACTTGCCACACAACGGTTTATTTCTTCAAAATGGTGCTGGATTATCAAGAAACTCTGTTTTAACTTCTGAGCAGCTTTTGTTGTTAATGGAAAAGATATATCATGACCCCTTAATGCCTGAAATGCTTTCATCCTTTCCAATTTCTGGAGTAGATGGGACCCTAAAAAGAAGAATGAATTACTCAACTTTTAGAAAGTCTGCTCACTTTAAGACTGGATCGATGAAGAATGTAAATGCAATTGCAGGTTTTTTACTGGATAAAAATAAGGAAATGAAAATTTTTATTTTTATTATGAACGATTTAACTGCTAAGGATTCTCACAGATTACAAGAGGCTCTTATTACTCAGGCATTCAAATAATTAAATTAGGACGAAACTATGTATAAAAAAATATGGTTAGCATTAATACTAATGACGTACTTTACAAATAGCTTTTCAATTGAGATCACAACAGGAGACACAAAAAAAATGGAAGATAAAATTCAGGAATTAGTTATACAAGATACTAAAGTGGGAGAGGGAAGGGAGGCTGAAAAGGGCCTGACTATTTCTGTTCACTACACAGGCTGGCTTTTGGATGCAACGAAGAATGATAAAAAAGGAGAAAAGTTTGATAGCTCCCTAGACCGAAGAGAACCTTTCAACTTTGTTCTTGGAGTTGGTCAGGTTATTAAAGGTTGGGATGATGGCTTTGATGGAATGAAGATCGGGGGTAGCAGAACTATTTTAATTCCATCCGAGATGGGTTATGGCAGTAGGGGGGCTGGTGGTGCTATACCGCCCAATGCTGACTTAATATTTGAGGTTGAATTGTTAGAGATTTTATAAGTGGAAGCAACAATAAAATGGCTTGATGGAGTAAGTTTTGAAGGAGTCTCTGAATCAGGCCATTCAGTTGTTATGGACGGAGCACCAGAATCTGGTGGTAAAAACCTTGGTATGAGACCAATGGAGATGCTACTGCTTGGATTAGGTGGTTGTACATCCTATGATGTTGTAACTATTTTAAAAAAATCAAGACAGGATGTAAAAAATTGTAAAGCTGAAATAAGCGCAGAAAGATCAGAGAATATACCAAAAGTATTTACTAAAATTCATATAAATTTTATTCTGGAAGGCAATGATTTAGACCCTTTAGTTGTAGAGAGGACAATCAATTTATCCGCCACAAAATATTGCTCAGCTTCAATTATGCTTGAAAAATCGGTAACTATAACTCACGATTTCGAGATAGTTAAAGCATAACTTAAAGCTTTTCTAGTTCAAATAGTAACTCATAAAACCTAAAGCTGATGTAATTGTTGTTTCTATACAACAAAATAAATATCAATAAAATCAATAACTTAATTATTTAATCTTTTTACAAATGCGAATCTTAATGCTAATGAGAATGATTCTTATTTACATATATCTAAAAATTATTTATAATTTCAACAACGTACAAATTTAGTTTAGGAATTTATTAGTACTTTTTAGAAAATAATTAAGAGGACATAAAATTTTGAATATACAAAAATCTTTTAAAAGCTTAGTTGCTTTAGCCGTTGCGGGAACATTTTCTTCTGCTGCAGTTGCAGCACCAAGCAATGCTGAAATTTTCGAAATGATGCAGGAAATGAAGCAAGAGCTTAAAAATCTCAAAGCCGAAAATAATGCACTAAAAGGAACAGTAGAAGAAGTAGCTGTTTCAACTGACGAAGCAATTAAAGCTCAAATTAAATTAGCTAATAAAAGTCATTGGGGTGGTTACGGTGAATTACATTACAATAATTTAGAAGGGCAGGGCCCTAGCGTTTCTGACACTAAGAAAATTGACTTCCACCGTTTCGTTCTATACTTTGGCCATGAATTTCGTGATGATCTAAGATTCTTCTCAGAATTTGAATTGGAGCACGCATTAGTTAAGGATATTGGTGACTCTGGTACTTCTGAAAATGGTCCTGGTGAAGTTGAGCTTGAACAAGCTTATATCCAATACGATTATAACGAGACAACTCAAATTACCGGTGGTTTATTTTTAATGCCAATTGGTATTTTGAACGAGACACACGAGCCTGATACTTTCTATGGTGTTGAGCGTAACACTGTGGAGAAAAATATTATCCCATCAACATGGTGGGAAGCCGGTGTGATGTTAACTAAAGAATTAAGACCTGGTCTTACTTTAGATGTTGCATTAACTAGTGGACTTGAGGCAACAGATGCCAAGAGTTATAAACCAAGAGATGGTCGTCAAAAAGTTGCTAGTGCATCAGCAAGAAGTCTTGCAACAATAGGTAGACTTAAATATACAGCTATCCCAGGACTAGAATTAGCAGCATCACTCTTCAACCAAACTGATTACTGTCAGGGTGTAGTGGTTGGTTGTGGATCTGCTAGGGCATTTGAAACTCATGCTATATACAAAAAAGATAAATTCCAATTGAGAGCATTGTATGCTGGATGGAACATAGACGGCGACGATGTTGAAACAGATGGCGCGGATAAGCAAAATGGTTACTATTTAGAGCCAGCATATAGGTTCAATGATAAATGGGGCGCATTCGTTCGTTATGAATCTTATGACAACAATGACGGTGGTTCTTCAGATACTGAAGTTGAAGCAAGAAGTATTGGTTTCAATTACTGGATAGACCCAACAGTGGTAGCTAAATTTGATTACGTTGATCAAAGCAAAGCAAATGCAGGGGATAAAGATGGTATCAATATCGGTCTAGGATACTCATTCTAATAAGAGGTCTATAAAAACAACAGAATGATACTAAAAAGATATGCACTATTAATAATTGCGACACTGTTACTTTTAACAGTGTCGCAATTATTTGCGCGTGGGGTATATCAAACGGACGAAGATTTTATATCTGAGGCATTTTTAAATAAACCACCAGAAAATAGCAGAATAATGTTGGGAGGCGATGTGAGAAAGAGAGTCACTTCGTTGTTAGGTCATCCCTATGGTGGCCTAATAGTAAAGTACTGGGAAAAAGAAGGTCGAACAGCATGGATATTGAAAGAAATTGGGAAAACAGAGCCGATCACTTTCGGAATTGTAATTAAAAATAGTAAGATCGAAAAAATAAAAGTATTAGAATTTCGTGAAAGTCGAGGGTGGGAAGTAAAATATCCAGCTTTTACTAAACAATATAACGGCGTAGGGTTAGAAGGTGATAAACTAAATAAGAGAATTGATGGAGTTTCTGGTGCAACATTGTCTCTCTGGGCTATGAATGGCGTATCGAGAATGGCTTTATATCTCCACCAACATCTATCAAATAAAACTAAGTAAATTTTAAAAGTTAGTAAAGAAAAGATGATCTTATGGATCAAGTGCGCATATCAAAGATATTGTCTGAGTTAGGCCTTTGTTCTAGGCGGGAAGCCGATAAGTACATCGAGCAAGGATTAGTTTTGCTTGATGGAAAAGTTGTTGATGAACTAGGTACTAAAGCATACCGTAGTCAAAAAGTTGAGCTTTTAAAAAAAGCCATAATCAATCAATCACTTAAAGCAACAGTGATATTAAATAAACCAGTTAGCTATATTTCCCATTTAGATGATGACAAAGAATTTACTCCAGCATCAAGCTTAATCACTCCAGATAATTACTATAATTCACAAAATCAAGAAACTTCTTCAAAGCGAAATCCAATATTCAATAGAGATGGACTAGCTCCAGCAGGAAGGTTAGATATTGACTCATCAGGGATGCTTGTATTGACTCAGGATGGGCGTATTGCAAAACAAATCATAGGAGAAGATAGTGCTAATATTGAAAAAGAATATTTAGTAAGAGTTGATGGAACTATTAATGATGAAGACCTAAAATTATTAAAACATGGTATGACCTTAGATGGCTATAAGTTGAAACCAGCCAAAGTAAATTGGCAAAATAAAGATCAGCTTAAATTTATTTTAATTGAGGGAAGAAATCGGCAAATAAGAAAAATGTGTGAATTAGTTGGTTTGAAAGTTAATGGTTTGAAAAGAGTTAGAATTGGAAATGTTAAGCTAAATGATTTACCTGAAGGTAAGTGGCGGTTTTTATCTGAAGAGGAATCATTTTAACTAAAATAGAAGCAAACTTGATAAACTAATTCTTATGATTAAAAAATATTTTCCATTTCTTTTTTTACTGTTAAATTTTTCTGTTGCAAATGGGCAATCATTTAAAGAGTTTACTGATGGTAATTATTTTGCACCAATTGATGAGAAGTATTTAGAGCTAACTGCGGTTTGTAGAAAGAATTATGATGAAAAAGAAAAAAAGAAATACTTTGAGATACTATTTTATAATCAAGGTAAAAATGTTTTTGATATGAATAAGCATTATAAAATATATCAGCAAGGATATAAGAATCTTAAACCGCCAATTTACTCATTCACTGTTAGAAACTGGTTCCAAACTATTGCAATCCAGAGTGGTAAATCTGAGTTTATTACAACAACTGCACAATCCTCAATAAGAAGAAATGAGGTAATCCCAAATAACTTAGCAGAGGGAATACTAAATTCGGGGCAGCTGGATATGTATTTTCATTTTCTAAATGATAATACAAAGAGTGTTGGTAAATTTAAAGTTTCAAACAATAAGGTATTGATTGATTGTTTTGATTAAAGCAATTATTTTAATCCATAAATGACATTTCTATTGTCGGAATATATTACAGCTGTATTAATTTTTATTGGGGCTATATTATATTCATCCGTTGGGCATGGAGGCGCTTCGTCTTATATTGCAATTATGTCTTTAATGGGAACACCAATTCCTTCAATTAGGCCAATTGGGTTAATTTTAAACATAATCGTTTCGTCGATTGCCAGTTATCGTTTTATTAAAAATAAGTTATTTAACCTCAAAGTCTTTATACCGGTTGTTTTAGGCTCAGTTCCTTCAGCATTCCTTGGGGGATACCTTCAGTTACCTTCAGAAATATATAAAGTATTAGTTGGAATCATCTTAATATTTGCTGGTGTTCAATTTTTATTTGATATTTTTAAATATTTTAAGAAAAATTCCAATCAACCAGTAAATTTTTTATTTGGATTATTTGCTGGAGTTATTATTGGATTTCTCTCGGGTCTTACAGGCACAGGAGGAGGTATTTTTTTATCGCCATTGATCGTTTTTTTAGGCTGGACAAGTGTAAAAGGTTCTTCAGGAACAGTAGCTGCATTTATTTTATTTAATTCAATATCAGGTCTTCTGGGAAATATAACTTCAGTTAACTTAATATCAAATACAATATTTTTATATGCCCTTGCTGTCATTGGGGGAGTTTTAATTGGCACCCAGCTTGGCATTAAGATATTTAATGAGCGTCACATGACAAATATTTTAGGGGTAGTTCTAATAGTCGCTGGATTTAAATTTATTATTACATAGTTCTGTTATTGTGTAGTTAACTTAAAAAGTTTAAAGAGGATAAATGATGATATCAAAATTTAGCAAACAATTTTTTTGGTTGTTTGCAATTGTTGGATTTTTTTTATCTCTTATTTTATTGGCTAATGACTATTTTTCACATCAAATTTTTCTCGAAGAATATGAGAGACAGATGGCCTTTTGCATCGAGTCTAATCAGCAATGTAGCCTCGAAAAAATTGCTAACAAAGAAACAGCTAGTTTAAATGCTAATCAATTAAAGCTTATTGAGCTAAATACTCTCATTATGAATTTTAAAAACTACCTAAGGAATATTTTCATTATATTCGGTATTTTTAATTTAATCGCCATTATTCCAATGATTATAAATATTTACAGTGAAATTAGATCAAGAATTAAACTAAGTAGATAGTTTAGATACTCTTTGTTTTAAGGAATATTTGACCTTTGGTATCTGTAGCAGAGACTGTAATTGTTCCAGACTCAACAGGAGAGAATTTAAATTTTAGATATGGATCTTGGCTCATACTAATGCCATTCTCTGCAACTAGTAAAGACTCACCATTAAAGTCATATCTCACTTGAGTTACAATCCACTCTGGTACAAACCAACCATTAATTGAGTCTTTTTGTAACCCTGTAAAATTAGGGTGTTTGATACGGGTTGTTAGATATTTTTCTTTAGCTTTTACTAAAATTTTACCTAAATCTTTAGTTAATTCTGGATCAGCACTATTCATATAACCACTGCACCCACCTGAAGCTCTTATAGCTACCTTGCTCATATATAATTTACCATTACTATCCTCTCCAACTACCCGCACAAAAGAATCAGTCTCCATTCTAATTCTTGTTGAGAGATCTAGCGCCTGAGTATTTCTTGTAAGATGGTAGGTTGCAGCATGTTGAACAGGGTTACTATCTATAATAATAGTAACTTTTTTTATTTCGATACCAGCTTTTGGGGTTAGTTTAATATTGATCGGCACTTGAGCACCACTTGATGCTCGTTTTGGGCCATCAATTTTAAGAAAACTAACTTCCTCAATTGGCTTATCTTTAAACATTCTTTCTTTTATATAAGGCCAAACATCTGGATTAGCATCAGCATTGGCTATAAAAGAAGCACTTATTAACATTAAAAATACTAAAATTTTTTTTATAAATGTCATAGTTAAATTCATTTATTTCGCTTAATATATTCCTTTACAATACTCCTAATAACTATAATTGTCTAATAAATGAATCTATTTGTAAGGTTAATATTCTCAATTTTTTTATGCTTTTTGTCTAGTTCGGGATTTACAAAAAGCTTGCTAGATAAAGCCCAAGATGGACATCCAAGTTCACAATTTGAGTTAGCCTTTAAAGACGTATCTGTCAATACTGGCCCCATCTCTGATTGGCTATTGATAGCTGCTTTACAAGACCATCAAAAAGCCATTAATTATTTGAGGAAATTTTCTAATGATAAAATCTTAATCGCTAACGAATTAAGGTTAATAAATCAAAAAAATACAGAGTTTCTCCAGGCTTACTCTTCTATAGCAAAAATTAAAAAAAAGGATTTAAATAGATTAAGAAAAAAAGGTAATGATGGAGATGTGGATACTCAGTATTTAATGTGGTTTCTATATGTAAATGACAAAGGGGTTAAAAAATCAGAAGCTTATACTTGGCTAAAACAAGCGGCAGGTAATAATCATCCGAAAGCATTATTTGGTCTTGGGCTTCTTTACTACTATGGGTATATTGTTCCAGAAGAAAAAGATAAAGCAAAAAAATTAATTCAAAAATCAGGAAGGTTGGGATTGAGCTTGGCTTTAACTTTCTTAGCATCCATTTTTAAATAATTTCTATTCTAAGAGTTTCCTTTGTTTCAATGAGATTTAGTAAGCGATCAATGTTGGGATGTTTGCCCGGGTTATTTTTAGCGTCTTCAACATGCTCACAATAAAGATTTAACCCCTTAGTAGCTGCGTTTGTATTCAATTCGCCAAAAATAAGAAACAAATGGTTGTATAACTTAATTGAGCCTTGGGCCCCTGGTATGTTTAAAATACAACCAGATTCACGACCACCAGTATTAAATAATTTAATTTCTTTGATATGGTCTATATTTTCAAATGTTGCCAATGTTGCGTTAAAATTTTTCATTTAATATAAACTAAAAGTTAATTTTTCCCATAAATTTATTCATTAATTATTCCACAATAATATGCTCTACGTTAAATTTATTTTGCATCCTTTCATATATCATTGAATAAGCACACTCTATATTTTTTGTGAATAAAGTGCTGTTGTACAACGGAGCTGTAGGCAAGCTCTTATCTAACTTATCTCTAATAATTTTTAACTGTTCCGGATTTGTTGCTAGCTCAATTGCAAGAGACTCATAATGTTCTAGACTGCAAGTTATAAGCTCTGGTAAGTTAACTGCATTTAATAAACTGGAACACATTCGCCCAGCAAATGACTTTCCTTTACAAGTTAGTATTGGTAAGCCGCTTCGAAGTGCATCACTAGCAGTAGTACCAGCATTGAAGGGAAGTGTATCGAGAAAAAGATCAATAATTTTAAATCTTGCCAAGTATTCAGGCATTGGTAAACGATCTCCAAAAATAAGCCTAGAAGGCTTAATTCCTCTAAGGGTAATTTCATTTCTTAAATTTGTTTTTACTGATTCATTATCGGCATAAAGAAGCAATACACTATCATTAACCTTGCTTAGTATCTTAATCCAACTATCAAAAATAGATGGGTTATATTTATTCGAATTATTAAAACAACAGAATATGAAACCTTTTTCAGGGAGCCCAAGATCTTGACGTTTAAATAAAGTACTTGGAGTAGGGTGATTTGAATCATTCGCTTGAAAGCTTGGGAGGTAAACAATTTTTTCAGAGTAATGTTTTTGATTATCTTTTGGAATCAAAACTGAATCAGCAATAATATAATCATAGTAATCAGCCCCTGAAGTGCCGGGAAAACCTAGGTAATTAATTTGAATTGGCGCTGTACGCATAGCAAAAATTTCAGGCCTAGTTTGCCCAGTATAAACTGCCAGATCGATCGAAATATCAATTTCCATTTCCCTGGCAAGCCTAACAATATCTTTGGCTAGTTTATTTTCTATGTTTATATATTTTGTGAATGCTTTTTTTAACCTCTTATTAATTGGGTCATCTGGCTTATCAACCAAAGAAAATCCATATATTTCAAATTTTGATTGATCATGTTTTTCAATGCATTCAACCATTAAATTTGAAACAGGATGATCGCAAAAATCCGGAGAAAAATATGCAATTCTAATTTTTTTATGATTTTTATAAGGCAAGATTTTATTAAAAAAATTATTAGGAGGATACTTTTTAGAGGTATGCCTTTCAATTAATTTTTTTTGTATTGCTGGATCAGCAAAGAATGCTAATGAAGAAAATGGCCCAACTGATTCTTCGCCATCATTTATATTTTTTAATGCATATGTGATATCTTGTTCATCCGAAGTCCAATCACATGTTCTTTTTCTTATTTTTATACCTAATAAAATTGTTGGGTTATGATTTGGGTTAATTTTTAGGACTTGTCCGCAAAAATTTAATGCTAATTTAAATTCTTTTAAAACATTATATATCGTAGCAATCTCATATAAACTTTCATAGTTGTTAGGCTCTATTTTGACTATTGCTTTAAATGCTTCAATACACTCTTTTGTCTTTCCTAATAACTTTAAAGCAAGACCGCGATTATGCCTTACTTGTATAAAATTAGAATCCATTTGGATAGCGTTATCGTAATCAGCAATTCCTACTTCAATTTTGTTCAGATCAACAAGAGCTAAGCCCCTATTACAATATGTGATGGGATCTGGTTTGAGCTTAATAGATTCATCATAACTCGATACTGCTTCATCAAATTTTTCGAGCTCATAGAAGGCCAATCCCCTTAGTAAATAAAGTTCATAGTCTGGCTTGATTTCAATTGCTTTATCGTAACTTGCAATGGCATCATTTATTTTATTTAGCTCTTTTAAGGTATTGGCAAGGTTGAAATGAACTGCAGCATTCTTTGGATTTATATTGATTGCTTGCGAGAATAGGTCGAGGGCTAATAGATATTCTTTATTATTTTTTGCGATAAGCCCTAGGTGGTGAAGGCAATTAAAATCGTTCGGAGTTGTTTGTAATATTGCCTCATAAATTTTTTTTGCTTCCTGAAGGCTTCCATTTTTATGGAGCTCAAAAGCTTCTTGAAATTTGTTTTCCATACAATAATTATATCCGCTAATCCTTTAAATTCTAAATGTTGATGCGGTCATAAGTTTAGATGTAAATTTCATAGTTTTTTGGATAACATTAGGTAATTCTTTAGCCCCCATTGATTTCGCTGATGCTTCATGTCTCTCTTCATCTTTTTTCATTTGCTTAATTATTGCAATTGTTCTTCTATCTTTTAAGGAGATTTTTTTTAAATGACTCTCTAAGTGCAGCGATACTTGTTTTTCTGTTTCTGATAAGAAACCTAGATTATATTTTTCATCAATAATGCTAGCTATGCTTCCAATAGCAAAAGAACCTAAATAAAGAATTGGATTGAGATAGCTTATTCTGCCATTGAGCTCCTTAATTCTTGATTGGCACCATGCTAAGTGATCTAGCTCCTCGTTTGCAGATTTTTCTAATTGTTTTTGAATTTTATGATTTTTATTAAAGAAAAGTTGGCCTCGATATAATGCTTGCGCGCATATCTCACCAGAGTGATTTACGCGCATAAATCTACTGTGGATTTTTTTCTCTTGAGGAGTTAAAGCGTGTGAATTTTTAAAATCTTCATCAGGCCTTAATCTTTCAGGTGTTGTTTCAACGGTTAAGATTTTAAGAGCTTTGTCAAATTCATTAATGATTGAATCAAGCATAATACCTTTAAGCCATTAAATTAGTTTTTTTGATAAAGATCAATACCTTTAAGAATATTTAATGCTTCTATAAACTGTTTGTCATCTTTTTCGCCAAACTTCGTAGGTTTAAAATTTCTCAAAGCCGCTGCACCATCACTAGTAGGGACATCTTCTACTTTTGGTGTTGATTCTTCTTCTTTATTCTTTTCTTCATTAGGATTAGATAAGGTATTGTTTAAATCTGATTCACGCATAGCAATACTTTCCATCCCATCTTCTACAACGACATCTGGCTCAATACCTTTTCCCTGTATAGATCTCCCATTAGGGGTAAAGTATCTTGCAGTTGTAAGCTTAATCGCTGTTCCATTTGCCATGGGAAGGATGCTTTGAACTGAGCCTTTACCAAAACTTCTAGTACCGACAACTAATGCACGTTTATGATCTTGTAATGCTCCTGCAACAATTTCTGAGGCTGAAGCGGATCCATTATTAATAAGAACTACCATTGGAGTATCTTTGATATCAGCAGCCAAATCTTTAAGGTAATTATTTTTCTCTGGATTATCTCTAATAAAATTTTCAGGAGATGTTGTTAGATTCATTTTTGAGTCAGGTGCCCTGCCTTCTGTATAAACAACTAATTCTCCTTCTTTCAAAAATGCAGCAGATACTGCTACGGATGAATTAAGAAGTCCCCCAGGGTTATTTCTCATATCAAGAATGATCCCATTAAAAGCAAATTTATTTTCAGCCCTTAGTTTTTTAAGAGCTTTAGCAAGGTCTTCCCCAGTTCTTTCTTGAAACTGGGTAATTCTGATGTAAGCAAAGTTAGGTTCGACAAGCTTAGCTTTAACACTTTTTGTTTTAATCTGAGCTCTAGTCACTTTTAATTCAAAAGGACTATTAAGACCTTTCCTTAAAATTAGTAACTTTAATGTTGAGCCTGGCTTTCCTCGCATTAATTTTACCGCTTCATTTAAGGTTAAACCCTTAACATCTTTAGAATCAAGTTTCATAATAAGATCGCCACTTTTCAAGCCTGCCTTGTATGCTGGTGTATCTTCAATAGGTGAAATTACTAAAACAAAACCATCTTCCATGCCAACTTCAATTCCAAGTCCACCAAATTCACCTGTGGTCCCCATCTCTAAATCTTTGAAGTGATCCAGATCTAAAAAAGTTGAATGAGGATCTAAGCCAGATAACATACCATTTAATGCTTCATTAATTAATTTTTTATCTTCAATAGGCTCAACATAATCAGATTTTATTCTTCCAAATACCTCAGCAAATGTTCGGAGCTCATCAATCGGAAGGGTGGAAGACTTTGTTTTATCAGCAAAGACTGGAAAATTAATACTGATAAGAATTCCAATAATTGCACCACAAAGGATTGGTATAAATTTTTTTAGTTTTAATCTCATATTAAACTTTCATCTTAAAATTTAGTTGTTTATAAATCAGAATATACATTAAAACTCCCTCATAATGTATGAGAAGTAGAATTAAATTATAAAAAAATGTTATGTTATTCACAAAATGTCGAGACATGATAAAAAAATTATGCTTATCTAGATAAATAAGAATTAATTAATAACATTTGTACGATGTGACTTATGCTCAGTTGTTTTAGTTCCTTATATCAATAGTAAATTTAAACGAAATATGAAAAAAGAAATAATAATAGAAGAATTTTTTAAAAAATCAGGACCTCTCAGTGAAATCGTAACTAATTTTCATGAGCGAGAGGATCAGGTTGAGATGGCTAAAATTGTTAATGAAGCAGTAGAAAAGAAAGAATCATTAATTGTAGAAGCTGGTACGGGAGTAGGTAAAACTTTTTCTTATTTAGTCCCAGCTTTAATGAATGGGGGAAAGGTGGTTATTTCCACTGCAACTAAAAATTTGCAAGATCAATTATTTTTTAAAGATATACCAACAATTCGTGATGCCCTTAAGATTCCAATTAATATTAACATTCTTAAGGGGAGAGCTAATTATATTTGTCAGTTAAGAATGGAAAATTCATTACTTGAAGGGCAATTTTTAAATAAAGAAGATGCAAAGTACATTCATGAAATAAAAAAAATATCAGATCATAGTGAATCAGGAGAAATATCTGAGTTTAATAATATCCCAGAAAAATCCACCATATGGCCGTTTGTAACATCAACTAAAGAAAACTGTATGGGTCAGGATTGCGAATTTTATAAGAGTTGTTTTTTAATAAAAGCTAGAAAAAAAGCAATTACTTCTGAAGTTGTAATTGTTAATCACCATCTTTTTTTTGCTGATTTGGTTTTAAAAGATGCTGAATTATCAGAAATTTTACCAAAAGCAAATACTGTTATCTTTGATGAAGCTCATCAAATCCCTGAGATTGCCTCCATTTTCTTTGGGGAAAATCTTTCTACAAATCAAATTATTTATTTAATTCAGGATATGCACCAAATTCTATCTAAACATATCAAAGATAAACAAAAATTAATAGAATTATCAAAATTAATAATAGATGCAATACAGCTATTGAATTTATTTTTTGACGCAAGAAATCAGAGGATTGGTATTGAAAAAATAGAAAAATTAGACCTTTTTAAGGAAAAACTAATAGATTTAATAGCTGAACTTAATAAACTTTCTAATTTTTTTAGTGAGTATAGCGATCAAGATATCGATTTTAAGAAACTTCTAGAGCGTACTGAAGAAATTATTTCTAAATTAAAACGCTGGAACAAAGATGTCGATCAAAATTATGTATACTGGATTGAGGTATTCTCAAAATCAATTCAGTTTAATATAACACCAATCAGTATTGCAGATAATTTTAGAAAATTTCAAGAGATTAACGATACGGCTTGGATTTTTACATCAGCAACATTGGCAGTGAATTCTAGTTTTAATCATTTTCAATCCTTAATGGGTTTAGAAAATGCAAAAACTAAATTACTTAAAAGCCCGTTTAATTACTCGGAAAATGCATATTTATATGTTCCAAAAGATATGCCAGAAGCATCTAGTAGATTATTTAATAATCATTTAGTAAGCTATATTTACCCACTCCTTATTGCCTCAAAGGGAAGAGCATTTATTTTATCAACTAGCATTAAATCGATGAATGAAATAACTGTACTATTAAGAGATGAATTTGAGAAAAATAATATCAATTACCCAATTCTTAACCAAGGTGCAGGCTCTAAAACAAAATTATTAGAGCAGTTTAAGAGTCACGGCAATGCTGTTTTAATTGGTTCTTTAAGCTTTTGGGAGGGTGTAGATGTAAGGGGGTCAGCCCTTTCATTGGTAATCATTGATAAATTACCATTCCAATCTCCTGGAGACCCAATATTTGAATCAAAAATTAATATGCTCTCAGCTAAAGGCGTTAATGCATTTATGACATTTCAGCTCCCGAAAGCAATTATCACCCTTAAGCAAGGAGCCGGAAGACTAATACGTGATGAGTTAGATAAAGGGGTTTTGATGATTTGTGACCAAAGAATTGTATCTAAACCTTATGGCAGAAAATTCTGGCTAAGCCTGCCTGAATTTAAAAGAACAAGAGAGCAAGATGATGTAATTGAATTCTTAAAACATTTATAATGTTTAAATGAAAATATTATCTATAGACGCTTGTACTGAAACTATTTCAATTGCCTTGATAGTCGGAAACATAATTACTGAGAAAAATTTTCCGTCAGGAAAGAATTATTCTGGCAATATTCTTCAAGAAATAAAAATTTTATTAAATGAAAGTAATTTAAAAATAGAAAATATAGAGGGCATTGCTTTTGGTGCAGGACCCGGCTCCTTTACTGGGATTAGGGTTGCTTGTGGCATTGCATATGGATTAGCCTACGCCAATAATTTACCAATTATCGGAGTTAACACTCTTGAGGCTTTAGCCTTTTTATCACAGCATGAAAATTCTATCTCATGTATTGATGCAAGAATGGGGCAAGTATATTTAGGAATATATCAAAATAGGAATGACGTTATAACTCCCCTTGTGGATCCGGGACTCTTTAACCCAAACGAATTACCTGACCAACCAAAAATAAAAAAAGCGATAGTTATTGGCTCTGGCCTTAGCTCTTATAAAGAACAATTTAAATCTCAGTATGCTGATATTGAGCTAGAGTATTTTGAAGGTAAATGTAAACTAGCGTCTGCAATTGGAATTCTATCTATTGGGCAATTTGGAAATGAATTCAATTTAAAAAATGCTACCCCAATTTACATTCGAAATAAAGTTGCTCTAACTGAAAAAGAAAGACTCAATCAACAATAATTTTAAGATGCTTAAAAATAAAATATCTATGTTTACCGAAGAAGATTTGGTTGATGTTGTTAAAATCGAAAAAAGATGCCATTTAACACCATGGACTAATAAGAATTTTATCGATTCATATGGCGCTAATAATTTATTTAAAGTTTTAAAAAATGAAAATGATATTATTGGATATTACATTGCTTTATTTTCCTTCGATGAGTGTGAATTATTAAATATAACTATAAAGTCAGAGTTGCAGCAAAAAGGGCTTGGAGAGTTGATGCTTAACGATCTTTTAAGTGAGTGTAGAAAAGCTAATATTGCTAATATTTTTCTTGAGGTTAGAAAGTCTAATTTAGTGGCAATAAAATTATATAAAAAAATTGGATTCAACGATATTGGAGTGCGAAATAATTATTATCAAAATAAAGATGGCAAAGAAGATGCAATTTTAATGGGCTTGGCTACATGAATAAAGGCATAATAAAAGAGTCATTAATATATGATGAACTTGGCTTAAGTCCGATATGGGTCACTCATCCAAAAAAAGTTGAAGTTAAAAATGACAAATTACCAACTAAAAAAAATATATTTAATTTAAAAAAAATTGAATTAGATAATCTTAATGTGTTGTTTATAGCGCAAATTTCTAATTCGTCTGATACTATCGAATTAGAATTATTTAAAAAAATTAGTGTCTATTTAGATACGCTGTCAAATAAATTATCACAGCCAGAATCGATAAAGATTGCCCAAGAAGCAGAACTTGCAAGTGAAATTCAACTTTGTGAGCATTTAATATTTCTTGAACAGGGCTTAGATAAAGTGATAAAGAAAGAAAATTTAACTATTCCATACATTTCTTCTGTCTCGTTAAAAGAAATGGTTGAAAATCCAGAGAAAAAGAGAAAGTTGTGGCAAGATATAAAAGAATTAATAAAATCATTAAAGCAATAAAATATAATTATGCGCGCATCTAGATTCTATATTTCCACTCTCAAAGAGGCTCCTGCTGAGGCAGAATTAATTAGTCATAAATTAATGATTCGTGCAGGATTAATTCGTCGTCTAGGTTCCGGTCTTTATAGCTGGATGCCAATGGGATTAAAGATACTTAAAAAAATTGAATCCATAATTCGACTAGAGATGAATAAAGCTGGAGCAATTGAGTTACTAATGCCTGCAATTCAGCCATCAGAGCTTTGGGAGGAATCTGAGCGATGGGATGCCTTTGGTCCTCAAATGCTTAAAATAAATGATAGACACGACCGTCTTTTTTGTTTTGGCCCTACTCATGAAGAAGTAATAACCGATATTGTGAGAAAAGAAATTAATAGTTATAAGCAATTACCTGTCAATTTTTATCAGATACAAACAAAGTTTAGAGATGAGATAAGACCCAGATATGGCGTAATGCGCGCAAGAGAATTTTTAATGAAAGATTCATATTCATTTCATTCAGATAATGACTGTTTGAAAAGTACTTATGAGAAAATGTATAAGACATATAGTAAAATATTTGAAGCTATAGGTTTAAATTTTAGGGCTGTGCAGGCTGATAATGGAGCTATAGGTGGGGATGGCTCACATGAATTTCATGTTTTGGCAGATTCTGGGGAAGATGAACTTGTTTATAGTGACGAGACAGATTTTGCTGCTAATAGTGAGGTAGCTAAAAATCATCCCGATATAGACAAATTAAAAACATGTCGTGGAATTGAAGTAGGACATATTTTTCAGTTAGGCACGAAATATTCTGATGCTATGAAAGCAGAATTTATTGATGAATCAGGAAAGTCTAAACCTTTGTTGATGGGTTGCTATGGTATTGGCGTTTCAAGAATTGTGGCTGCAGCAATAGAGCAAGGACATGATGAAAAAGGTATTATATTTCCAAACTCTATTGCTCCATTTGAAGTCATTCTTACACCAATTAATTATGATAAAAGTGAGGAAGTTAAAAAAATGACAGACTCTATTTATAGTGAGCTACTGGGTTTAGGCTTAGATGTTCTCTTGGATGATAGAGGTTTAAGGCCAGGAGTAATGTTTAGTGAGGCAGAGTTACTTGGTATTCCCCATCGTGTAACGATCAGTGATAAAACAATTGAAGCAAATAAAGTAGAGTATAAAAAAAGAGGGGCTGAAGAATCCGAATTAATCGATTTAACATTATTAAAAAACCATATTAAATAAACAAATTACAATTAAATTCCGTAAGATTAGATTAGTTATGATTAAGAATAATTTACCTTAAAACTTGGTAAGCATGGTAACTTCCAAACTCACCATCAGAATCTAAATAGATAAAGTAATAACCATTTAGTGTGTAACCAAGACCATTGAAATGATTTTGAGATCTAATTTTTAATGATTTAGGAAGTGCACTTGCTCCTTGATACTTTCCATCTTTGTTGTAAATAAGAAATCTTTTATGATCAACATCTAGCAAAATCAATTCTTCATTAAGTTTTCCTGTAAAAGCAACAAAATGGGACGCAACATCATGATGCATTACTTTAGGCGTATCAAAATCTAATGTAATTTCTTTTTTTAATTTTTTTGATTTACCATCTAATACAAATACTTTATTAGAAGTTTCCTGCTTTGCATAATATAAATCGTTTTTTGAATCATAAGACGGCATTGTTCCTGCACTTCCAAATGTTGATGAAGGTTGAGAAACAACATCTGATTTTTCAGTCAATAAACCCTTTTCATCTAATTCCAATGAAAATATACCAGTCATTGGCGCAAATCCTGCAGCAGTAGAAACATTGTAAGTAATAGTTTCTAATTTAAAAGAGCGTTCATTAAAATATATTGATCTATTATCAAAGCCAGCCCTTGTAGACTCTATATATTTTCCAGCTTCATCGAAAGTATGAATAAGAGATTTTGATATTGGTGCTTCATAGTCAGAACCACGAGCAGCTAATCCGCCATCTGCAACATAATATTTTTTCTCGCCTGGAATATAGGCAATTGTTTGTGGTCTAGTTGTTGGTTTTTTTGTAAGTTTAATTTTAAAAACAAATTCAGCATTTGGATTTATTTCAGCATATACATGATTGGTATTTAAAATTGTTAAGCAAACTAATATAAGTATATTTTTAAGCATTATTTTATTCCCTAATTTTAATAATTTATTAGTCAATATTTAAAGATTTTTGTTCAATAAACATTGCATCTCCATAACTAAAAAAACGATAATTTTTTTTTATTGCATGACTATACATTTTTTTTGTAAATTCATAACCAGCAAAAGCAGACACTAACATAAGTAAAGTACTTTTAGGTAAATGGAAATTGGTAAATAAACTATCAACTAATTTAAATTTATACCCTGGTTTAATAAAAATTTTTGTTTCTTGATGGCCGGTAGAAATTTCATTATCAATAAAAGAACTTTCTAAGGCCCTCAAAACTGTAGTACCTATTGCAATTATCCTGCCATTATTTTTTTTTGCTAACTCAATTTTAATTTTTGTTTCTTCTGTTATTTCAAATTGCTCACTATGCATAGTATGTTGATTTATATCTAAAGCTTTAACTGGCTGGAAAGTGCCAGAACCTACATGCAAAGTTATAAAAGTGAAATTAATCTTATTTTGATCAAATAATGTAAAATCAGATTCTGAAAAATGAAGACCTGCAGTTGGCGCTGCTATAGCACCTTTATTTTTTGCAAACACAGTTTGATATCTTTCAATATCATCTATTTCATCCGGCCGATTTATGTATGGAGGTAAAGGAACGTGCCCATTTAGTTCCATTAACTCATGAAATGAACCTTGATTTAGTTGTATTAAGAATAAATTTTCTTTTCTTTCACAAATTTTAACGACATACTCATCTGATAGTATTATTTTTAAATCCAAATTTATTTTTTTTGAGGACTTAATCATTGCTAATGCTTTTTGGTCGCTAAGAACTTGCTCAATTAAAATTTCAATTTTACCTCCAGTCTCTTTTTGTCCAAATAATCTAGCTTTAATTACTTTGGTATTATTAAAGATTATTAAATCATTAGGACTTATAAGATTTATAAAATTTTGAAAGGATAGATCCTGGAGCTTATCTGAAAAAGGGTTGGCCACTAACAACTTACTACCTCCACGATTCTTTGGAGGGTATTGAGCTATTAGTTTATTTGGTAATTCGTAATTAAAATTTTCAATATTCATTTAGTGTTATAGCTTGTTATAATGCCACTCTATCTTGCCGGGATGGCGGAACTGGTAGACGCACTGGATTCAAAATCCAGCGCTAGTAATAGCGTGCGAGTTCGATTCTCGCTCTCGGCACCATTATTAATTATAGTAAATTAATAATGAATTATAACTTCTTTATCTAATCGAAAATACTTATGATTGAACATAAACTTTTAAAACTAGATGAACATCGCTTCATTATTCGTCCTAATCCTGCGATGTCCTGGAATTTGATAAAAAAAATTTATATAGTCTTCGCTATATTTATATTAATAATTGCAGTTATATTAAGTATGATTAATTTGTATTTAGCAATTCCTTTTTATGGAGTTGAAGTTATTTTCTTAGGTTATGCATTATATATAACAGCATTAAAAAGCTCATATTATGAAGAGGTCAAAATTGATAAATTTAATATTACTATTTCATTTATTAATAGAAAGAATATAAAAAAATATGATTTTGTTCGACAGTGGACAAAATTTAAATTCAAACCAGCAACTAATTTAGTGCCCTCGGAGATTTCAATCTCAAAAAAAGGAAGAATTTTATTAATAGCAGAAAAAGTTAATGAGGCTGATAGAAAAAAGTTATTTAATCTTCTTAAAACTTTCTGAAAAAACAGTTGTCAATGAAGCTATAAGAAGTTAAATTAGTATCATAATGATTATTGATATATGTTTTATAAACTGATAATATTCTTAAGTTTTAAAAAACTCTCGCTGTTTTAAATAATCGAAATTAATTTGATGAAAGGTATCTCAAAATTGAAATCAAGTCTGCAAAAATTAGTTTTAGCTTTATTTTTTATGCCACTATCAGCAATGGCTGACTGGGCGCTCAATATGCGTCAAGGCGTAACCCCAATTAGTCAGGAAATTTATCAAATGCATATGGTAACCCTATGGGTTGTTACCGTTATTGGTATTTTAGTTTTTGGAGTAATGTTTTGGTCAATTTTCCATCATCGAAAATCTAAGGGGGCGAAAGCTTCTAAGTTTTCCCACAGTACAACAGTAGAAATTATATGGACGATTATTCCGACTGCAATTATTATATCCTTAGCAATTCCTGCAACAAAATTATTGATTAAAATGGATGATACATCTGAATCTGCTATTACAGTTAAAGCCACTGGTTCTCAGTGGAAATGGAAATATGATTATCTTGATGGTGTGGGTGAAGGAATAACTATTTTTAGTAGTTTAGATGCCAAAAGCAAAGAAATAAGTCAACGCGACTCAGGTTTAGATCCAATGGATCATGTAAATTACTTGAGAGATGTAGATGAGCCAATTGTATTACCAATTAATACTAAAATTAGAATTCTAACTACATCACAAGATGTAATTCATGCTTGGTGGCTTCCGGATCTTGGATGGAAAAGAGATGCGATACCAGGATTTATAAATGATAATTGGGCAGTGATAGAGAAAACTGGAACCTATCGAGGAAAATGTACAGAGATATGTGGCGCTGGCCATGGTTATATGCCAATTGTTTTAAAGGCTGTTTCGATGCAAGATTATACTGCATGGGTTGATGAGAAAAAAATAGCTCAAGCAGCATCAAAAAATACAAGCAATATTGTTTTAAATATGGAAGAATTAATGACAAAGGGCGAAGCAGTTTATAAAGCGCAATGTCTTGTTTGTCACCAGGCGAATGGTGAGGGGCTTAAGGGAGCTTTCCCTTCTATAGTTGGAAGTCCTGTTGCTGTTGAGGCAGATAATAGAATGAGACATAATCAACAAATCATTTATGGAAAAGGACTAATGCCAGCTTTTGGTGAGCAATTATCTGATGTTGATATTGCATCAGTAGTCTCTTTCACTAGAAATGCTTGGGGAAATAATACAGGAGATATTATCCAAGCTAAAGAGGTTGCTGAGGCCAGAAAAGCGGCAAAGGTGATTAAGTAAATAAGATCCATTTGAATAATAATATTTTTAATTTAGGAAGCGAATTATGAGTACAATTGCACATGATGATCATCACGATCATAAGCCAACAGGTTTAAAACGCTGGTTTTTTTCTACAAATCATAAAGATATTGGGACGCTTTATTTAATATTCGCGTTAACCATGTTTTTTATTGGTGGCGCAATGGCCATGATTATTCGTGCAGAATTATTTCAGCCTGGACTCCAATTTGTTGATCCGCAGTTTTATAATTCAATGGTTACTGTACATGCTCTGATAATGATTTTTGGTGCCGTTATGCCAGCCGGTGTTGGTTTAGCAAATTGGATGATTCCCTTAATGATAGGTGCGCCTGATATGGCTTTGCCTCGAATGAATAATATGAGTTTTTGGATTCTGCCATTTGCATTTGCACTTTTACTAAGTACTTTATTCATGGATGGTGGAGCTCCAGCAGGTGGCTGGACAATGTACCCTCCATTGGTTCTTCAGACAGGCGATGCATTTCCATTCCTTATATTTGCAGTTCATTTTTTAGGAATCTCATCAATAATGGGAGCAATTAATATTATTGCTACCGTTTTTAATATGCGAGCTCCCGGAATGACGCTTATGCAAATGCCATTATTCGTATGGACTTGGGTAATTACATCATTTTTATTAATTGCATCCTTACCTGTACTTGCTGGTGGAGTGACAATGCTGTTAACTGATAAATATTTTGGGACTAGTTTCTTTGATGCTGCAGGTGGCGGCGACCCAGTTTTATTCCAACACATTTTCTGGTTCTTTGGACACCCTGAAGTTTATATTCTAGCGTTACCAGCATTTGGAATAGTGTCACAGATTATCCCTGCATTTGCGAGAAAACCTTTATTTGGTTATGCATCTATGGTTTATGCAACAGCTTCAATTGCAATTCTTTCATTCTTTGTTTGGGCGCATCATATGTTTACTGTTGGTTTACCGATTAAAGGAGAATTATTCTTTATGTACGCAACGATGCTAATCGCTGTTCCAACAGGAGTAAAAGTCTTTAATTGGATTGCTACAATGTGGAAAGGGTCAATGACTTTTGAAACACCTATGCTTTTTTCAGTTGCATTCGTAATCTTATTTACTATTGGAGGATTTTCTGGCTTGATGCTTGGAATTACACCAGTTGATTTTCAATATCATGATACTTACTTTGTAGTTGCCCACTTCCATTACGTATTATTAACCGGAGCTATATTTGCTCTAATGGCAGCTGCCTATTACTGGTTACCAAAATGGACAGGAAATATGTATGATGAGCGATTAGGTAAAATTCATTTCTGGCTGTCTTTAATTTCATCAAATGTATTATTTTTCCCTCAGCATTTCCTTGGCCTCGCAGGTATGCCAAGAAGAATACCTGATTATAATATCCAATTTGCTGATTTCAACATGATTTCTAGTATTGGTGGATTTGCATATGGTATTACCCAATTACTATTTGTTTATATAGTTATCAAATGTGCTATGGGTGGAAAAAAAGCTAGAGCTAGATCATGGGATGGCGCCAAAGGACTTGAATGGGAAGTTCCATCACCAGCACCATTCCATACTTTTGAAACACCACCTAAATTAACCAAGAAAGTGCTTGAAAGCCTGTATTAATTTATCAATGGTTGAAGAAAAGGATAATGTAGAAGAACAATTGCGGAAAAAAAATAAGCGACTTGCTTTAATATTAGGCTTAGTTGCTTGTTTATTCTACGGATTTTTTGTACTGATGCATGCTATAAATGGATAATAAGAAAGGTGTAAAGAAAACAACGGCTAGTTTACTTCTATTTACAGTTTTCATGTTTGGTTTTGGCTACGGATTGGTTCCTTTATATGATGTTTTTTGTAAAATAACTGGACTAAATGGTAAAACCATCCGTGTTACAGAAAATATAAATAGAGAAGCGATAGTCACCGATCGTTTAATCAAAGTCCAGTTTGATGCGAATATAAACGGTGATTTGCCATGGACTCTGCAGCCCAATCAAAGAATAATGAGGGTGCAGCCAGGTAAGTTTTATGAGGCGGTATATACTGTTAAAAATATAAAGGATAAAGACATTACTGGCCAAGCAATTCCAAGCGTGTCTCCACAAGTAGCATCATTATATTTTAAGAAGGCCGAATGTTTTTGCTTTGTGAATCAGCTTCTTAAAGCAGGTGAAACTAAAGAGATGGTAGTTAGGTTTGAAGTAGATAAAGACCTACCTGAGGACGTTGCAGAGTTGACACTTTCATATACTTTTTTCAGGGTAAAGAAAGTAGCATCAATAAATTAATTAAATTTTTAAGACAGGAAACTTAATATGGCAACTCAAGAAATATACTATATTCCAGAAGGCAGTAAGTGGCCGATTGTTGGAACGCTTTCTTTATTCGTTACTTTTTTAGGTGGCGCCATGATGTTTAATAGTGTTGATGCCGGTAAGTATGTATTAATTATTGGCTTAGCTTTATTAACCTATATGTTTGCTGGCTGGTTTGCTGATGTTATTGCAGAAAGTATTGCAGGAAAATATAGTAAACAGGTTGATGTAAGTTTTAGGATGGGTATGGGTTGGTTTATTTTATCTGAAGTTATGTTTTTTGCTGCGTTCTTTGGTGCACTTTATTACGCACGCATGTTTTCGATTCCATGGTTAAGTGGCGAAGGTCAAGGAGGTCATAATGGAACCCATGAATTTTTATGGTCATCCTTCCAGGCGAGTTGGCCAATGAATGTTATGCCAGATCCTGCTAAATATACACAATACAAGGATGTAGTGCCGGCATTTGGAGTACCAGCAATCAATACCGCTCTTTTATTGGCTAGTGGAGTAACTGTTACGTTTGCTCATTGGGCATTAAAAAAAGCGAATAGGACTGCGCTAAGTGCATGGCTGTTTGCTACAGTTGCTCTAGGATTTATATTTGTTTATTTTCAAGCTGGTGAATATGCTCATGCTATGAATGATCTAGATTTAACTATTAATGGTGGAATTTACGGTTCAACATTCTATTTGTTAACAGGCTTCCATGGGTTTCACGTGACTATGGGTGCTGTAATGCTAGCGGTGATTTTGTTTAGATCATTAAAAGGACACTTTAGTAAGAAAGATCATTTCGCTTTCGAGGCGGTGGCTTGGTACTGGCATTTTGTTGATGTTGTATGGCTGGGTTTATTTATATTTGTATATTGGATATAACATTTAAAAAAGCTACTCTATGTAGCTTTTTTAAATGTGATTTGGTGTGATCCACCCCATTGAGTACCCAAAAAATATTAAAATGAAAAGAAATACAGAAAGTACGACTCTGATAGTTAATGATTTCGCCATTTTAATAGATTGATCATCATCTTTCATTAGGAAATGCAAACCCTTAGTTAAAGAGATTAAAATTATTAACAGAATAAAAATTATTAGAAACTTAAAAACTACCGAGATATCCATTACTTTCTCCAGAAGGATAAAGATTATTGTTTAAAAAATATGAATTTAACATCACATTAATTCCAACTATTACTTTCATAGCTGCATGTATATGTTTTATCATGCTGGGATTTTGGCAGCTTGATAGAGCTAACGAAAAAAACAGCAAGAATACTAATTATACGTTACGCCAAGCAGATAATTCAATAGATCTTAATAAAGCACTGCCAATAGAGAAGGCGGAATCACTACTATGGAGGCGCACTAAGGTAAATGGTTCATTTTTAAATAAAAAAAGCATAATTTTAGATAACCAGATCTTAAATAAAATTGCTGGCTTTAATGTATTAACTCCATTCAAAATCAAGGATAGTCAATATACTGTTTTAATTAATCGAGGCTGGCAACCTAATCTTGCTAGGAGAGATTTGATACCAAATATTCGGAGTATTGATGGCGATATTGTTCTTAATGGACATATTGCTAAATTCCCGACTGGTGGAATTAGTTTGGGACAAGAAAATATTGAGACATTAAATTCATCAGTTTTTAGAATGCAAAAATTGGAAATTGATGAACTCAGACATTTCCTAACATTTAATTTATTACCATATATGATCTATTTAGATCCGCTTCTAGATAAAGAAAATTACAGTACATTTAGGCTTCCAGCACCCGGTTCTGAGAAAAATTATGGTTATGCATTTCAGTGGTTCGCCTTCGCTTTTACTTTATTAATTATTTTTTTAAAGATTGGGATTAGGAGAAAAAATGTCATTAAGTCAAAAAGATAAAGGAAAATTAACTTTAATTGGTATCTCTCTTTTATTTTTTATACCAATTGTAACCGCATGGTACTTAGTTTTTTATACTGATTTTATGCAAGGATCAAAAGGTGTGGAGCATGGAACATTAATTAGTCCTGTTGTTAGTGTTGGACCAATAAAGGCAAAAGAAATTTCCACCATGAATGAAGTATTAATTGATAAGAAATGGGTTTTAATTTTTATACAAAATAAAGTGTGTGCAAAATTTTGTAAAGAAAGAATATATCAGCTCCGCCAGATTCGTTTAGCATTAGGAGAAGATAGAAATAAGGTTGATAGGGTAGTAATTTTTAATACAGAAAACGACCTTGATCAAATTAGGAATTCATTTCCTGGTCAAAAATTTGTTGATAGTAGTTTTATGAATTATCAAATTTTGTTTGAAAAATTTAAAAACTTATACTCGACAAAAGAAAGTCCAATTTTCTTAATTGATCCATATGGTTATTTAATGATGCAATACCCTAAAGGAACAGAGCCAAAAGGGATTATTAAGGACATCGAAAGACTTATTAAGAACTCGAATTAGACTCTTTAATTGTTTCCCGAAGTAAAGGATTGAAATCATCAAAATCTATCTCTCCAATTATTCTGTTAATTATTCTCCCTTGGTGATCTATGAGGAATGAAGTAGGCGTAAGAGTAACGTTTTTAAACTGTGACGCTATCTGTTTTTTAATATCAAGAACTACAGGAAATGGAAGATTATTATTTTTAGAAAAACTTAAAACTCGACTTGGAGGATCATAATACATTGATACTGCAATGAGCTCAAAATTTTGATCCTTGTACTCATTATATGTATTAATTAAATCTGGCATTTCAGCAATACACCCAGGACAATCTGTTGCCCAGAAATTAATTAACACCACTTTGCCCAGAAGGCTTTGTGAAGTGATTTTTTCCCCAGTGATAGTTATCATATCTAAACTATCTATAGTATCTTTTTGGAAACTTAATAAAGTAAGACTAGTCAAAAAAACTGCTAAGCATGAAATGATAATCTTTTTATTTATATTCATAGTTTTTTATTGAATGGTTTGACACTCTCTTAGTAGAAAAGTCAAGATTGTTAAATGATTATAAAATAGTATTCTACATTAATGTAGTACCACTTTTTTTTTGGACTTTATAGATATGGTTTGGTTTCAACGATTAATATTGTTTGCTACATTCTTAACATTATGTGTTGTGGTATTCGGTGCTTATGTAAGACTAACTGATGCAGGTCTTGGTTGTCCTGATTGGCCAGGTTGCTTTGGAACACTGACAGTACCAGAAAGTGAAGTTGCAATTATCGAAGCTCAAAGTTTATATCCAGAGAGTATTGTAGAAGTAGGAAAGGCTTGGAGAGAAATGATTCATAGATATTTAGCTGGCATTCTTGGGCTATTGATTTTATTAATTTCTTTTGTAAGTTACAAAATTCGTCATGATCTCAAAGTAAAAATTATCTTACCTTTTTTTATACTAGCCCTAGTTATGTTTCAAGCCACTTTAGGGATGTGGACAGTTACAATGCTTCTAAAGCCGGCAATCGTGACCGCACATTTAATGGGGGGGATGACGATATTGGCATTATTAACCTATTTAACTCATCGTCATTTAGGTGCTGTTAGCAATACTATTATTATTAACCCAGGGATTAAATCCTATATAAGATTTGGATTTGTATTGTTATTTATTCAAATTTTACTTGGTGGCTGGACAAGTACTAATTATGCGGCACTAGCATGTACAGATTTTCCGACTTGTCATGGGTCACTTATGCCAGATATGGACTTTAAAAATGGCTTTAGTCCTTTTAGAGAGCTTGGGATGACATCATCAGGAGAGGGCTTATCAATTGAAGCTCTCCAAGCAATTCAATGGGTACATAGAGTTGGGGCCCTTATATTGACTATCTATTTTATTTTTATGGCTTTTCTATTAAGGAATTATCCATCTACTCGGTTTTATCGAAACCTTTTACTTTTAGTCTTACTTTTTCAGGTTATTATTGGCATTGCTAATTTAATAATGTACTTACCATTATTATTAGCTACTCTTCACAACTTAGGTGCAGCATTATTGGTTATAATAACTACCATTATTAATTCAAGAATTACTCCGCAATATGATAAAAACTATACCTATTAAAAGTTATTGCTCTATTGAAAATCTAAAAGCTTTTTTTTCGCTCTGTAAACCAAGAGTAAATGCTTTAATAGTTTTTACAGCTGTTATAGGAATGTTTTTATCTACACCTGGCATGGTTCCATGGAATGTATTAATTAGTGCAATTCTTGGAATCGGTTTTGTATCTGGAGCTGCAGCAGCTTTTAATTGCCTAATTGAAGAAAAAATTGATGCTCGAATGGCAAGAACTCGAGGAAGACCTTTGCCTATGGGGAAGGTTTCTCATCAAGAAACTATTTTCTTTGCTTCAGTTTTAGGTGGACTAGGACTGTTTATTCTTTTTTATTTTGTAAATTTCTTAACGATGTGGCTCACTGCAGTAACTTTTTTCGCTTATGCTGTAGTCTATACAATTTTTCTAAAACCAGCGACCCCGATGAATATAGTAATAGGCGGTGCTTCCGGAGCAATGCCACCAGTTTTAGGGTGGGCAGCAGTAAATAATCATTTATCCCCTGAAGCATGGATATTGTTCTTAATTATTTTTTGTTGGACGCCACCTCATTTTTGGGCATTAGCATTATATCGTCGAGTAGAGTACGCTAAAGTAGGGATACCAATGCTGCCAGTTACGCATGGAGAGAAATTTACCTTACTTCATATCGTTCTTTACACAATTATTTTGGTTATTGTTACCATGATGCCATTTAGTATTGGTATGACAGGACTCATTTATTTATTTTTTGCAACGATACTAAATGCTATATTTCTTTATTATGTTGTCATGCTCTACAGGAATTATTCTGATAAACTATCTATGAAAATTTTTAGATATTCAATACTATATCTTGGTTTAATATTCACAGCTTTTTTGATAGACCATTATTTTAAATTTATTTTTGTTTAATTTTTAAGAAGGAAGATTTATGAGTGAGAAAAGAAAATTAAAAGGTATTTTAGAAACAGTCGGGGTTGTTGTTGGTAGCTTGGCAGGTGCAATTATTATTATTGTTGCTGCTACAACTAAATATGATTTTAGCCAAGCAGAGGAATCTAAGATTGTCGAAAATAATACCCAAGAAGATATATCACCAGTTGCTCAAGTGGCAGTTGCAAATGAATCTGCTACTAAATCTGCTACTAAATCTGGATCTGAAAATTCAATATCTGCAGATAAAATTATAAAAGCTAATTGTGCAATGTGCCATACGACGGGTTTAATGGGTTCTCCAAAAATTGGAGATGCTAAACAATGGGCACCAAGAATTGCTCAAGGTAAAGATATGCTTATTAATAATGCTATTAAAGGTATTAGAATGATGCCTGCTAAAGGTGGAAATTCAAGACTTACTGATGAAGAAGTTGCTGCAGCTGTTATAAGTATGGCAAATGCATCTGGGGGCAAGTTATAAATTACTAGATGTCAATTTATGCTATTGGGGATCTCCAAGGATGTTTCTTCTCACTTCAATCTTTATTAGATACCATAAATTTTAATAAAAAAGAGGATGAAGTTTGGTTTGTTGGCGATTTAGTTAACCGTGGCCAAGGCTCACTAGAAGTCCTTAAATGGTGTTACGAGCACCGAGATAATATAAAAATTGTATTAGGCAATCATGACCTTCATTTTCTAGCCGTTTTCTTTAAAGTTAAAAAACTTTCTAAAAAAGACACATTCGAATCTATTCTTAAAATTAAGAATTTATCAAAAATTATTGACTGGTTGTTGTCAATTCCATTAGTTTATGGGAATGAAAAGAACTTAATGGTTCATGCAGGTATTGCTCCATCTTGGTCTTCAGAGTTAACAAAAAAATTATCAAATGAAGTCACAATCGAATTAAATAAAAATCCAAAAAAATTTTTAAAAGAGATGTATGGAAATCTCCCAAATATATGGAATGAAAATGATAAAAAAGAAGATCGCCTAAGGTTCGCAATTAACACCATGACAAGAATGCGGACTTTAAATCAAGACGGCTCAATTAATTTTTCCTTTAAAGAAAGTATAAATAAATTACCATCTAATCTAACACCTTGGTATCTTTTTCCTGCCGAAGAAAGAAAAGAATTTATTCTGTCAGGCCATTGGTCTGCAATTGGAGTTCAGGCTTATACAAATGGTATTACTTTAGATTCAGGATGTGTGTGGGGAAGGAAATTAAGCGCTTATAGTTTTGACGAAAAAAAGATTATATCAGTCCCTGCAGACCCTAGAGATTTATTTTAAAGAACTGCCAAGAAGATTTTCAATGTCAGATAATGTAGCGGTGTGATTCTGGCCTCCTTGGGATTCAATTTTTATTGCTCCCATAACAGAAGCAAGCTGACCCGTTTTGGCCCAATCATATTTATTTAAAATCCCATATATCAAACCTGCTCTATAAGCATCCCCACAGCCTGTTGGGTCAATTGGTGTTTTAATTGGAATAGCATTGATAATAATTTCTTCACCTTTAGAGTAGATAGAAGAGCCTTGAGATCCTTTCGTTACTATTAAAGCATCTACAGTTGAAGCTAATTTAGAAAGAGTTAGATTAGTTTTTTCTAATACAAGCTGTAATTCATAATCATTTAAAGCTATGTAGTGAGCCTGATTTATAAAGGTCATTAATTCACTTTTATCAAACATAGGTAATCCTTGACCTGGATCGAATAGAAAAGGAATATTTTTTTCAACACATTCATTAGCATGTTGAATCATTCCATCTTTTCCATCAGGAGCAATTATTACAAGGCTTATATTTTCTGTAATTGATGAGATGTTATTTTGATGAGACTCACTCATAGCGCCAGGATGGAATGCTGTAATTTGGTTATCATCTAGGTCAGTTGTGATGTAGGCTTGGGCTGTAAAAGTATTGGGAATTTTTTTTATATAATCTTGAATAATCTCATACTTACTTAACCGCTCAGTGTATGGTTGAAAGTCCTCTCCTACAGTTGCCATAATCAAAGGAGATGTATTGAGTAGTGATAAATTATATGCAATATTCCCAGCAGTCCCACCAAAATTTTTTTTTAGCTCAGGAACATAAAATGAAACACTTAATTTATGAATTTGGTCGGGTAAAATATGATTCTTAAAGTAGTCATTAAAAACCATGATTGAGTCATATGCTATTGATCCACAAATTAGTACATTACTCATAAAGGTTTCACCACGACTAAAATAACTATTGCGAAAAGAAGAATGACGGGCACTTCGTTAAACCATCGATAGAAGATATGAGAATGTTTATTTTTTTTGAGTTTAAAATCAATCAAATATTTAAAGCAAGCTATGTGATAAAAGACCAAGAGAATAACACAAAATAATTTTAATTGAATCCATAATCCACTATACCCATAACCTAACCAGAGCCAAATACCTAAAATCAAAGTAATTACTGAACCTGGAGTCATAATTCCATAAAATAATTTTCTTTCCATAACAATAAATCGTTCGTGACTAATTTTATCTTTTGACATCGCGTGATAAACAAAAAGTCGCGGTAAGTAAAATAAGCCAGCAAACCAGGTAACCATGAAAATAATATGAAAAGCTTTTATCCAAAGCATGAAACTTTACCTATAAAAAATGTTCTTAATAATTATGATAAATTTTCTCATAAAATGTACAATAACCCTAACCGAAATAGCACAGAATAACTAATGAACGCACCTATATCTCCTGGCTTCATGAAAGCTCAATCTAAGTTTTCAACGCGTTTGCGTGAAATTCCTTACAATTACACATCATTTTCAGACAAAGAGATTGTACTGCGTTTTCTTGGCGATAAGATTTGGACGATTTTAGAGGAATTACGAGGTGAAAGAAAGACAGGGCATTCAGCTAGAATGCTATTTGAGGTACTGGGAGACCTTTGGGTAGTAAATAGAAATCCCTACCTTCAGGATGATCTTTTAGAAAATCCTAAAAGACTCAAGATGCTTATTCAAGCAATGCATCATCGAGTTCAATCAATAGAAGATAGAAGTTTTGGTAATATGAAAGTGGCCCAATTAACAACTTCGGCATTGTCTGCAATTAGTACGTTTGAATCTGAATTTAAGAAAACAAAAAAACTAAGAAAGCGAGTATCTTCGCGTTTAAGGCGCTATACAAAGAAACACAATATTCAATTTGATGGTTTAGCTAGGGTATCTCATGTTACAGACGCAACAGACTGGAGGGTCGAATATCCTTTCGTCGTAATAAATCCAGACACAGAAGAAGAAATTGCTAACATAGTAAAAGAATGCATAGCTTTGGAGCTAACAATTATCCCTAGAGGTGGAGGTACGGGATATACGGGAGGAGCAATTCCATTAACCCCTTTCTCTGTAGTAATTAATACTGAAAAATTGGATAATATAAGCCCAATAGAGTATAAAAATTTACCCGGACTTAATAAAGAAATTCCTACTATTCATTGTGGGGCTGGGGTTGTGACAAGAAGGGCGATGGATTTGGCTTCTAATGCTGGATTAGAATTTGCGACTGATCCAACATCTGCAGATGCATGTTGTATCGGTGGTAACGTTGCTATGAATGCCGGCGGAAAAAAAGCAGTACTATGGGGTACAGCTATAGATAATCTATCTTCATGGAGAATGGTGGATCCAGATGGTAATTGGGTAGAGGTTGAAAGATTAGATCATAATTTAGGTAAGATTCACGATGTTGATAAAGCACGGTTTAAGGTTAATAGATTTTCTAGTAATGGAAAACTATCAGAGGGTTCAGAAGAGATATTGGAAATTCCTGGTGCAAGCTTTAGAAAAATTGGGCTAGGTAAAGATGTTACAGATAAGTTTTTAAGTGGATTACCCGGTATACAAAAAGAAGGGTGCGACGGTCTTATTACTTCTGCTACTTTTATTCTCCACAAAATGCCACAACATGTAAGGACTATTTGCCTTGAATTTTTTGGTAAGGTTTCTGAGGCAGTTCCAACAATTGTTGAGATTAAAGATTACGTAGATAATCTCGATGACGTATTACTTGCAGGTCTAGAGCATCTAGATGAAAGATATATCAAGGCGGTGGGTTACAGCACAAAATCAACTCGAACTATGAGGCCTAAAATGGTTTTAATTGCAGACATCGCTAGTGACACTGAAGATGCTGTTGGCAAAGCTGCATCCCAGGTTGTTAAAATATCAAATATAAAAGACGGAGAAGGATTTATTGCTGTGTCGCCTGAGGCGAGAAAACGATTTTGGCTAGATAGAGCTAGAACCGCTGCAATTGCTAAGCATACCAATGCATTTAAAATTAATGAAGATGTTGTTATTCCTCTTCATAACTTAGGGAGCTACTCAAATGGTATAGAAAGAATTAATATTGAGTTGTCGATTAATAATAAATTAAAACTTATTTATGAGCTTGAGCAATATATTGAGACAGCCTCAGCAAGCTTAGAAGATGAAGATAATGATACTCAGTTATTTGAAAATAAAAAATCCTTAGCATTATCGCTTCTTGACAGCGTTAAAGAGAAGTGGATTTATTTTCTTTCCAATCTTGATTCCCCTCTCAATACGCTTGAGAATTTTATAGATGCAAAAGATAGCAATTCAAATTTATTAGAAGCCATTCAATCTCATGCAATTAGGGTGTCTTGGAAATCAGAATTAAAAGAACCTTTGAATGAAATTTTCGCTGGTCGTGATTTTGAAGTAATTTTTAAAAGAATAAATGATATCCACCAAGAAGTTTTGAAGTCCCGAGTCTTCATTGCTTTGCATATGCATGCAGGCGATGGAAATGTTCATAGCAATATTCCAGTTAATTCAGATGACTATGAAATGATGCAAGATGCTAATAGAGCTGTTGCAAGAGTTATGAGGCTTGCTAAAAGCTTAGATGGAGTTATTTCTGGTGAGCATGGAATTGGTATTACAAAAATGGAGTTTATAGATGAATCTACAATTAATACATTTGCAAACTATAAGGCAAAAGTAGATCCAAATGGCCATTTCAATAAAGGTAAGTTAATGCCTGGATCTGGTTTAGGTAATGCCTATACTCCAAGTTTTGGATTACTTGAACAAGAGTCAATTATTATGGAGCAATCCGCTATAGGAGAAATTGCAGATTCAATCAGTGACTGCCTAAGATGCGGAAAGTGTAAGCCAGTTTGCACAACACATGTTCCAAGGGCAAATTTACTTTATAGTCCTAGAAATAAAATTTTAGCAACTTCACTGTTGATAGAAGCCTTTCTTTATGAAGAACAAACAAGACGAGGAATCTCATTTAAACATTTCGATGAGTTTAACGATGTAGCCGACCATTGCACTGTCTGCCACAAATGCTTGTCACCTTGTCCGGTAGATATTGATTATGGCGATGTTTCTATAGCTATGAGAAATTTTCTAAGAGAACAGAATAAGAAAAACTTTAATGCTGGCACTTTGATGGCAATGACTTATTTAAATCTTAAAGACCCATTAACCATTAAAATAATGAGAAAGTTCATGGTTGATGTTGGCTACAAAGTCCAGAGATGGGGGCATTCTGTCTTTAAGAAGCTTGGTTTAGTAAATTATTCAAAGAAATCACCAACAACAACTGTTGGGAAACCATCAATAACTACTGAGGTTATTCATTTTATGAATAGACCTATGCCAAAAGATATGCCGACAAAGACATCTAGAGGACTTTTAGGAATTGAAGACGACAAAGTTATTCCAGTAATAAGGAATCTAGATCGGATTGATGATGATGCAGAGGCTGTATTTTATTTTCCTGGTTGTGGTTCAGAGCGTTTATTTTCGCAAGTTGGATTGGCTACGCAAGCCATGCTTTATGAAGTTGGAGCGATTACAGTTTTACCCCCAGGTTATTTATGTTGCGGATATCCTCAAACTTCATCTGGCGACCATGACAAAGGGCAAGAGATAACATCAGATAATAGAGTGCAATTTCACAGGGTGGCAAATACTTTAAATTATTTAGATATTAAGACTGTTATTGTTTCTTGCGGAACATGTATGGATCAATTGCAAAAATACGAATTTGAAAAAATTTTCCCAGGCTGTCGCTTGCTTGATATACATGAGTATTTAATGGAAAAAGGTGTGAAGATGAAAGGTATTAATGGACAGCAATATATGTATCATGACCCATGCCATAGTCCAATGAAGACTTATTCACCCACTGAGGTTACAAATACCTTAATGGACCAGGCTGTACCACTCAATGATAGGTGTTGCGGAGAATCAGGTACATTTGCTGTAGCAAGACCAGACATTGCATCACAAGTTAAAATGAGGAAGCAAGAGGAAATCGAAAAGGGGTTAAAAGAGCTACCAAAAACAACTGATCTTCAGCAGCCAGTAAAAATTCTTACATCCTGCCCCTCATGCCTTCAAGGATTGGCAAGATATAGCGATGATACAAATACAGAAGCAGATTATATTGTTGTCGAACTTGCAAAACACAATTTAGGAAATAGATGGCTGCAAGAATATGTTGATAAAGTTACAAAAGGTGGAATTGAAAAAATTCTACTATAATTAAAAGGGTAAGAAAATTCCAGTTGTAAAGCTTTGGATAGCTCGTGTTACAGCCCTTTCAGTTTTTTCAGATAATGTAAAAGCAAAATAATCTGTGCGACCTATTATTTTTCCAAATTCCCTTTCAAAAGATAAATTAGCTTCTAAAGAATTAATTTCATTAGACAAAAGATAAAGATGACCTTTGCTATTTTTTTTTGTGGATAACTTCCAAACAATCATTTCAAAATTTCTAGAAGTATTATAAATTTTTTGAGGATCTAATGAATCAAACATATAGAATTCTTTTTTATTTCCATGAGCTTTTATGAGCATTGTATATAAACCAGTTATTAATGATAAAACTCTGTCCCCTTCAAAGTTGTCATCAAAAACTTGATTTAGTGCATCAATGCCTTGAGTATTATTAATTTTTTCAAATTTCCAATTATGATCGCCATTAAATACCCAGTTAGTCATTTTTTCAGCATTATCAGAAGTACTTTTCTTTAATTGATTGGGGTTCTTTTTGTAAAATTTAATCATCAATATTTTTAAGCTTTCTATATTTTCACGAATCTCATAGTCGGCCATTCGATCAAAATCTGTTTTACCAAATTGATTTATAGAGCCTTTATCATATTGAGTTGAATCTTTCTTCTGAAGTGTTGAAGTTGAACATGAATATAAGAAGAGACTAAGAAAAAGTATTAAAATTTTCATTATTAATTAAAAATAGATTCTTTATTGAAAACTAATTTAAACGAACTACCTTTTCCTATATCACTAGAAATTTTTAACTCACCATTATGTTGTTTTATAATATTTTTAACTATTGATAGCCCTAGACCAGTACCTCCAGAGTTTCTACTTCTATCTGCATCTACCCTGTAAAATCTTTCTGTAATTTTATTAATATGCTTTTTTTCAATTCCATTCCCATTATCTCTAACTTCAAAAATAGGCAATCCATTTATTAAGCGCCAACTAATAGATATAGAACCATTTTTGTTGGTGTATCTAATGGCATTAGTAATTAAATTTGTAAATGCACTTTCTATCTCTTTTTTTGATCCATATATTTTTAGGTTTTGATCAATCTGATATTTAATTATATGATTTTTTGAATCCAAAATTAAAATAGATTTTTTAATCTTACTAATCATTTTATTTATAACAATTTTTTCAGAGCGATTTTGAAAAAGGCTCGATTCAACGTTTGATAGCAATAGTAAGTCATCAATAAGTTTAGACATATTGTAAGCCTGATCACCCATCATTTTTAGTATGTCTTTATGTTCTTTACCTTTAATTTTAAGAATATCTTCAAGTGTTTCTATAAATCCTGAGATAACGGTGAGGGGGGTTCTTAATTCGTGTGAAACATTAGATATAAATTCTTTCCTATCAGATTCTATTTTGATTGCCTGACTTATATCTTTCGCAATTAATACTTTTTGTTTTTCACCAAATCTTACAATTTTTATCTCAATTATTTTAGTATTACTAGCATCTAGATGTATCTTAATCGATTCTTCGAAGTTACCTTTTTCGAGATAGCTAATTAAATCTGTATTCCTAAATATATAATTAATAGGTTGCCCTGTATCTTTTTTCGAATTTAAATTTAGCATTATTTGAGATCTTTTGTTACTCCAAATAATTTCATTGCTTTCATTTAGGGCAACAACCCCATCCATTAATGCTTCTGCAGCCTTGGTAAATTGGTCTAGTGTCGAAACAAGATTTTTTTTAGATTTCTTACTTTCTTTATGGATTTGATAGTGTTTTGTAAATATGTGTTGCCAAATTCCTGTACCATGCGGTAGATTAGATAATGAAGGATTATTTAGCCATTTTGACAGCTTATAAATCCAAAATACATGTAAAATTAAAGAACAACTCATTAAAAATAAGCAAACAATTAACGCTTTTTCTATTGAGTAAATATTAGAAAGAATGAGAAATAATAAAATCTCAAATACAAAAAACCAGAATGTGCTCCAACGAATGTCTTGCAAAATATGTATCTCTTTATTGAGTTATTAATCTAATCATAATGAGGATTGCTTGCTATGTTTATTTATTCTAATTCTTTAGAAAATCTATAGCCAGCCCCACGCACTGTTTGAATTAACTTATCATAACCAGATTGTTTAAGCGACCCTCTTAATCTTTTTATATGAACGTCAACTGTCCTATCATCTATTTCTGATTTATTCCCCCAAATTTTATCAAGAATTTTATTTCTACTATAAACACGATCAGAATTCTTCATAAAGAAATGGAGTATTTTAAATTCAGTAGGACCTATACTAATAATTTTATTATTTATTTGTACCTTGTGAGAGCTTGGATCAAGAACTAAACTTTCAACTATGATTGGATCATTTACCAACTCCGGACTTCTCCTCCTAAGTAATGCTTTGATTCGTGCTACTAATTCCCTAGGACTAAAAGGTTTTGTGAGGTAATCATCTCCTACAGTCAAGCCTTCTAATTTATTATCCTCATCTCCTTTTGCAGTTAACATTATAATCGGGATTAATTTAGTTGTGGAATTTGCTCTAAGTCTTTTAGCAAATTCAATCCCATTCATTCCAGGTAACATCCAGTCAAGGACTATTAAATCAGGTAAGGTTTCTTTTACTAAGTTATCTGCATATTCAGCACTAATAGCTCTAATTGGATTAAAGCCAGCCTGATGGAGATTCAGTGATATTAATTCTAGTATAGAACTTTCATCTTCAACTATTAATATATTTGCTGCCACTTTAGATTCCTTTTAAAGTTTATTTTTATATTATGACATTTATATGACATTTATATGACATTTATATGAAATAGTTTAATTTAATAAATCCCAAGAAAATTTATAAGAAATAGCTTATGATTAATATATAGAAAACTTCCAAGGAATTTTTATGTTTGAGATATTAAGGAAAGATAGAATTATTGCAGATAAAGCATTTAATCGATGGATGGTACCCCCTGCAGCTTTATTTATTCATTTATCTATAGGTATGATTTATGGGTTTAGTATTTTTTGGGATGAACTTACAAAGTTAGTTGGAGTTGAATGTGATGCTTCAGTTACTTTCATGGAGAGAATATTTACTACCTCATGCGACTGGTTAAGAAGTGATGTTGTTTGGACTTTTGCAATTGCAATAGTTTTTCTTGGAATGTCTGCAGCAGTTTTTGGACATTGGCTTGAGAAAGCGGGCCCAAGAAAAGCTGGATTTGCTGCAGCTATTGCGTGGGGTGGAGGTTTGATGATCACTGGATTAGGAGCATCACTACATCAATTATGGCTAATTTGGCTCGGGGCAGGGGTAATTGGCGGAATTGGTTTAGGATTAGGCTATATTTCACCTGTATCAACATTAATTAAGTGGTTTCCTGACAGGAGAGGTCTTGCAACTGGTATGGCAATTATGGGCTTTGGTGGTGGGGCTATGATTGGAATGCCATTAGGAGATAGTTTGATTGGCTCTTATGGTGTTGCACAAACATTTTTTGTTATGGGATGTATTTATTTAGTATCAATGTCTATTGGTGCTTTTGGTTATCGAGTACCGGCTGAAGGTTGGAAGCCTGAAGGTTGGAACCCTGAAGTTAAAAAACAATCAACAATGATTTCAGCTAATCATGTGCATGTTAGTACCGCCCATAAAACACCTCAATTTTGGTTGCTTTGGGGAGTTCTTTGTTTAAATGTTTCGGCAGGTATTGGTGTTTTGTCTGTTGCAAAACCAATGTTTAAGGAGATAGCGGCAAGCAGCTTCGACCCTCTTGTTATAGGAGCAGTTGCAACTGGTTTTGGAGCTCTATTATCATTTGCCAATATTATTGGTAGAATTTTTTGGGCATCATCATCAGATTTTCTTGGAAGAAAGTTAACTTATGCTATCTTTTTTAGTTTAGGAACAGCATTATATTTAGCAGCCCCATGGGCTGGATTAAATCAATATATTGCAACTTTTGTAATAATTAATCTTGTGATTTTAACAATGTATGGAGGCGGTTTTGCAACTATTCCAGCATATTTAGCTGATATCTTTGGCACCCAACATGTTGGAGCAATACACGGAAGATTATTAACAGCATGGTCATTGGCAGGAATTATAGGGCCAATGCTAATTTCTTATTTACGTGAATATCAATTAGCCTTGGGAATTCCAACTGATCAGGCATATAATTCTAGCTTTAAAATATTAGCTGGACTTTTAGTTCTAGGTTTTGTTCTTAATTTACTGGTTAAGCCAGTAAATAAGAAATTTTATATGACTGAAAAACAACTTCAAGATGAACAAGGAAGTTCAACTAAGAAAGAAGTTTTAGTCGCATCAACTATGACTAACACCTCTTTACAATCGATTCTCTTACCATTAGCTTGGTTGGTTGTTAGTGTTCCAATTGCTTGGGGAATTATGAATGCTTTACAAAAAGGATTGATAATCTTTCAATAAAAAAATATGAGTGAAGAAGAAATAAAATGTTTGTCTGTTGGGATAATCTCATCTAGATTTAATAATGAAATCGTAGAAAAAATTTCAGAAGCTTGTATATTAAAATTGCAGGCTTTAGGAGTTAACAAAAAATACATTATTCATAAAACTGTACCTGGGGCTTTAGAGATACCCATAGCATTGCAAAAAATGAAATCTGAAACTATCGTTGATGTAATGATTGCAATCGGATTAGTAATTAGAGGTGATACATATCATTTCGAAATAGTTTCAAATGAATCAGCTAGTGGTATTATGCGAGTTCAGTTAGATCATTCTATTCCAATTATAAATGCTGTGCTTACAACAAATAATTCAAAAGAAGCTCTTTCTAGAGTTGTTATTAAGGGAGAAGAGGCTGCAAAAGCGGCTATTGAGATGGCATTAAAAATTTATCATAATGATTAATTCTTTTTCAACTAAAAGTAAATCAAGAAAAAAAATTAATAATCGAAGAAAATCACGCGAATTAGCTATGAAAAGTATTTATTGTGGCTTAGTTAATACCTTCGATTTATCACAAATTCAAAAAGATATTCGTGATGACCCAGATTTTATAAGAGCAGATGAAAAATTCTACATTGAGATTTTGAAGGGTGTTTTTAAGAATTTAGAAACTTTAAAATTAGAGATTGTAAGTTATATAGATCGATCTTATGAAGATTTAAGCCCAATTGAGTTGTCTATTATTTATAGCTCGTTATACGAACTAAAATATTCCCCCTCAGTTCCATATAAGGTTGTAATCAATGAGGCAATAGAAGTGGCAAAGTCATTTGGCGGTGTCGATGGGTTTAAATATATCAATGGTATTTTAAATCAAGCCGCTGAAAAAAATAGAAAAGAAGAATACAGTAAGTATAAATAAATTATAATGTTTTGGAGTTTAATTGATTATCCTGCCAAATCAAGTAACTTTCAGAATCATACCAATCATTTAAAACCCATCTTTCGCATGCATTATTGTCTAAAAGATAGTTATGTGTTTTTGGTCTGTGGGTATGGCCATGAATCATTATTGAAGGAAAGCTTAAATTTCTAAATAATTTTTCTACTTCATTCTCATTTACATCCATTAAGATTTCACTTTTATTTTTTTGAGCCGCATTACTTTTTTTTCTTAGCTCTTTACAAATTTCTAACCTAGTATGAATGTTTTGATTTAAAAAATCTTTTTTCCAAATTTCTGACCTAACCTTTGCTCTAAATTCTTGATAATCTTTATCATCAGTGCACAAAGTATCACCATGAAGAATTACAGTTTTTTGATTTCCAAGTTGAATTAAGGTGTGATCTTCAAGAAGAGTCATGTTAGTTTTATTTAAAAAATCTGATCCAATAAGAAAATCTCTATTGCCTGGAATAAAATAAATTTTAGTATTTAATTTATGAAGTGTTGTTATTACCGAATTGAATTGATTAGCATCATCACCAATCCAATATTCAAAAAGATCACCAAGAATAAATAGAAACTCATGCTTGTTAGCATGAGTTTCTAAAAAATTATTAAATTTATTAATTATAGTTGGCGAATCCTCACTTAAGTGAGTATCAGAAACGAATAGAGCACTTGTATCAACCTTAATCAGCTGTTACTTCCTCAATAATTACTTGTTCAACAGGAACATCCTGGTGTCCATTTTTAGAACCTGTCTTAACTGAATTAATTTTATCGATAACATCAAAACCTTCAGTGACTTTACCAAAAACACAGTAACCAGAACCATCTTGCCCTGGATAATCTAGGAAACTATTATTAGATGTATTAATAAAGAATTGGGAGGTTGCAGAATCTGGGTCGCTCGTTCTCGCCATTGCGATAGTATATTTTTCATTTTTTAACCCATTACTCGCTTCATTTTTAATGGGAGCATTAGTTTCTTTTTGAGTCATATCTAATTCAAACCCACCACCTTGAATCATAAATCCATCTATTACTCGATGGAAAATAGTATTGTTAAAAAAAGTTTTCTCAACATATTCCTTAAAGTTCTTTGATGATAGCGGAGCCTTTACCTCATCCAGTTCTAAAGAAAAGCTACCAAAGTTTGTTTTAATTTTCATTTATAATTACCTTTGTTTGATTGATTTAATGACGACTTTTTTAATGGGTACGTCGCTTTGCCCATTTTTTAAATGTGTTTTATATTGACCTATCTTATCTACAATATCTTTTCCTTCAACTACTCTACCAAAAACACAATAACCTATTTTACTTGAGCTTTTACCAGTGTAATTTAAGAAACTATTGTCAATCAAGTTAATAAAAAACTGAGAGGTAGCAGAATTAGGATCATTCGTTCGTGCCATTGCTAATGTATAAGGTTTATTTTTAAGCCCATTATTGGATTCATTAATAATTGGATCATTCGTTTTCTTTTGCATCATATTTTTATCAAAACCACCACCTTGTATCATAAAATTTTTAATGACTCGGTGAAAAATAAGTCCATTATAGAATTCATTAGCAACATACGTCTTAAAATTCGCTACTGTTTTAGGTGCTTTTTTTGGATAAACCTCGATTGTTATATTGCCTCGATTAGTTTCAATGATGAACGTATTAGAATCTTTACTAAAACTACTAATACTTATTAGGAGCAATAAATTTAAGACTATTATTTTAAGTATATTTTTCATGGAAAATCTCTCTTATTATTTTTATTAATTTAAGATTGTAAAACTAAAAAAGTTGCATGGTATAATTTTTGAACATTTAATTTATCATAAATGAATTTTAACACCACCTTATGACTCAACTATATTAATTATAAATGCTTTCACTATACAACAGCTTAACAAATCAAAAAGAAATTTTTAAGCCTATTAAACCAAAAGAGGTTCGTTTGTACGTATGTGGAATGACAGTTTATGATTTCTGTCATCTAGGTCACGCAAGAGTTATGGTAATTTTTGATGTGATTAATCGATGGTTAAGGTTAAGTGGTTATAGAGTTCAATATGTTAGAAATATTACTGACATAGATGACAAGATTATAGCTAAAGCAGCTGAGCAAAATATCACCATTAAAGAGCTTACTGAAACTTTCATTATGGAGATGAATAAAGATGGAGATGCACTAGGTGTTTTAAGACCAGATTCTGAACCAAGGGCAACTAATCATATTGCCGATATTATTAATATGATTCAAATATTAATAGATAAGGGGTTTGCCTATATCGGTGATAACAAAGATGTTTACTACTCTGTATCAGATTTTAAAGGATATGGAAAACTTTCTGGCAAAACATTAAAAGACTTAAGAGCTGGAAATCGAGTTGATATTGATTTAAATAAAAAAAATAATTTTGATTTTGTGATGTGGAAGTCAGCGAAGAAGGATGAGCCATCATGGGAATCTCCATGGGGAGCAGGCAGACCAGGTTGGCATATTGAATGTTCTGCAATGAGTAATAAAATCCTAGGAAATCATTTTGATATTCATGGGGGAGGTCAAGACTTACAATTTCCTCATCATGAAAATGAAATTGCACAATCTGAGGCTGCAAATGATTGTAAAATGGCAAATTACTGGCTGCATAATGGCTTTGTAAAAATTGATGATGAAAAAATGTCGAAATCCCTAGGCAATTTTTTTACTATTCGATCAATTTTAAAAAAGTATTTACCAGAAGTTGTTAGGTTTTTTATCTTAAAAGCACATTATAGAAGCCCTTTAAATTATTCAGATATTCAGTTAGATGATGCCAAACAAGGATTAACAAGGCTATATTTATCTATTAGAAATAAAATTAAATCTGAGAAGTTTGTTATTGATTGGACAAATAATTATGCAATAAGATTTAAAGCAGCTCTTGATGATGACTTTAATACGCCTGCAGCTATAGCTGTTTTATATGAATTAGCTAATGAAATAAACAGGAATAAAGATAATCAAAAAATAGAGCTTCTAGTTAATCTAGCAAATAGCCTAGGTATTTTAACTATGAATCCAGAAGATTTTTTACAAGGAGTTATGATGTCTTCTATTGGAGATGACGGATTAATTATTGATGATTTGATTAAAGAAAGAAATTCAGCAAAAAAAAATAAAGATTACGAAGAGGCTGACAGAATCAGAAAACTTCTTTTAGAAAATGATATCCTATTGGAAGACACAGCTGATGGCACTATTTGGAGAAAAAAATAAAGATATGGCTATTAATTTACAAATGCCTATTAAGAAAGAGCTATTGAGCATACCTGGAGTCAAGGTTGCTAGTGTATCAGCTGGACTGAAAGATAAGGGCCGTAAAGATTTAATGTTAATGGTTTTTGATGACGGATCTTTAGTGACTGGTACATTTACTCAAAATAAATTTTGTGCAGCCCCAGTCGTCGTCTCAAAAAAACACCTCGAATCAACTAGTGCTATAAAAGCTCTTATTGTAAATACTGGTTCAGCTAATGCTGGAACTGGAGATATAGGTATGGAAGATGCTGAATCAATCTGTAAAACCTTAGCGGTAGAATTGAAAGTAATGCCTAACCAAATTTTACCTTTTTCGACTGGAGTTATAATGACACCACTTCCAACTGAAAAAATAAATAAAGCCATCCCTATTTTAGTTAAAGGCTTGGATGGAGATAATTGGCTTGAAGCAGCAGAGGCAATTATGACGACCGATACTATCCCAAAGGCTGTATCAAGAAGTATATTAATTGAAGATCAAAAAGTAATAATTACTGGAGTAAGTAAAGGATCGGGAATGATACATCCTAATATGGCTACAATGCTTGCTTTCATTTCAACTGACGCAAATATCTCACAAGAAATATTGCAAAAATTAAATAAAGAAATTGCGGACACAACATTTAATTGTATTTCCGTAGATGGAGATACGTCAACAAATGATTCATTTATATGTGTAGCAACAAATCAATCTAGACATTCTAAGATAGTTGAAGAAAATAATAATTATAAAATTTTAAAATCAGGAATTTTTGATATTGCTCTCGAGCTTGCACAAGCTATTATAAGGGATGGGGAGGGTGCTACAAAATTTATAACGATTGAAGTGCTGGGTGGAAATAATGTAGATCAGTGTAGGGAAGTAGGTATGAGCATTGCTAGATCCCCATTAGTAAAAACAGCTTTTTTTGCTAGCGATCCAAACCTAGGAAGAATATTAGCAGCGATTGGCAATAGTAATTTAAAGGATTTGGATATTTCTATAATTGATTTATATATCAATGAAATACTATTTTCTAGTAAGGGTGTTATTGCAAAAGACTTTGATGAGTTAGAAATTCAAAATGAAATGAAAAATTCCGAAATTTATCTAAAAGTTAATTTAAACGGAGGTACCCATAAAGCTTCAGTTTGGACGACTGATTTATCATATGAGTACGTAAAAATTAACGCTGAATATAGAACCTAAAGCAGTGCATGTTAACGTTTCTGTTGCAGTTTTAATAAATAATAATCGTCAAGTACTTCTTGGTCAAAGACCACATCCGAAGTCATGGGAAGGCTGGTGGGAGTTTCCAGGTGGAAAAATAGAAAAAGGTGAAACTTCTGTTGATGCTTTGTATCGTGAAATTGATGAAGAGATTGGTGTCAAAATAACTCAGTTTAAAAAGTGGGTTATAAGAAAGTATTCCCATGGTGGAAATGATATTACCCTTCATTTTTTTAAAGTGTATGGATGGGAAGGTGAGGTTACTTCGAAAGAGAATCAAAAATTAGTATGGACACATCTTCAAAATCCAAATGTTTCTCCTATTCTTCCTGCCAACCTATTTATCCAAAAAGCATTCGATCTCCCAAAGTATTATGCAATAACAAATTTATCAGAAACATCAAAAAAAGTATTTTTTAATCAGCTACAAAATAGAATAAGTAATGGATTAAAGATGATCCAGGTTCGTGAAAAAAATATTTCTTTTGATGAGTTTAAAATATTTTCGAATGAGGTTATTAAAATTTGTAAGCCAAAAGGGGTAAAAGTAATCATTAATTCTGATGTAAATTTAGCGTACGAAATAAAAGCTGATGGAGTTCACTTAAGATCAAAAGATCTTATTAGTATTAAAAAAATACCTAAGAACCTAATAGTTTCAGCTTCTTGTCATACTCAGGAAGAAATCTATATTGCTGAAAAATTAAATATCAATTTTCTAGTATTGTCAGCTATCAAAAAAACTTTATCTCACCCAGATATAAAGCCAATAGGTTGGGATGAATTTGAAAAAATAGTAAATAGAGTTAATACCCCGATATATGCACTTGGCGGGCTAGGCGTTAATGATTATTCAGTTGCTTTGGAGAATGGGGCAATAGGGATAGCATCACAAAGGTCAATCTGGCAATGATTATTTAATCTTAAATTCAATAGATTTTGTAAACATTTTTTTATTTTTTAGCTGGAAAGTAAATAACAAGCTTATATCGTCACCAGCTTTAAGCTCTCTATCAATTCCAAACAACATGAGATGATTGCCACCGGGCATAAATTTAAATGTTTTATTTTTGATTAGCTCAGGTGTAATTTTTCTCATTTTCATTATCTCACCATCCATTATCATCGAATGAGCCTCAATACGATCAATTCTATCTGCTTCAATCTTTATTATTTTTACATCTTCACTTGTTGTTATATCTAAATAGCCAACGCTAATTTTTTGACCAGGTCTTAATTCAGAAACTATACTATTTTCATTGGAAATAGAAAATTCTTCCCCATACAAAAAAAGAGGAAATAAAGAAAATAGTATAAAAAATACTAAGGAATTATAAGTTTTCATCATGTTCAGATCCAGTGTTGTTACCAGGAATTTTAAATTTTTCTGTTGCCCATGCCCCAAAATCTATTAATTTACATTTTTCTGAGCAAAATGGTCTAGATTTGTTACCTGAAGAAATATCGGCATCATGATTACAATTAGGACATTTATTAGACATATTAAAAAGAAGCTATTCCAAGCTTAAATTTAAGTAATTTAAATGGGCTAATAGTTGTGGGCCTAGCAAAATGAATATTAACAGCATACTTATTTGATGAAATATTAGGATAGTACTTCGATGCTTCAGGCAGAGATATGACTACAAGATCATTTTTGAGTAATGGATTCAGTTTATATTGAACAGCTTCATTTTTAGATTGCATTACATTTGTCTCAATATTATCTCTTAAAATTTTCATCAAAGTTGTAATTGCAGCTTTTATTGAGCTATATTCCTTAATTTTATTCATAAAGTATATTTTTCTATCTTTTTGAGCTGTTGATTCTAACCAATACTGCAATTCTGGAAAGTCGGTAATAATTATTCCAGATGGGGTGATGGATCTTGTTTTAAGTTCATGTAAGAATTTATCCCTACCAAAATCAAATCCAGTTTTAGTTTTATTTTTTTCAAGTTGCAATTTTACTTTTTTTAATTGATTTTGAGCAAGTATATTTTTTTTAGTTTTAATTTTTTTTGAAATTAAAGCTCTTTGTTTTTCAACTTCCTGAATAAGCTCAACTTTGAGGTCTGTGCGCGAGGCTGTTGCCATAATGTGAAAATATAAATTAAAACAGGCATAGTCATCAAATCTATTTTTAACAACTAGCTGATTATCAAAGTTCTTAAAAATTTCCTCAATCCGAAGAAATTTTCTTACCCTTTCGTTCAGTGGAAATTCGTATTTAATCATATTATTTTCTATTAATCCTAAGTTTTAAATCTTGATGATATTGGTAAATCTCTTTCTTAAGGCTAGCTTTGCTGAGATTATTATTAATTATTGTATCAGCCTTTATAATTTTTTGAGATCTATGTAATTGAGATTTTATAATAGATTTAATTAATTTTTTATCTATTTTATCCCTTGAGCTCACCCTGTTAAATTGAAGTGTTTCATCACAATCAATCAGAATACTTTCATCAATGAAGTTTAAATAATTTTCTGTCTCAAAGAGTAATGCTATTATTATTACTATATATTCTTCTGCTTTATATTTATGTATTTGTTTTTTGCATTCTTCAAAGATTATAGGATGCAATATTGATTCAATTTTATTTTTTAACTCAGGTGAATTGAAAATATCTATTTTAAGGCTCTTACGATCGATTTCTTCATTTCCATCAAGATATATATTCCCAAAATTCTTTGTAATCTCAACGTACCCAGAACAATTTTTTTGAGTTATTTGGTGTGCAATATCATCAAGATCTATTGTAGGAACAGAGAGCTCCCTAAAAGCTTTCTTTGCCTCACTTTTTCCAGAACCGATGCCGCCAGTCATTCCTACTATATACAATTTAAGTTCCTTGAAAATATTTATTCAATAACGTATTAATTTATAAGTTTATATGATAAATTAAATAATAATTATGAATGAAAAAAAAATAGAAAACCACCTCGTAGATTTACCCACAGATTACCTCTCTTTAGTCGATTCAGTTGTTTGTAAGGTTGAAGTTGATTTAACTGGCTGGATTTGTAACTTATCAGGCCGGAAAAATTGGGAGGTGTGGTCAGAATCTGAAAATGATAATCACATGATTTATTTCTTAAAACAAGAAAACCTAGATGCCGAAGTTACTCTTTATAATACCGGTTATGCAAGAGTTGATATAGATGGAAAATCAGTTTTTCAGGGCGATATTATGGAAAAAAATGCTAGTTCAGCTTGTTTAAGTTATTACAGTGTTGAAAGTGGTGAGAAGATTCTTTTAAATTAATTTTGCCTATACACTGAGTATTCTGCAAGATTCAGTATTATTCTTTTAAAATCATTATCTGGTATTTTATCTAGTATAAGTTTTATTTTCTTAAAATGATCTTCGGATTTAATTTGAACCTTAGATATAGATTTTGTTTCTTCGATAATTTCAATAATATCTGGAAGTCTACTTATATCACCTATTTTAATGGCATCTTTAATAATTTTGCACTGTTGTTCGTTAGAGTCATGCATTGCATAAATTAAAGGTAAAGTAACTTTTCCCTCATTTAAGTCATCACCTAAGTTCTTTCCAATTTGACTTGAATCGCCTGAATAATCCAAAATATCATCTATTAGTTGAAAAATAATTCCAAAATGAAGCCCAATTTTTGAATACGAATCAATTATTTCTGGGCTATTCTCATTTGATATTCCTGCAAGACTTCCACAAGCTTCAAAAAGTTTTGCAGTTTTAAATTGAATGACCTTAAAATATTGATCCTCGCTAATATCAGGATTATGATTATTTAGAAGTTGTAACACTTCGCCTTCGGAAATTGAATTGGTAGTATCAGACAATATTTTCATTATTTTCATATTATCGATATCAACCATCATCTGAAATGAGCGAGAATAAATAAAGTCTCCAACTAGCACACTAGCAGCATTACCAAAAAGTGCATTTGCAGTTTTTATATTTCTTCGTTTTTCAGATTTATCAACAACGTCATCATGCAATAGAGTCGCGGTATGAATAAACTCAATAATTGCAGCAATTTTGTGGTTGATCTCATTAATTTCCCCATTCATTCCTGAGATTAATAGGTGTAAGATTGGCCTCATTCTTTTGCCGCCACTACTAATAATATGGTGGGAAATTTGATTTATAATTGGAATATCAGAGCTAAGCGATTTTCTGATTACATTATTAACGGATTCTAAATCTGTTTGAATTGGAGATATTATATTTTCTAAAGGCAAGGGATTTATGTCTAATGTAATAAATAAAATAAAATTTTATCACATTAAACATAAATCTCATTCTCAATGATTATAAGTTACTTAATAATTACTTGTTTTAAAACATTTAATAAAATTGATAGTTTTTAATTTTATGAGTATAATCGCTGGTCTGATTTGTATATTATTTCAATAAGGTATTCTAAATGTATGCTGTAATAAAAACAGGTGGTAAACAGTTCAAAGTGGCTGAAGGCGATACACTAAAAGTAGAGAAGCTTGCAGCTGAAGTTGGAAAAGCTTTTAATTTAAATTCAGTGTTAACACTTGTCGATGACGACAAAGTAACAATTGGTACTCCAATAGTGAAAGGTGCCAGTGTTGGCGCAACTGTTATATCTCATGGCAAGGGTGATAAAATAAAAATATTCAAAATGAATCGTAGAAAAGGCTATAGAAAGTCTCAAGGACATAGACAGACTTTCACTGAGATTAAGATTGAAAAAATTGTAGTTAAATAGATTTTAAGGGTAATTAAATATGGCACATAAAAAAGCAGGCGGTAGTTCTAGGAATGGACGAGATTCTAATGCAAAAAGATTAGGTGTTAAAGCTTTTGGGGATGAATTTGTTCGAGCTGGAAGTATTATTTTAAGGCAAAGAGGAACAAAAATGCACCCGGGTGAAAATGTAGGTATGGGTAAAGATCATACTTTATTTGCTAAAACAGATGGTAAGGTAAACTTCACAACGAAGGGTGCTTTAAGAAGAAAATTAGTTAATATACTGCCTGTTTAAGAGAATTTAAATGTATCCAAAGCCCTGTCAGTTGATGGGGCTTTTTTGTTTGGAAATTAAAAATGAAGTTTATTGATGAAGCAACAGTTAATATTTATGCTGGAGATGGTGGAAATGGAATTGCTTCATTTCGTAGGGAAAAATATGAGCCAATGGGGGGACCTAATGGAGGAGATGGCGGAAAAGGAGGGTCTATTTTATTTGAATCAGATGAAAATATAAATACGCTCGTAGATTTTAGATTTGTTAAAAATTACCGAGCCAAAAGAGGTGAAAACGGAAGAAGTTCTGAATGCTACGGGGCAAAAGGTGAAGATTTAATACTTAAGGTACCAGTTGGAACTGTAATATCTGAGAGGCAGACAGGTGAAATAGTTGCAGATTTTAAAGAACACGGAAAAAAAGCCTTAGTAGCAAAAGGTGGTAAAGGCGGATTGGGCAATGTTCACTTCAAGTCAAGTATTAACCGAGCTCCTAGACAGTTCACTCAAGGAGATCCAGGTGAAGAATTTGAAATCTATCTAGAATTAAAGGTGTTAGCAGATGTTGGGTTATTAGGAATGCCAAATGCTGGTAAATCTTCATTAATAAGAATCATATCTGCAGCTAAACCGAAGGTTGCAGACTATCCATTTACAACTCTTCAGCCAAATTTGGGAGTAGTAAAAATTGATATACAAAGAAGTTTTGTAGTAGCTGATATTCCAGGATTAATAGAGGGAGCTGCAGATGGACACGGTTTGGGACATCAATTCCTTCGACATCTCTCAAGAACAAAATTATTACTTCATATTCTTGATATTGCGCCTTATGATGAGTCCATAGATCCAGTTTTGGAAGCAAAAGCTATTATTAAGGAGTTGGAAAAATATAGCAAAGATATTGCCAATAAAGAAAGATGGTTGGTGCTGAATAAGATAGATCTCATAAATGATATAGATAAGGTTGAAAAAATTATTATAAAAAAATTAAATTGGGTAGGTAAAGTTTTTTGTATATCTGCAATAAATGGTAAAGGATGTAAAGAGTTAACATTTGAAATTATGAAGCATGTTGAATTTGAAAAGAAGAATAAATTATGAAGAAATTTAATTTCTCAGAAGCTGAAAAAATTGTTATCAAGCTTGGCTCCAGCATAGTTACTAATGATGGCAATGGTCTGGACGAAAGATGTTTATCAAGCTTGATTAAGCAGATTTCAATATTAAGCTCTCAAAATAAAAAAATTATTTTAGTTTCAAGTGGTGCTGTTGCAGCTGGATTAAAAAAATTGGGAATTAAAAAAAAGCCAAAAATTTTAAGCGAGTTGCAATCATCTGCTGCTGTAGGCCAGATGGATTTAGTTCGAATGTATGAAAAATTGTTTTCCGATAATAATTTAATATCAGCACAAGTCTTGCTTACACATGATGATTTGAGTGATAGGAAAAGATATTTAAATGCTAGATCAACAATTTTTAATTTAATAAAAAATAATGTCATACCAGTAATTAATGAAAATGATACTGTGGCTTCAGAAGAAATTCGATTTGGAGATAATGACACACTTGCTGCAATGGTTGCCAATTTAATCGAGGCAGATATTTTAGTTTTGTTAACTGATCAAGATGGCTTATTTTCCTCAGACCCAAGCCAGGATAAGAATGCAAGGCTTATTAGTCACAGTTATATTGATGATAAGAATTTGGATGATTCAGCTACCGGAACAAAGTCAAAAATAGGAACTGGTGGTATGACTACAAAAATTTTGGCTGCGCGCAGAGCTGCTTTAAGTGGAACACATACTATCATTGCTTCAGGAAAAAGAAGTAATATTCTTGTTGATTTAAGTAAAGATGAAGATATTGGCACACTCCTTCAAAGTAGAGAGGTTAAATTGGTAGCAAGAAAAAAATGGCTTGTAGAAAATCTTAAATCAAATGGAAGAATATTTATAGACGATGGTGCAGAAAAAGCTTTAATTCAAAAAGGTAAAAGTTTATTGGTAGCTGGAGTAATAAAAGTTACTGGTACTTTTGATCGTGGTGAAGTTATTCAGTGTACCAATAAATCTGGAGATGAAATTTTAAAAGGTATTGTTAACTATAATTCAGATGAAGTTAAAAAAATAATTGGTCTTTCAAGTGATAAAATTGAATCAGTTTTAGGCTATGTTAACGAATCAAGCTTAATCCACAGAAATAATATGATAATTAGACAAACTGTAAGGAAAGAGAATGACTAAAAACAAATCTTTAGTAGCAATTATTATGGGGTCAGACAGTGATTGGCCCATAATGCAACATGCGGCAGAAGTTCTTGATGATTTTAAGATTTCATATGAGGCTAAGGTGGTATCAGCCCATAGAACTCCAGATTTGATGTTTAAATTTGCAGAAGACGCAGAAAAAAATGGTTTTCAAGTCATTATTGCAGGGGCGGGAGGTGCGGCGCATCTTCCAGGGATGGTTGCTTCTAAAACTACCTTACCAGTCTTAGGTGTACCAGTGCCATCAAAACATCTCGAAGGACATGATTCACTTTTATCAATTGTGCAAATGCCAAAAGGTATTCCTGTAGCAACTTTTGCTATCGGGGAGGCTGGCTCATATAACGCTGGATTATTTGCTGTTTCTTTAATTGCTTTAAATAATGAAGTTACCAACCAAAAGCTAAAAGAATTTAGAAAAAAACAAGTTACTAAGGTGTTAAATATGAAGTTAAATACAAAGTAAGATGGAAGAAATTATGCCTGCTAAATCTCTGGGAATTTTGGGCGGTGGTCAATTAGGTCGTTTTTTTACTATGGCAGCTCAGAATATGGGTTATGCGGTAGTTGTATTTGACCCAGATGAGAAAAGTCCAGCAGGTAAAATAGCTGATAAACATATTTGTAAGCCATATAATGATTTAAATGCTCTTGATGAATTAAAAACAGATTGTAGTGCAGTTACTACTGAATTTGAAAATGTTCCTGCTGAAACACTTCAGTACCTTGAGAAAGATATTATTGTTCGTCCCAGCTCTAAGGCAATATCTATTGCTCAAAATCGCATCAAAGAAAAAGGTTTTCTTAAAGAATTTGGGATTCCTATAGGGACCTATGTTGTTATTGACAGTATTGAGTCAATTAATAATTTAAACACTAAGATTGAAATATTTCCAGGAATTCTTAAAACAGCTCAATTTGGTTATGATGGTAAAGGTCAAATTCATGTCAATAATAAAACTGAGCTAGAAGCTGCATTTAAGTCTTTTAATAGCATTCCATGTACTTTTGAATTAAAAATAGATTTAGATTGTGAGTTTTCTATAGTGTTGGCTAGGACATTTAATGGAGAGTTTATGGTTTATCCATTGATCAGAAATCAACATGAATCAGGTATCTTGGATTGCTCTTTGATCTACCCTAACTCGATAGCAGAGTCTCTTGAGAATCAGGCAATAAAGCTAGCAAAGAGAATTACTAACGAATTAAGTTACGTTGGAGTTATGGCAGTAGAATTTTTTTTAAGCGGCGATACTCTATTTGTCAATGAGATTGCACCAAGGCCTCATAATTCAGGACATTTCTCTATTGATGCTTGTGTTTATAATCAGTTTGATCAACAAGTTCTAACTTTAGCTGGAAATGAATTAGGAGATGAGGCAACAAAATTTCCTATATCTTTGATGTTGAATCTTTTAGGCGATGTATGGTTTAGAAATGGAGAGCAAAGCGAGCCAAAATTTGAATTGATTGCAGGATCTGGGATTAGTCTTCATTTATATGGAAAAGCAGAACCTCGTATAGGAAGAAAAATGGGCCATATAACAATATTGGGAACAGAAAATCAAACACAAAAAGACCTTATGAATAAGGCTAACACATTAAGAAAAATTTTATGGGAAAACTAAAGAGCCTCTAAAATAAGAAGCTCAAAGTAATTACATTGATTTTAATGCAGAATTTAATCTTGACTTATGACGTGCTGCTTTATTTTTATGAATAATTTTTTTATCCGCAATTCTATCGATAACAGGTACATTTTCATCAAAAGTTTTTTTTGCAACTTTTTTATCACCTGAAAGTATTGCTTTAGTAATTTTTTTTAAAGCAGTTCTTAAAATTGAACGAAGACTTGCATTATGAATGCGTTGTGTATCATTCTGTCTTGCACGTTTTCTTGTTTGAGCCGTGTTGGCCATATAATATCCTTATGTACTATATTTAATTGAAAACGTATTTTATCCATTTTCGCTTATAGATACAAGCGTTTGAATGCATTTACTTTGCTAAATTTAGTTTTGGTCAGCATGTTAAATCAAGTTATTATTGTAAACATTATATGAAATTATTTAAAACACTTGCTAGCGTTGGAGGAATGACCACTATATCCAGAATATTAGGGTTTATTAGGGATAGTATTATTGCTAGAGTATTTGGTGTTGGCATTGAAACTGACGCTTTTTTTGTGGCTTTTAAAATACCAAATTTAATAAGAAGAATCTCTGCTGAAGGTGCATTTACTCAAGCATTTGTTCCAGTTTTAGCTGAGTATAAGAATAAAAAGTTAAAATTAGATGTAAACTATTTAATTAATAAAGTAGCTACTTTATTAGGGTTATTCTTGGTTTTAATTACCCTTTTAGGGGTATTTGGAGCCCCATGGCTTATATATATAAGTGCGCCAGGATTTATCTCAGAACCTGATAAATTCGATTTAACTGTAAATCTACTTCAAATAACATTTCCTTATATTTTTTTCATTTCACTTGCATCCATGGCGGGTGCGATATTAAATACATATGGAAAATTTATTGTGCCGGCATTTACCCCTGTTTGGCTTAATATCTCACTAATTGTTGGGGCATTATATTTTTCAGAATTATTTAATGAGCCTATTACAGTTTTAGCTTGGGCTGTATTTGTTGGAGGTGTTTTACAATTATTTTTTCAAATTCCTTTTTTAAAGCAAATTGGATTCTTACCTAAAATTAATTTAGATATTAAAGACAAGGGGGTGTGGAGAATATTAAAGCTTATGGGCCCAGGAATTTTAGGAGTTTCAGTAGTACAAATTTCCTTATTAATTAATACTATCTTTGCATCTTTTCTAACCTCTGGAAGCGTATCTTGGCTATATTATGCAGATCGCCTCATGGAATTTCCTGCAGGTATTATCGGGGTTTCTTTAAGCGTAGTTTTACTTCCAAGTCTATCAAAAAGTTTTTCGAAGAAGAAGTCAGCAGATTACTCAGAACTGGTTAATTGGGGTTTGAGGTTAGGGCTATTATTAGCAGTACCCGCTGCAACAGCTTTGGCAATTTTAGCTATTCCTTTAATATCGACTTTATTTCATTATGGAGCCTTTACAGAAAAAGATATTTTAATGACTCAATATGCTTTAACTGCCTACAGCATTGGTTTAGTTGGTTTGATTTTAATTAAAATTTTAGCGCCAGCCTTTTATGCTCAACAAAATGTAAAAACCCCTGTCAAAATTGCTATATTTACTTTATTTTGTACTCAATTCATGAATTTAATTTTTATTGGCTACTTTCAGCATGCTGGATTGGCTTTAGCAATTGGGCTAGGTGCATGTATTAATGCAGGGTTGCTTTTTTATCATTTAAAAAAAGGAAATTTATTTAAATTAAATATTGGTTGGCTAATGTTTTTACTTAAAGTAATTTTCGCAACTTTCGTGATGGCCCTTGGGCTGATTTATTTTAAAGGGGAAATTGAGTTATGGGTAAATTATTCAGCTTTTTCTCGAATCTTACATCTATTGACAATGGTATTTTTAGGAACAATTTTATACTTTATAACTTTAAAACTATGCAGATTAGACATTACCGATTTTTTTAAGAAAACTATTTAATAGATGAAAATATATAGACATATTCCTGACTCTGGATATCATCCTCCTTGTGTATTAACAATTGGAAATTATGACGGCATACATTTAGGACATCAGAAACTAATTGATGAGTTATTAATTAAATCAAAGAGTAACCAAATAGAATCTGCAATTATGATTTTTGAGCCACACCCTAGAGAATTTTTTACACCGAAAGATGCACCGACAAGAATAACAAGTCTTCGTGAAAAAATTGAGTATTTTCAATCAAGAAAAATTGATCGCATTTATATTATTAAATTTAATATGCGATTTGCTCTTATGTCTGGGAATGAATTTATATTTAAACTTAAAGAACAAATTACAGCACATACAATTTTAGTAGGTGAAGATTTTAGATTTGGGAGAAATCGGGAATTTGGGATAACTGATCTACTTGAAAGTGATATTAAAACTTTAATTGTAAAAGAGATAAAAAACAATAATAAACGGGTTTCTAGTACGCATGTAAGAGATGCATTAGCTTCTGGAGACTTAGATTTAGCAAAGGACTTACTTGGCAGGTATTATTCAATATCTGGAAAAGTTATACATGGAGATCACCTAGGAAGAGAATTAGGTTATCCAACTGCAAATATACATATGTTTCATAATCGCCCACCAATAAAAGGCGTCTTTGCTGTAAAATTGAATGAAAAATTTGGTGTAGCAAATTTAGGAACAAGACCAACTTTAAAAGGTATTTCTAAGCTACATCTTGAAGTACATGTTTTAAATTTTTCTAAAGATCTATATGGTCATCATGTACGCATAACTTTCTTAAAAAAAATAAGAGATGAGATAAAATTTGAATCGACAGAAGATTTAAAGCTACAAATAAAGAAAGATATTACTAATGCTGAAATTTACCTAAAAAATTATGACTGAAAATAAATATAAATTAAATCTTCCCGATACTAAGTTTCCAATGAGAGGGAACTTGGCAAAAAGAGAGCCAGAGTGGGTAAAAGAATGGATAGAGAAAGACTTTTACAAGCAAATAAGAGCAGCAAGAAAAGGTAAAAAAAAATATATCTTGCATGATGGTCCTCCTTATGCAAATGGCGATATTCATATTGGTCATGCTGTTAATAAAATTCTAAAAGATTTTATTATTAAGTCGAAAACAATTTCTGGTTTTGATGCTCCATATGTTCCTGGATGGGATTGTCATGGCCTCCCTATCGAGCTTGTCGTTGAGAAAGAGCATGGTAAAAATATTGATCCAAATAAATTTAGGAAGCTATGTCGAGAATACGCATTAATCCAAGTAGAAAAACAGAAAAATGATTTTAAGAGATTAGGCGTTCTTGGAGATTGGGATAATCCTTACCTCACAATAAATTTTAAAACAGAAGCCAATATAGTAAGAGCTCTTGCAAAAATCTACGACAAAGGATTGTTATACCAAGGAAATAAACCAGTCCATTGGTGTACTGATTGTGCATCAGCTTTAGCTGAAGCTGAGGTTGAATACGAAGATAAGCCTTCCCTTGCAATTGATGTAAAATTTGACTGTGTTAATACTAAGGATATTGAAAATATCTTTAGTATTAAAGAGGTAGAAAAAGCTTCAGCCATTATCTGGACAACTACACCCTGGACATTGCCTGCAAATGAGGCAATATCAGTCAATCCAAAATTCCAATATGGACTGTACAAATACAAAAATAATTTCTTTATTCTTGCTGAAGAATTAGCTGATATTAGATTTAAGGTTTATGACATTTCGGCAAAAAAAGTTGCATCTTGTTCGGGCTTGGCTTTAGAAGGGATATTATTTTCGCATCCATTTCTAAAGAAAAATGTTCCAATTATATGTGGTGATCATGTCACAACTGAAACAGGAACTGGACTAGTTCATACTGCACCAGCGCATGGATTAGATGATTATATTATTGGAATAAAATACAGCCTTCCAGTAGAAAATCCAGTTGATGGAAAAGGAAGATTTAAAGTTGATATTCAATATTTTTCAGGCTTAACTGTATGGGAAGCTAATCCTAAAGTTATTGATATTTTGAAGAATAAGAATTTATTGGTGCATGAAGAAAATTTTATTCATAGCTACCCCCACTGTTGGCGTCATAGAACCCCAATTATTTTTAGAGCAACATCTCAATGGTTTATTGGGATGGAACATAAGTCTTCTGATAATATTTCTCTTAGAGAATTAGCAAAAAAAGCAGTAACAAGAACTAAATTTTATCCAGAATGGGGAAAAAAACGTCTTGAATCTATGATTGAAAATAGACCTGACTGGTGTATTTCTAGGCAAAGAAGTTGGGGTGTTCCAATACCAATATTTATAAATAAAGATACTGATGAGCCTCACCCTAATACTCTTAAATTTTTCGAAATTGTTGCTGAAAAGATTGAAAAAGATGGTATTGATGCATGGTTTAATATTAACCCGCAATCACTCTTAGGTGATGACGTTGAAAATTATATTCAAATTACGGACACACTTGATGTTTGGTTTGATTCTGGAACAACTCACCAATCTATTTTAAAGCAACGAGATGATCTGACTTCCCCAGCTGATTTATATCTTGAAGGTTCAGACCAGCATAGAGGATGGTTCCAATCGAGCCTTCTTACAAGTTGCGCAATTAATGGAGATGCACCTTATAAGTCACTTTTAACTCATGGTTTTGTAGTTGATGGCCAGGGGTATAAGATGAGCAAATCAAAAGGCAATGTTATTGCTCCGCAAAAAATAATGGATCAATTTGGCGCAGACATTTTAAGATTATGGGTTGCTACAACTGATTATTCTGGCGAGTTAAATATTTCAAATGAAATTATAAAAAGAGTTTCAGAAAGCTATCGAAGAATAAGAAACACATTGAGATTCTTATCAGCAAATTTAGAAGATTTTGATTCAAATAGTATGCTTATTAATCCAAATGAAATTTTATCAATTGATAGATATGGATTATATCTAGTTGGAGAACTACAAAATAATGTCATAAAAGATTATGAAGAATTTGATTTTTATTTGGCTATGCAAAAGTTTTTATCATTCTGCTCTGAAGATATGGGTGGCTTCTATCTTGATATCTTAAAGGATAGGTTATATACGACAGCAGAAAATTCGCATGCTAGACGATCGGCCCAAACTGCGTTATTTCATATTACACAATCACTTATAAGGCTTATGGCGCCTGTTTTAAGCTTTACTGCTGAAGAGTTATGGAATGTAGTAAATAAAAAAAATAAAAGTACTATTTTTGTCGAAAGTTGGTATGAATTACCCATTCACGGCCTTTCTAAGGAAGAGTTGTTAGGATGGCGTCATGCAATTGATGTTAGAAACTTGGCTAATAAAAAAATAGAAGCACTCAGGGAGAAAGGTATAGTTGGATCTTCACTTCAAGCTGAAGTAAAAATTTCAGCTCCTTCAGACATTTATAAGAGCTTATCTTTTTTCGATAAAGAATTAAAATATATTCTAATAACATCTAACAGCACTCTGCAGGAATCTAAAGGTGAGTTAGAAGTCAATGTAAGTGCTAGTAAAAATAGTAAATGTGAGAGGTGTTGGCATTATGTCGAAAATATAGGCCAAAACTCTAAACATCCAACAATTTGTAAAAGATGTATTAGTAATCTTTTCGAAGAGGGTGAGAGAAGAAAGCATGCTTAAATATTTTTTATTAGCTAGTTTAATTGCTTTATCAGATCAGCTTACAAAGGCACTAATAATTAAAAATATAATTGACGATCAATTTATCAGAATTAATTCATATTTTTATCTTGTGCATTTTAAAAATGAAGGAGCTGCATTTAGCTTCTTGAGTGATGCAGGGGGGTGGCAAAGATATTTTTTGTCAATAGTTGCTGTTATAGCATCTGTATTTATTATCTTTATGATAAAAAAACATAGAGACGAGCTTTATATGGCTATAGGGTTGTCATTAATATTGGGGGGAGCTATAGGTAATTTATATGATCGAATATCTTTGGGTTATGTAACTGATTTCCTATATTTTCATTATAAGGACTTTTATTGGCCTGCTTTTAATATTGCCGACACTTCAATATCGATTGGAGCGGCAATTATAATTTATGAAATAATAATTAAAAAAAATAAATTAGATATAGAATGAAGCAAAATTTTGATGAAATAATCATACATACAAAAGGAAGAGGTCTTTATGACATCACTTTTCTGGTTATTAATTGGGCTAAAAAACAAGAAATACAAGATGGACTTCTTACATTACTAATCCAACATACGTCAGCAAGTTTATTGCTAAATGAAAATTATGATTCTGATGTACAAAAAGATATTGAAAGTTTTTTCTCTAGATTAGTTAAAGATGGGGATAGTCTATTTATCCATACAATTGAAGGCGATGATGATATGCCTGCACATATTCGAACTGCGTTAACGCAAACTAATTTATCAATCCCTATAAAAAATAAAAAACTATTATTAGGACAGTGGCAGGGCATATATATTTTTGAACACCGTTACAATGAATTTGATAGAAAAGTAAAGATTCACTTAATTGGAGAGTGAGTTATTTAAAAGTTGTCCATTTTAATGGGTTAAATGGCTTACTATTTTTTCTTAATTCATAATAAAGACCATTAGTTGAATTGCCTCCACTGTTGCCTACAATCGCAATCACTGAGCCCCCTTTTACAATATCATTACTCACTTTAAGTAAGGAAGAATTATTTCCATAGAGACTCATATATCCTTTGCCATGATCAATTATAATAATATTGCCAAATCCTTTTATCCAATCTGAAAATACTACTTTACCTGATGCTATTGCGTAAACATCCCTACCTTCTTTTGCCTTTATAAATAATCCTTTCCAAGCCACACCAGTATCTTTTCTTTTCGAATTAAATTTATGTATTATTTTTCCTTTAACAGGAAGCTTTAATTTTCCTTTGAGTTTTCTGAAATCAATACCATCAAATTTACTATCTGGGATTAATTCCTTTTTAGCCTTAAGTTTCTTACTCGGTTTTTTATTTGCATCAGCCTTAATTTTTTTAATTAATGCTTTAAAAATAGTAGTTAATTTTTTTTCATTTTGAATTAATTTTTGCTTCTTTTTTTTCTGTGATAATATTTTTTTATTAATTTTCTTTATTACTTTAGCTTTATCTTTTTTTTGTTTCTGTAGTTTTTTTGCATTTTTTTCTTTTCTCTTTTTTAGCGAGGCAACTTTTTTTAATGTTTTATTTGTTAGTTTTTTTGTAATTTCAATTTCTTTATAAGCGTTTTTAATTTCTTTAATCTCAATGTCCTGTTGCTTACTATAGTAGCCAATATAATAAGATTCCCTTGAGATTTGACTAGGATTAATTCCATCTAGATACATTTGAAAATAACCTGGACTACCTTTTGTATATGCTTGATAAAGCCTAGAAGAAAGTGATTTCTTTCTTATTTTTATTTCTTTTTTAAGGTTGAGAAGTTGTTTATTTAATGATTTAATTTTCTTTTTATTACTTTTGAATTTTTTCTTTATCTTATAGAGTTCTTTCTTTGTTTTGCTTATTTTTTTTTCTTTTTGTTTTAGTTGGGAGGATAAATCTTTCTTGACCTTTGTATTTTTTTTTATCTTTTGATCAAGCTGATTAATTTCTTTTTGAATATCACTTAAGTCTTTTTTTGTTTTAGTTGCTTCATTATCTCCGATGCATAATGATGAGAATATTAATATACTAAAAAATATAAATACTCTTTTGATATCTCTTGATAGCAAATGATTATTCATTAAATTTTATTAGAGTGCTACCTGTCATTTCTTGCGGAGGTTTTTCTCCCATAATATAAAGTATTGTAGGAGCAATATCTGATAGGCTGCCAGTTTTATTTATTGAACATTCCTTACCTATGTAGAGAAAAGGCACTAAGTTTGTAGTGTGCTGTGTATGTAATTGGTTATTTTTTTTATCCATCATAAGTTCAACATTTCCATGATCAGCTGTTATTAGCATGTGGCCATTTATTTTTTTTATCGCATCATAAACCTTACCAATACATTTATCTAAAGATTCAATTGCCTTGATTGCTGCATTTATGTTCCCTGTGTGACCTACCATGTCACCATTTGCATAATTACAAATTATTACATCATATTTTTGATTTAGTATCGCTCCACATAATTTATCTGTTACCTCATATGCACTCATCTCAGGCTTTAAGTCGTAAGTTTCAACTTTAGGAGATGGCACTAAAATTCTATCTTCTCCAGGATATATACTTTCTTCTCCCCCATTAAAAAAGAAAGTTACATGCGGATACTTTTCTGTTTCAGCAATTCTTAATTGCGTTTTTCCTTTATCTGAAATAAATTCCCCTAACGAATTTTTTATTTGAATTGCCTCAAAAATAGGTAACGCTTTTTTTTGATTTTTATCATATTCAGTAAGTGTTAAGTAGTTTAGGTTTTTTGGTAATACTTTTCTATCAAAGTGTTCAAAATTATTATTTAAGATTGCATCGGTTATTTGTCTTGCACGATCTGATCTAAAATTCATAAATACTATTGTGTCATCACTGCTAATCCCTTCAAACTTTCCATTTACTTCGATCAGTGTCGGAGTGACAAACTCATCTGTTTCATCTCTTTTGTAAGCCTCTTTTAATGCTTCCTGAGAAGACTTTTCTTTATATTTTGTTTTCGCATGAACTAACAAATTAAATGTAGCTTCAGTTCTATCCCATCTATTATCTCTATCCATTGAATAAAAACGACCAGATATTGATGCAAGTTCCCCAGTTTTATATTTTTGGAAAGAATTTTCTATACTTGTAATGTATTTTTCAGCGCTTTTGGGTGGAGTATCTCTCCCATCTAAGAATGCATGGACGTAAACTTTTTTTAATTTATTTTGTTTTGCTAATAATAAAATAGCATCAAAATGCTCTATATGGCTGTGAACACCACCATCTGATAAAAGACCAAGAATATGTAATGTTTTTTTACTTTTCTTTAGTGATTGAAAATTTTTGTTTAATAAAGATTTTGAAAAAAATTTTTTATTTTTTATACTTAAGTTTATTCGCTCTATATCCTGATCAATTATTCTACCTGAACCAATATTTAGGTGCCCAACCTCTGAATTACCCATTTGGCCAGAAGGTAGTCCAACATGTGATTCTGAAGCATTAATTAATGTATTTGAATATTTTATATTTAAAGAATCCCAATTTGGCGTATTAGCCTTAGCTATTGCGTTATATTCGTGATTTTCGCTATGACCGAAGCCATCTAAAATAAGTAAAACTATTGGTTTTTTTTGCATTTTTTTTAAATTTAATTTTCTTATGTCTTAACCTTCAATTATAATGCCACTTTTGGATTTAGCTATGCTAAATCTATAATTGTTTTAAATTTTAAAGGATTTTTTTTGGATTTCTCATTAAATGATTATTTATTAGTTTTTATTATATTAACTTCTGGCTTATTACTCTTATTCCCACAAGCTCTTTCTGGAGGAGTCAAATCAATTAATGTTAAAGATGCGGTTTTGCTTATGAATAGAGAAGCTTGCACAATTGTAGATGTGAGAACTGAAGAAAAGTTTAATATTAGTCATATACCTAATGCAATCAGTATTCCATATAGCAAACTACCTGGCATGTTGGAAAAATTAAATAAACAGTCTAAAAAAACAATCTTGGTTTATTGTGGCTCAGGAAATAGTTCAGGAAGAGCAATGAAGCTTCTTAATCAAGAAAAATTCGAGTCAGTATTAAGTATCGAGGGTGGATTTTCGGAATGGTCAAAATTACAACTACCTGTTACACAAAAAAATATATGAAACATATTTTAATGTACACAAGCTCTTATTGTCCTTATTGCGAAAATGCAGAAAGATTATTATCTGAGAAAGGTTATGATGAAATTGAAAAAATACTTGTAGATGAGAACCCTAAAGATCTAGAAAAGATGATTCAGATAACAGGTAAAAGAACTGTTCCACAAATATTTATCGAAAAAAAACACATTGGTGGCTTTAATGAGTTAAGAGCGATCGATTTATCTGGGGAATTAGATAGAATGTTGGAATTAAATTAAAAATTTATTCTTAATGCTTCATTCTTATCGTTTAAAGCGCTAGAATATCGTTTTAGTTTAATTAACTTATAATATTTATAGATTAGGAATAAAAATATGGCAGCAGATAAAAAAAAATCAAAAGTTAAAATAGGCAAAGAAAATCAGCCTGGTTTCGCATTAGAAAAATTATATTTAAAAGATGTATCAGTTGAGGTTCCAAATGCCCCAGAGATATTTACAAGCCGAGAAGCTCCAAAGATTAGCGTTGAATTAAATAATGAGATAAAACCCCTTGCAGATAGTTTTTATGAGGTTTCACTTCAACTAACGATAACCTCTAAAATTGATGAGCAAACTGCTTTTGTAGTGGATATAGTTCAAGCGGGAATTTTCGCTATTAAGAATATTCCTGAAGATGGATTAGAGGCTGTTCTTTCTATTACATGCCCCAATATTTTGTTCCCATATGCAAGAGAAGCCATTGCTAATTTTACTGTAAAAGCTGGTTTTAATCCTGTTCAATTACAGCCAATAAATTTTGAAGCTTTATACATGCAAGAACAACAAAAAAAAGATTCTAAAAAATCATAGGATGATCCCTAATTTTTTTTTTAGGGTTGTTCTCTTTTTAAGTATTTTTTTTACATTTTATAGTTCGAGTGTAGCTGCTGAATTCCTATCCGTTAAGAATAAAAGTTTAATTTTATATGAAGGTCCTTCTGCTTCAACTAAAAAAAAGTTTATTGTAACCGAAGGATATCCTCTTAAAGTCATTGTTAGTTTAAAAGACTGGAAGAAGGTAGAAGATCATTTAGGTAAGATTAGCTGGGCACAAGTTAAAGGACTTGATTCCGAAAGAACTGTTATTACTTTAAAATCTCAAGTAACTATTTACAATAAACCAAGTAAGAATGAAGCTAAATTGGCATATATTGATAAGCTTATTGCTCTTAATTTATTATCGCCAATAGTTACAGATGGTTGGATCAAAGTACAAGCGATCTCTGAAGGAATCCAAGGCTTTATAAGAACTGAAGAAGTTTGGGGAATATAACTTGAAAATATGTGTTCTTGGTGCTGGAGCCTGGGGAACAGCTTTAGCTATTCATTTGGCTAAATTACACCCAACTACGCTTTGGGCTAGAAACTCTGGGCACGTATCCGGAATGAAAAAAGCCCAATCAAACCCTCTATATTTAGGCGATTTTAAATTTCCATCACTTTTAGAGATTAGCGATGATTTTAATGCAACTTTATTAGATATAGATTTGATAGTTTGTGCTGTACCCACTTCAGGTTTTAGAGAAATCTTAAAATCTATAAATGAGATTAATCAATCAGCACCAGTAATCTGGGCTAATAAAGGACTTGAGCAAGATTCTGCTAAATTACCTCACGAAATCGCTATTGAAGAATTAGGTGACCCAAAAACTACTAATCGGCATTGGGGAGTTGTATCCGGACCAAGTTTTGCTGCAGAATTAGTAAGATCTCTTCCAACTGCATTAACTATTGCCTCAACAAGTAAAGAGGCCACAATACTTGCTACAAAATTTTTTCATCACCATAATTTGAGAGTTTATACAAGTGACGATGTTGTAGGTGTATCAGTTGGTGGGGCATTAAAAAATGTAATAGCAATTGCTTCTGGAATTTCGGATGGAATGGGTTTTGGCAATAATGCTCGTGCAGCTTTAATCACAAGAGGATTGGCTGAGATTTCAAGATTTGGTTCTCATTTGGGTGCTAACCAAGACACCTTTAGTGGTTTAGCTGGCTCAGGAGATCTAGTCTTAACTTGCACAGGGGAGTACTCAAGAAATCGCGAAGTGGGAATTCAATTAGCAAAAGGACAATCTTTGAATGATATTCTCAAAAATTTAGGACATGTTGCTGAGGGTGTTTTCACAGCCACTGAGGTAATAAGAAGAATTGAGAGCACAAAAATTGAGATGCCAATAACATCCGAGGTTAATAATGTTATTCAACTTGGAAAATCACCAAAAGACGCAGTATTAGATCTCTTAGGTCGATCTATAAAGCCTGAAAATTAGACTCCTAATTCAAAATTTACTTGACGCCATGCCTCGTACAAAACTATAGCAACTGTATTAGATAGGTTTAAGCTCCTATTATTTTTAACCATTGGAACCCTAATTTTCTCACTTTCAAACATTTTACCTAGAATATCTAAAGGTAACCCTCGAGTTTCAGGTCCAAAAACAAAAGCATCTCCTTTTTTATATTCAAAATCACCATAATATCGAGTTGCTTTAGTGGTAACAGCAAAAAATCTATTGCCTTTTAATTTTTCTAAACAGTCATTATAAGTTTCATAGATTTTAATATTTGCCATATCATGATAATCAAGACCTGCACGCCGAACTTGCTTCTCATCTAAATTAAAACCTAATGGCTTAATTAGGTGCAAAGTCGAAGATGTATTTACGCAAAGGCGAATTATATTTCCAGTGTTTGGCGGAATTTCAGGCTCGTAAAGAACAATATTAAACATATGATTAAAATTTAGACAGTTGTTATTAAAATAGTGTAAAATCAATTAACATATATATTTTTAATAAATATATAAAATAAAATCAATTACTTAGGTGATATATGACCACCCAAAAATCAGTAGAAAATCATAAAAAACTTCACTTTATAAAGCCCAAAGAGAAGCTCAAAGAGAATAATATAGAAAAATGGTCAAAGAAAGAAATTAAATCTCTTTTTCAACTGCCATTTAATGATTTAGTATACCAGTCGCATGTTATCCACAGAGCTAATTTTAACCCCAATGAAGTCCAATTGAGCACATTATTATCAATTAAGACTGGAGGCTGTTCTGAAGATTGTGGATATTGCCCACAATCAGCCCGATTTGACACAGAAGTTAAGAATGAGCCATTGATGGATATTGCAGAGGTTTTAGCCTCCGCAAAACTTGCTAAAGAAGCGGGAGCTAGTCGTTTTTGTATGGGTGCTGCATGGAGAGGCCCTAAGGAAAAAGATTTAAATTCAGTGAAAGAAATGATATTTAAAGTCAAGGAACTAGGACTTGAAACATGTGCGACTTTAGGGATGCTGAAAGAAGGTCAAGCAGAGGAGCTAAAAGAAGCTGGGTTAGATTATTACAATCATAACCTAGATACTTCTCCAGAGTTTTATGGGGACATTATATCAACTAGGACCTATCAAAATCGGCTAGATACTTTAGAACGTGTTAGAGAGGCATCAATAAACGTTTGTTGCGGAGGTATTGTTGGGTTAGGTGAATCAATAGATGATCGAGTTAGTTTGATATCACAATTAGCTAATATGGAAAGACCCCCCGAAAGTGTTCCAATTAATCTTTTAACTCAAGTAGAAGGGACACCATTAAGTAATATTGAGAAATTAGATCATTTTGACTTTATAAGAACAATTGCTGTTGCAAGGATTACTATGCCTAAAAGCTTTGTTAGGTTATCTGCTGGAAGAGAAATTATGGATGATGGTATTCAGGCTTTAGCTTTTTTCTCAGGTGCAAATTCAATATTTTACGGGGAGCAGTTATTAACTACAGGTAATCCAGATATTGAAAAAGACAAAAAATTGTTTAACCGATTAAATCTTTCAACTTTGTAATATGCTGCATCAAGACTTATCAGTAGACCTAAAAAGCTTGGCTAGTAATGATTTATATAGGCATAGAAGATCAATTCAAGACGTAAAACAAGGAAAGATAAAAATCAATGGCCAGTGGGTACATAATTTCTCTAGTAACGATTACCTTGGCTTAACGCAGAATAAAATAATAAAAAAATCCATAATCGATGGGATAAAGAAGTATGGAAATGGCTCCGGAGCATCGCATCTCATATCAGGCCATTATGAGATTCATGATCAGTTAGAAAAGTTGGCTGCAGAAAACTTAGGATTTGATAAAAGTATTTTGTTCTCTTCAGGATTTTCTGCAAATATGGGGGTAATTACTGCTCTTTGTGACAGAAATGATTTAATTTTATCTGACAGATTAAACCATGCTTCATTAAACGAGGCTTCGTTATTAAGTAAATCAAAATTTATTCGTTACAACCATTTGGATTTAGAACATTTAGAAAAAATACTTAAAAAGAATGACGGAAGAAGAAAGCTGATCATTACAGATGCGGTATTTAGTATGGATGGAGATTTAATTAATTTACCAGCATTAATGGCTTTATGTGAAAAGTATGATGCATATCTTTATGTTGATGATGCTCACGGATATGGAGTATTAGGAAAAAATGGACAAGGAATATTGGAACATTATTATCCAAAGCTAGATCTGAAACCCACACAAAAGAAAAGAATAATTTACATGTTTACCTTAGGGAAGTCGGTAGGTATTACAGGCGCAATAGTCGTAGCAAATAAAGAGATTATTAATTACTTAATTCAAAAGGCTAAAACCTATATTTATACAACAGCCTCATCTCCAGCTATTTCATGCGGAATCATTACCTCATTAAGGATTATTAAAGAAGGTAAAAAGCTAAGAAACAATATTTTAAAATCAATAAATTTATTAAGAGATAAAATTGAAAATAAAATACTAATAGGAAAGTCTATTACAGCAATTCAACCAATTTTTATTAATGACACTATTAAGTCAATAAAGATTTCAGAGAAGCTATTAAAGGAAGGATTTTATGTTCCAGTAATTAGGCCGCCAACAGTGCCAAAAAAAACATCACGTTTAAGAATTTCAATTTCAGCCTTGCATGAACCAAAAGTAATTTTAAGGTTAGCTGAACTAATTAATTTAAAAACAAAGTAATAATGTATATAAAAATTATAGGAAAAGGGAAGCCGATAGTTTTAATTCATGGCTGGGGTATGTCAGGTAAGATTTGGAAAGAATTTTCAAAGGTAATGAAATATAAAAATAAATTATATATTATTGACCTTCCAGGAATGGGCAAAAGTCCAATAATTAATCCATATAAAATTGATAATTTAATAGATAAAATACATGAGTCAATTCCAGAGAAAGCAACAATAATAGGGTGGTCATTGGGTGGACAAATTGCGATGAAATACTGCTTAAAGCACCCAAAGACTGTAAAAAAATTAGTATGCATATCCTCAACACCATGTTTTATTAGAAAGCCAGGATGGGAGTACGGCGTTAGTATTAATTTTTTTTATAAATTCAAAAAAAATTTATTAATCAATTGGCAAAAAACATTAAAAAGTTTTTTTCTATTACAAATAAAAGAAGATAAAGAAAGTAAAAATATTATAAAAAAGTTAGAAAATGATTTTATGGATCAACAGTCTCCCACAAAAGAGGGCCTGGAAAAGTCATTAGAAATTTTAGAAGAAATTGATATGAGAAATGATGTAAAGAATATAAATATTCCAACATTAATAATTAGTGGTAAACAAGATTATATTTCAAACTATAAAGCATCTATTTGGATGCAGTCACAAATTAAAGAATCAAAAATATTTATTTTTGATTTAGCAGGACACATACCATTTATAAATTACCAAAGAAAATGTTTTGAGTTGGTCGAAGAATTTTTAGGATCAAGCTAGAAAATGATTGATAAAGAGTATAAGCGAAAAGTTTTTGATAGGCATGCTAAAACATATGATGAATATTCGTCTCTTCAGAATAAAATATCAGATAATCTCTTTAAAAAATTAGACTTAATAGAAGTGAGACCAAGCTTAATTTTAGATCTTGGTTGTGGAACAGGAAGAAATGGGATAATTTTGAAAGAAAAATATCAAAATATAAGGTTAATAAATTACGATTTCTCAATAAATATGTTGCAAGAAGCAAAAAAAAATCAAACAAAAGTATTGGGTTCTAAATCTGAGTTTACATGTGGGGATATTGAAGAATTATCCTTTACCGAAAACACATTTGATGTCATTTGGTCAACAAGCTCTTTACAATGGTGCAATAATCTTTCATATATCTTTAAGAAATTAAAGTTAATATTAAAACCAGGAGGATTATTTATATTTAGTACATTTGGGCCAAATACGCTTTTTGAATTAAAGAATGTGACTAAAAAAATATCTAATTATCAAAAAACTAATAATTTTTTAGATATTTTAAGTATCAAGAACAAGCTTATTAGAGAGGGCTTTACTAATCCAGTTATTGATTCAGAAGAATTCTGTTTAACATATAATAATATTAATAAACTTTTCTTAGACTTAAGAAAGATTGGGGCTACAAGTGGATTCAAGAATAAAAAAAATGGGTTATCTGGAAAATCATATTTAAAATTGATTTCAGATGGCTATAACGAATACAGCTATGACGGTATTTACCCTGCAACTTATGAGGCAGTGTATTGCTATACTTGGAATACCTCTAATGAATTATAAATCAATTCTAAATTATTTTTGAATTATGAATAATTCTTATTTTATAACCGGTACAGATACACATATAGGTAAAACAGAAATTACTTGTGCCCTAATTAATTTTTTTAAGAGAAAAGGCTTACTTGCAATGGGTATGAAGCCTGTTGCAGCGGGGACTGAGATTATTGACAATCAATTAATAAATAGTGATGTGTATAAATTTTTATTAATAAATAGTATAAAAAAATCTGTTAAAATTATTAATCCCTATTGCTTTGATCAGGCAATTGCTCCACATATAGCTTCAAATTTAACTAGTAATGAAATACTATTTTCTAAAATTAAAGAAAATTTATTATTATTACAAAAAGAATGTGAGTATTTATTTGTTGAAGGTGCTGGTGGCTACAAAGTTCCTTTAGCAAAAAATAAGTCTGTTCAAGACCTAATTAGCTATCTAAATACACCAATTATTTTAGTTGTAGGTATACGATTGGGGTGTATTAATCATACGATGCTTACCGTAGAATCAATCAAAAATAACAATCATAATTTAACTGGATGGGTAGCAAACTGTATTGATCCAAATATGAACGAAGTTGATGAGAATATTAAATATCTCGTAAACAATATCGAAGCACCATTTATGGGAAAGATACCATTTCAAAAAAAAATTAATACAAGTAAGATTGCTGATTACTTATTATGGCCAGGTACTTTATAAAGCCTATTTTTTTTAATATAGTCTCGAATAGTTTTAGGTAGAAAATTTTTAATATCTAAATTCATCATGGATCTATCTCTAATCTCACTTGATGATTCTTGAAATATAGACATTGGAATAAGGTAAATTTTTCCATAATTATTTTTTCTAAGATCATTAACATCGTTAGCGATATTATCTCTAAAAAATTCTTGAACCTCGGGTGACATTTTTTCTATATCTGATTTCTTTCTACCCCTTTCAATTAAAACTAAATGACAGTAGCTTAGTATTTCATTCCATTTATGCCACGAAGTAATGGTTGAAAAGGCATCAGTACCAAGGATAAAAAGTAAAGTAGAATTAGTCTTTTTTTTAAAATGCTTAAGGGTATTAATTGTATAAGATATTTTTTTTTGCTCTAAATACTCATTAATTTCAAAATCTGAAAATTCAAATAAATTATCTTTACAAGCTATTTTCAACATCTCTATTCTGTGATGATGAGCACTCATTATTTTATTATTAGGAGAATTACCAGTAGGTATAAAAATAATTTTATTTAAGCCAATAATTTTTACACAGTTTTGAGCTATTAATATGTGAGCTTTATGAATTGGATCGAAAGCACCCCCATACAAGCCAATTAGTTTATTATCTACCATTGTTATTTTCTAATCTGACCTGTTCCTAATACAATATATTTTAGTGAGGTTAGCCCTTCAAGCCCAACCGGACCTCTAGCATGAAATTTATCAGTAGATATACCAATTTCAGCGCCTAGACCGTATTCAAAACCATCAGCAAATCGAGTTGATGCATTAATCATGACACTTGATGAATCAATTTCTCTGATAAATTTTTCCCCATTTTCTTGATTTTTTGTAATGATTGACTCTGTGTGTTTTGAAGAATACTTATTGATATGTTCAATTGCCTCATCAATTGAGTTGACAATCTTAATCGAAATAATTGGACCTGCATATTCCATATAATAATCTTCTTCTTTAGCTTCTTTAACATCGAGAATAATTTTTTTTGTTTCAGCGCATCCGCGCATCTCTATTTTTTTTATGTTGAATATCTTCTGTATTTTTGGTAAAAAATCTTTTGCTATTTTCGATGAAATAACCAGTGATTCTAATGTATTACAAGTCCCAAGTCTTTGAGTTTTAGAATTATCAACAATATTAATCGCTGTATCAATATCAGCAAATTGATCAACGTAGATGTGGCAGTTTCCATCAAGATGTTTAATAACATTGATTTTTGCATCTTCAGTTATTTTCTTTATCAAGCTCTTACCGCCGCGTGGAATTATGACATCAACAAAGTTACTCATTGTAATAAGTTCTGTTACTGCTTCTCGATCAGTCATTTTGACAATCTGAACAGAGTTAGAATGTAGCCCGGTTTCTTTTAATGATTGCGTAATTAATTCACCTAGATATGTATTAGACTTAATTGCTTCAGAACCACCTCTTAAAATTATTGCATTTCCAGATTTTATGGATAGTCCAGCAGCATCGATGGTTACGTTCGGTCTTGATTCATATATCATCCCTATAACCCCAAGGGAAACTCTCATTTGGCTTACCTTGATACCTGATTTCATAGTTTTTTGGTTATTGATTTGACCAATTGGATCATCCAATTTTTCCAGCTGGAATAACCCATCAGCCATAGCTACTATACTTTTTTTATTTAGAGCTAAACGATCAATAAATGCCTCATCTTTTTGATCTTTTGATGCTTGAAGGAGGTCTTTCTTATTTGAAGCAATAATCTTATCCTCATTAAGAAGGATTCGTTCGCCTAAATTATTTAAAAAATTATTTTTTTGTATAGTTGTTGCAGATGCTATTTTAAAGCTTGCTGTTTTGGCTTGTTGCCCAATGCTAAGCATGTATTTTTTTATATCCATAAAAATATTTTACGCTATTTTTTTATTAAATAGGCGAGATATTCCAAATGCAAATCTATTAATCTCCAACCAAGGATCACCTGTATGGATTCCTTTGCATATTAAATCAATTTCTTTAATTTTAACTAAAGATGCTTCTATTTGATTTGCGCTAAGTTTATTAAGAGAAGACCTGACTAGTTCTTGCGTTGTGCCAAATATACGTAATTCAATTAATTTTGAATTTGTAACTGGACCATCAGAAGAAAATTTCAATTTAGAAATTGCTGTGAATAACCATGAAAAAAGTCCATTTAGCATTAAAGGCTCTACTCCTTCTTCCTCGAAATAAGATAATGCCTGAGCTGTTTTATTTAATTGACCTTTTATACAATAGTCTAATAATTTAAAGCTATCAAATTTAGATCCATTAGACATATGAGTTATTAATTTTCTTATATCTATATCAGAACCTAAACCAACTAAAGATAGTTTTATAATTTCATTTTCGGCAGCTAATAGATTTCCCAGTGATAGATTTGATAATAATGATATCGACTCGTTATCTAGCTCTAAATTATGGAAGCTTGCCCTCGCTTTTATTGCTTTTTCAATTTGATATGAATCCGGCTCTTTAGCTGATAATTGCAGTGATTTTTTGCTTAGCTCTTGAAGCCATTTAGACTTCAATAATTCCTTTGTTGATTTTTGAAAATGGACTATAAAAAAATCTTTAGGGTTCTCTTCAATGACCTCGATGATAAATTTTTTTTTATCCTCTAAAACTCTCCCAGCAGGTATGCTAATGTTAAAAAGGGTTGTATTTGAGAATAATGAGCCATTATCAAATGATAGTTTAATCTCATTTATCGGGGCATCAAAATTTATAGACTGATATTCAATATTATTTAAATAAGCGAATGCCCTGATATCTTTTTTTATATGATTCGAAACAACTGGCTCACTGCCTAAGATAGTTACACAATTTTTTTTTAATTCTTTAAGTTTTTCTGTTATTTTTTTTGGAGCAAAATTGACTTCCATCGTTTATTTTGAAACTGAAATTTGAGTAACTATAGTTCTGATAAGCTGTTCGCGCATACCTTTTAATAGTCTAGATTCTTCTTCTGTTTTTGCGATGATATTTGTGTCATCAAAAGTATAATCTCGATTTGTTTCAATATTTATTGGAGAGCCCCATTCACCATCCTGAAATTTTATTCTGTAAGATACTTTGTAAGTAATTTCGTATTCTTTAACTCGCCCCTTTGAGCTTAGTGATAAAATTTCTTTTTTAAAGCTATCATTTACTATTTCAAGACTTCTTTCAGCATCGTTAGTATTTATTTTTACGCCTGATTGTCTAAATTTCCTCTTTAAAGCTTTTGCAAAACTAGTTGAGCCGCCGTCTATTGATATTGATTTAAAATTTATCTCTTGAACACCTCGGAGTTGGAAGCTGCATGAAGTAATAGTAGCTACAAGAAGTAGTAGTAATATAAAATTAAAAATTTTTTTCATAATTATAAGTAATTAACCAATAACAATATTAATCAGCTTCTCTTTAATATAAATAATTTTCTTAATCTCACTTTCATTATTTATAAATTTTTTGACAGTATCAATTTTAATTGCTTTTTCTTTAATCTCAATTTCCGTTTGATCGCTTGATATTATCATATTTCCACGCAGCTTTCCGTTGACTTGAACAACTATTTTAATCTCTTCTTGAACTAAGGCAGATTTGTCTAGTATTGGCCATGCCATCCTATCTATATCAGTGCCTTCTTTAATATAAGTCCATAACTCAGCGGTAATATGAGGCACAAATGGATTAAGCATCAATAAGATATTTTCTAACACTTCTTGTTTTTTAGAATAAGGCAGTTTTCTTTTTTTATCTGAATCGTTTAGAAAATTTAGTAACTCCATTACTGAAGATATAACTGTGTTAAAGCTATTTCTTCGTTCTAAGTCATCAGTAACTTTTTGTATAGTTGCATGTAGTTTAAAATTTAATTCCTTTATGCTTTTATCTAAATCTTTATTGATATCTTCTTTTCTATTAGAGTTATCTTTAATATGATCATTAACTATATTCCATAATCTTTTTAGAAATCGATGCGCACCCTCAATGCCATTATCAGACCACTCTAAACTCTGTTCTGCTGGCGCAGCAAACATGATAAATAGCCTTGCTGTGTCTGCTCCATACCTATCAATAAGATCTTGGGGGTCTACAGTATTGCCTTGAGATTTTGACATTTTTGTTCCATCTTTTAAGACCATACCTTGAGTTAATAGCTTTTTAAAAGGCTCTTTGGATTCAATTAAGCCAATATCACTTAATACCCTATTAAAAAATCTAGCATATAAGAGATGAAGAATTGCATGCTCAATCCCACCAATATAATAATCAACTGGAAGCCAGTAATTTACCCTATCATCAAGCATTTTATTTTTTTGATCGAAACATGCATATCTTGCAAAATACCATGAAGACTCAAAAAAAGTATCCATTGTGTCAGTTTCTCTTTTCGCATCTTTTCCACATTTAGGGCAAACACATGAATAAAATTCAGTCATTTTATTTAAAGGGGAGCCTACGCTGGAATTATTCATTGTTATATTTTCAGGAAGGGTGACTGGAAGCTCAGTTTCATTCACTGGTATATCACCACAAGTCTCACAATAAATCATTGGAATAGGGCAGCCCCAATATCTTTGCCTAGATATCCCCCAATCTCGAAGGCGAAATTGGATTCTTTTTTTACCTTTTCCTAAAGACTCTAATTTTTCTGAGATAGCTTCCGTTGCTTCTTTACTTGAGAGACCATTGAATTTATCAGAATTTATGAGTCTTCCAGTACCTGTATATGCTTTACTTTCATCATAATCAACTGAATGAATAACTTGTTTTATAGGCAGTTGATATCTTTTAGAAAATTCAAAATCTCTATCGTCATGAGCAGGAACAGCCATTACAGCACCTTCACCATAATTTATTAGGACATAATTTGCTATCCATACTGGAATACTTTCTTTTGTTAATGGATGCTTAGCAAATAAGCCACTAAAAATACCTTTTTTTTCAGCGGTCGATATTTCAGCTTCAGAGACACCAATTTTTTTACATTCATCGATGAAGCTCTTAATGTCTTTTTTGTTTTTTGATAAATTATTGCTAATCTTATGCTCAGGGGCTATAGCAAGATAGGTTGCACCCATTAAGGTATCAGGCCTTGTTGTAAAAACTTTTATAACTTCATCGGACTTATCAAGGTTAAAAGTTATTTCGCACCCACTACTTTTTCCAATCCAATTTTTTTGCATTGTTTTAACTTGAGTAGGCCATTCATCTAAATCATCCAGACCATCAAGAAGTTCATCAGCATAATCAGTAATTTTCATAAAATATTGGGGAATTTCTCTTCTTTCAACTTCAGCGCCTGACCTCCATCCTTTACCATCTATGACTTGCTCATTTGCGAGTACAGTTTTATCGATTGGATCCCAATTAACCATAGAAGTTTTCTTATAGATTAAGCCTTTGTTATATAACTGAATAAAAAGCCATTGCTCCCATTTGTAATAATCAACATTACATGTTGAAATTTCTCTATCCCAGTCAACTGAAAGCCCCAACTGCTTAAGCTGTGAGCGCATATGATCAATATTTTCATTTGTCCATTTTGCAGGAGCTATATTATTTTTAATCGCTGCATTTTCTGCGGGCAAGCCAAAAGAATCCCAACCCATTGGTTGAAGCACGTTAAAGCCATTCATTCTTTTATATCGAGAAATAACATCGCCAATCGTATAGTTTCTTACATGACCCATATGTAATTTTCCACTTGGATATGGAAACATAGATAGTGCATAGAATTTAGGTTTTTTGCTATCTTCAGAAACTAAAAAAGAATTAGAGGTATTCCATTTAGCTTGGATTTTTGCTTCAATTTCTTTAAATTGGTATTCAATAGTCATGATTAGGTTAGCTTCTCATTTAAATCATTGTTAACTTGGTTAGGTGCTTTAGTGCCGTCAATATTGATAAATATAGGTTTATTTGATATATTTTCCTTCGACCATTCAAAATAAAAAGAAACTAATGGCTCCGTTTGCTTATGGTACGTAGCTAATCTTTCTAGGATTGTTTTCTCAATATCATCATCGCGAATAATAAGAGGTTCACCAGTTAAATCATCTATATCTTCTACTTTTGGAGGGTTATGCTTTATGTGGTAAATTCTTCCAGATTTTGGGTGTATCCTTCTTCCACTCAACCTTTCAACAATATCATTATCAGGAACTTTGATTTCAACAACATAATTAACATAAATATTTGCATTTTTCATTGCTTGAGCTTGAGGAATCGTTCTTGGAAAACCATCCAGCAGAAAGCCATTCTTACAATCGGCATCTTTAATTCTTAATTTAACAAGGTTAATTATTAAATTATCCGGCACTAAAAACCCACGATCCATATAATCTTTTGCTGAAATACCAAGTTCTGTTTTATTGGTTACAGCTGATCTCAGCATGTCTCCAGTTGAAATTTGAGGGATATTGAATTTTGATTTGAGAAAATTTGCCTGGGTTCCTTTCCCTGCTCCAGGAGCACCTAATAGAATTATTTGCATAGATTTTGTTCCAAGAAATTAAAAATTATAACAGCAATCAAAACGATAGTTTTCTTTGATCTAAATAGTTTTCAATATTTATAAAATTATCTATAGAAAGAGTTTCAGCTCTCACTTTTGGATCAATGCCCAAAATAGAGAAGTCAGAATCATCAAGAATACCTTTAAAGTTATTTTTCAGAGTTTTTCTTTTATGTTGAAAAGCTAATTTAATTATCTTTTCGTAGTTGTCATCATTCAATGCATTTAAATCCTTTATATTTTTCCTAGTAAATTTAACAAAGGATGATGTTATCTTTGGTTGTGGATTAAAAGATTCAGCGGGAATATCAAATAAAAGCTCCACATTAAAAAAGTATTGCAACATGGAGGATAGCCTCCCATACATCTTTGTTGAAGGCTGAGCTGAAACTCTTTCAGCAACTTCTTTTTGGAGCATAAAGAAAAGACCAGCATTATTATTTTTTATTTTAGCTAGTTTTAGAAGAATTGGAGTCGATATATAGTAAGGTAGGTTTCCAATAATAAGACTATAGTCCGAGAACAAAGTATCCTCAACATTTAAAATATCTTCCTGATGGATAGTTATTTTAGAAGAAGGTATTTTTTTTGATAAATACTCAACCATATCTGTATCAATCTCAACTACATTGATATGTTTTAATTTATTTAATAATGGTATTGTTAACGCCCCAAGACCAGGACCTATTTCAAGAATAGATTCCGTTTCATTAATATTTATTAAATCTAATATTTTTTTTATTATTTGTTGGTCAATTAAAAAGTTTTGACCAAATCTTTTTTTCGCACGAATCATTTTTTTTTATTTTTTGCTAGCTTTATTGCTAAAGAGATAGATTCATATAAGCTAAATCCATTAATTTTTTTTGAGCCAACTAAATCTAAGGCAGTTCCATGGTCGACTGAGGTTCGGATTATTGGAAGCCCTAAAGTTGTATTTACACCATTATTAAAGGCAAGAGCTTTGAAGGGTGCTAGACCTTGATCATGATACATTGCTAGAAAACTATCTGTATTTTTAATATACTTTTTCGTAAATGCAGTATCAGCAGGGATTGGCCCTATTAAATTTAAACCTTCTTTAGAAAGTTTTTTTATTATTGGTGTTATTATTTTTATTTCTTCAATTCCAAATTCACCATCTTCACCAGCATGAGGATTCAGACCTGTAATAGTTATTCTTGGGTTTTTAATTTGAAAAATATTTTTTAAATCACCATTGAGGGTTCTAATTGTTTGCTCCAATTTTCTTTTCGTAATTGATTTTGGAACATCTTGAAGTGTAATATGGGTTGTCACCAGTGCAACCTTAAAATTTTTATGTGCAAGCAACATAACTTCTTTATTTTTGGTGCCACACAAGGTCGAGATATATTCTGTATGCCCTGTAAACTTTTTATTCTGGGAAGAGAGTATTTTTTTATTAACTGGGAGTGTTACAAGAGCATCATATTTTTTTTGCATACATTCAGTAACAGCAAAATCAATTGCACCTAGTTGAGCTAATGAATTTAATTTTTCTAATTTCCCAGGAAATACTTTTTGCTTAAGAGGAACGTCAATTATATGAAGTTCACCAATACCTTTATGTAAAACTGGCTTTTTTAATATTTTAATTTTTTTGTTATAAAGCCTAGCTCTATCTAGAATTGCATTATGATTAGCTAAGATAGTTATTGCAGCAGGGAATTTTTTGTAAGCTAATTTTATACATAGGTCCAAACCAATGCCTGCTGGCTCCCCTGAAAGAATTAATATTTTTATGATATTTTTTTTCAATCTTGGATTATTCTTATTTCAATAAACGACTGATCCCTTAGTTGCTTTATCCAGTCCTTAAAAATGAGTTCAGTTTTTTGTTTAATCAATTGCACTTTAGCAGAGTATTTAAATGATTCATCTGTTAAATCATTTTCTCTTCTTTCAGTGACTTGAAGTATGTGCCAACCTAAAGGGGTATTAATTGGGTCACTAATTTCATTAATATCCAGACTATCATAAGTACTCTCAAAAAGTGGTAGGGTTGTTCCTGGACTGACCCAACCAAGATTTCCGCCATCTGCTGCTGAACCATCTTCTGAATATTCTTTTGCTAAATCTTCAAAATTTTTACTTCCATCAATAATTAAATTCTTAAATCGCTCTAATCTCTTTAGTATTTCTTTTTCTGGAGTAATTTCATTTTGCTTGATAATAATATGCCTTAATTTAGTTTGCTTTATAAGAATCTTCTTCTTTTTGATACCTTTTTTTTCATTTATCTTTAATATGTGGAATCCACTTGGAGATTTGAAAGGCTTAGTTATTTCTCCTTCATTGATTTTAGCAATCTCATCAATGAATAATTGAGGGAGTTCTTGTTCTTTTTTCCATCCAATATTTCCTCCAGATTTAGCTGTTGAATCATCTGAATATTCTTGAGCTACTTTTTCAAAATTTTTGTTGGATAACAATATTTCATAAACTTTGATACTTTTTTTATTGTTAGCTTCTATTTCAGAGAGTGAAGCTGCCTCAGAATTTTTTATTAATATATGGGATAAATTAAATATGTCTGGATTTTGTACTGCATTTTTTCGCAATTGAGAGTCTATTTCAAAGTCAGAAATATTAATTTTTGTACTAATTTCTTTATTTTTTATTTGCTTTAGAAGCAATTCATATCGAATATTATCTAAAAATTCACTAAATTTTATCCCCTCACTGGCAATATTTTCTTTTAATTTATCAATAGACAATTCATTTTTTTTAGCAATCTGCGCTATAAATTTATCTACCTTCTTTTGATCTACAGTATAACCAGATTGAGCTGCATATTGTTCAATTAAGCTTTTGTGAATAAGCTTATCTAAAACATTTGCCTTAACTAATTCTTGATATTGTGCTTCAGCTATATCTTTTTCTTTTGACATCTTTAATACTTTTTCAATTGATTTTTTGAGCTCTACTTCTGTGATAACTTCTTTTTCTACTATAGCTACTACTCTATCAAGTTCTTTATATTTTTCTTCTGCTAAAAGATTTGAATTTATTTGAAATATAGTTAGAAAATAAAATAAAGCAAAATAAATTTTTGTGTTCATTAATTTAAATTTTCTTTTCTATATTGATCTGGTATCCCTGATGCAAATGATGCTCCCGGCACATTTCTATTTAACACATCAAATAAGTTTGCATCATTGCTTGAGCCTAGTGAGCCTAAGCCGCCTAGCTCAATCTGCATAAATAGCGTGTAGTTTGCTTTTTCAGTTGTAGCTAATGAAAGTCTATTTAAAACTATTCGTGAAGCCCAGCATCCACCATCGTATTCAAAACCACCAAGAGACTCAACAGCACTAGATTTTTTTATATCGTAGTTGTAGCGACCAATCGAGGACCATCCTCCACCTAGAGGCCATTGTCCTGCTAAGTTAATTTGTTTTATATCGTCATTGTTAGTTGTAAGACCTCTAATTAATCGATAGCTTGCATCTAATAACTTTCCTGGCTGAGGTGAGTAACGAGTTCTTAGAGTAGCTCGGTTTGTTATTTCTTCATCTGGGTTGTATTGAATAGCACTGTCAACTCTTAAAGCTTTACTAATATAACCAGTTGCAGTTAGAAACAAGTCTGAGGAATCACTTTGTGCTGCTGAATTTGAATTTAAAAACTGTGCTTCTTTTAAAACTTTTCTATCACTTAAGTAAAATCTTTGCGCTAAAGTTGCATTTAACCTCTCATAGCCAGTACCATCTAAAAACCTTGTTGTGGCAGCAATTGTAAATTGGTTGGAATCCATAACTCTATCTCCACCAACAAACTGATTTTCTATAAATAAACTTTCTGCATTCAAATCTGTTAAAGCAGTATCAAACATAGGTAAAGATTCTTGATTTTTGTATGGAGTATAAGAATAGAAGAATCTTGGCTCCAGAGTCTGAACAAAACTTTTCCCCGCTAAGGTTAGTTTTTTATCGAAATGAAGTCCACTATCAAGTGAGAGTGTTGGTACTGTTATCGATTTGGAACCAATTGGACCACCATCGAGTTCGTAGTTCATTATATTCATTGTAAACTTGGGTTTAATATAGCCATAACTTTTTTCAAATGGTACAGCTATACTTGGTCGTGAAATAAACCTCGTACCTGAGATATTTTTATCAGTTGATGAAGCAACAAAGTTATGATTTCTTTCAAATTTTGTTAAAGACATACTAAGATCTGTTTCGTAGCTTACAAATCCATCAAGATTTTCATGATCATCTGAATGATTCATACTTATGCTTGGTAGCCTTTCATATGGTGAGCTAGTAGTTGTTAGATTTTGATATCTTTGCGCAATAAAATTAACATCTAATTTCTCTGATGTGTAATTAAGATATGCTTCTTGAGGAAGATTAATTGTACTAGTAGCTGATATTAATGATGACATATCTGAAAAATAATTATCGTCTGAAACTTTTTCCATCCTAAATCCACCAGTAATATTATTAGTAATACTTTGGTGGTGATGAAATTTTCCATAATATCGATTCTTTCTATCACTAGATTTATCTTTATTCATGAACTCTAGATTACTCGTACCAGAATAGTTTTTATCTAGGTACCTATATTCACCTTGCATTTGAAAACCTCGCTTCCCTAAATATCTTGGTGTTAAAGTGGCATCACTAGTTGGTGAGAGGTTGAAGTAATATGGAATTGATGATTCAAAACCACTCCGGGATGTTGTTCCAACTGAAGGGGCTAAAAAGCCTGATTTCCTATCGTCATTAAAAGAAAAATTAACTAAGGGGGAATACAATATTGGAACTCCCTTGAATTCTAGTTTTGCATCCTTAGCATTAACTGTTTGTGAGCTATCATTAATTTCAATTTCTGATGCCTTAATAAACCAGTCATCTTGTCCTGCCTCACATGTCGTAATCGATGCATTCTGAAGTCTTTTCTTACCCTCGCCTTCTAAAAATAGCATCTTAGCTGAACCACGTAACTTATTATTAAAACTACTATTTGATTTATTTAAAGTTGATGAAAATGTTGCATTCGGTATAGACCCAGTATTTTCTTTGATAGACAATTCTATAGAAGAACCAGTTAATGACCCTCCATTTCCTTTAATATGTATATTTCCTATAGCATATAGCTCATCAGAAACTTGGTCATATTCTATAAGGTCTGCTTTAATTGTTTTCCCCGCCTTTTTTAGAACTGCATTTCCTGAGGCCTTTAATTTTCGATCTAAAGTATTTTCAAGTGTATCCCCTTCTATCAAAAGGTCATCATCACTTAATTGTTCTTCTCCATAGGAAAGCGTACTATTAAAAAATAGTATTAAGAAAACCATAAGGTAATTTTTTAAGGATGAGATCATCGTATTAAATCTAAACCTGATATAGTCATTTTTAATATATTCATTTATTATATTCTTATACAAAACTAATATAAATCAGTGGGTTATGGATTATAACTCAAGTAGTTTTAAAAAAACAGATTATTTATGATTAAACGGGGGGCTTGTGCATAGAATAGAAATTATACAAAAATGGATTAAAACCCAGTTAAATCATAGTTTTACAATAGAGGCTGCATCTTCTGATGCTAGTTTTAGGCGTTACTTTAGAGTAATTTTCAATAATAAAACTTATATTTTGATGGATGCCCCTCCTGATTTAGAAAGAATAGATCACTTTATTAATATAACTAAGAAGCTTGTAAATGCAGAGATTAACTCACCCAAAATTATTTCGTTCGATGCAAAATTAGGATTTATATTAATGACTGATTTAGGGAGTCAAACTTTTTTAGATGTGGTTGATAATAGTAATGCATTTAAGCTATACACTAAAGCAACCCATTCTTTATTAAAAATTCAAACTAAGGTCGATACTAAAGGCCTTATAGATTATTCAAGTAATTTATTAATAAACGAGATGTTGCTTTTTACAGAATGGTACCTTAAAAAATTAAAAAATTTCAAGTTAGAAGACCAGGATATGTTGAGTAAAATATTTTCATTGATTTCGGAAAAGGCTCTCGCACAAGGCAGATGTTTTGTTCATAGAGATTACCATAGTCGCAACTTAATGTTTTTATCGGAAAGCGATCTCGGTATATTAGATTATCAAGATGCAGTTATGGGCCCTTTAACCTATGATCTTGTTTCACTTTTAAAAGACGCTTATATAGAATGGGACGAAGATTTTTTATTAGACCAAGTAGTTAGATATTGGGAAAATTCGAAAAAAGTAGGATTGATAAAAAATGAAGATTTCTCAAGCTTTTATGAAGATTTTGAATGGATGGGAGTCCAGAGACATTTAAAAATCTTAGGAGTTTTTTCACGCCTATCAATCCGTGATAAAAAAGATCAGTATCTTAAAAATATACCTTTAGTTGAGAAATATTTAATGCATACATCTGAAAGATATAAAAGCCTTCATCCTTTAAGAAAGCTTTTAGATAAAGTTGTTAGCTAAATGAAGGCAATGATTTTAGCTGCTGGTCGAGGAGAGAGAATGGGTGAACTTACTAGAGATATTCCTAAGCCACTTATTAGTGCAAGAGGAAAGCCATTGATTGAATGGCATCTCGAAAAATTATCGACAGCGGGGTTTAAAGATATTGTAATTAATATTTGTTATTTGCCTGAAATAATTAAAGATTTTGTTGGTGATGGGTCAAAATGGAATTTAAGTGTGACTTATTCAGAAGAAAACCCTATTTTAGATACAGCAGGGGGAATTAAAAATGCCTTATCATTACTTGGTAAAGAACCATTTGCAGTAATTAATGCTGATATTTTTTCAAATTTTGATTATGCGAAGTTACAATTAATTGAATTAAATGATAGCAGTGATTGCTATTTGGTACTTGTAAAAAATCCTGAGCACAATCAAGCTGGAGATTTTGGACTTTTAGATAATGATTATTTAGTAGTCAATTCCGATATTTTGTACACTTTTTCTGGGATTGCTATTTATCACCCTAGATTTTTTAATGAGCTAGAATTGGGAACAAAAATGCAGTTACTCCCATTACTTATCAACTCCATATCTAATTCTTTGATAAAAGGTGAATTATTTGAAGGAGTTTGGTCTGATATTGGGACACCTAAAAGACTTAATATAATAAATAAAATAAAATAACTATGAATAAATATATAGAATTTCAGAATAGAAGAAAAAATTTAATAGATATCCTTGGAGATGGAATAGCTATAATTTCTAATTCAGATGAATCTTCAAGAAATAGGGATTGCGAATATCCATTTCGGTCTGATAGCTACTTTCATTACTTGTCTGGATTTCCAGAGCCTGAAGCAGTAATTCTGATATTAGGCGGCAATCAGCCTAGATCAGTTATTTTTTGTAAGCCTAAAGAGGAAAGCAAAGAAATATGGAATGGATATATTTATGGGCCTGAAGAAGCAGCAAAGCAATTTTTATTTGATGAGTCTTACTCGCTTGATGATATTGATAAAATAGCGCCTAAAATCTTAAGAAATTACATCCCTAATAAAAATATCTACTGCATACCAACAAAGATTCCATCGAATTGTGGACTTAAAACTAATGTAAATATCCAAAATTGGTTGAGTAAAAAAAGCGTTGTGAATGAATGCTGTGATTTAAGCAAGATATTAGATAATATGCGACGACTTAAAAGTGAAGGCGAAATCAACATCATGCAGGAGTCAGCTAATATTGCTGCCCAAGCTCATATACATGCAATGAGTATAACAAAGCCTGGTAAATACGAATATCAAATCGAAGGGGAAATATTAAATCAATTTATGCAAAATGGTGCAAGATATCCGGCTTATAGCTCTATCGTTGCTTCAGGGATTAATGCATGCACCCTTCATTATATTGAAAATAATAGTATCTTAAATGATGGTGACTTGCTGTTAATTGATGCCGGATGTGAATTAGAAAGCTATGCGTCTGACATTACAAGAACATACCCTGTTAATGGAAAATTTTCCTCAGCACAAAAAGATATTTATCAGGTTGTTCTTAATGCACAAAAAGAAGCTATCAATAAAGTTATACCTGGTAACTATTTTGATGCTCCGCACAATGCAGCTATTGAGCAAATTGTTAACGGACTAATCGATTTAAAAATATTAAAAGCTTCTCGCGATGAGGTCTTTGAAAAAGAGCTTTATAAAGAATTTTTTATGCATCGAACCAGTCATTGGCTAGGTTTAGATGTCCATGATGCCGGACAATATTTTGAAGATCCTACAGAAGATGGTAAATCAAAACCTGTAAAATTTGAGGAAAACAATGTTTTAACTGTCGAGCCTGGATGCTATATTAAGCCAAATAGCAATGTTCCCAAAGAATTTTGGGGTATTGGTATTCGAATCGAAGATGATGTTCTAGTTACATCCTCAGGAAGTAAAGTTTTGAGTGAGAATGCTCCAAAAGAGATTGAAGATTTAGAGGGTATGGTGGGTAATCTAAATGAATAATTCAATTGCGATAATTGGTGGAGGTCCAGTTGGGGCAATTTTTGCTTTATTAAATGAATCTATAGCATCTAAAATAGTTCTCTTAGAATCTAATTCACAAACCCACACAAAGAGTGATAAAAGGGCATTAGCATTATCAAACGGGTCTAAATTTATTTTAGAGAAAATTGATATATGGAAAGATTTAGAAGATAGATTAACTCCGATTAAAACTATCCACACTAGTCAAAAAGGAACTTTTGGAAGGTCATTAATGGAAGCTGAAGAGATTGAGCAGGAGGCATTAGGCTATATTATATCTTATGGCGACCTCGTATCAGTTCTTCAAAAAAAAATATCGAATTCAAAACATATTGAAGCCTTATATGATTCAGAATTAATATCATCTATAAGTAAAGAAAATAAACAAAATTTAATCTTTAAATGTAAATCTATAGAGAAGTCATTAAATTGTGATTTACTAGTATTGGCAGATGGAGGAGGTTCAGAAATTACCGGTATTGATATTACACGAACTAATAAATCATTTGAACATAGTGCATTAGTTACTCATGTAGAAACTGATATACCTCATAGTAATGTTGCATATGAACGATTTACAAATGCTGGACCAATGGCATTACTCCCAAATCTTAATGGCCAATATTCTTTAGTCTGGACAGGCCCAAAATATGAAATAACAAGACTAAGTCAACTTAATAAATCAGAATTTTTAAGAGCACTCCAACAGCATTTTGGCGATCGTGTTGGAACTTTTACACTATCTGAAAAAATAATCACATTTCCTTTATGGCAATCATTTATTTCAAAGTACCCAAAAAAAAATATTGCTATTATAGGAAATTCTGCTCAGACAATGCACCCAGTTGCTGGTCAGGGATTAAATACAGGGATAAGAGATGCATTAATACTTTCAGATTGTATAAAAAAAGATGTCAATTTAGACCTTAAATTGATGGTAAATAACTTTAATCAAATGAGAAAAAAAGAGACTAAAAACATTTTAAGGTTTACAGATTCTTTAGTAACACTTTTCTCTAATGACTTTGTTGGGGTGAATAAGATTAGAGGAATGGCGCTATCCTTCTTAGACCTTATTCCACCAGTAAAAAAAAGGTTTTTAAAAAAAATGAGTTATGGAAAATAAATTACTAAATAAAGTGATTGTATATGGAGGAGGGGTTGTTGGAGGCTTGGCAAGCCTGTGTCTTAAAAAAAATGGATTTGAGGTTTGTCAAATTAAATCAGATGTTAGAAGGACAATTGATAGAGCCTATGCATTAAGTCCGGGATCGGTAGATTGGATGAGGGATATGGGGCTCCGGGATAAACTTTTTAACTCTCTTTACCCTGTAGAGAATATTGAAATTATTCGACAAGATTCGAAAACTATACTTAGTGCAGATTCAGTTTTTCAACCAGCCTTAGCCTATATGGTTTCTGAGAAAAATTTAATGAAAGAGATCCAAATAAAATTATCGTCAGAAGATATCAAAACCTTCCCAGAGCCAAAGGAAATAAATTTAGATAATTCTACTGATGAGGTTCAAATTAAATTAGAAAAAGAAACCCTCACTGCATCCTTATTTGTAGTATGCGATGGGGCAAATTCAAAAATAAAGGAACATCTTGATATTAGAAAAAAAATTAAAAATTTTAATCAAAATGCAATAGTTTTTAATTTTGAAACATCGAAAAATATGCAGAAAAATGCAAAACAATATTTTTTAGGAGATAGTATTTTGGCTTTATTGCCAATTTCACCTAGAACTGTTTCAGTTGTATGGTCTTGTGATCAAGATATCTTTGAAAAACTTAATATCGCAAATGATTCAGAATTTATTTTAAAACTTAAAAGTATTATAGGAAATGATTATTCAGAAATATCTAATCTTTCTAGTAAAAGTAATTTTCCTTTAACGATGGTTTTGAATGATAAATTTTTTGATAAAAGAGTTGTTCTAATGGGTAACGCCGCTCATTCAATTCATCCTCTTGCTGGGCAAGGATTAAATTTAGGGATTAGGGATATTATTGATTTTGAAAAATGTTTGAAAAATAATCGTTATAAAGATATTGGCCTTACTGGATTTTTGCGTCGCTTTGAAAGGTCACGTAGAATAGACACATTCCAATTTAGCAAATTGACTTCTGGACTTCATTGGGCATTCTCAAGGAATAATAAGTTTATTAATGAAGCCTTAATTAAGGGGATTAAGCTACTTGAAACCAAAGATAATTTCAAAAATTTTCTAATTAAAAAGGCGATTTCATGACAAAGATCATTACTATTTTTCTGTGTTTATTTATTTCTATTATAGCTTTTGCTAAAGAAGATGAGTTAAGAAAAATTATAAAAAAAACTTATCCAGAATTAAATATTACGAGTTTAAAAAAAACTGATTATAACGATTTATACGAAGTATTTATTGGTAACCAAATTATTTATACAAACGAAAACTTTGATTTTTTAATTGTTGAAGGAAGAGTAGTTGATCCAAAAACCAAAATTGATTTAACTGAGGTTAGGCTTGAAGAATTAACCCGTATTAATTTCAATGATTTACCCTTATCAGATGCAATTAAAGTGGTAAAAGGTAATGGTAAGAGAAAAATAGCAATATTTTCTGACGTAGATTGCCCATATTGCAAAAGACTTGAAAAAGAAGAATTGTCTAATGTTGATAATATAACTATGTATACATTTTTATATCCATTGGCTATTCATCCAGAAGCTGAAGAAAAATCAAAAAAAATATGGTGTGCAAAAGATCGTGCTGAAGCATGGAGCGAATATATTTTTAAAGACAAGCTCCCAAAAAATTCTGGAGATTGCAAAACACCAATTAATCAAATTTTAAAATTAGGAAAAGATTTAGGAATTTCTTCTACACCAACAATTATACTTCCTAATGGTAAGAGGGTAGCTGGAGCAATACCCTACAAGCAGTTAGAAGAATATTTACAATAACTATTAAATTACTTTTTTTTAAATTGTAAAAAAACTTGACATTTATCTTGAATCTATGAAAATACGACTCAGGTGTTTGGTTTCAAGTAATATTTTGTGGTTTTCTTAATTTTTTAAGCTTCTCACTTTCACTCTCTTGATCTAAACTTTAGGGGCCTCCCAAATTTGTAAAGGATGTATCGTAATGGCTGAAGGAATAGTTAAGTGGTTCAATGATTCAAAAGGTTTTGGTTTTATCACTCCGGACGACGGTGGTGATGATTTATTTGCTCACTTTTCTGCAATAGTAGAAGAGGGATACAAAAGTTTAAAAGAAGGAGACAGAGTGTCTTTCGAAGTAACTGATGGTCCTAAAGGTAAGCAAGCTTCAAATATCCAAAAAGCTTAAATTAAAAGGTTCCTAGGAACCTTTTTTTATATTCGCGATTAATGCAATTGCGAAATCTTTTGTTGATAATGCTTTACAGTCTTTGATTTGTGAAGCAAAATCGGCTGTCATTTGTCTTTTTTCTAGAGTTTTACGAAAAGAGCCATGTAATATATTTGCTGCTTCAATCCAGTTCATATGTTCTAGCATCATGTGTGCTGACAAAATTAATGAGCTCGGGTTAGCTATATTCTTACCAGCAATTGTTGGAGCCGTTCCATGAGTTGCCTCAAATATTGCAGTTGAATCCGATATATTTGCTCCTGGCGAAATTCCAATACCACCAACTTGCGCAGCTAATGCATCAGAAATATAATCTCCATTTAGATTTAATGTTGCCACCACGTCATGATCTTCAGGTTTTAATAGTATTTCTTGAAGAAACGCATCTGCAATACAATCTTTAATAACTAAGCCATTACTTAGGACATATTCGCCAGAATTATTCTTTATCGCACTAAACTCTTTTTCTGCTAACTCATAACCCCATTTCTTAAATCCACCTTCGGTATATTTCATTATATTTCCTTTATGAACCAAAGTTACAGACTTACTATTATGAGAAATTGCATACTCTATTGCTCTTCTTATTAGCCTTTGACTTCCTTCCTTTGAAACTACTTTTATTCCTAGAGCACAGCTATCAGGAAAACGGACTTTATCTATTACATCAAATTGATCTAGCTTAGAAAGTAACTGATTAACTTCTTTTGATTTTGCCTCCCACTCAATTCCTGCATATATATCTTCAGTATTTTCCCTAAAAATAACCATGTTAGTTTTTTCTGGATTTTTTAATGGACTAGGAACTCCGCTAAAATAGTTTATTGGTCTTAAGCATACATATAGATCAAGCTTTTGTCGCAGTGCAACATTCAAAGAGCGAATACCACCACCAACAGGCGTTGCTAAGGGACCTTTAATTGAAATAATATATTTTTTTAAAGCGTTTATAGTTTCATCAGGAAGCCAAGTATTTTTATTATAGACTTCTGTTGCCTTATGTCCTGCAAATACCTCCATCCATTCAATTTTTTTTGTTTCACCATATGCTTTTTTAACTGTATGATCAATCACAGCTTGCATTGAAGGGGTAATATCAATTCCAATTCCATCACCTGAAATAAATGGTATGATTGGATGATTTGGAATATCTAAATCTAAGTTAGAGCCTATCCTTATTTCCTCACCCTTTTTTGGAATTTTAATTTTGCTAGACATAAATTTTCTCTCTCACTTTATCTTAATTGATGATTATTTTATTTAATAAACCTTACAACGTAATTAGTCAGTTCTCAGAGCATAAAACTTACGCATCATTAAAAGATTTTATCCCATATAAAAATGTTTACCCTGCTGGCCGACTTGATTCAGACAGTGAAGGATTGCTTATTTTAACTGACAATGGTGTTTTACAAAATAAAATATCTAATCCAAAAAATAACATGTATAAGACTTATTGGGCTCAGGTTGAAAACAAGCCTAGTGACGGCGCATTGAGGGAATTACGTGAAGGGCTAAAGATTAAGGATTATTTTACGAAACCTGCTTTAGTTAAAAGAATTAGTGATCCGAATGTATGGGAAAGAGATCCACCTATAAGAAAAAGAAAAAATATACCAACTGAATGGATCGAAATTAAAATTTCAGAAGGAAAAAATAGACAGGTCAGAAAAATGACGGCTGCAATTTCACATCCAACCCTAAGGTTAATTAGGGTTGAAATTGGTGATTACAATATTGATAGATTATTACCAGGAGAATTTTTAGTTATAGAGTCTTAAAGGTTTTTTTGTCTTGCAGTGATATAATTTAATTCAAAATATAATAATTAAGGCTTATATGTCTGGAAATACATTTGGTAAATTATTTACTTTAACCTCATTTGGTGAGTCTCACGGCTCTGGTATTGGAGGAGTTGTAGACGGATGCCCGCCAGGTATGAAGTTAAATGAATTAGATTTACAAATTGATCTAGATCGTCGTAAACCAGGAACATCAAAATTTGTAACTCAAAGAAAAGAAAGTGATAAGGTCGAAATTCTTTCAGGACTTTTTGAGGGAAAAACTACTGGTGCTCCAATTGGCTTTATAATTAGAAATAATGATCAAAGAAGCCAGGATTATTCCAAAATTAAAGAAACATTCCGTCCTGGCCATGCAGACCTTACATATCTTCAAAAGTATGGGATCAGAGATTATCGCGGAGGTGGAAGATCTAGCGCAAGAGAAACCGCTGTTCGTGTTGCCGCTGGAGCTATCGCTAAGAAATGGTTAAAAGAAAAATATAAAGTAGAAATTAAAGCTTGCTTAACTCAACTGGGCGAAAAAAATATTCCTTTTGATGGCTGGAAACATGTTAATAAGAATTCTTTTTTTGTTGCTAATAAATCAATATTAAAAGAACTGGAAGAATATTTGTCTAATGTAAGGTCAGAAAGAAATTCAGTAGGAGCAAAAATATTTGTATGCGCGACTAATGTCCCCTCTGGTTTAGGCGAACCAATTTTTTCTAGATTAGATGCTGATATTGCTTCAGCAATGATGAGTATTAATGCTACGAAAGGTGTCGAAGTTGGCTCGGGATTTTCTAGTATATCTCAAAAAGGAACTGAGCATAGTGATGAGATGACAAGTGATGGGTTTAAGTCAAATAATGCCGGAGGTATTTTAGGTGGCATTTCTACCGGACAAAATATTGAAGTAAATGTAGCATTCAAGCCAACATCAAGTATTCCACGCGATAGAAGCTCAATTAACCTTAAAGGCAAGACAGTTCAAATGAAAACTACTGGTCGGCATGATCCTTGTGTCGCAATTCGTGCGGTTCCAATTACCGAAGCAATGCTTGCATTAGTTTTGATTGATCATGTTCTTCGTGACAGAGCGCAAAATATGGATGTTAAAAGAATAAATCCATTTCCAAGTTGATCCATTCAGTATATTGGCGACTATCGCGTTTTTATTTTTTTTATTATTTTTTTGTAGGTTTATTCGTCCCTTATTGGGGACTTTATTTGCAATCAAAAAGTTTCTCAGCATTTCAAATTGGAATACTTCTTTCTTTATTTCAAATAAGTCGTATTTTTGCACCTAATTTCTGGGGTTGGCTTGCTGACCATACAAACAAAAGGGCAAGATGGATAAGACTAGCCTCATTTATTGGCTGCTTAGGGTATATAGGAATTTTCTGGGCTGATAGCTTCTTCTTAATATTTTTGGTGATGATGTCAATGAGTTTGTTTACTAGCTCAACAATACCTTTGGCAGAATCTTTAACGCTATCTCACATATCCTCAACAAATGACAGTTATAGCAATATACGCTTGTGGGGATCTATTGGGTTTATTGTTGCTTCATTTTTTCTTGGTATATTAATTGATTTATATAGCGTCAATGTTCTTGTTTGGGCACTTTTATTTACTCAGTTAATAATATTATTTCTTTCTTTTTCAATTCCAGATAAAAAATTTGAATTAATTGGAGATACGAAAAGATCAATCTGGAAAGTTTTAAAAAAACCAGAAGTAATTGCATTATTAATAGGGTGTGCATTAATGGTTTCTTCTCATGGACTTTTATATAACTTCTACTCAATTTTTCTTAAAGAACAAAATTATTCTAGTTCTTTAATAGGTACTTTATGGTCAATCGGTGTAATTTTTGAAATAATAGTTTTTATGTTGATGCCTAAAATTTTAAGTAAATTAAATTTGAAAGAGGTATTATTAATAAGCTTATTTTTAGCTGTAGTTAGATTTTTTCTTATTGGGTATTTCGTTGATATTTTATTAGTTTTAATATTTGCCCAAATTCTTCATGCAGCAACTTTTGGTAGCTTTCATGTAGCATCAGTTGAGTTAGTTTCAATTCATTTTAATAAAGAGCATCACTCAAGAGGACAATCTATTTATAATAGCATTACTTATGGATTAGGAGGAACAATTGGTGGCTTAGGAGGCGGTATTATGATTGATAAATTCGGTGCTGCTAGTACCTTTATGTTTTCTTCAGTACTTCCATTACTTGGTTTTTTAGTAATATTTTATGGATTAAAGAAAATTACTAAAGCAACCTAAATAAATATTTATAATTAAGTATTACTTCCTTCTATAAGGGCATATGCTGAATGATTATGAATAGATTCGAAATTTTCAGATTCAATTATATATTTATTCACCTTAGTATTTGATTTAAGATCAGCCGCAATATCTCTGACAATATCCTCAACAAATTTAGGATTTTCATATGCTTTTTCTGTTACAAACTTTTCATCGGGTCTTTTAAGTATTCCATATAATTCACATGATGCTTGTTTTTCAACTACCTCAATTATATCTTCAACCCAAATAAAATCATTTGTTTCAAGAGTTAGTGTAACGTGGGCTCTTTGATTATGCGCACCATATTTAGATATTTTTTTCGAACATGGACAAAGACTTGTAACAGGAACAACAACTTTAGTTGTATTAATTATTTTTCCATTTATCATTTCACCAATAAAACTCACTTCATAGTCCATTAAGCTTTCAACTCCACTAACAGGAGCTTTTTTATTTACAAAATACGTAAATTGCATTTCTAGGTAACCTGATTCAGATTCTAATCTTTCCAACATCTCTTTTAGAATGTCTTTAAAAGATGCTACTGAAATTTCTTTTTGGTTTTCGTTAAGAATCTCAACAAATCTTGACATATGTGTGCCTTTAAAATTATGAGGCAAATGAACATACATACTAAAAGTCGCATTTGTATGTTGTATTAATCCAGTTCTATCTTTAACTATAATAGGATGCTTAATAGCTTTTATGCCAACTTTATCTATATCTAGATGCCTTTTGTCAGGACTGTTTTGAACATCTTCTATTAATTCATTTGAGATTATTTTATTCATTATATTTATTTTTATTAAAAGATGATTTTATCATTACTATAATTGTTTAACAATTTTCTTAATAATACTATTTTTATCTAATTCACACAGTTTATAAATTTCTTCTTGAGTTCCATGCTCAACAAAATTATCTGGTATGCCTAGGCAAAGAGTCCTACATTTTAAATTATTCTTACTTATTACTTCTAAAACAGCTGATCCTGCTCCACCTAAAATTGCATTATCTTCAATTGTTACTGCAACATTATGATTATTAACACATTTCTTTATCATTTTTTCATCAATAGGCTTTACAAATTTCATATCAATAAGGGTGGCATTTAATTCTTCAGCTACCTCAAGAGCAGTTTTAAGAAGGGGACCAAAAGCAAAAATTACAATATTTTCTCCAGCTCTTATTTTTTCAGACTTACCAATAGGTAATAAGTTTAATTTTTTATCAATATGGGTACCGATGCCGTTCCCCCTGGGAAATCTAACAATACATATACCATCATATTTAAATCCTGTTTTAAGCATTTGATAGCATTCATTTTCATTGCTTGGAGTCATTATAATAATGTTTGGAATACACCTTAAATATGAGATATCAAAATTTCCTGAGTGAGTTGCACCGTCTGCACCTACAATTCCTGCGCGGTCAATTGCAAACAACATTGATATATTTTGAAGTGCGATATCATGAATTAATTGGTCATATGCTCTCTGAAGAAAGGTTGAGTATATAGCTACAACAGGCTTCAGGTTGTTACATGCAAGGCCTGCAGCAAATGTTAGTGCGTGTTGCTCTGCAATACCAACATCAAAAAATCGTTTTGGATATTTTTTAGAAAATTCATTAAGGCCAGATCCATCTGACATTGCTGGAGTTATAGCGCAAAGTTTTGATTCTTTAGCCGCTGTATCCATGATCCATTCAGAAAAAACTTCAGTAAATGTTTTTAATACATTTTTTTTCTTGGTTTGGCCATTTTGGGGGTCAAATTTACTTACACCGTGAAATTTATTAGGATTTTGTTCGGCTGGCTGATACCCATATCCTTTTTTTGTCGCTACATGTAAAAATTGAGGACCCTTTAGAGATTTTATGTTGCTCAAGGTGTCTATCATTGTGTTTAAATGATGACCATCAATAGGGCCAATATAATTAAATCCGAATTCTTCAAATAAGGTTCCCGGTATCACCATTCCTTTTACATGCTCTTCAGTTTTTCTAGCTAGCTCAAGCACAGGTGGAACCTTAGAAAGAACAGCTTTCCCAGAACGCTTAATTCCTCCATATAATTTTCCAGATAGGAGCTTTGCAAGATAATTATTTAATGCGCCTACATTATTTGAAATAGACATATCATTATCATTTAGTATCACAAGTATGTCATTTTCAGTATTACCGGCATTATTTAATCCTTCAAAAGCCATGCCTGCAGTCATTGCCCCATCTCCAATTACAGCAATTGCTCTATATTTAGAATTATTGATTTTAAATGCTTCAGATACTCCTAGAGCTGCAGATATAGATGTACTTGAATGACCGGTACCAAAACTATCAAATTTACTTTCTGCGCGCCTAGGGAAGCCAGAGATGCCATCTTTTTGTCTAAGCGTATGCATTTTATTTCTTCTTCCAGTTAATATTTTATGTGCATAGGTTTGATGGCCAACATCCCAAATAATTTGATCGTTTGGACAATCGTATACGTAATGAAGTGCAATAGTGAGTTCAATTACCCCTAGATTTGAAGATAAATGGCCCCCAGTTTTTGAAACACTATCAATTATAAAAGAGCGTAGTTCTTTGGCTAATAATTCTAACTCATCTCTTGAGAGTTTTTTGATATCCGATGGCTTATTTATTTTATTTAGATAATTCATTTAGTGAGCTCGTTGATAAATTTTCAAAATTAATTCATTCAAAAATATAGTATTTCCAGAGATTGAGTTAATTATTTCTTTGATGTCATCGAAATATTTACTATTAATTTTTTTCGCCTCATTGATGCCTAGAAGAGAAACATATGTAAGCTTATTATCTTTTCTATCCTTGCCACTAGTTTTACCTAAAATTTTATCATTAGATTCATAGTCGAGAATATCATCTGTTATTTGATAAACTTTCCCTAATAGCGCACATAAATTAGTAATTTTTATATTCATTTTTTTAGAATGATTATCTGACACAAGGCATGTTGCTGACCCAATAAAATTAAATAATAACCCTGTTTTTAATTCTTGTAATTTCTCCAAGCCTTTAATTTCACCAATTTTTAATGTATTTTCAATATCTAAAGATTGACCTTTTACCATACCATTAATACCTATTGTGTTGGATAGGGAGTTAATTAACTTCAGTTTTTTTTGATCATTAATTAAGAAGCTTGATAGTGATAGTATATGAAAGGCTAAAGATTGAAGGCCATCTCCAGCAAGAATAGCTTGAGCTTCGTTAAATTTTATATGACATGTCGGCTTGCCTCGCCTTAAATCATCATTATCCATTGCTGGAAGATCATCATGAATTAGCGAATAAGCGTGAATGAATTCTATTGATGAAGCTATGTGATCAATAATTAGTTTATCAGTTTGCGTAATTTCACCAATGGCATAGCTTAGTAATGCTCGAAATCTCTTGCCACCATTTATAGAACCATAACTACACACCTCATGGATTAAGGAATTAGAAGATTCTTCCTTCAAAATTTGCATCATGAAACTTTCTATTCTTTTATGATGCGAATTAACCCACAAGCTAAAATCATCAGTCATCAGGGTTAAAATCTTCTAATTCATTTTTTTGAGAAAGAATTTGAACACGCTGCTCAATTTTCTTAAGTGATTCTTGAGCTGACTTAACAAGAGTTATTCCTTTTTCGTAAGATTTTAGAGAGTCTTCTAGATTTAAACTGTCATCTTCCATTTTTACGACAATAGATTCCAACTCTTTTAATACTTTTTCTATATTTATATTTTCTTTGGCCATGATTATATATTCTTAATTAAGAAGTTTTTAACATCTATAATTTCCTCATATATTACTTCATGAGCAATATTATAGGATTTAAATAAGAAATCTTTTGATTTCTGAATTTCTAAATAACTATTTTTAGCTATATTTAAAGTAATGATATCATCACCCTCACCATGAATTGCAATTATCGGTGGATCTTCAGGGCCTGAATGCTTTATGTTTTTTGGCAGGTAGCCAGATAAGGCAATAATCCCACTAATTTTAAGATTTGATGATAACCCAGTGAATAATGATAAGGCCGCCCCCTGAGAGAAGCCTCCAATAAATACTTTAAAACTTGAACTGCATAGTGCGCATCTTTTTTTGATTATAGCCTCAATAAGAGCTTTAGATTTTATTAAGCCGCTCTCATCCTGATAAGAAAAATTAAGAGAATTGTGTGTGCCTTTGATGTCATACCAACCTCTCATTGAAAGACCTTGGTTCATAGTTATTGGCCTTAAGGGAGCATTAGGTAGAATAAATTCAGTATTATCAAGTTCTAGACTTTTAATGAATGGTACAAAGTCATTTTCATCCGCTCCAAGACCATGAAGCCAGACTACTAATGCTTTAGGATTTTTTTGTGGATTGATTATAATCATAATAAAAGCGGATTTAATAATCCGCCTTTAAAGAGTTAATAAATTATTTCGATTGTAGAGCTTTTTTTAGGCTAGCAAGTCCTGGCTCAACTATTTTTTTAACAGCTGCAACGGCAGTTGCATCGTCTTGCCCTTCAGGAATTGGAGGGTTTAGCTTATAAGTCCTATAAAATCTTGCAGTCCATTGAATAACTGACTCATTATCATTAGCACCTTTTTTGACGATAATATAAGCGTTATAATCAGAAAAAGGGCCATCTTTTTTTAACATCTCATATTTTATTTTCATTATCTCATCATCAAAAGACCTTGTTTTCATAATCTTGTTAAAGTCTGTAAAGTTTTTTACAACCGACCATGCTTTAGCAGGGGCAATATTTACAGTGATTGATTCTTGAACTTTTTGAGGTGTTGGGCCATGCGCAAAAATCGACATGGAAAACATTAGTGACGTAAGAGCTAAAATAAATTTTCTCATCTGTTAAATCCTTTGTTAGTTAAAATCAATTGAACATATTACTATAAAAACTTTACTGTAGTATAAATTCACCAAAAGATCGGCTTTGAGCTCCTGTTTTTATTTCCTTTATTAGCTTTAAATTTTTAAGAGAAAACACAGAAATTGAATCGCTTCCCCAGTTTGTAACTACAAGTAAATTTAATTTTCGATGTACATCTAAATTTTCAGGAGTTTCACCAGTGTATATTTGTTTTATTTCTTTACCAATTTTTAGGTCGATAACACTTAATGAGTCATCAACCGTATTTGTTACAAAACCAAGATTCTGGTGAGTTAATACATTGTAAGGGTGTGCACCAACTTTAATTACTTTAGTAGTCCAATCTTCTAGGTTAATAATTGTTATTGAATCATCGTATACATTTGCAGTGTAAGCATATTGCCCTTTAGTGTGAACCCCAAATGGATGTTTACCTGTAGGTAACTTTGTAATCAGCTTATTTTTTTTATTGTATACCTCAACAGTATTAGAATCTCTATTAGTCACTATTAGATACTTATATTTCTTATTAAATACTACGCCCGATGGTGTTGCCCCAACTTTAAAAGAATCTATCACTTTCATTTCCTTAACGGATATGACTAGAATATTATTTTTAAACCAATCAGTTACATACACTTTTGATTCATCAGGGCTAGAAGTTATGCTTAAGGGGGCAGTATTTAATTTAATTGTTTTAATAATCTGATCTGTTCGTGTATCGATTACAGAAACATCATCAGTTCCAACATTACCTATGAATCCAAGATTTTTTTTATTTAAAATTGTAATTCCAAGTGGAGCAATACCAACTTTTATAGTTTTTATTACCTCAAGATCAACAAGGTCAACTACAGAAACAGTATTATCTCCTTGATTAGTAATATAAGCTTTAGGATGAGTTTTGTAGTAATTACTATAATAATAAATTAATGACAAAGACAAGCTTATTAACAAAACTACAATAATTTTTTTATTTCGATTAATCATATTAAAATCAAGCTATTAATAAATTTTTGTTTGTGGAAAAATAGAACATATATTAAGGATAACATTATGATTGATCAAGAAGGATATAGACCTAATGTTGCTATTGTTATTTTAAATGATAATAACAAAGTTTTATGGGCAAAAAGAGTGGCTGAAGATGCTTGGCAATTTCCTCAGGGAGGTATAGATGAAGGAGAAAGTCTTGAGGAGGCAATGTATCGAGAATTAATGGAAGAAGTGGGCTTAAGTCGAGATCATGTAGAGGTCATTGGGAAAACAAAGAACTGGCTAAGATACGACGTCCCAAAGCAATGGATTAGGCGAGACGGTTACTCGCGCTATAAAGGACAAAAACAAATATGGTTTTTATTGAAATTTACTGGTAAAGATTCTGACATTATATTAAATAACTCTGAAAAGCCGGAATTCGATTCATGGCGATGGGATGATTTTTGGTCCTCATTGGATAAAGTTATTGATTTTAAAAGAGAAGTTTATGAGAAAGCTTTGAGTGAATTATCAATCTATCTTCGTAAAAACTAATATAATTCAGCTATGACTGATTGGCAGCTTTTAACTTTTTGACCAAGGGTTACGTTAATTTTTGCATTCTCTGGCAAATATAAATCTACTCGGGACCCAAATCGAATAAATCCATATCGCTCACCTTTTAAAAGATTACTGCCGGCTTCTTTGTAACATAAAATTCTACGTGCAATTAGCCCAGCAATCTGGACACAAGTTATTAATTGTTTATCTTCTGTTTCTATCAATAGTGCACAACGTTCATTTTCTGATGAGGCTTTAGATAAAGAAGCATTAAAAAATTTTCCAGGATAATACCATTTGTTAATAATCTGTCCAGAAACTGGTGCTTTATTTGAATGAACATTGAAAACATTCATGAAAACACTAACCTTTATCGCCTTTCTTTTCTTATAAGGATCAGTTGTTTTCTCAATTGAAATGACACGTCCATCCGCGGCTGATACTATCAAATTCTTATCTTTAGGTATTGGTCGAATTGGATCTCGAAAAAATTGTAAAATAAATAAAGATATTATCCATAGAGGTATTGATGCTGTTGGACACCAAAGAGTGGTAGCTAAGCTAGCGACAACTGAAAGCCCAAGAAATAACCAGCCTTCTTTTGCTATAATTGGATAGGTAAGATTAGTTTTCAATTAATTCTTTGTCTTATCAACAATCTTTTTAATCCATGGCATCATGGAGCGCAGTGATTCGCCAACTTTCTCTATCTGGTGCTCTCTTTGTTTTTCACGGCGAGCTGGTAAATCTCCAACATTACTTACAAACTCTTTAGCAAATGACCCATCTTGGATTTCACCTAGAATTTTTTTCATTTCAGCTTTTGTTTCTGAATTAACAATTCTAGAACCCCTTGTTACATCTCCATATTCAGCTGTATTTGAAATAGAATAGCGCATATTGGCTATACCACCTTCGTACATTAAATCGACAATCAATTTTAATTCATGGAGACATTCAAAGTATGCCATTTCTGGCTCGTATCCAGCTTCTACTAAAGTCTCAAAGCCAGCCTGAACAAGGGCTGTAGTTCCACCACATAAAACTACTTGCTCGCCAAATAAGTCAGTTTCTGTTTCATCTTTAAAGGTTGTTTCTAAAATCCCAGTTCTTCCACCACCAATTGCAGAAGCATAGGAAAGCGCTATATCCTTTGCCTTTCCGCTTGCATCTTGTTGGATAGCAATTAAATCTGGTATTCCACCACCTTTTACAAACTCAGAACGAACCGTATGACCAGGCGCTTTAGGTGCAATCATAATTACGTTTAAATCTTCCCTTGGTTTAATTTGCCCAAAATGAATATTAAAACCGTGAGCAAATGCAAGTGTTGCACCTTGTTTCATATTTGGCTCGATAGTTTCTGAGTATATTTTTCCCTGAAATTCGTCAGGAGCAAGGACCATCACTAAGTCTGCCCAAGAAGTTGCATCTGCAACTGATTTTACATTTAAGTTAGCCAATTTTGCTTTGTCTGATGAATTAGAACCATCACGCAAACCAACAACAACATCAACACCAGAATCTTGTAAGTTGTTTGCATGCGCGTGACCTTGAGAGCCATAACCTAGAATCGCAACTTTCATGTTCTTAATAATGTTTAAATCTGCATCTTTATCGTAATAAACCTTCATATATTTCCTTTAATATTGTATTTTAAGTATTCTATCTCCACGCCCAATTCCTAATGCTCCAGTTCGAACAGTTTCAATTATCGCTGTCTTATCCAAACTAGCAAGATAATCATCTAACTCACTAGATGGACCTGTGAGCTCAATAGTAAATGTTGTCTCAGCCGTTTCAATAATTCTTCCACCAAATGTGTCGCTAATTCTTTTTACTTCATCTCGATATTTATTTGTAGCCTTGACTTTTACTATCATTAATTCTCGCTCAATATGTCTGCCATCATTTAGATCAAGGACTTTTACAACATCAATAAGTTTATTTAACTGCTTAATTATTTGTTCAATGACTTCATCTGAACCGTTTGTAACAATAGTCATTCTTGATAAGGTTGGATCTTCTGTAGGGGCCACATTTAATGATTCGATATTATATCCTCTAGCTGAAAATAATCCAGACACGCGTGAGAGCGCCCCTGATTCGTTTTCCATCAAAAGTGAAATTATATGCCTCATTTACTCATCCTTAGCTAAAATCATTTCAGAAAGTCCTTTGCCGCTTGGGATCATTGGAAATACATTTTCAGTTTGATCAGTTATAAAATCCATAAAGACTAAACGTTCTTTTAGTTTTGGGCTAAAAGCTTCTTGTAAAGCGCCTTCCACATCTGAAGACTTTTCTATTTTCATACCAATATGCCCATAAGATTCTGCAAGTTTTACAAAGTCGGGAAGGGCATCTACATATGACTCAGCATATCTATTGCCATAAAAAAATTCTTGCCATTGCCTAACCATACCCATATAGCGATTGTTGAGAGTAATGATCTTAATTGGAAGATTGTATTGTTTACATGTAGAAAGCTCCTGAATACACATTTGAATTGAAGCTTCACCTGTGACGCAAGCAACTTGTGATTCAGGAAAAGCAAGCTGACAACCCATTGCGTATGGTAAGCCAACCCCCATGGTTCCGAGCCCACCAGAATTAATCCACCTTCTCGGTTTATCAAAGGGGTAGTATTGAGCAGCCCACATTTGATGTTGACCAACGTCAGAAGTAATAAATGCGTCACCTTTTGTTACTTCATGTAATTTTTGTACAACGAACTGTGGCTTTATGACAGAACCATCATCTTTGTATTTCATACAATCGGTGTCAGTCCAATTTTTTATTTTTTCCATCCATGGGGAGATAAGCTTTTTGTTATGATTTTTTTCTACTTCTTGATAAGCTTTTAGAAGATCAATTAAGACTAAATCAACATCTCCAACGATAGGAATATCTATCTTAACCCTTTTAGAAATAGAAGCAGGATCAATATCAATATGAATAATTTTTTTTGGGTTCTTTAAAAAGTGCTCAGGATTACTAATTACTCGATCGTCAAAACGAGCTCCAACTGCTAATAAAACATCACATTCTTGCATAGCCATATTGGCTTGATAAGTCCCATGCATTCCAAGCATACCAAGAAAATTTTCATCTGATGCAGGAAAGCCACCAAGACCCATTAAAGTGTTGGTAATTGGAAGATCTAATTTTTTAATTAATTTTGTGAGAGATTTTGCTGCATCGCCAAGAACTGCACCACCTCCAGAATATACCATAGGTTGTTTGGCGTTAATGAGAAGATCAATAGCTTTGCCAATTTGACCTGAATGTCCCTTTATAATTGGTTTATAAGACCGCATTTCAATAGTTTTTGGGTAGATAAATTCTGCGGTCTCAGAGGTAATATCCTTTGGAATATCGACCAAAACAGGACCAGGTCGACCTGTAGAGGCAATAAAAAATGCTTTTTTAATTGTGCTCGCAATTTTGTTCACATCTTTAACTAAGAAATTATGTTTAACGCAAGGCCTTGTAATTCCGACAGTATCGCATTCTTGGAAGGCATCTGAGCCAATAGCATGAGTTGGAACCTGACCACTTATAATAACTATTGGTATCGAGTCCATGTGAGCTGTAGCAATTCCCGTCACTGCGTTTGTAGCACCTGGACCAGATGTAACCAACGCAACGCCTACCTTTCCTGTAGCTCTAGAAAATGCATCTGCAGCATGAACAGCTGCTTGCTCATGGCGAACTAATACATGTTTAAATGCAGTTTGTTGATGAATAGCGTCGTAAATATTTAAAACGGCACCACCAGGGTAGCCAAAAACGAATTCAACATTTTCTTCTTGTAAGGAGCGAATGGTAATTTCAGCGCCAGTGATAATTTCAGGTTTCATTGAATAAATTAAGATTTCATAAAAGCTCTACAATACCCTTTATGCAAGGCTCTCGTCAAGCTTAACTAAGCTTATTTAATCTTAATAGACATAGAAAAATCTACTGCTTTAATATTTTTTGTAAGGGCGCCTATTGAAATTCTATCCACCTTAGTTTTTGCGAAATCAATAATATTATTGATATCAATATTGCCAGATGCTTCTAACACAGCTTTCTTTTTATTAATTTGAACTGCCTTCGTGAGCCCTTCTAGTGAAAAATTATCTAATAAAATGTTTGTGGCACCGAATTCTAAAGCCTCTTTAAACTCTTTAAAAGTCTCAACTTCAATTTGAACATCTTTTAAAGAGTATTTTTTTTTAGCTATTTTAAGTATTTGGGATATGCTCCCAATTGATTTTATATGATTTTCTTTAATTAAAACTTTGTCATAAAGGCCGAATCTTTGATTAAATGCGCCCCCTATTTGAACAGCATATTTTTGGGCTACTCTAAGCCCAGGAATTGTTTTTCTTGTGTCAAATAGTTGAGCCTTATACCTTTTAATTTTTAAATTCATCAGGTTAGAAGTTGATGCTGTTCCAGAAAGGGTTTGAAGAAAATTTATAGCTATTCGCTCACCCATTAAAATGCGATTGTAGTTGCCCGAAATCGTACAAATCTGGTCACCAGTTTGTATTTTGGAACCCTCCTTGAAATGCCAAATAACCCGTATATTTTTATCTATTTGATGGAAGCAATAATCAACCCATGGAGAACCACATAATATCGCAACTTGTTTGACCTGAATTTTTGCAAGTCCTATAGTTTTGGCTGGTAGTATCTCTGAAGTTTTATCAATTTTTTTCAAGTCTTCATTAATAGCAGCTGTTACATTAATCTTAATTGCTTCTTGCAATAATTTTTTATTGAATGTTAATTTCTTATTTTTGTTCATACATTTAATTCTTGATTAATTGGCTCTTTAATTATTCCCCCACCTAAGCAAACATTGCTTTCGTAAACCACAACTGATTGTCCTGGTGTTATGGCCCTTTGTTTTTGACCAAAAATTATATTAAACTCTTTATCATTTATTTCATCAATTTCACATGGGTCATCATTTTGTCTGTAACGGGTTTTGGCCGAGTATACCCAATTAGTTCTGGGTTCTTTATTTAAAATCCAGTGAAAGTCATTTGCAATTAGACCATCCTTAAATAGGAGAGGGTGCTCATGACCTTGGCCTACAATTATTTCATTTTCCTTAATTTTTTTATCTACCACAAACCATGGAGCCCCATTTCCAGATTTCAAACCACCAATTTTTAAACCTTGCCTCTGTCCTATAGTATAAAAATTAATACCATCATGTTGACCAAGAATGTTTCCATTTAAGTCTTTAATGTCCCCTAAATTTTTTTTAATATACCCACTGAGAAATTCAGCAAATGGCCTTTCACCAATAAAGCATATACCAGTTGAGTCTTTTCTAGCATAGTTATGTAATCCGTTATCTTTTGCTATATTCCTAACATCAGATTTTAATAAATGACCAAGCGGAAATATTGAGCGTGAAAGTTGAGCCTGATTAAGTCTATACAAAAAATAGCTCTGATCCTTTGTTCCATCATCACCTTTTAATAATTTGAAAAGACCATCAACTTCTTGAACTTTTGCATAATGGCCGGTTGCTATCTTATTAGCACCCATTTCTATTGCATGATTAAGAAAAGCATTAAATTTAATTTCTGAATTGCATAAAATATCTGGATTTGGAGTGATGCCATTTTCTAATCCATTAATAAATAAAGAAAATACTTTTTCTTTATATTCTTTTGCAAAATTAACAACTTCAATATCAATACCAATTTTTTCTGCAACAGAAACTGCATCGATTAAATCTTGCTTACTTGTGCAATACTCATCATTATTGTCGTCTTCCCAATTTTGCATGAAAAGACCAGTAACTTTATATCCTTCTTCTTTAAGGAGCCATGCTGTGACGGCTGAATCGACCCCACCAGAGAGACCTACAACAATATTTTTATTCATATCTTATTATTTACTAAGTTCTTTAGATCTTTTATACGCAGCTTTTACCGCCTGCTTAATAATCGTATCTAATTTTTTTTGTTTGAAAATACTAATAGCTTTTTCAGTTGTACCGCCTTTTGAGGAGACTTTAATAATTTCACTTCCAAGATTATCAATATCTTTACCTGTTTCACCAGCCCCAATAATTGTTTGTACAACCAATCTTTGTGCATCACTTCTTTTTAAACCAATTTCCACAGCAGCATCAATCATTGCATTCATGATGTAATAAATGTATGCGGGCCCACTACCTGAAATGGCAGTGATAGAATTAAGATCTGATTCCTGTTCCACCCATAAAACTTGTCCAATTGATGTAAAAATTTTAGAGATCATGGAGCCATGAGTAGTTTTCTTTATTGAGTTATTTCTACCATTATAAAAAATACCCGTTATTGCCATACCCTTTTTTGCACATAAATTTGGCATTGTTCGGGCAATTCGGTCTGTGGAGTAATCTAAATATTTTGTAATCTTTGATGTATTAACTCCCGCAGCAATTGAAATTACAAATGGTGATTTAGTCAAACCTTTTATTTGAATGCATACAGATTTTATTTGAGTAGGCTTTACTGCTATTAAAATAATATCAAAGTCAGTGACCTTATTCTTACTTAATTTTTTAATTATTTTAGTATGATGACTCAGACAGAACTCACCTGAACCAATTGAGTCCATCTTTTTAATTTCTTTGATTCTTTGACTACTTTTTTCAACAAGAAAAATATTTTCGTAGACACTTTGGTCCATCCTTTGGTAAATAGCCTGTGCCATATTGCCAAAACCAATAAAATATAAATCTCTTTTAATTTTAGCCATTATTTTCTTTTACCAAAAATTTTACTTCCTATTCGTACAAGATTAGCCCCATTTTCAATCGCTAACAAGTAGTCGTTAGACATCCCCATTGAAAGAGTATCAATTGATGCGTACTTTTTTCTGAGATCCTCATATATATTTTTTAATTGATTGTATTCATTTCTAAGGATTTCATCATTGCTTGTATTTGTCGGGATTGCCATAAGACCCCTTAATGTTAATTTATCTAAGTTATTAATATGTTTTGCGAGAGAATCTATTTCATTAATGTTTAGCCCACTTTTACTATCTTCATTACTAATGTTTACTTGCATACAGACATTAAGTAAGGTTTTTTCTTGAAGTGAATCATTTAATTTATTTGCTACTTTGATTCGGTCTACACTATGAACCCATGAAAAATTTTCAGCTATTAATTTACACTTATTACTTTGTATTGGTCCAATGAAGTGCCATTCAATTTTATAATTTGTAAGACTTTTTTGTTTATCAATAGCTTCTTGAAGGTAATTTTCACCAAAAATATTATGACCAGATTTTAAGGCTTCCAGAATTTTTTCTTGGCCTTGACCTTTACTTACTGCGACAAGCCGCACCTTGCTATCTTTTTGAGAATTATTTTGTTCTAATTCATCAATAATGTTAAGTATATTTTTTTTAATTAGTGACATATCTTAAATTAAAAAAAACCAAGCTAAATAGCTTGGTTTTTTTAAGACTCAATTTAAACCCTCACTATCTTTTTTTCTTTTTAGCCGCTGGTTTCTTTTTAGCCGCTGGTTTCTTTTTAGCTACTGGTTTCTTTTTAGCTACTGGTTTCTTTTTAGCTACTGCTGTCGGAGTCGCTTTTGATTCTTTTCCTAGCAGAGCATTAATTAGTTTTTCTAGCATCAATTTCCCCTTTTGATCAAAACAAATTTAAATTATTGTTTATTATATACATAAAAATAATAAGTATTTATTTTTAAAGCCTTTTTATTTTGTATCTACCATCATTGCCATGACTGCCATTCTTATTGCTATACCATTCTTAACTTGATTAAGAATTACTGACTGCTTGCCATCTGCCACTTCAGACTCAATTTCTACACCTCTATTAATGGGACCTGGATGTAAAACTAGAGCATTATCTTTCGCGATTTTAAGACGTTTCTGATTAAGCCCAAAATTTTTAAAGTATTCACTTTCAGATGGAACCGTTTTATTACTCATACGTTCCTTTTGGATGCGAAGCATCATTACTACATCAACATCCTTTAATCCTTCCTCCATCGTGTAGAAAACGTTTACATTCAGATCATCAATATTACTGGGCATTAGAGCTTTAGGCCCTACCACTCTAATTTCTTTAGTACCAAGAGTAGATAAAATGCTAATTTCTGATTTCGCTACTCTCGAATGCTCAATATCTCCAACAATTGCAACTTTAAGGTTAGAAAAATCTTTTTTAAATTCTCTTATAGTAAAAGCATCTAAAAGTCCTTGAGTTGGATGCTCTCTATTACCGTCACCAGCATTGATTACGTGAGCATTCGATTTAATATTTTTGGCAATTAATTCTGGGATACCTGGCTCGGAGTGCCTCACAACAAAAATATCAACACTCATAGCAATTAAATTATTTATTAAATCAAGGATTGATTCACCTTTAGATTGTGATGATGTTGCTATGTCTAAATTTATAACATTTGCTGATAGTCTTTTTGCAGCAATTTCAAATGTAGTCTGAGTTCGGGTACTATTTTCAAAGAAAAGATTACAAACTGTTTTTCCATTTAAGGATGTGTAGTTATCTAACTTTATATCTTTTTTTTCAAGAAATTTATCTGCATCATTAAATATTTGTTCAATAATTTTTTTATCTAGCCCTTTGATTGATAAAAGGTGTTGAAGTTTTTTATTTTTATTTTGTTGAAGATTTTGCATCATAAAGTCTCTTGAAAATTTTTTTTATTGAAATCTTCATCACTATAATTTTCAAAAAAGGAATCGAGTATAATCATTGCAGCAACTTGATCGATAACAATTTTTCTCTTTTTAAAATTTTTTTCGAATTTTTTCAATTCTAAATCAGCTTCCGAAGAAGTAAACCTTTCATCTATCATTGTTATTGGAATGTTATATTTATTACTCAATTTCATACCAAATTTTTTTGCTAACAAGCTCATTTTAGAAAGAGACCCATCATCGTTTAATGGGTAGCCTATAACCAAATTAACTGGCTCCCAAGTCTTTAGTAACAACTCAATAAGTTTATATCTTTCTGTATTTTTGGGTGTATTTATAGTTTCTAATGGATGAGAACTTTTTGTAATGCTATTTCCAATCGCAACCCCAATTCTTTTTTCACCAAAATCAAATGATAAAATATTCCCTTCTATTTTTTTTACTATTTTGATCTGGTTAAGCATGGAATGTGAGAATTATAGATTGACTTAAAAAAAAAGGGTTAGAACCCTTTTTGAAGAATTTACAATTTAAATTGTATTTTAATGTAATCAACAATTTATTTTATCATAAAATAAATAAAGTTTTGCTAATTATTTTCAATAAATTCAGTAACTTGAAGCCCATAGCCTATCATGCTTGGCATTTTCCTTGGTGAGGCTAGTAATTTCATTTTCTTTACCCCTATATCAACAAGGATTTGAGACCCAATTCCATAATTTCTCAAATCATTTGTATTGTCTGTAGGTGTATTGATAGTTTCTAAAATATCAGAGATTTTATTTTGCGATTCTTGATAGTTAAGAAATATAATCACTCCATTAGCAGACTTACTAATTTCTTCCAATGCCTTTAAAGGTGGCCAAGAATGCTGGGTATTTTTGTCAATAAAATCAAGAATAGATAATGGGGCATGAACTCTAACTAATACCTCATCTTCAGCATTAATTTTTCCTTTTACAAGAGCCAAATGAGAATTTTTGGATAATAAGTCAGAATAAAGTAAAAGCTGCATTTGTCCATAATCCGTATCAATTATTTGCTCGCTTATTTTTTTTATAAGCTTATCTTTTCTACTTCTAAACTCTATTAAATCAGCAATTGTTCCAATTTTTATCTTATGTTCTTTTGAAAATTTAATTAATTCTGGCAGACGAGCCATACTGCCATCTTCATTTAATATCTCACATATTACAGAGGCAGGCTCTAACTTTGCAAGCTCTGCAAGATCACAACCAGCTTCAGTATGCCCCGCTCTATATAGAACACCTCCAGGATGAGATATTAAAGGGAAGATGTGTCCAGGCCTAACAATACTTTTATGATTTGCATTTTTTGATATTGCTGCAGTTATGGTTTTAGCTCTGTCACTTGCAGAAATTCCGGTTGTAACTCCTGAAGCAGCTTCAATCGATACTGTAAAATTTGTTCCTAATTTTCCTTCATTCTCTTGAACCATTAATGGTAACTTTAATTTTTTGCACCGTTCTGCGGTGAGGGTCAAACAAATTAAACCTCTTCCAAATTTAGACATAAAATTAATATGGGCCGGAGTAGTAAATTCAGCTGCTAAAACTAAATCTCCTTCATTTTCTCTATCTTCATCATCAACCAAGATAACCATTTTCCCATTCTTAAGGTCTTCTATAATTTCTTCTGTTGTATTCATAGTATTATGATTTCTTTAAAATAGTTTCAACATATCTAGCAAGCATATCAATTTCAATATTCATTTTATTTCCAATATCAAAATTTTTGAGTGTTGTATGGTTAAGTGTGTAGGGTATTAGATTAATCTTAAATGAGCTTTCCTGAACAGAATTAATTGTAAGACTAACCCCATTAATTGTTATAGACCCTTTTTCAGAAATATATTTCATGAGTCTTTTTGGTGGTTTTACTGTCCATTCCTCACTTCGACTCTTTATGTCATTCTTTATTAATTTAGCTATTCCATCAATATGACCAAATACAAAATGACCTGATACTTTACCGTTAATCCTTAAAGAACTTTCAAGATTAACAGTTTCACCTTCTTTAAACTCTGAGATTCTTGATATTGTTTCGTTTGAAAGATCAAAATAGATAAAACTTTTATTAACCTTTTTAACAGTCAAGCATATTCCATTTACAGAAACACTATCTCCAAGTGATACATCATTTAAGCATGAAGATTTGTATTTAATTTTTATTTCACAATCACCTTTTTTGACATTAAGCGATGTGATTTCACCAACAGATTCAATTATTCCAGTAAACATGCCATAATTCTAGCAGAATGCTTCGAGTCAAGTTTAAAAAATAATATGATTATAAATTTTCTTAAAAATAATTTCTACGAATTCTGGATAGCTTTAAGATATACACGCCTAAAAAGTAGAAATTTTATCTCTTTTATCTCTTTAACGAGCATTATTGGCATTACTTTAGGAGTTACTGCTTTAATCGTAGTGCTTTCAGTTATGAATGGGTTTAAAGCTGAATTACAAAGCAAAATATTAAGCGTTGCATCCGACATTGAGGTTGTAAAGATAGGTACAAATCTAAAAGATTGGAGACAGCTCAAATTAAATCTAAAAGACCTTGAAAATATAGCAGCCATTGCTCCATTTACAAATAATCAAGCAATGCTATCCCTAGGTAAATATAATCGAGGAGTCATAGTTAGAGGAATTGATCCCAGCCTAGAGCCTAAAGTAAGTGATTTAAATTTAAAAATTAAGGAGGGAGGGGAGTTTAATCTTATTCGAAATAACTATGAGATATTAATTGGTTCTGACATTGCGAGATATTTTGGATTATCAGTTGGTGATAAAATTTCTTTGATTAGCTCTCAAGCTAACTATTCTCCTGTAGGTATGCTGCCTCGTCTAAAACAATTCAAGATTAAAGGTATTTTTGAGGTTGGAATGTATGAATATGATGCTGGTTTAGTTTTAATTCACTTGAATGATGCACAAACCTTGTTCCAAATGAATTCACTTATTTCTGGTCTCAGAGTTAAATTACATGATTTGAATCAAACAAGGAAAACTGCATCATTAATTTCTGGCACTTTTGAAAATTCTGATAACCTTGTTGTAACAGATTGGACTAGACAGCATGCAAACTTGTTTGCAGCAATCCAGATGGAAAAAAAGGTGATGTTTATTATTTTGACTTTAATCGTAGCTGTGGCTGCATTTAATATTGTTTCTACACTTGTGATGGGTGTGACCGAGAAACGATCTGATATTGCTATTTTGAGAACTTTGGGAGCAACAAAAAAAAGTATTTTATTTATTTTTATATGGCAAGGAATTTTAATTGGTATTGTTGGTACTTTTTTAGGGATACTGTTAGGCACATCAATCTCATTAAATATTGATGTTATCGTTCCTTTTATTGAGGGCTTATTCGGAGTTCAGTTTTTATCTAAAGATATCTACTATATTTCTGCTTTACCATCAAAACTTCTTTTAAGTGATGTAATTTTTATTGGTTCTATGAGTTTATTTTTATCTATTATTGCTACAATTTACCCAAGCATTAGAGCTTCAAGAATTGATCCTGCAACAGCTTTAAAATATGAATAATCAAATAACATTAAAAATTAATCAAGTAACAAAATCTTTTACTGGATTAGATCAGCCTGTGTTAAATAATATTAATTTAACTGTTAAAGCTGCGCAGAAGATTGCAATTACAGGAGTCTCTGGTTCTGGGAAAAGCACTTTACTTCATTTAATGGCGGGACTTGAAAAACCTGATAATGGACAAATTACTATACTAAATAAAGATTTAACAACTATGAAATCTAATGATTTATGCGCCTTAAGAAATAATAGTTTAGGCTTTATTTATCAATTTCATCACTTAATGCCTGATTTCACAGCGCTTGAGAATATGATGATGCCTTTGACAATTAGAGGAAATTTAACTAAAAAACATAATACTCAATTATCCTTAATTGTAAAAAAATTGGGGCTTGAAAAAAGAATTAATCACTACCCGCACGAGCTATCTGGCGGTGAAAGACAAAGAATATCTATTGGAAGAGCCATTATTACCTCTCCAGATATTATTCTAGCTGATGAACCAACGGGGAATTTAGATAATAAAAATGCTAATAAGGTTTTTGATTTATTTTTAGAGCTTGCAGAGGAGTTAGAAACATCTATTATTTTGGTAACTCACGATCTTTCCTTGGCAAAAAAAATGAACAAAATTTATAATTTAACTCAGGGTAAAATCACAGCGACCTAGTATAATCATTATTAATTATTAAATATAGGAGAAATATATAGTGTTGGATATTATTAACGCAGCAGGCTGGCCAATTTGGCCTTTAATTTTTGCTTCAATTATGGCTGTAGCTATTATATTTGAAAGACTTTGGGCGTTAAGAGTAAATATTATTGCGCCAGTCAATTTGCTTTTGGAAGTACAAAAGATGATAACAAAAGATGGCGTAAAGAAAGAGGCTATTCAATCTTTACAAGACCATTCCATGCTAGGAGAGATTTTCGCAAGTGCATTAAATAACTATAATAGCCCTTCAGAAATCATTAAAGAGGCCATTGAAGAAACAGGAAGGGCTGTGAATCATAAACTAGAAAAATATCTATCCACCCTAGGAACAATTGCAACTGTAGCCCCTTTACTGGGTTTATTTGGAACTATTATTGGAATGGTTGAGTTATTTAGCTCATTTACAAGTAGCGGTAATGATGTTGCTATTTTCGCCAGGGGAATTTCAATTGCTTTATATAATACAGCTGGTGGAATAGTAGTAGCTGTCCCAGCTATGATTGCTTATCGTTTTTTTAGGACAAAGATTGATACCCTTATTGTCGAAATGGAACAACAAGCAATTAAGTTAGTAGAAATTATCAATGGCAAAAGAAAGTAGAGGTATTTAGATGAACTTTCAAAAAGACAAAAAAAATGATGAATTTGAAATTAATTTTATTCCCTTAATCGATGTTTTGCTTGTTATTATTATATTTTTGGTTGTCAGTACAACCTTTGCTCGTTTTAGCCAATTAAAAATTAATTTACCAACAGCGGAAGCAAATATTGCTGATAAAAATCTTGACTATATTAATGTGACAATTAGTAAAGATGGCCAATATGCAATAAATCAAAAATCGATTAGCGCTCAGACCGTAGACGATTTAACTATTAAATTAAGAGAGATATCTGATGGTAATATTGATAACCCATTAGTTATTAATGCTGACGCTTTAGCATCACATCAATCAGTGATAAATGTGATGGAAGCATCTAGGAAGGCAGGATTAACTAAAATTACATTTTCAACGAAAGTTAATTAACGAAAAGCACCTATATTTTTATGTCGAAAGAACAAACGACTAAAGTTACCTTATCTGAATTTAAGAAAATATATTCTAGGGTTTTTAATTATGCCTTAAAATATAAATGGACTCTATCCATTAGCATCTTTTCTTTAGTTGTTTTAGCTTTAACAAATACAGGATTTCTTGCTTTAATAAAAAAAATAACAGACGAAGGCTTTGTTGAGCAAGCTTCAAGTTCTTCTATCTTTCTCCCAATAGCTTTGGTTATATTAATGACAATTAGAGCTCTATCTGGATTTGTTTCAGGATACTCAATGCGGTGGGTGTCCAGAAAAATTGTTGAAGACCTTCGTTTCGATGCTTTTAGAAAATTAATGATTCTTCCAGTCACTTATTTCGATTCGCATGCTTCGGGAAATATTGTATCTAAACTTACCTACGAAACAGAGCAATTATCTTTTGTTGCTACAAAAGTTGCTTTAGAGTCTATTCGTGAAAGTCTAACTATAATTGGTATCGTTAGTTACATGCTCTACTTAGACTGGATGCTAACTTTTATATTTGCATTAATGGTTCCATTAATGGTTTTTTACTTAAAACTTGTGTCACCTAAGCTTAGAAAGGCTGGAAGCGAAGTTCAATCAACAATGGGAGACATGACAAGCGCATCAGAAGAAGCTATCTCTGGACAACGTATTGTAAAAATATTTGAATCAGGCCTTTTTGAATTTAAGAAATTTTCACAAATTGTAATTCGAAATAGAAAAATGCAAACAAAATTAGCTCAACTATCTGGTGCAAATAGCTTTGTGATTGAGGTGCTTGCTTCAATCTCGCTTGCATTAGTAGTTTACTATTCAGTTGGCCGATTTACACCAGGCGAGTTTGCAGCATTTGTTGGAGCGTTATTAATGCTGATATCTCCAATAAAAAAACTCACAGGAATAAATGAACAAATTCAAATTGGAATTGCAGCGGCAATAAGTATATTTAGTGTAATGGATGAGAAAGAAGAATTAGATACTGGTAAGAAGAAACTAAAAAGTATAACTGGTCATATTGAATTTAGAAATGTTACTTTTTCATATAGGAAGATAAAAAAAATTGTACTAAATAAGTTAAATCTTAAAATAATGCCAGGTGAGAAAATTGCTTTGGTTGGTAAGTCGGGCGGAGGAAAAACCTCCCTGGTAAACTTAATTCCAAGGTTTTATGATTTAGATTCTGGGTCGATATTGATTGATAAAAATAATATTACTGATATTAAGATAAATAATTTAAGACATCATATATCACTGGTAAGCCAAGACACGATATTGTTTAATGATTCGATTTATAACAATATTGCATATGGAGGGCTTAAAAACATTGACGCCAAAAAAGTTAAGCAAGCAGCAAAAGCAGCAAATGCTTTAGAGTTTATAAATAAACTGCCTGATGGATTTGATCATAAAATAGGCGATAGAGGCGTTCGATTATCTGGAGGGCAAAAACAAAGAATTGCAATTGCAAGAGCAATCTTGAAGAATGCTCCTATACTACTATTAGATGAAGCAACATCTGCTTTGGATTCTGAATCAGAAAAGCTTGTGCAGCAGGCATTGGATAATTTAATGCAAGGACGAACCTCGATCGTAATTGCCCATAGACTAAGTACAGTAATAAATGCAGATAGAATAGTGGTAATTGATAATGGTGAGATTGTTGAAATTGGAACGCATCAAAACTTATTAAAAGCAAAAAAAAATTATTCTCAATTATATAAAAAAGGATTTAGCTAAAATTGAGATCAATTCATGAGATTCTAAATAAGCAATATTATAATAAGTCTTCATGGATTTTAATTTTACTTCCATTGAGTTTTATTTATTTATTATTAATTTCTTTAAGAAGTTGGGCCTATAAAATTGGTATATTTAAATCAATCAAGATGGATGTACCTGTTGTAGTTATAGGAAATATAACCATTGGGGGAACAGGTAAAACCCCTTTAGTAATTTGGCTGGTAGAAAAATTAATAAAAATAGGTATGAAGCCAGGTTTAATTTGTAGTGGATATAATTCAAATGCTAAATCTCCTCAAGAAGTTTTAATAGACTCACGAGTATCAAATGTTGGCGATGAGGCTTTAATGACTAAACTACGATTTAAAAATATTAATATAGACCTACCTATATTTGTTGGGAAGAGGAAGGCGCATGTTGGTATGGCGCTAATAAACTCATATCCTGATATTAATATTTTAATTTCTGATGACGGCCTTCAGCATAATGAGTTAAATGGAGATTTCGAAATAGTTGTCGTTGATGCAGATAGAGTGTTCGGAAATGGATACTTAATACCGGCTGGACCATTGAGAGAAAATATTTCTAGAATTAAAGAGGTAGATGCATTAGTTTTAAATGGGCATACTAAAACTAAAAAAAAATGGTTTTATGAAAAATATAATATAGATTTTTACACAAAATATGTTGGTTATCATCATATGGAATGTTATGGCAATTTACTAGTAAATTGCCATAATAGAAATCGTGTTTATGATCCAGATAAGCTTAAAAAAGAGATTGTTGCAATAACTGGAATTGGTAATCCAGAAAGATTTTTTGAACAATTAAGCTCTTCTGGCTTAAAATTTAAAAAAGTAATATTTAACGACCACCATTTGTTTACTGAAATTGATTTTAAGGATTATGATGATATGGATATCATAATGACTGAAAAAGATTCTGTGAAGTGTAAAAGTTTTGCAAAAGAAAATTTTTGGTATTTACCAATGCATGCAAATGTAGATAAAAAGTTATTTCAAGAATTAATTAAAAAATTAAGGATTTAATTGAATGGATAAAAAATTATTAGATATTATTGTTTGCCCAGTGACTAAAGGACCGCTTATATTTGATAAAAAAAATAATGAGCTTATATCAAAATCAGCAAAACTAGCTTATCGAATTGAAGATGGAATACCTATTTTACTTGAAAGTGAGGCTAGAAAAATTTCTGGAAAGATCTAAAATGAATTTCAATGTTGTAATACCTGCTAGATATGAAAGTACAAGGTTACCAGGTAAGCCATTAATTGATATTGCTGGTATTCCAATGGTTATAAGAACAGCGATTCAAGCAAGCAAGAGTGGTGCTAATCATGTAATCATTGCAACTGACGATGAAAGAATAAAAAATACTGCCGAAAAGTATGGTTTTGAAGCCTTAATGACCGATAAAAAGCATCCTTCTGGAACTGATAGAGTCTTAGATATTGCCAACCAGAAGAGATGGCTTGACGATGAAGTTATTATTAATGTCCAGGGTGATGAACCACTTATTGAGCCAAAATTAATTAAATTATTAGCTCAAGCATTAAAAGATATTGATGTTAATTATGTTACTGCTTGTTCAGTTTTTGAGAATTTTAACGATTATTTAAATCCAAGTAATGTAAAAGTTGTATGTAACGCAAAGCAATTTGCTACAAAGTTTTACAGAAAACCTTTGGTATCGATGGAAAAAGATTGGGATTCAAAAAAACAATTTCATCATATTGGTATCTATGGCTATAAAAAAAAATTATTAGATCACTTTTGTAATTTACCAATATCTAAATTGGAAATTAAATTAAAGCTTGAACAGTTAAGGGCTTTAGAAAATAACATATTACTTAAGACCTTAAGATACAGAGGCAAAACCTATAGGGGTGTTGATACTCCTGATGATTTAGATTCAATTAGACAACATTTAACTTCGTAAAACTATATTGCGTCATCTCCTCTTTCACCTGTTCTAATTCGTATAGAGTCTTCAACATTCATTACAAAGATTTTGCCATCACCAATTTTTCCAGTATGAGCAGTTGATGTAATTGCATCGATAACTTTTTCAACCATAACGTCAGCGACAACTATATCTAACTTAACCTTTGGTAAGAAATCAACTACATACTCAGCACCTCTATATAGCTCTGTATGACCTTTTTGTCGACCAAATCCTTTAACTTCGGTGGCTGTAAGCCCCATTATACCAAGCTCAGATAATACTTCTCTAACTTCGTCTAGCTTAAAAGGCTTAATTATGGCTTCTATTTTTTTCATTTTGTACTTCCTCTTATAAATGGATTATATTTACTTGTAATAGGATAACGTCTATCTTTACCAAAGGCTTTATTTGTAACTTTTGGTCCTGGGGCAGTTTGCCTTCTTTTAAATTCGTTCATATGAATTAATTTTATAACTTTTCTTACATCTTGTGCTGAATATCCTTCATTAATTATCATTTTTATACTTTTATTTTTTTCAATATATAAATCAATTATGGCATCAAGAACCTTATAATCCGGGAGAGTATCTTGATCTGTTTGATTTTCAGATAGCTCAGCAGAGGGCGGTCTAGTTAGTATTCTTTCTGGGATAATATTATTAGTACTATTAATTTCCTCAGCAATTTTGTAAACAAAAGTTTTGGGGACATCTTTCAAAATAGAAAAACCACCAACCATATCTCCATATAGAGTTGAATAGCCAACAGCAACCTCACTTTTGTTACTTGTTGCTAAAACAATCCCATTAAATTTGTTTGCATATGCCATCAATAAAACACCTCTAATTCTTGCTTGAATATTTTCTTCTGTAATATTCTTCGGATGATTTTTAAATTCTAAAGATAAAGCCTTATCAAAAGATTTCATCAGAGGTTTTATTGATTTTACTTTGTGACTAATTTCTAAATTATCCGAAAGTTTTTTAGCATCTTGAAGGCTAGCTTTTGAAGTGAAAGAGCTTGGCATCATTATGGTCGTTATATTTTCTTTTTTACATACTTGAGTGGCAATGTAGAGAACAACAGCTGAATCAATACCTCCTGATAAACCAATAAAAACATTTTTAATAGAATTCTTAAATAGATAATCCCTTAGAGCTAGTATTAAACCATTTAATAAAATTTTTATCGGCGATTGGATTGTTTTAAGATCAATAATACTGTCTATTTTTTGTAATTTTTTTATATCTATTATTTTATTTATAGATTTAAATTGCTCAAGACAATCGATTAAACCATGTTTATTGTTATAGACAAATGATCCTCCATCAAATAGTAAATCATCCTGGCCGCCAACTAAATTAACATAGATAAGAGTGCAACTATTTAATAAAAATCGTTTCTTCAATTCCTTAATTCTATTCTTGTATTTATTAATTTCGTATGGAGAAGCATTAATACAGATAATGTAGTCAACATTAGATAATTTCTCAGCAGGTCCTTCTATCCATATGTCTTCGCATATCAATAAGCCAAATTTTTTATTTTTATGAGAAAATATTAAGGATTTATTTCCTGCTTGGAAATATCTTTTTTCATCAAATACACCATAATTTGGGAGTATCTGTTTATCATAAGTTTGTTGTATTTTTCCCGCATACAAAATAGATGCAGAATTGAATAATACCCCTTTCATACTTCTTGGATGACCTACAATTATCTTTAATCTTGGAAAACTCTTAGCAATTTTTAGTAAAGCATCATTACATTCTTCAATAAAATCATTGTTTAGAAGCAAATCCTCAGGAGGGTAACCACAGATACTTAATTCTGGAGTAATTAATATCTCGGTATTTGATTTCTCGGCAATTTTTGCATGCTTTATTATGAGCTTACAATTAGATTGAATATCACCTACAGTAGGATTAATTTGTGCAAGGCTAATCTTCATGTTTTTTTAGTATTCCCCACCAGCATTTTTAATCAAATCAATTACATCCTTATCTTTATTTTTTAACGCATATACTAGAGCCGTTAAGCCATATTGATCTTTAGCTTTTAAATTAACTTTTGCATGAATTAAAAGCTTTATTAACTTAATTGATTTGCTATGAATAGCGTAATGAATTAAATATGTACTTTCATTATCTTTATGATTTACATTGGCTCCGTGAAGTATAAGAACTTTTGCTGCTTTATATTTTTTATTTTTTATAGCCCACATTAATGCACTCCATTTAGAGTTGTCAACAACATTAACATCTGCACCTTTGTAAAGAAGAAGATTTATTGCATTTTCATTTCCATTTGCTGTGGCGTGAATTAAAGCTGTTTTACCGTACCTATCTTTTAATTCTATTTTTGATCCATTATCAATTAAAATTTCAATAGTTTTAAGATTGCCACTTTTACATGCCAACATTAGTACAGTTAAACCTGAATTATTTCTACTATTTGGGTCAATACCACCCTTAAGAAGTAAGTCGATAGTTTCATGATGCCCTGATGTTGCAGCCAGCCCATAAGCTGACCAGCCATCTGGATCGGTAATTTTAGGATCTGCATTATTATTAAGAAGAACTTTAACTGTTTCATTATGATTTTTCTTTGAAGCGAACATTAGTGCTGTCCAGCCTTCGCTTTCTACATTATTTACTTTAGCCCCTTGAGAGATTAAGTATTCCACTATTGCCACCTGATTTTTTCTTGATGCATACATTAGTGCATTAATGTTATCTTTATCTTCAGTATTTGGATCGCCCCCGCTTAGAATGATTGCTTTGACAGTTTCAAGATCACCTTTAGCAGATGCAGTAAGTAGGTACGGAATTTCTTCGGCATTTAATTGAAAAATGTTACAAAAAATGAAGATAAATAAGATGTATAGAATTTTTTTCATTAATTAGTTTTGCGTATTTAATACTTGCACCATTACTTCACCCATAGTTGCTGGTGATTCAGAAATCCAAACGCCAGATTTTTCTAAGCTATTAATTTTATCGATAGCCTTGCCAGTGTTACCAGATATAATCGCACCAGCGTGCCCCATTCTTTTACCTTCCGGAGCCGTCAAACCAGCTATGTATGCAACAACTGGTTTTGTTACATTACTACTAATAAATTCTGCAGCAAGTTCTTCATCCGACCCCCCAATTTCACCCACCATAATAATACCTTTGGTCTTAGGGTCTTCCTCAAACATTTGTAGACACTCTATAAAATTAAGACCTTTTATAGGGTCTCCGCCAATTCCAACACAAGTTGTTTGTCCTAGTCCATTTAATGATGTTTGATGAACAGCCTCGTAAGTTAATGTGCCAGATCTTGAGACAATTCCAATTATTCCAGGCTTGTGAATTTCTCCTGGCATAATCCCAATTTTACATTCATTTGGAGTAATAATCCCTGGGCAATTTGGACCAACAAGAATGGAATTATTTGATTCGATTCTCTGCCTAACTTTTAACATATCCATTACTGGGATACCTTCAGTAATACATACAATAATTTCAATACCTGCATCACTGGCTTCAATAATAGATTCTGCAGCAAATTTTGGCGGAACGTAAATCATTGATGCATTCGCATTCGTCTCATTAACTGCTTGTTGAACAGTGTTATAAACGGGTAAATTAAGATGTGTTTGGCCGCCTTTTCCAGGAGTAATTCCACCAGTAATATTAGTTCCATATTTGATAGATTGCTCACTGTGAAATGTGCCTTGCTTTCCTGTAAATCCTTGACATATTACTTTTGTATTTTTGTTTATCAGAATAGACATTTATTTTTTTAAAGTAGTTAGTTCAACTGATCTTTTTGCTGCATCCGTTAAGCTATCAGCAGAAATAATATTTAGATTGCTTTTATTTAGAATTTTTTTCCCTAGGTCAACATTGGTTCCTTCTAGGCGAACCACTATTGGAATTTTAACACCTACATCTTTAACAGCAGATATAATTCCTTCAGCAATAATATCGCATCTCATAATTCCTCCAAAAATATTAACCAAAACAACTTTAACATTTTTGTCTGAAAGCAATATTTTAAAAGCATTACTAACAGTTTCAGATGTTGCCCCACCACCAACATCTAAAAAGTTTGCAGGAAAGCCACCTGAGAGCTTAATTAAATCCATTGTAGCCATTGCTAAACCTGCCCCATTTACCATACATCCAATGTTACCCTCTAAAGCAATATAACTTAGTCCACTATGAAAAGCCTCTGATTCTTTTTTATCAATTTGAAGCCAGTCATAAGCCTCACTAATTTCTGTATGGCGAAATTTGGCATTATCATCCAAGCTTATTTTACAATCTACAACAATAATTTCATTATCATTGGAAATAGCTAATGGGTTGATTTCAAGAAGAGATAAATCTGATTTTTTAAAGAACTCAAAACAAGAAGTAATAAATTTTTCAAACTTATTTAATAATTTTTTTTCTAAGCCGAGCCCGATCGCCAAATTATTAATTTGGTCTATACTTAATTCTGTATTGATTTTACAATACTCCTTAACAATAGAGTTATGTTCTTTCTTAGCTATTTCTTCTATATCCATACCTCCAGATTGCGATCCCATTATCACTATAGATTCTGATTGCCTATCTATTAGAATTGAAAAGTACATTTCTTTTTTTATAGAAATAGTTTCCTCAATTAATAACTGATTAACAGGCTGACCATGAGGTTTGTTTTGGTCAGTAATAAGATTTTTACCAATAATGATAGAAGCAAATTCTTTAGCTTCCTGAGGTGTGTTAACTATTTTGATACCTCCTGCTTTACCTCTTCCACCCGCATGTATTTGAGCTTTGATGGCCAAGCTTGAGTTAAAGTGCTTAGCAATTTTAAAAGTTTCATCAATACTATTTGAAATTTGACCTTTAGGAACTTTTATTCCGTTAGCTTTAAGTAATTCTTTGGCTTGATATTCATGAAGGTTCATTTAAATTCTTTAAACTTATTACTGATTTTAATATGATATCAGAATGCTTAATTGATTTTATATTATGTGCATAAAGCTTTTTTCTAACTGTGTTATTACTTTAACAAAATTTTATTTTAAAGGGTGAATTGTCACTGTTCCTGCTAACATATCAGGAATAATTAAATGTTTTTTATCTTTACTAAGAGCGATATCTGCAGCAGCTTTAAAGCCATCTAGTATAACTTTTGATTTACCATTTTTAAATTCGTACACTTTTCCTTCTTTCCAGCTACTTATATATATTATTCCATTTTTAATTGCTAAACCATCACCTCCTGGGAAACCTTCCCCTAATTTTTTAATTTTTTTAGTTTTGGTATTTGCTTCAAATAGTTCACCACCCCAATCAAGAAGTAAAAGCTTATTATTCTTTATAGGAAGAACCCCATTAGGAGCTTTATTATTCTTTGTTGTCTCATCAAAAAGAACAGTAATATCACCTGCTAGATTCATTTTAAAAACAATTCCACCTGTTTCAAAATTACTAGTATCAGTGATATAGAAATTCCCATCAGAATCTACATCAATATCATTAAGAAAAACAGGAGTCTTTGGAAACGCCATTGTTGAACCAAATACTGACCATGTTCCATCGGTATCAACCTCAATGATTACATCTCTATCAGTTACATATAGCTTGTCTTTATAAAAGACGATACCTTTTGGATCGTAAAGACCTATTGCAAATGGAGTGATATTGCCTTTTTTGTCAATTTTACTTATTTTTCCATCACCATCTTTATCTGTTTCCCCAATTTCAGAAACATATATGTAACCATCTGGACCTTCTGCAACAGATTCCGGTTTGCTAAACCCATCATATCTAACCTCATGAGCAAGACTTAAATTTGTAATCCAAACTAAAAAAATTAGTGCTATTTGTATTTTATTCATTTCTTGTTTTCCGTTAAATTTAAAAAATATTTATTTACTAAGTTTCCACAATTTACCATTCGGACTATCAGTAATAAGATAAATATTGCCTTGAATATCAATTTCAAAGTCTCGAATACGTCCAATTTTGTTTTTAAAGATTATTTCCTCGCCTATAATTTTGTTGTTTTCATAATCTAATCTTATTAGGCTTTTCCCATTTAGAGAGCATACAATAAGATCACCTTTCCACTCAGGAAAAACATTGCCTTGATAAAACTGAATACTACTAATAGCCATTGAAGGCACCCATGTTTTTATTGGCTTATCATATTTTTTACTAAAGGGGGCTCTACCGATAGCAAACCCAGAGTATTCAGAGCCTCCCCAAGCAATATTTTTCCAGCCATAATTTGCACCAGATTTAGCTTTACCTATAAAATCACCACCGTTAGGACCATGATTTGAAAAGTATACTTCATTGTCGTGAGGTGAGACCGTTATACCCTGTGGATTCCTAACTCCAATTGAATAAATTTCTGGAAGCCAATCGATTTTACCTTTAAACTTTGGATTATCTTTAGGAATTTCACCAGTATTTTTAATTCGAATAATACTCCCAGGATGTTTGGTAGGATCTTGTGAAATCATTCCCATATCCCTCTCTCCAAAACCTGTATAAAGCATATTATCTTTAATGGTAATTCTTGATCCAAAATGCTTATTAGCTAATTGTTTAGGTTTAGCAATCAATAAAATTTCAAGCTCTTTAATGGTATTACCAGCTAATTTTCCTTTAGCGATAGCTGTGCTAGATGCTTTACTCTGTTTTTTATTAAGCATTAACTCTTTAAAATTATGGCTATAAGTAAAATAAATAAAACCATCTTCACTATTGAAGTAAGCATCTAAAAGGCCACCTTGTACCCCATCACCTTCAATATGTTGAATATCGTGCTTAATTAATTTCTTTATAGAAGTCTTTATATTTATTTTATATAGACCACCAGTCCTTTCTGTAACAATTAGATATTCATCGTTAATAAATGTTAGCGCCCAAGGACGATCTAGATTTTTGACAACTAAATCTAACTTAAATTTGGTTTTAGTTAGATCATATTTCTTATAATTGCTAAAAATTTCTTCTGAATAAGCAGAAAAAACCAAACAAAACATTGAGCTAAAAAGAATTATATTTTTTATCATTCAAATTTGGTCTTGACATAATTTTTATGACAATAAAAAAAGCCAATAAGATTAATCATTGGCTTTTAAGATGACCTAATAAAATTAATTTAAAAGCATCTTTTTTCTTGACAGCCTTCATCTTTAAACCCAATAGATAAAAGGTATTCTGCCATTTTTTCTTTACCATCTTCTTTTAATGCTCTTATTATTGAAACATCACCTTTAAGTTTTTTAGTTTTATCAATTCCAATTTCAACTAAAAAATCAACCATTGGCTTACTTCCATTAAATGCTGCATGATGAAGTGCATTAAATCTAGTGATTGGATGCGTGTAAGTAATATTTGCTCCCTTACTTACAAGATACTTCATTACTTCTAACTGATTTTTTGCTGCTGACATAAGAAATGGTGTCCATGCAAAATAGCTATCATCAATCTTCACATCAGTAGTTTCAACATATTTTTTTACAATTTTTAGATTTCCTTCGTTAACGGCACCAGTGAACTCAAGTTCTTGATCATCATTAAGAGCGAATACATTTAATGAAAATATAGCCATACAAATTGCAAGTAAACTAGATAAGACTTTCATAATATTTCCTTAGATTAAGTAAAAAATTTGTTTGCATTGGCAAACATTCTATACCAAGGACCAAAATTTTCCCATTCTTTTGGGTGCCATGAATTTTGATCGGTCCTGAATACTCTCTCAGGATGAGGCATCATAATAGATACCCTCCCGTCTGAACTTGTTAAACCCGTGATTCCAGAAGGGGAACCGTTTGGATTCAACGGATACAATAAAGTTCCCTTATGATAATTATCTACATATTTTAACGATATTAAATTAGATGATTCATTTAGATTTAAATGTTCTTCCTTAAAAAACTGAACCCGACCCTCTCCATGAGAAACAACAACCGGTAATATACTTCCTATCATCTCATCGAAAAATAAAGAATTATTTTTAGTAATCTCAACCATTACAAAGCGTGCTTCAAACTGTTCTGATTCATTCTTAATAAATTTAGGCCATAAATCTGTTCCAGGGATAATTTCTTTAATATTGCTCATCATTTGACATCCATTACAAACACCAAGAGTTATAGTGTCTTTTCTTTCAAAAAACCTTTGAAATTCATCTCGCAATTTATTATTAAAAAGAATCGATTTTGCCCAACCTTCTCCAGCACCTAAAACATCCCCAAAAGAGAAACCCCCACATGCAGCAAGCCCATTAAAGTCCATTAAACTTTTTTGCCCGCTTAGGATATCGGACATGTGAACATCATATGCATCGAAACCAGCATATTTAAAAGCTGCTGCCATTTCACTATGACCATTAATTCCTTGTTCTCTTAAAATAGCAATTTTTGGCTTTGCTTCACTTATATTAATTTGGGAAGGTATTTTAAAATTAATTTTCGGCTTAATACCAGGGTTAGAGTCATCTAAAATAAGATTAAATTCTTCTTGTGCTGATTTAGGATTATCCCTAATAGATTGGATTCTAAAACTTGTTTCAGTCCATATTTGCTGAAGCTTACTTCTTGTTGAGGAATAAATTAATGATGAATTATTTAGAATAGAAATTTTATGATTAATTGTAGGATAACCAATGACACTTGTGGCTAGCCCTAATTCTGTTCCTAGATATTTTTGAACAAATATTATATCTTGATTTGCGACTTGAATTACAGCGCCTAGCTCTTCATTAAATAAGAATTCAATAATAGAATCTTTTACCTCTAATTCTAATTTAAGCCCACAATGCCCTGCAAATGCCATTTCGAGAACTGTAGTAATTAAGCCACCATCAGATCGATCATGATAAGACAGTAATTTATTTTCTTTATTTAAAAATTGAATACCTTTAAAGAAATTTTTAATTAAATCGGGGCTCTCTAGATCGGGAACTTCAAAATTAGTTATGTTATTAACTAAATTATAGCTGGAGCCACCCATTCTATTTTTTTTAGCACCTAAATCAATCAATATTAAACTACTTTCAGCATCTAAAACTAATTGTGGGGTGACTGTTTTATTGACATCATAAGACTCACTAAATGCAGTAATAATAACGGAAAGGGGAGACGTAACAGTTTTAACTTCAGGATCACTCCAGGCTGTCTGCATTGACATAGAGTCTTTTCCTACTGGGATACTAATCCCCAAATCAGGACATAATTCCATACCTACTGCTTTTACTGCCTCAAATAATTCGAGGTCTTCATGGTCGCTTCCAGATGCTGCCATCCAATTAGCCGATAATTTAATTAGGCTTATATCCTTAATTGCACTTGCTGCAATATTTGTTAATGCCTCCGATATTGCCATTCTGGCAGATGCTACTGAATTAGTTAGTGCAATTGGAGCTTTTTCACCTATTGCAAAGGCTTCCCCAGTTATTGAATCAAATGTACTTTTTGTAACTCCAACATTTGACACTGGTACTTGCCATGGACCAACCATTTGGTCTTGAGCAATTAAACCAGTAACTGACCGATCTCCTATCGAGATTAAAAAGCTTTTACTTGAAACGCTTGGATATTTTAGAACTTCATTAATTGCATCTTCAAGTGGGGAATCAAAGACTTCTTTTTGTATTTCTAAGTTAAATGTTGAATTAATTTTTTTTATAAGTTTAGGCGGTTTACCTAACAGTATATTTAGGTCCATGTTAACAATATCTTGTTTGAGAAGACTATCTTCAACTTTAAGATTTTTTTCTTGAGTGGTTTTTCCAACAACACTAAAAGGACATCTTTCTCTTTTACATATATTAGAAAAATTTAATAAATCTTTTTCATCAATAGCTAATACATATCTCTCTTGAGCTTCATTTGACCAAATTTCTTTAGGGGACATTCCTAATTCTTCGTTATCTATGGAGCGAATATTCATAATTGCACCCATACCACCATCATTAATTAATTCAGGAAAAGCGTTTGATAGTCCACCAGCACCAACATCATGGATACTTAATATTGGATTTTTATCTTTGAGTTGCCAACAACGATCAATAACCTCTTGGGCACGTCTTTGTAATTCTGGATTCCCACGTTGTACAGAGGCAAAATCAAGATTTTCTTTATTTGAACCAGTCCTCATACTAGAAGCTGCTCCACCTCCCAAACCAATTAACATTGCAGGGCCGCCCAGCTGAATAAGTAAATTGCCAGGCTTTAATTGTTCTTTATGAGTATGATCATCACTTATACTTCCAATTCCACCAGCGAGCATAATTGGTTTATGATATCCGAAATTTTTACCCTGAATTTGATATTCTAAAACTCTAAAGTAACCTAGAATATTGGGTCTTCCAAATTCATTATTATAGGCAGCAGCCCCAATTGGACCATTAATCATTACCTCTAAAGCAGAGGCAATTCTATCTGGTTTACCAATGTTATTTTTTTCCCATTTTTGTATAAAATTAGGAATTCTTAAGTTCGATACAGAAAAGCCAGCTAAACCTGCTTTTGGTTTTGATCCTCTTCCAGTAGCACCTTCGTCACGAATCTCACCACCGGCGCCTGTAGCTGCACCAGGAAAAGGTGATATCGCAGTAGGATGATTATGTGTTTCAACTTTCATTAAATAATGAGTAAGTTCATCATGATCTTGATATTGATCATTAATATCAGGATAAAATCTTTTGATGATTGATCCTTCAACAATGGAAGAATTATCCGAATAAGCGATAATAGTTTTTTGGGGTGAAATTTTGTGTGTATTTCGAATCATAGAAAATAATGATTCTGATTTTTCTATATTATCTATGACCCAACTTGCATTAAATATTTTATGGCGACAATGTTCAGAATTAGCTTGAGCAAACATCATTAGTTCTGCGTCAGTTGGATTGCGATTTTCAGATGAAAAATATTTATATAAATAATTTATTTCATCATTTGATAAGGCTAGTCCTTGTGATTCATTGAAATTTTGTAATTCAGAAATACCATTATCATTTATATTTATATAATTTATGAGTTTTGGCGTGTTATGGATAAAAAGTTTATTTATATCGTCTGGATCAATAAAAATTGACTCAGTCATACGGTCGTATAATAATTTTCCTAGTAATTCTTTTGTGCTTTGAGATATGGGTTTTCTAGATTGTGTTACAAAAGAAATTGCTTTAATTCTTTCTATTCTTAAAATATCAATCCCACAATGCTGGACAATGTCTAAAGCCCTTGAGCTCCATGGTGAAATTGTTCCAATTCTTGGTCCAATAAAAATGATATTTTCAGGTGATAGTTCTTCTTTAATGTCTTCACCGTAAGTCAAAATTTTGTTTAGACTTTCTTGATCTTTGAGGGATAACTTTTCTTTACTTTCTATTACATGAAGATAAGAGGAGGTAAGATTCTTAATTTCTGTTATGGGTCTTAGTGCGTCATTTAATAAGTTCGACTTTCTAAATTCCGAATAAATTCGAGAGCCAAACAAGGAGGTAATAATATTTTTTTGCATTTACCTAATTATAGTTGAGATTCTTATTTAGCTTAATATTTTTAATGAAATTAAAATAATTATTTATTGTAATAGGAATCATTCTCATTTAGAATACCATTCTAAGCAATTTTTTAATAGCAAATTTAAGAAAAATAAAATATGAACGAGTTTATTATTGTATTTCGTGAAAGCCTCGAAGCTTGTTTAATTATCGGAATCATTTATCTATTATTAGAAAAAAATAATTTAAAAAAAGAATTAAAACAGGTCTGGCTTGGTGTTTTTTCTGCGATAGTGGCAAGTGTTATTGTTGCAATCTTCTTGAATCATATAAAAGAATCTATAGGTAATGAATCTATTAGTGCTTTGTTTGAAGGTATTAGTATGTATATTACCGCGGGTTTATTGTGGTATGTAATTTTTTGGCTTTCAAAGCATGTTAGCCAAAAAGATAGTATGGAAAAAAAAGCCAATCAAGCATTAGCTGCTTCAGGCTGGGGTATATTCTTATTAGTATTTTTTGCTATTCTTAGAGAAGGATTTGAAACAGCTTTATTTCTTCTTGGAAGCTTCTCAATGTCTGGAGCATTTTCATACATTGGTTTTTTTGCAGGATTATCTCTTGCACTATTAATTGGTTATGGAATTGTTATTCAGGGCAGAAGAATAAATTTACGTTTATTTTTTCAGGGAACAACACTTATGTTGGCAATATTTGCATCAGGTATGGTTGCTTTCGGCACTCATGAGATTGAAGAATTTGCTGTTAAAGGCAATCACTTGGAATGGGTTGGATTACAAGATGAAAAACAAATTACAAGAGCATGGGACATTTTAAAACCAACTTCAGAATTGCAAGAGGGCGCTAACTCTAATTTTTATTCCTATAATATAAATAATAAAAATATGTATACTCATATTCTCCACGATAAAGGTAGAGTTGGGGTATTTTTAAAAGGTTTCATAGGTTATAACAGCAATCCTAACTGGGTAGAAGTATTGCTTTGGCTTGTTTCTTTATTTTTTGGTATTGGAATGTGGCGAAAATTCTACTTTAAAAGAAAATAAAATATTCATTAAGGACAAAATATTATTAAAAACTTATTATTAATTTTTTTATTTCTTCTAATTGGGTGTTCAAATCAAGAAGGGGGAAATCAAACGCCTGAAATAAAGAGCGATCATGTGTATCTAACTGAAATTAGCTTAGTTAAGGGTCATCTTTATGTTGGCATTGAGCTTTATAAAAAGAAATACTTTGAAAATGCCAAAAGACATATGAAGCATCCTAAAAGTGAATTATATGCTGACTTAATCCCTACCTTCGAAGCTAAAAATGCTAATGGTTTCGGATCTGAGTTGGAGTTGCTAGCTCAATCAGTTGAAAATAATGAAGAATTAAGCATAGTTTCCAATAACTACAAAAATTTATTAAAATCAATTAGTCAAAATGAGAATTATGTAGAGAGTAAAAATAATACATTCAAGAAGAAAGTTTTATTAGTAAAATCATTGTTAGAAATCGCTGCTGAAGAATATGCAATCGGTGTTGTGGATGGAAAAATAGAGAATAAATATGAATATCAAGATGCCTTAGGGTTTACAATTGTTGCAAAAAATATACTTGAGGGCTTTGATTCATTAACCTCATCAGAAGAAGTTAAGAGAAAGAAAATGATAAAAATAATAGAAAGTCTTTCTCCATTATGGCCATCTCTTGTTCCAACAGAGAACATTAATGGCGATGCAGTTACAATATTAACGGCAGTTAGTGAAATTAATTTATTTTAAGTAAGTATTTATTAATTTTCTTTTTTAATATCTGCAGTTAACCTTAATTCATCAAGATATTTTTTCAATTTTGATTTTTGAAGCATGATTTTTATATCGTCAATCTTTTCTTCTAAAGATGGGGGCAGGCTGGGTTTGATTTCATTTAGTTGAATAATATGCCATCCAAATTGACTTTGAATTGGAGTGTTCGTTACCTCATTAACTACCATCTTTTTTATAGTATTTGAAAAAGACTCAACCATATCATCAGCAGCAAACCAGCCTAAATCGCCACCATTATTTTTTGATTCTTTGTCTATTGAATTTAGACTAGCTAATTCTTTAAAATCACCACCTTTTTTTAAACTTTTAATTATGCCTATTGCTTTATCTTTAGTGCTGACTAAAATATGTCTCGCCTTATAATCATTTTGATTAAAGTTACTTACAAAGTTTTCATAAGAATTTTTAATTTCATTTTTAGTAATCTTATTATTTTTAATAAAATTTTGAAGGTAAGTCGTATAGATTAGCTCCTTAAAAGCTAATTCTGATTTTGAAAGAAAATCTGCTTGACTGGTTAAACCTTCTTTTTTAGCTTGTTGGTATATTAATTCAAGATCAATAAGTCGTTTTAAAATATTTTTTTCCATCTCATCAGTTATTTCAATACCTTCTTTCATAACCTCATTTTTAATAAAATAAATAAGATTTTTATTGATTAATTCATCATTAACTCGAATTTCCTGATCTTCAGAAAATGCTAAATTTGAAAAAATATAAATACACAAAAAATAAAATACTTTTTTTATCATCATTTATTCTTTTTCTTCCTCTTTAGTAATAGCTTTAATGCTTAAAGCATGAATTGTATTTGGAAATAGATCGCCTAAGGCTTCATATATCATTCTGTGCCTTTCCATTCTTGACTTACCAGAAAATTTTTCACTAACAATCTTAATATTAAAATGACTGCCGCCATTGTTGCCAGAATGACCTTTATGTAATTTACTTTCATCATTTAAAATTAATAATGTTGAATTTAAGAATGCTAGGCGATTTTTTATTTCATCTTTAATCATTTAAGGTAAGCTTTTTTTAAATGGTTTCACTTCAATATGTTTATAAACACCACACTGGGAAAAAGGATCGTTATCAGCCCATTTTTTAGCCTCAATGATTGAATCGAATTCTGCCACAATTAAGCTGCCTGAAAATCCATTAGGCCCAGGATCAATTGAGTCAATTGCTGGGAATGGACCTGCTAATAAAAGCCTACCCTCATCTTGTAAAAGTCTAAGCCTTTTTAAATGCTGCGATCGATTAGCTAATCTTTTTTCTAAGCTATTCGTAAAATCGGTTGCATATATGGAGTACCACATAGATTAGGCCTTATTGACTTTAGCAATATATAAAGTGATTGAAATTATATAAAGGAAGAGTAGCGCGGTCATTCCAAATAATTTAAAATTAACCCAAGTATCTTCGCTGAAATTCTGAGCAATATAAATATTTAGAATGCCAAGAAATATAAAAAATAATGCTGTTGACCAGGATAAATTTTGCCAGTATTGCTTTTTAAGCTTGACTTGACTACCTAGAGACATTTGTATCAAATTTTTATTATAAAATTTATTAGTACCTATTATAACCAAGCCAAAAACCCAATAGATAATTGATGGTTTCCACATAATAAAAACATTACTTTGAAAAAAAAGAGTCATACCTCCAAATACAGTTATAACTATTGCTGTAAAAATAATCATTTTCTCAATCTTTTTTTTCAATAGGTACAAAAGTATTATTTGAATGTAGGTAGCAGCCATTAGGGCCGCAGTAGCAATATAAATATCGTATATTTTATAAAAAATAAAAAATAGTACAACCGGAAATAAATCAAATAAAAATTTCATGTTTAAAAGTTTACCTATACCCATTAAAGAATTACTAATATAATCTATGTTAGCTAATGATTACACCAAACATAGATCTTCATTCACATTCTACTATATCTGACGGACTTTTGACGCCATCAGAATTAGTTTCTTATGCCTCAGAAAGAGAAGTTCAGGTCTTAGCATTAACTGATCATGATGATATTGCTGGGTTAGAGGAAGCTAGGATAATGGCTCAAAAATTGAATATAATTTTTATTAATGGAGTTGAGATTTCAGTCACTTGGAGAAAAAGAACTCTTCACATCATTGGACTTAATTTTGATGAATCAAATAAAAACCTTATCAATGGCTTAAAAAATATACGTATAGGACGTGAAAAAAGAGCAGAAGGGATGGCTGATAGTTTGGGTATGGCATCAATATTTAATGCATTAGAAGGCGCTAAGAAATTTACTAAACACGGTGCAATAGGGAGGATTCATTTTGCTCATTTCTTGGTTTCTCAAGGACATGCAAAGGATATTAAGCATGTGTTTAAGAAATTTTTAACTCCGGGTAAGCCAGGCTATGTAGATCATGAATGGGCTTCATTAGAAGATGCAGTCACATGGATTTCAGAAGCAGGAGGAGATGCAGTTATTGCTCATCCGGGTAGGTACGATATGGGGAGAAAATTATACCCATCACTTTTGGCTGATTTTAAAGATTTTGGGGGAGCTGGGATTGAGGTGATGTCTGGAAGTCAGGACCCATCCCAATCAAATTACTTTGCGGAATTGGCTGAAGAGTACAATTTGTTTGCCTCATGTGGATCTGATTTTCATGGCCCCGGCATTTCTCATAGAGCAATTGGCTTTGTTAGGGAGCTGCCTAAACAATGTAAGCCTATTTGGTCTAAATGGCCGAATGTTATAAATGATATCCATTAGAGACACACATAATTTTAATGCCATTTTATATACTGTTATAGATAAGAATGGGTAATAGATTGATTCTCTTGCTCCCCACCATTATTTGTATCGATATAAAGTATAATTTTATTTAAATATAATATTGAGATAATTGAATGAGCGAAAAAAATCAGAATAATCAAAAAAGAGTACTTACTGGCATTACCACAAGCGGAATACCACATTTAGGAAATCTGTCAGGAGCTGTTCTTCCAGCGATTGAAGCTAGTAAAGAAAAAAGTGTTTCAAGCTTTTTATTTTTAGCAGATTATCATTCATTAATAAAAAATATAAATCCAGAACTAACTCATTCATCTAGTTTTGAAATTGCTGCCTGTTGGTTAGCTTGCGGATTAAATCCTGAACAAGTTACTTTTTACAGGCAATCAGATGTACCTCATATTTTTGAACTAACATGGATCCTTAATTGCTTAGCTGCAAAGGGATTAATGAATAGAGCTCACGCATACAAAGCAGCTGTTGCAGAAAATAATAATGCAGTTGATCCTGATAAAGGAATTACTATGGGGCTTTATAACTACCCTATTTTAATGGCAGCTGATATTCTAATGTTTAAGGCTGATATAGTCCCAGTAGGACAAGATCAAAAACAACATATAGAGATGACAAGAGATATAGCTCTTAGATTTAATCATTATTATGGAGATATTTTGTCAGTTCCAGAAGCAATGATAGATGAAAAAAAAGGAATAATACCAGGTAGTGATGGTAGAAAAATGAGTAAAAGTTATAATAATACTATTCCTATTTTTGATTCTTCAAAAAAATTAAGAAAAGCAATAATGAAAATTAAAACTAACTCTCTTGAACCTGGAGACCCAAAAGATTCCACTACCTGTTCAGTATTTAAAATTTTTCAAGCATTTGCAAGTGAAGATGAGATTCTTAATTTAAACAAACAATATGAGAACGGAATAGCTTGGGGCGCAGCTAAAGAAGAATTATTTAATTTGCTTGATGACAAAATTAAACCTTTTAGAGGTGAATATGAGAAAATTACTCAAGATAAAAGCTATATTGAAAAAACGCTTAAGGAAGGAGCCCAAAAGGCATTGGTTATATCAACGCCTATAATTGAAGAGATCAGAAAAGCAATAGGTATAAAGGAGTTTAAATAGATGAGCAAAATAGTCATCCCAAAAAATTATAGGGATATATGGAAGAGTTAACAATAATTCAAAAAATAACTGCTTATGCAATACCTATTATTTTTGCAATTACTGTTCATGAGGCTGCTCATGGGTATGCTGCAAAATATTTTGGAGATATGACAGCTCACTATTTAGGAAGGATTAGCTTAAATCCATTAAAACATATCGATCCAGTTGGAACAATTATACTTCCAGCACTAACAGTTATGTTGGGAGGAATTTTATTTGGATGGGCAAAGCCCGTACCAGTAAATTTTTCTAATTTAAGAGACCCAAAGAAAAATATGCTGTGGGTTGCTCTGGCAGGCCCACTTTCAAATTTATTGATGGCTATTTTTTGGACATTTTTATATGCAAGATTACAATTATTTCCTGATAGCTCTATATTCTTTTTACAAGTTATGGCTCTAGCCGGTATTCAAATTAATCTTATCTTAATGGTATTGAATATGCTTCCAATTCCTCCATTAGATGGAGGAAGGGTTGCTGCAAGCTTATTACCTTACCCATGGTCAAGTTATATAGAAAATTTAGAAAGGTATGGATTGTTTATAATAATATTTTTACTTTTTTCTGGCCTACTCGGTAGTATATTATCTCCAATAATAAATTTAAGTAAAAGTATTATTTTTACTATATTTGGTTAAATAGGATAACGTTTAAAATGGCAATAGAAAGAATAGTTTCTGGCATCAAACCAACTTTAAATCTATTTAATAATGAATATGATTTAAAGCTTTCAAATTGGATAAGTATGCAACACGAGAGCGAATGTTTATTTTTTGTCGCTGATTTACATTCTTTGGTTAAAAGAAATACTAATTCAGAATTAATTGAAAAAACTACTGAAAAAATGATTATTGATTGGTTAGCGTGTGGCTTAGACCCTGCCCAAGCAACTATATTTATTCAATCTAAAATTCCAGAGCATACAGAAATTTTTACCCTATTATCAATGATTACCCCAATAGATTGGTTTAGTAAAATAAATAATTTAGAAGATGGAGAAGAAAAGACTCTAACTTTAGGTAATTTAGGTCAAGATTTAATGCAAAGCACAGATGTTTTACTTTACAGAGCTACTCAAATATCAGGATCTAATGATCAGATACCATTTGTTAACTTAACCTCAAATATTGTCAAAGAATTCAATAATTTATATGGTAAAGATATTGGCTACCAAGAAAAAGCTAAACAAGCTATAAAGAAACTTGGAACAAAGAAGGGGCATCTATATGAAGAATTACGAGCGTCATATTTGGCAAATGGTGATGAACAAGTCTTAGAATCTGCTCAATCACTTCTCGATGATGAACAGGGTCTTAGTCTCGGAGACAAAGAGAGGCTGCTCGGATATTTGGAGGGTGGAGGTAAAATGATACTTATAGAACCAGAATTTAAATTAATAGATAAAGAATCTAATACTATTTCATTTAATAGAGAATCTAAAGTCTATAAAGATAAATTAGAGCAGTATAAAAATAGTCCAGATTTAATTAGAAGTGTTGCGGCGGATGGTTGTGAAAAGGCAAGAAAAATTGCTAAAGATACAATGAGAGAGGTACGTGAAGAAATGGGAATAGATTTTTAATGACTGCAAGCATAAAAAATTTAGCTAAAGTTTATGGTGAAGAAATAGAGTTACTCCCGCAAGATTTGTATATTCCACCAGATGCTCTAGAGGTTTATCTTGATTCATTTGAAGGTCCATTAGATTTATTAATATATTTAATTAGAAAAAATAATATTGATATATTGGATATTCCAATGGCTAATTTAACTTTGCAATATGTAAATTACGTAGAAAAAATGAAAGTTATTAAGTTGGAGCTTGCAGCAGATTACCTCCTAATGTCAGCAATGTTGATTGAGATTAAATCAAGAATGCTCCTTCCGAAAATATCACTAGAAGATGAAGAAGATGACCCAAGAGCAGAATTAGTAAAAAAGCTTATTGAATATGAGCTAATGAAGGATGCAGCTGAAAATTTAAATGAAATGCCGCAGGTTGGAAAAAATATTTTAATTGCTCAATCGTATTTTGAAAGGGTCACGGAAATTACATATCCAGATGTGACTCTTGATGATTTATTCGCAGCATGGAAAAATGTAATTAAAAGAGCTAAACAATTTGAACAGCATCAAATTAGCAGATCTGAACTATCGGTTAGGGAGCATATGACAATTATTTTAAGAAAATTAAATGATAAAAATTTGTTAGAATTCTCGACTTTTTTTAATTATGAAAAAGACCCTATTCCAAAATTAGTAGTTTGTTTTTTAGCAATTCTTGAATTAACAAAAGAAGGATTAATTAAAATTAATCAACAAACATCATCATCATCGATATTTCTTCAATTAGGCGATACTTAAATGACGCAAGTAGAAAAATTAAAGGAAGTGCTTGAAGTAGCTTTATTAACAAGTAGTCAGCCATTATCTGTTGAAGATCTTACAAAATTATTTATAGATAAAACAGATAGATCAACTATTAGAATGTTGCTAGATGAAATAAAAAATGATTGGAAAGATAAATCAATGAGCCTTACTCAGGTTGCATCAGGATATAGGTTTCAAGCCAAACCAGATTTTACAGAATTTTTGATGCGATTAAGTCCAGACAGAGCTCCTAATTATTCAAGAGCTGTAATGGAGGTATTGGCTATTATTGCTTACCGCCAACCTGTCACTCGTGCAGATATTGAAAAGATAAGAGGGGTATCGTTAAATTCAAATACTTTAAGGCAGCTCATAGAGAGAGAATGGATTGATGTAATTGGGCAGAAAGAATTACCGGGAAGACCGTCTTTGTATGCTACAACAAAAAACTTTCTTAATGACTTTGCCCTGAAGTCAATATCAGAACTACCAGAATTGAACAGCTCGTTAACACAGGAGTTGTCAGAATCTAATGTAGATATAAATAGGCAAGAAATTCAAGAGAATTAACTCAAGTGGCTAAAAATCTTGTAAAAAAAAATGAAGTTATAAATGAAAATGATAGTAATTCAGGCATAAGGATTCAAAAAATGCTTGCTCAAATCGGTGTTGGATCTCGAAGAGAGATTGAAAGAGCAATTATTGAGAAACGTATTTCTGTAAATAATATATTAGCTGAGATAGGTCAATCTGTTTCAAATAAAGATAGAATTATTTTTGATGGAAAATTAATTAAGTTAAACTCTGATAAATCTTCACCTAGAATTCTTATATACAACAAACCAGAGGGTGAAATAGTCTCTGAAAGTGATCCAAAGGGAAGAGCGACAGTTTTTGATCATCTTCCAAAAATTAAAAATGCAAAATGGATTTCTATAGGCAGATTAGATTTTAATACTTCTGGATTGTTAATTTTTACTTCTTACGGAGAATTCGCTAATAGACTAATGCACCCAAGGTATGAAATAGATAGAGAATATTCTGTTAGAGTTCTTGGAAAATTAACTGATAATCAAATTTCTCAGTTAAGAGTTGGAATTAAGTTAGAAGATGGTATTGCAAGATTTGAAAAAATATTTCTTAAGGGAGGAGAAGGTTCTAATCATTGGTATCAAGTTATTTTGAAAGAAGGCAGAAATCGGGAAGTAAGAAGACTTTTTGAGTTTTTTAATATCATAGTGAGCCGCTTAATGCGGGTCAGATTTGGGGAGATTGTGTTGCCTACCAATTTAAAAAAAGGAAGCTATATTGAGCTTAGTAAAAAAGAAGTATTAAAAACTTTATCTAAATTTAATATAAATGATACTGAATTTAATAAGGCTCAAATCAATAAGGTAAGAAATAGAGGCTAAATTTATTTTAGAATTTTTGATATGGTTAACTTATAAACATCTTTTAACGTTTCTATATCATCAATAATAACGTTCTCATTAATTTTATGTATTGATTCATTAATTGGGCCAAATTCTACAACTTGATCACATAGTTTTGAAATAAAACGACCGTCTGAAGTTCCCCCAGTAGTAGATATCGTTGGCTTAACTCCACTTATTTCTTCTACAGCATCTGATAGCACATCAACCAAGGAACCTTTTTCTGTAAGATACGGCTCACCTGAATGTTCCCAGTCGACATCATAATCTAATTGATGTTTGCTCAATATCTTTATAAAGCGAGACTTGAGCATATCTGCTGTGCTTGCCGATGAATACCTAAAGTTAAATAAGATTTCAACTTCCCCAGGAACGACATTGGTTGCCCCGGTTCCACCATTAATATTTGAAATTTGCCAAGAGGTTTTTGGGAAATATTCATTTCCTTCATCCCAAATTGTTTTCACTAAGTCATCAATTGCAGGTGCTACTTCATGAATAGGGTTCCTAATTAATTCAGGGTAAGCTATGTGTCCTTGAATACCCTTAACTTTTAGTTTTGCAGACAATGAACCTCTTCTTCCATTTTTAACTGTATCACCAAGTTTAGTAACACAAGTAGGCTCACCAACAATACAGAAATCAATTTTTTCTTTTCTATTTTTTAAGGTCTCTATAACCTTAACTGTTCCATCGACAGCAATACCTTCTTCATCAGAGGTTATTAATAGACCAATAGAGCCTTTGTGATTTTTATTTTCAGCCAAAAATTCTTCAATACTCACTATAAAAGCAGCAAGAGATGCTTTCATATCGGCTGCACCACGCCCATAAAGATTATCATTTTTAATTGTAGGTTTAAAAGGAGGTGATGACCATTTTTCTTCTGGGCCTGGAGGAACTACGTCGGTGTGCCCAGCAAACACTAAAAGAGGTGCATCTTGACCTTTCCTAGCGTAAAAGTTACTCACATTTCCATGTGGCATTTTCTCAACTTTAAACCCCAATAACTCTAAATGATTGATCAATAAATCTTGGCATCCCTCATCAAGAGGAGTGATTGATTTCTTTAGGATTAGCTCTTTAGTAAGGTTTAGTGTTTTAGTCATAAAATTTTTATTCCAAATTGAGATTCATCAAAGCCAATAGTTAAAATTTTCTTATTTTTCAAAATTACTGGCCTTTTCATTATGGATGGATTCCCCAAGATGAGTTTAATTGCCCGTTTTTTATCTAACTCTATATTTTTTTCAGAATCAGGGAGCTTCCTCCAGGTCATACCTGATTTATTTATAAGATTTTCCCATGTGAAAGGCTTTGGAATATTATTCATCCAAACTTCAAGCAAAGATTCACTTAATACTGATTTTTTTACATCTAAAAACTCATAAGAAATTTTCTTTTCTTCAAGCCAGGTAAGACTTTTTTTAACAGTATTACAATTTTTAATTCCAAAAACTTCAAGCATTTAAATACCTCTTAGTAACTCATTTATTCCAACTTTGCTTCGGGTTCTTGCGTCAACTTTTTTAACTATGACTGCACAGTAAAGACTATAAGTCCTGTCTTTTGAAGGAAGGTTCCCTGAAACCACAACAGATCCTTCAGGTATTCTTCCATAAGTCACTTCGCCAGTTTCTCTATCAAATATTTTTGTAGATTGCCCAACATACACACCCATTGATATAACGGCATTATCTTCGACAACAACACCCTCAACAACTTCTGATCTGGCTCCAATAAAACAATTGTCCCCAATTATTGTAGGTCCAGCTTGAATCGGTTCTAAAACTCCTCCAATACCAACTCCTCCTGATAGATGAACATTTTTTCCAATTTGCGCACATGAACCAACTGTAGCCCATGTATCAACCATAGTTCCTTCATCTACATATGCACCAATATTGACATAGGATGGCATCAATACTGCATTTTTTCCAATAAAACTCCCCTGCCTAACCATGGCATTAGGAACCACTCTATAACCACCCTCAGTAAAATCTTTTTCTTCGAAGTTAGCAAATTTTGACTCTACTTTATCAAAGTAATTCGTATAGTTTCCGTTCATTATTGAGTTATCTTTAATTCGAAATGAAAGTAGAACTGCTTTCTTCAGCCATTGATGAGTTTGCCAATTTTGAGTTGAACCCTCTCTTGAAGCAACTCTTAATGATCCATTATTAAGACCGTCTATAGCCTCATTAATTGCTATTTTTATTTCTTTACTTACAGATTGTGGAGTAATTGAAGCGCGACTTTCAAAAGCATCTTCGATAATTGATTGTATGTTTGACATAATTTGAATTTCTTTCGTGATAAAAAAACATTTTACATTAAATGCATGTGTGAAAGGTAGAGGTTATTTATTTTTATTTGCTTCATATAAAGGTTTAATTTTCTTTGCTTGCTCAGATAAATCCTTGATTCTATTTTCATTTGAAGGGTGGGTACTTAGAAATTCTGGCATTTTTATTTCTGATAGTTCACTCATTTTTCTCCATAAACTAACTGCTGCCATTGGGTTGTAACCAGCACGTGCAGTTAACTCTAAACCAATTTTATCAGCTTCTCTCTCTTGCTCTCTACTGTTAGGAAGCGCAAAGAATAGGGTTGTTCCAAGTGCTACGGCTTGAATTGCTGCATCAGTGTAAATACCTTTTTCTGCTATATATGCAGCAAAACCAATAATACCAACTTGCTGAACTAAGGCTGTCGACATCCTTTCACGACCATGTTCTCGAAGTGCATGAGAAATTTCATGTCCGATAACAGCTGCAAGCTCATCATCAGTAGCATTAACTTTCTTAATTAGACCTGAATACACCATAATTTTTCCTCCGGGCATACAATATGCATTTACTTCTTCACTATCTTCTACATTAATTTCCCATTTCCATTCTTTTGCATCCTCACGAAATATTGATACTTCATCAATAAGTTTGTTAGAAATTGTTGTAACTCTCTCCAGCTCTTCTATATTATTATTGAGTTTATTATTTTTTTCTGCATTTCTAATTGCTTCTTTGTAGGCATCAACAGCCATACTATTGGCTATAAAATTTGGAAGTAATAGTAATTGTTGTCTTGTAACGTCGGAATCAGTATTGAGAGTTGTTGAAGCACAACCACTCAGTAGTATTAAAATAACAAAAAGTAAGCGCATAAATTTATCCTTTAGAATAAAACCTGACTTCCTAATTCAACAACACGATTGACGGGTAAGTGGAATTGATTCGTAATATTTTCCGCACTTCTAAATAAAGTGACAAATATATTTTTTCTGATTAAGTTCATATTTGTCCCTGACTTAATAATTAAACTTTCTTTACCAATGAAATATGAAGTATCGTTTGCTTCAATATCAACACCATATTTAGAACATTTGGCTAAATCGCGGGGAAGGTTTGTAACATCTTTAAACCCGTAATTAATAATAACTTTGAAGAAGTTATGAGGAAGCTTTTCAACTTCTATTAAATTTCTTGAATCAGAATGAGGGTAATCCATAAAGTTAATTTTTAATAAAATAACATTTTTATGGATTACTTTATTATGCTTTAGATTATGCAACAAGGAATGAGGAACCCCTTCAGGGTTAGGTGTTAAGAAAACCGCAGTGCCTTTTACGCGATTACGCAGTTCATTTCTCATAGACTTAAGAAAAGATCCGATTTCCATAGATTCGTTTTGTAATTTTTGATGCAGAAGGGTTCTTCCTCTTTTCCAAGTGGTCATTAGCAATAATAATAAGCCCCCTACTAAAAGAGGGAACCAACCACCCGCAGGCACTTTTATAATATTTGCACTAAAAAATATTAAATCTATTGCTAAAAATATTGAAATGATAAGACTCGTTTTCAACCAACTCCATTTCCATACCTCTAAGAAGACAAACCCGGCTAAAATTGTTGCAATTACCATATTCAAAGTTATGGCGATTCCATAAGCACTTGCTAATGCGCTGGAGTTTTGGAAAATAACCACTACAGACATTACCCCAATCATAAGTATCCAATTAATTCGAGGAAGGTATATTTGCCCTTCTTGATTTTCAGAGGTGTGATCTATTCTCATTCTTGGAATAAATCCCATCTGTAATGCTTGCCTAGAAACAGAGAAGGCACCAGTAATGCAAGCTTGAGATGCAATAATAGTTGCAAAAGTTGCAAGGATGACTAAGGGTAATGTAAACCATTCGGGAGCCATTAAATAAAAAGGATTTTTAATATTGTTTGCATCACTAAGAATAAGAGCTCCTTGTCCAAAATAATTTAAAGTTAAAGCTGGAAATACAAAGCTAAACCATGTAATTTTGATTGGATTAAGACCAAAATGTCCCATATCTGCATATAGAGATTCAGCTCCAGTCACACAAAGAACTACTGCCCCAAGCGTAATAAATGCAATTGAGAATTGCGTATCAAAGAAGTTATATGCATATAGAGGATTAAGAGCATTTAAAACATATGGGGCTTGAACAATATTATAAGCACCTAGAGCAGCAAGAATAAGAAACCAAATAAGCATTACTGGACCAAACATTATGCCTACGGTAGTTGTGCCTTTGCTTTGCATCCAAAATAATAAAAAAATAATTATTAGTGTGATTGGCACAATAAAGTCATGAAATGCTGGAGTAACCAACTCAATTCCTTCAATTGCAGACAAGACTGAAATAGCAGGCGTAATCATACCATCCGCATAAAACATACAAGCACCGAGCATCCCAATAAACATTATAAGCATTTTCTTTTTTTTCGATTTTGCATTTCTATTAGCAAGAGATAGAAGTGCCATAATGCCTCCTTCACCTTTATTATTTGCTCTCATAATGAAAGTAATATATTTCACTGACACTATAAGTATTAAAGACCAGAAGATTAAAGATAGTATCCCAAGCATATTTGCTTCGTTAAGTTCTAATATATTATTATTAATAGTAAATATTTCTCTAATAGCATAGAGTGGGCTTGTACCTATGTCACCAAAAACCACACCGAGTGCGGCAAGTGATAGCGCCATCATTGATGCATTTTTTACATTTTTTACTTTTTGAGGCTTCATCTATGATTCTTTATCTTGGTTAATTTTTGTAATACTTGCTTCTGCATTACCTTCGTAAAATTTTATTTTTATTTTATCACTAACATTCATAGCAGAAGTGTTATTAATAATCTTTTTGTTTTGATTTAATATAATTGAATATCCTCTTGATAAAATTTCATTTGGGTTTAAATGGCTTAGGTTTTGTTTGTATGATTTTATTTGTTCTTGATATTTTTCAAGCTGAGAAGAAATAGCTACCCCCATTCTACTTCTTAGAGCTGAAACTAAATCTAATTGTGAAGCTATTTTTTGAAGTGGAGATACAAGTCCTTTTTCTAGGAAGTCAACCATTTGAATTGATTGCTCAATTCTATTTTGGATAAGATCTAATAATTTAGATTTAAAAAATTCAAAATTACCAAGTAATTCCTCATAGCTTGTACTAATAATTTCAGCTGCTGCTGTTGGAGTTGGAGCCCTAAGGTCGGCCACAAAATCAGAAATAGTGATATCTGTTTGATGTCCAACAGCTGAAATTATAGGAAGTCTTGAAGAAAAAATTTCTCTAGCTACCAACTCATCATTAAATGACCATAAATCTTCAATGGAGCCACCACCTCTACAGATTATTGCAACTTCTACTTCATTACGTTGGTTTGCAACTTTTATAGCATTAATAATGCCTTGTGGTGCCAATTTTCCTTGAACTGGTGTTGGGTAAATAATTATCTCTAATGATTTATTTCTTCTTTTTAAAGTTGTTATGACATCTCTTAAAACTGATGCATCTGGTGATGTAATAACACCAATAGAGCGAGGATGGGGAGGTAAAGTTTTTTTATATTTTTCATCAAAGAGCCCTTCTGTATTCAGTTTTTGTTTAAGCTGATTAAATTCTTCAAATAATTTACCCAGGCCAGCCTGCTGAAGTGAGGACACATTTAATTGGTAATCGCCTCTTTGTTCATAGAGTCCAATATTGCATTGAGCCTCTATGAGATCGCCATTCTTTGGAATCCATTTTACTTCATTATTTTTGCCTCTAAACATAGTGCATCGAACTTGAGCTTTATTATCCTTAAGGGAAAAGTACCAGTGACCTGAGCTAGCTTCGATAAAATTAGATATTTCTCCTTTTACCCAAATAGAGGGAAAATTATCTTGTAAAAGCTCTTTTACTAATTTATTAATTTCTGTTATTGAGAAAATTTTTATTTCAGCTGAATTAAAGTCGTTTATCATAGAGGTATATTGTAACCACCAAAAAATGTTTTTAATATTTAATTTATTATAAGTTGTTTATTGAGACTAATTAAACCTAATGCAAAATTTTTTATCATTTAAAAAGATTAATTTATTTGGATCCTTGCTAGCCTTTATTTTGGTTGGCCTAGCAGTCGCCATTCAGGCACAATTTAATTTAGAGCCTTGCCCTTTATGCGTGACACAAAGAATTGTTTTTATTGTTATTGGTTGTCTTTTTTTATTATTTTCTTTTTTTAATCCAAGCCAATTTATACGATTTTTTCATCTTTCAAGCCTCTTAATTACAAATATAGTGGGTATCGTTTTTGCCATTAAGCATATTTTAATTCAGAGCAAATGGATTACAGTTCCTGCTGAATGTGGCATAGATTTAGACTATATGTTTGAAAACTTTCCGTTAACTGAAGCGTTCTCCCTGCTATTCAAGGGAACAGGAGATTGTTCAGAGATTGACTGGGTATTTTTAGGGGTAACCCTTCCCCAGTTAGCACTTATTGCCTATATTATGTTTGGAGCACTCACTTTTTATATCTATAAGAAAATTAAGTAAATGAATACATTAGAGTCAACAATTGGAAATACGCCACTAGCAAAGCTAAAAAGAATGGCTGATAAATCTATAGGGGATATTTATTTAAAATTAGAAGGAAATAACCCCGCTGGCTCTGTAAAAGACAGACCTGCTTTTTCAATGATTCAACAAGCTGAACTAAGGGGTGATATAAAACCAGGAGATACTTTAATAGAGGCAACCTCTGGAAATACAGGTATAGCTCTGGCTATGGTTGCAGCTATGAAGGGTTATAAAATAATTTTAATCATGCCAGAAAATCAGTCCATTGAAAGACGTCAAACGATGAAAGCATTTGGTGCTGAGTTGTTATTAACTTCTCAAGAGGGCAGTATGGAATTGGCTCGCGACAAAGCAATTGAAATGCAAAGTGAAGGTAAAGGTATCGTTCTAGATCAATTTGGAAATCAAGATAATCCAAAAGCTCATTATGAAGGAACTGGGCCAGAGATTTGGCAAGATACAAATGGATCGGTAACTCATTTTATATCCAGTATGGGCACAACAGGAACAATTGTAGGAACATCAAGATTTCTTAAAGAAAAAAATTCTTCAATACAAATTATTGGCGTCCAGCCAGAAGAGGGTGCGCAAATACCAGGAATAAGAAATTGGCCAAAAGAATATTTACCTTCTATTTTTGACGATAGCAACATTGATAGTATTAAGCTAGTTAGCCAAAGTAATGCTGAAGAAACAGCAAGAAATCTTGCAAAAAAAGAAGGTATCTTTTCTGGTGCATCTACTGGAGGTGCACTTTATATCGCTCTTGAGATTGCAAAAAAAGAACCCAAAGCAGTTATAGTTTCAATTGCTTGTGATAGGGGAGATCGTTATTTATCAACTGGAATTTTCCCCGCTTAAGCTGTGACTCCTTCTTTAGTTTTTGATTTAGAAACCATTCCAGATATTTTGGCCATTCGACGACTATATAAAATTAGCGATGATGTAGGGGATGAAGATGTTGTAAATATTGCAATGTACCAAAGAAGGCAGAAAGTAGGACATGATTTTTTACAACACCATTTGCAAAAAATTGTTGCTATTTCATGTGTTTTGAAAACTGATGAACAATTGAAAATATGGTCATTAGGAGACGAGGAAAGCAGTGAGGCTGAATTATTAGAAAGATTTTACGATGGAGTGGAAAAATATTTACCTAATTTAGTAACCTGGAATGGAACTGGATTTGATCTACCTGTTTTAAATTACCGATCATTAGTGAATAAAGTGTCATCTTCTATTTATTTCGATACTGGAGAAAATAATTCAGACTTCAAGTGGAACAACTACTTAAATCGCTTTCATCAAAGACATGTCGATTTGATGGATTTCTTTGCATTATATAGTGGTAGAAATAATGCTTCATTAGATCATATAGCAAAACTATGTGGTTTTCCTGGAAAATTAGATATGGATGGAGGCCAAGTTTGGAAAACCTTCCTTAACGGAAATATCAAATCTATTAGAGATTATTGCGAAACAGATGTAGTTAATACTTATTTAGTTTATCTAAGATTTTTATTTATTAAAACGCATATAAATAAAAGCTTGTATGAAGAGGAGTTACTTAATTTGCAAAAAATGCTTGAAAGCTTGGATGGGGTACATTGGCAATTATTCATTCAAGCATGGCATAAATAGTGCGAACAAGAACCGAAAAATATTTTCTAGCAACTATATCTTCTGTTAGTCATGAAGGTAAAGGAATTGCGTATGTAGATGATAAGACAATATTTATTGATAATGCTCTTCTTAATGAAGAAGTTGAATATAAAATTATAAAAAAAAAGAAGAACCTAGTATTTGCCAAAAGTTTAAAAGTAATAAAACAATCAACACAAAGAGTTGAGGCCAAGTGCGATGTTTATGGAGTATGTGGTGGATGCTCGATGCAGCATTTTGACGAAGGAGCTCAATTATCATATAAACAAAGAGCATTTGAGGAAACATTAATGCATGTGGGCAATGTTAAGCCTGAAATTATATCGAGCCCTATATCCGGACCATTATGGAACTACCGACACAAGGCAAGATTAAGAGTAAAGTTTGTTGTAAAAAAAAATAAAGTATTAATTGGTTTTAACGAGAAAATGTCACATTTTTTAACCAATATGACTAACTGCCCCGTACTGCCAAAAAAAATATCAAACATAATTGAGCCTCTTCAGGACTTGTTCTTTAAATTATCTATAAGAGACCAAATTCCTCAAATTGAATATGCGTCAAATCAGGATCGTCATATTTTAGTTATTAGAGTTCTTGAATCATTAACTCAAGATGATATAAATATTTTAAAATCTTTTCAAAAAGATAATGAAATCGAATTTTGGACTCAGACAAAAGGATACGATACTGTTAAGCCACTTGATGATAAAACAATAAACCAAATAACTTATAATAATAAAGAATTTAATTTAAATTTTATATTTCATCCAACTGGCTTCACTCAGATAAATCCATTTATTAATCAGATATTAATTAGGAAAGTAATGGCATTGCTTCAACCTTCAAAAAATGATGTAATTTTTGATTTGTTTTCTGGTGTTGGAAACTTTACTCTACCCATTGCAACAACTGGTGCAACTGTTTTAGCAATAGAAGGTGATGAAAAGCTTGTGAATTCAGGCAATAGCAACGCAATTAACAATAATCTAAATGATAATGTTACGTTTAAAACAGCAGATTTATTTATTATTGAAAAAGAAGAATTTCTTTCATTAGGACAAGCAAATAAGTGGTTAATTGACCCTCCTAGGCTGGGTGCGTTGAATTTAATTAATTTAATTGATGACGTAATAAAACCAAAATTAATTATTTATATTTCTTGCAATCCAGCTACGCTGGCAAGAGATTCAGATATATTAGTGAATAAAAAAAAATATATTTTCAAAGAAGGAGGCATAGTTAACATGTTTCCACATACTTCGCATGTTGAATCAATTGCTGTTTTTGAGGTAAATGAATAATATAAAAAAGTATGTAGTAATTTCTTTTGCTTATTGTTTCCTGTTGGTTGGTTGTTCAGATTTAAAGACAGAGAATATTATTTACTTTGGTATTGCTCAAAAGCCACAAAATTTAGATCCTAGATTTCAATCTGATGCTGCTTCTGAAAAGATTTCAGCGCTAATTTATTCTCCTTTATTCTACTTTGATAAAAGTTATCAGATTAAATCAAATATAGTTGACTGTAATAAAGTTACTCCATTAAAGTATAAATTTAAAATTAAAAAACAATTGCCTCTATTTCACCATAATAAAAATATGGGTATTGAAGATATTATTGCTACATTAAATAATTTAAGATCCCAGCATAAATCACCATTTTATTTAGAACTAAAGAATATAAAAAATGTTATAAAATTAACTAAATCTGATTTTGAAATTAATTTATTCAAAAAAGATAATAACTTCTTATCTCGTCTAACATTTTTTATATTACCAGATGACTTACTTAATCAAAATCATAACTTTTCAATTAATCCTGTTGGTTCTGGGCCATTTAAATTTATAGAGAAATATCCTAATCTTAAAATACAAAGAATAATAGATTCACAAACAATTGAGCTAGTGAATATTAAGGATCCAACTGTTCGAGTATTAAAGCTTCTAAATGGTGAAATTGATTTATTACAAAATGACCTACCTTTAGAAATGATTAAGCTTCTTGAGGCTAAAGATAAAATTATTACTTTAAAAGAATATGGTGCAAATGTTTCCTATATTGGTTTTAATTTTAATAATTCATTATTAAAGCAACATAAGTTTAGAAAAGCTTTAACTTTGGCGGTTGATCGTCAATCACTCATAAAACATTTTTTAAATGATAAAACTAGGGCAGCTGAGCAAATTTTACCACCGGAGCATTGGGCTAGTGAAAAAATAAATACTTTGAATTATAATCCCAGCTTAGCAAGACAGTATATTAAACAGCTTGTTATTGATAAGCCAATTGTTCTTACTTTGAAGACTTCAACAGATCCTTTTAGAGTAAAGATTGCAACCTTAATTCAAAAACAATTTGAAAGTATTGGTGTCAATTTAATTATCAAATCTCTTGATTGGGGAACATATTTTAAAGATATTCAGGCAGGTAAATTTGAATTATATGGTTTAACTTGGGTGGGTATAAGAAATCCAGAAATTTATGAAAAAATTTTTAATTCTAAACTTATTCCACCAGTAGGTTTAAATCGAGCCGGGTACAGTAATCTGGAGACAGATGCACTCATTAACGCGGCAAAAGAATCGAATCTATGGAATAAAGTCATTAAAAAGATAAGCGCAGATAATGTTTTTATGCCTTTATGGTTCGAAGGAAATTTTGCTGCTTTTAATAATAAGATAAGTGGTTATTATATTCATACTGATGGAAGTTGGGATGCTTTGAAAACAGTAAGGAAAAAATATGACGATTTTAATTAGTATATCGATAAAGCAACAACAGCTTACTTTAATTGATGATGATAAATTAATAAAATTTTACTCAATTTCGACAGCCCTTAAAGGAACGGGTCAAAATAAAAATAGCTATCAAACTCCATTAGGTCTCCATTATATTCGTGCAAAGATTGGTAAAGATTTACCATTATTTAGTATTTTTGAAGGGAGAAGGCCTACTGGTGAAATATGGTGTAAAGATAATTCAGAGCTGAAACCTAATCATGACTGGATTTTATCTAGAATTATTTGGCTATCAGGAAAGGAGTTTGGTATTAATCGCCTAGGTAACTCTGACACAATGCAAAGGTATATTTATATTCATGGAACTCATGACGAGAAACAACTAGGAAGTCCTTTGTCACATGGATGTATAAGGATGTCAAATCATAATGTTATTGAGCTTTTTGATTTAGTATCTATAGGCACTATTGTTCATATTAATGAAGAATAATTTACCAACAATACTTTTCGCATCTTTGCTTCAGGTATTAGGTATTTTTATCATTTCTTTTTTGATTTTACATTTGCTACCAGGAGATCCGATTCAAGTAATGTTAGGTGAATCAGCTGCGCTCTCTGACCAATTTAAGCTAAGAGCAGAGCTAGGATTAGATCAGCCAATATACAAACAAATATTTAGTTCAATTACAAAAATTATGAATGGCGATTTTGGTAATTCTATTCTAACTGGCGTGCCAATTAAAGAGCAAATAATTATTGCTATGAAAAACACTTACATTCTTGCACTAATGGCCTTGTTTATTGCAATAACATTTGGCATTACTGGGGGGTTAGTTGCTGCGAAATATAGAGATAGTTTTTTAGATAAGATCATAATTAATTTCAGTTTATTTTTTATATCAATACCACACTTTTTTTTAGGTCCATTATTAATGCTCTGTTTATCAATTTGGCTTGGGTGGTTACCAATAAGTGGAATGGATAGTACATTCTCTATTATATTGCCAGCACTAACCCTATCTCTTGGTATGTTGGCTATTATTGTTAAAATGACTAGAAATTGCATGATTGAAATTATAGATTCTGATGCTGTGAGAACTGCAAGAGCAAAAGGTATGCAAGAATGGTCAATTATGATTAATCATGTTTTTAGATTAATTCTAATCCCATTGATTACTATTATTGGAATGCAATTTGGATCTTTGCTATCTGGAGCGATTATTACAGAAACATTATTTAGCTGGAACGGGCTTGGAATGCTTTTAGTAAACTCAATTCAAATGAGAGATTACCCCATTACTCAAGCTTGTATTTTTGTCATTGCTATTTCTTATGTTTTAGTAAATTTACTTACTGAAATTTTGTATAAAATAGTTGATCCAAGAATGAGAGGTATTTAAGTTTGAAAAAATTGGTTTTTTTCGTAGGTTTTTTTTGGGCACTAGGAATAGCCATAAAATTATTTTCCGGTTTTGATTCAAATCAAATGATATTTGAAGAAATTTTGATTCAGCCTAATTTTTCATCTTGGCTAGGTAGGGATGATTACGGGAGAGATATTTTTCATCGATTGGTTGACGGGTTTCTAAATTCTTTTGAAATAATTTTTATCGTCACATTAATATCAAGCTTTTTTGGGGTCGTATTTGGCGTTATATCAGGATATTTTGGTGGAAAATTAGATCAATTCTTGAGGTATGTAACAACATTATTCATGGCTTTCCCCGGGATACTGCTTGCCATTGCTTTTGCAGCTATATTAGGCCCAGGTAAATTTAATTTAATTTTTGCCTTATCAATTGGCGGTTGGGTTGGTTATGCAAGACTCGCAAGAGCTCAAACTGTACTAATTAAAAATCTAGATTTTGTGAAAGCCTCTGAAACAATGGGCGGTTCGCATAAAACAATAATAATAAACCATATCTTACCATCTCTTAAAACACCATTAATCGTTGAAGGTACTTACGCTCTAGCAGGTTTAATTATTGCAGAAGCAAGTCTTTCATTTATTGGTTTGGGTTTGCAGGCACCAATGGCTTCATGGGGAGGGATGATGAGAGACAGTGTAAGATTTTTATTAGTATCCCCTCACTATGCTATATTTGTTGGCCTAAGCATAATGTCTTTAGTATATTGCATTAATTTTTTTGGCGATTATTTTAATAAAAAATGGGATATTAAAAATAATGAAGGTTAATAATTATAAATATTATGATTTAGTTATGGCCGCTTTTGTAACAGTTTTAATTACAGCTAACATAATTGGGCCCGCTAAAATTTCACAACTAGACCTTCCTATCTTTGGAGTTATTACCTTTGGTGCCGGTGTGTTATTTTTCCCAATAGCATTTATTTTTGGGGATATTTTAACTGAAGTGTATGGGTATGCAGCATCTAGACGGGTAATTTGGGTAGGGTTTGCAGGTTTAGCCTTCGCTTCTTTAATGGCATGGGTTGTCGTTGCTCTACCACCAGCACCTTTCTGGAAAAATCAAGAAGTCTATGAAGTTGCTTTTGGTTCTGCATGGAGAGTTGCTTTAGCTGGTCTCATTGCTTTTGCTGCAGGTGAATTCGCTAATTCTTTTGTTATGGCTAAGATGAAAATATGGACAAAGGGTAAGAAATTATGGACTAGGACCATTGGCTCAACTGTTATTGGAGAAGGAGTTGACTCTATTCTATTTTATCCTCTTGCCTTTTATAATTCCGGAATTATTCCTAATGAAATGTTAATGTTAGTGGTTGTAGCCCAATTTTTAGCTAAAACAGGAGTTGAAATAGCATTTACCCCAATCACTTATAAAATTATAAAATTTTTAAAAACAAAAGAGAAAATTGATTTCTACGATGCAAAAACAAACTTCAACCCATTTACTCTTAAAGGTTAGGGGCTTTATATAATGGCTTGTTTGATGATTGATATTGAAGGTTTGGAGCTAATTGATTCCGATATAGAAAGAATTAAGCACCCATTGGTTGGAGGCATAATTTTATTTTCTCGAAATTATCAAGACAGATCCCAGCTCATAAAGCTTATTATTTCTATTAGAGAAATAAAAAAAAATATTCTTATCGCCGTAGATCATGAAGGTGGTCGCGTTCAGAGATTTAAAGATGAGTTTACTACTATTCCAAAAATGAGCCTTTTTGGGAAGATTTTCCAAACAGATAAAAAATTGGCAAATAAAATTGCTAAATTATCTGGTTGGGTAATTGCAGAAGAATTGGCGGCAGTTGATATCGACTTTAGTTTCACTCCTGTTTTAGATGTTGATTATGGCGCTAGCTCAGTTATTGGAGATCGAGCTTTTCATCAAGACATTGATACTATTAGCGAATTAGCGAGCTCACTTGTTGAAGGGTTGAATATTGGAGGAATGCAGTCTGTAAGCAAGCATTTTCCTGGGCATGGATTTATAAAATATGACACTCATTTGGAAACAGCAACAGATCATCGCACTTTAGAAACCATTCAACAAAATGATATGTTAACTTTCGATAGGCTTATTAAAAATGGAGTTAAAGGGATTATGCCCTCACACGTAATTTATCCATCATGCGATCAGAGTCCAGCAGGTCTTTCAGGCTTTTGGCTCCAAGATCAATTAAGAGATAGGTTAGGATTTGAAGGGGCAATTTTTAGTGATGATATGAGCATGCAGGCTGCCCAAGATTCTGAAAATAATATTATATTAAGGGTTAAAAAAGCATTAACTGCAGGATGCGATATGGTACTTGTATGCAACTCCCCAATTGAGTTAGATAAGCTGATTGGGGAGTTGCAATGGGAGCCAGATTTAAAATCTCTTGAAAGACTTCAAGCTATGCGTCTAAATAGGGATATGCATAACTTAACTTGTTGTAATCATAGTATTAATGAAGCACGTTCAATTATCACAAAAGTATAAGTAAAATAGATTAATAGTTTAAATTCTCTTGAACTTTATACCCATAAGCCCTATCATATTAATGTATTATTTACTTTATAAGGATTTTAACTACCATGCAAAACAATTTAGATATTGCAGCACAATCGCAATCAGCATTAGCTAGCAATAAGGTTTTAAGAAACACTTATGCGTTATTGGGAGTTTCTTTAATTCCAACTGTTATAGGTGCTTTGATTGGAATGACTATGAATTTTGGCTTTGCAGCCCAAAGTCCAATATTATTTTTTATACTTACCCTTGGAGCAATGTTTGGAATGTTCTATTTAATTAGAGCCAACCGAAATAGTAGTCTTGGTGTAGTCTTTCTTTTAGGTCTAACATTCTTGATGGGTTTAATGCTTGGACCAATCTTACAAGTTGCCTTTAGTTTGAGCAATGGCGGCCAAATTGTAGGTTTAGCTGCAGGTGGAACAGCATCTATTTTTCTAGTTTTATCTGGTATCGCAACCACAAGTAAAAGAGACTTTTCATTTATGGGTAAATTCTTAATGATTGGTTTAATACTCTTAATTTTGGCTATGGTCGTAAATATTTTCTTCCAAATACCGGCAATGTCATTAGCAATATCTGGAATAGCAGTGCTCATCTTTTCTGGATTCATTCTTTATGATGTTAATAGAATTGTAAGAGGTGGAGAGACTAATTACATAATGGCTACTTTGGCATTATATTTAAATATTTATAATTTATTTGTTCATTTACTTCATATCCTGATGGCAGTAATGGGAAATAGAGATTAAAAAACTATTAATGTTTATTAAAAAACCGTGAATTATTTCACGGTTTTTTTCTTTTATTTTTAAAAAAATTTTGTAAAAGTGTTTTCGATTCTTTTTCTAAAACTCCTCCATGAATAACACAATGATGATTTAATTCCTTGTTCTCCTTAAGGTTAACTACACTTTCACAAGCGCCTGTTTTAGGATCATAAGCTCCAAATATTAAGTTACTTACTCTTGCATGAAATATAGCGCCAAGACACATAACACACGGCTCAACTGTTACATAAAGGCTACAATTAAGCAGCCTATAATTCTTCATATATTGTCCAGCATTGCGGATAGTTAAAATTTCAGCATGAGCACTTGGATCATGTTTAGCAATAGATAAATTATGGCCACTAGCAATAATTTTATTTTGATAAACTAAAACTGCACCTATAGGAATTTCATCAGCATCAAAAGATAGCTTTGCTTGCTTTAAAGCCTCGCTCATAAAAAATTCATGTATTTTATTATTAATCATTTGTAAATTTAGAAAATTATTGAATTTTTGACAATAATAATGTCATAGTTATTATAAATTGAATATTGTTTTAATATTATTAGTTTTCAGCTAAACTTGGGCTACTAAAATTGTTCTAAAAAAATAAGATAAATTTAATGAAGAAAAAAGCTACTACTGAAGTACCGATAAATGATGTAATTGCTCAAAGATGGAGTCCACGTGCTTTTGATTCAAGCCACACAATTGCCGAAGATGAAATTAAGTCTCTATTTGAGGCGGCAAGATGGGCACCATCTTGTTATGGAGACCAACCTTGGCAGTTTGTCTTATTTAACAAAGAAGATGCAACTTTATGGGCTAGCGCATTAAATTGCTTGTCTGTTGGCAATCAAAATTGGGCTATGGACGCATCAATCTTAATTGTTGTTTGTGCTAATAAAAACTTTAATCATAATAATGAACCAAATCGTTGGGCACATTACGATGCTGGTGCAGCTGCAGAAAATATTTGTTTACAGGCTACTAGTATTGGCCTATCTGCACATCAAATGGGTGGTTTTGATCAGGATAAAGTTAGAAATTTATCAAATATTCCTACTAAATTTGATATTCTTGCTTGTATGGCTGTAGGAAAAAGTCTAGATGAATCTAAATTAAGTAAGGTTCAAAAAGACAAAGAAGGGCAAGTGCGCTCAAGAAAGCTGCTTGAAGATATTTATTTTATTAATGAATGGAATTAGGATATTTATGGCTAATTTAGTAACACTAACAGAAAGCAATTTTAAAAAAACAATTGAGGAAAATGAGTTTGTTATAGTCGATTTTTGGGCTACATGGTGTAAACCATGTGTTGCATTTACTCCAATATTTGAGGCTGCAGCTAAGAAAAATAAAGATATAATTTTTGGTATGGTTGATATAGATAAAGATAAAGTCATTGCTGATTATTTTCAAGTTGCAATTGTTCCGGCAGTTCTATTTATTAGAGATCGAGCTGGAATTCATGCACAAGATGGCGAGCTTGGTGCGCCAGCTTTTGATGAAATGATCAAGTGGGCTCGTGCTTATGATATGACAGAAGTGAAAAATTATTTAAAAAATGAAGATAAGAAGGGTTAATTAAGATATATTTTTTAGGAAATTAAGTGGATCTATAGATTCTCCATCTTTCCTTATTTCAAATAGTAGTTTAACTTCTTCCGCTCCAGTCTTTCCCATTGTACCTATTGACTGTCCAGCTTGAACAGATTGGCCTTCAGTTACAAGTGTTGCTTGTTGGTGACCATACACACTTAAAATATTTTTATCATGTTTGATAATTGTTAACTTCCCATAACCTGCTAAATCTTCGCCGACATAGATAACTTTTCCCTTTGCTGCGGATCTAATTTCTTGACCTTCTAATCCTAATATTTCAATACCTTTTTTATCAGCAGCTTGATTAAATGTAGAGGTTACTTCCCCGTCAGTTGGCCATTCCCAGTTTTTTTGATTTTTTGCTTTTAAAATTGATAGATTGTTTGTTTTTTTTATAGATTTTTTTGAATATACTTCATGAATAACTTTTGGTTGATCAATTTTAATAGGGTCTCCAAAATTAAATTCAACTTGAGAATCTTCGGACATAATTTCTTCACTTATTATATTGTCTTCAATTATTTCACTTTCTTCAAAAGGAATTGTATTTGTTAGGCTATCTTCATTTTGGCTCTCAGAAGGTTTGGGTTTATTCTTTCTAAGAAGATCAAATCTTATTTGATCCCCTATCTTCACGAAATAGGGCTTCTTTAATCCATTTGATAGGGCTAATTTTTGATAATCAAAGCCACATTTTAAACTTATACTAAAAATTGTTTCCCCCTTTTTTACTGTGTATACATCTGGGCAGTCTTTAGTATATTTTTTTTCTTTTTCCTGAACCGGTGCAGGAAATTGAGATGCACAACCAGATAATAATATTGTTATCAATATAAGACATATTTTTTTCATTTTATTCTTTTATCCAATCTTTCATAGCTTGCATATTTTTATGGTCAGTTAAGTCGCCATGAATTGGCGTAATTGAAACCATTCTATTTTGAACTGCATAAAAATCAGTTCCAGGACCACCGTCATTGGGTTTGCCTGCAGCGCCAATCCAAAAAAATGTCTCCATATTTTTTTCTTTCCCTTTAATGGCAGGTTCGGCTGCATGCCTTTTTCCAAGTCTTGTTATTTCGATTCCTTTTAAATCATTGTAAGGTATATCTGGCACATTAATATTTAACAAAGTAGAAGAAACCTTGCATTTATTATATAGCTTAATTAAGTCAACGGTTACCTTTGCAGCAGTTATAAAGTTTTTAGGGTTGTCGTTACCCATTGATACTGCAAAAGATGGAATATCTAAAAGATAACCTTCCATTGCTGCAGCGACTGTTCCAGAATAAATAGTATCGTCTCCCATGTTTGGCCCGTGGTTAATACCTGATACAACCAAATCTGGAATAAAGTCTATCAAGCCAGTAAGAGCGATATGTACACAGTCTGTTGGAGTACCATCAATATAATAAATATTATCATCTACTTTTGTTACTTTAACGGCTTTATCCAAAGTAAGAGAACTGCTTGATCCACTGCGATTTCTATCTGGAGCAACAACTATCAAATCAGAAATTTTCTTTAATTCACCTATAAGAGTTTGAATTCCAACTGCTTGGTATCCATCATCATTTGAAATTAATATTTTCATGGTCTCCTTGTACCTTTACAAAAAAACATAGTTGATACAAAAAATATACAAGATAGAATTATTTGATATAGAGCCATAGATTGAGAAACTCCAGTCTCACTGTAAAAGCGTACTACACCCTCAATAAAAAAAAGTAATATAAACATACTTGACCATTGATAGGTATACCTATTTTTTTTTAAAATACCAGGCAACGGAATTAATAGAATTACAGATTTAATAACCATGAATGACCCCAGGCTATTAAGGGGGTTATAAAATATTTCCCAAAATAAATTTAAAATAATTAAACAAATTAAGCTTATAGATGCACTTAGATAAAGTTTATTCATCTGTTAAGTTTTAAACTAATTTTTCCCAGCCTTACGCCTTGAGCAATACATAATTTTTTTTCTTCATCCGAGATAGAATTAACATTTTTATGTGTACTAACGTGACTTGCTCCATAGGGTGTTCCTCCAGAAGTTGTTGAGGCTAACTGAGGGAGTGAGTAAGGTAAACCTAGTAAAATCATACCCATATGAAACAAAGGAATTTGCATGCTTAGCAAAGTGGATTCATTTCCTCCATGAAGTGAGCTAGAGGATGTGAATACACAAGCAGGTTTATTCTCAAGAGAACCCTCCAGCCATAATGGAGTTGCAGTTTCAAGAAAATACTTCAATGGCGCTGCCATATTTCCGAAGCGAGTTGGGCTTCCGAGTGCTAGCCCAGAGCAATTTTTAAGATCATCTAGTGTGACGTAAAGTGAACCAGAATCTGGAATTGAGGCCGTTTTATTTACTATAGCTGGAAAAATTTCAGGTACAGTCCTAATTTTTGCCTGAGCACCATCTACTGAGTTGATTCCTCTAGATACAAGTGATGCCATTTCTTTTACAGAACCACTTTTTGAGTAATAAAGAACTAGTATTTCATTCATTTAAATTTTTTGGCTAATGATGCAGCTACCCCAATATAATTCTGTGGGGTTAAATTTAGAAGATAGTCTTTATCTTCTTTCGGGAGGTTTAGAATTTTTATAAATGAATGTAAAGACTCTTTATTTATATTTTGATTTCCCCTAGTCAAATTTTTTAATTTTTCATATGGATTTTTTACTTTATTTTTTCGCATAATCGTTTGAATTGGTTCAGCTAGAACTTCCCAAGCATGATCAAGGTCGTGATTTATTTGAGCTTTATTTAATTCTAACTTCGAAAGACCCTTTAGACATGATTTGTAGGCTATTAAACTAAAGCCAAAAGCTACGCCAATATTTCTAAGAACCGTAGAATCTGTAAGGTCTCTTTGGAGCCTTGAAATTGGTAGTTTCTCAGAAAAATGATTTAGTAATGCATTAGACATTCCTAAATTACCTTCAGAATTTTCAAAGTCAATCGGATTTACTTTATGGGGCATAGTAGAAGAACCAACTTCATTTTTAATCGTTTTTTGTTTGAAATAGCCGTTAGAGATGTAAGCCCAAATATCTCGATTAAAATCAATTAAAATAGTATTAACCCTAGAAATAGTATGAAAAATTTCTGCCATAAAATCGTGAGGTTCTATTTGAGTTGTATAGGGGTTATAAACTAAACCAATTGAAGTAATAAATTCTTTAGAGAATTTTTGCCAATTCTTTTTGGGATATGCAGACATATGAGCATTAAAATTTCCAACAGCCCCATTAATTTTACCTAATATCTCTTGTTTTTTTAGCTGTATGATTTGTCTTTTAATTCTATATCCAAAATTAGCAAATTCTTTTCCCATTGTTGTTGGGCTGGCAGTTTGACCATGTGTTTTTGCAAGTATAGAAATCTCAGAGAATTTTGTTGCGTAAATACTTGTCTGTTTCAAAATAGCCTCAATGGACGGCATCAGAATATTATTTAAACCTTCTTTTAACATTAATGAATAAGCTAGATTATTGATATCTTCGGAAGTACAAGCAAAATGAATAAATTCACTAACCTTAATTATTTCTTTTTCATTTTTAAGTAAATCTTTGAGCCAGTATTCAATTGCTTTAACATCATGATTAGTGATTTTTTCAATTTTTTTTATAGCCTGGGCATCTTTTTGGCTAAAATTCTTAATGATATTATTTAATTTAGTGACTAACTTAGCAGAAAATTTTGGGACTTCTTTTATATCTTTATCTTTGCTAAGAGTTATTAACCACAAAATTTCAATTCTAACCCTATTGTGAATTAGACCAAATTCACTAAATATATTTCTCAAGGGGTCGGTTTGAATAGAATATCTTCCATCTATTGGAGAAATTGCAGTTAATGCAGAAATCATAAGACACCCTTTAAATTCATATCTATATTTTACATTAAAAATGAATTATTTTTTTATGCTGGTTGGATTTATTTAATCTTTGGGAAATCCTTTTATTTGCTTTAAAATAGACGTATTGAGCTAAAAAAAATTAAAAAAAAGGAATTAAATGTTAGATTTGTATCTATCTGATCAAATTGAAAGAAAAAGCCAAGGATTACCCCCGCTCCCGTTAAATGCAGAGCAAACTGCATCATTAATAGAATTACTGAAGAAAGATGCAGCCAAAGATCCTAATCTACTTTTAAGCTTATTAGAAGATCGAGTTCCAGCTGGTGTAGATCAAGCTGCATTTGTAAAGGCTGCTTTTTTAAATGATTTGGCTAAAAACAATACACATTCACCATACATTACTGATGATTATGCAATTCAGTTATTGGGTACTATGCTGGGTGGATACAATGTTCAATCCTTAGTTGCATTATTAGAAACTGACAAAGCTGACCAAGCTGCAAAAGCTCTATCAAAAATAACCCTTATTTTTGATGCATTTTATGATGTAGAAAAATTACATAAAGGGGGTAATAATTACGCTACAAATTTAATTAAATCATGGGCGGAAGCGGAATGGTTTACATCTAACAAACCCATCCCAGAAACTCTTAAAGTTATTGTATTGAAAGTAGATGGCGAGACAAATACGGATGACTTATCCCCAGCTCAAGATGCATGGTCAAGAGCAGATATACCTCTCCATGCTAATTCTATGTTTATTAATAAAATTCCAAATATATTTGAAATAATAGATAAACTTAAGTTAGAGAATTTACCAATAGCATTCGTTGGCGATATAGTTGGAACAGGATCGTCTCGAAAATCAGCTATAAATTCGTTGCAATGGCATTTCGGTGAACATATACCTTATATGCCTAATAAGAATTCAGGTGGAATAATTCTGGGCAATAAGATCGCGCCTATCTTTTTTAATACTGCTGAAGATTCTGGAGCGCTTCCAATTGAATGTGACGTATCAAAATTAAAAACAGGGGATATAGTCAAAATCAATCTAAAGAACAAAAATATTATTGATAAAAATGAAAGCGAATTGACAACCTTTAGACTTGACCCGATAACAATTTTAGATGAGCTAAGAGCTGGCGGCCGAATCCCCTTAATTATAGGCAAAGGACTTACAGAAAAAGCTAGATCTTCATTAAAATTAGAACCTTCAAGTAAGTTTATTAATATAATTCCTCAAGACGCATCAAATAAAAAAGGCTTCACACTGGCCCAGAAAATTGTTGGAAAAGCTTGTGGGGTTGGAGGTATAAGACCAGGTGTTTACTGTGAACCAAAAATAAACACTGTTGGCTCGCAAGACACAACAGGCGCTATGACTCGTGATGAGCTAAAAGAATTAGCATGTCTTGGGTTCTCCGCTGATTTAGTAATGCAAAGTTTTTGTCATACTGCAGCCTATCCAAAGCCAGTTGATATTGAATTACAGCATTCCCTCCCTGACTTTATAAGCAGTAGGGGAGGTGTTTCATTAAAGCCAGGTGACGGTGTTATCCACTCATGGCTCAATAGAATGATTCTGCCAGATAGTGTTGGGACCGGAGGAGATTCACATACAAGGTTTCCAATAGGTATTTCGTTTCCAGCTGGATCTGGTTTAGTTGCTTTTGCAGCAGCAATAGGAGTAATGCCGCTTGATATGCCAAAGTCTGTTTTAGTTCGATTTAGCGGAGAGATGCAACCAGGAATTACATTAAGAGACTTAGTTAACGCAATCCCATATTTTGCAATTAAAAAAGGTGAATTAACAATTGGTAAGAAAGGTAAGAAAAATATATTTAATGGGAGAATTCTAGAAATTGAAGGTTTGCCAGAACTTAAAGTAGAGCAGGCTTTTGAGTTTTCCGATGCATCTGCCGAAAGATCTGCTAATGGATGCACTGTTAGATTAAGTAAGCCACCCATAATTGAATTTCTAAATTCAAATATTGTACTAATGGAAAATATGATTTCCAATGGCTATCAAGACTCTAGAACACTGAAAAGAAGAATTAAAGCTATGAAAGAATGGCTAAAAGAACCAATTTTATTGGAGCCAGATAGTGATGCTGACTACGCCTATATTTTAAATATAGATTTAAACAGTATTACTGAACCACTAATTGCTTGCCCTAATGATCCAGATAATATTAAGACATTATCTGAAGTTGCGAGTGATAAAATTGATGAAGTTTTTATTGGAAGCTGTATGACTAATATTGGCCATTATCGCGCTGCTGGAAAAGTTCTAGAGGGAAATAATAATATTAAAGCTAAATTATGGATTGCTCCCCCGACAAGAATGGATGAAGCACAATTAAAAAAAGAAGGAGTTTACTCAATATTTAATTCCGTAGGGGCTAGAACTGAAATACCTGGCTGTAGTTTATGTATGGGGAATCAAGCAAGAGTTAAGGACAGCGCTGCAGTTTTTTCAACTAGTACTAGAAATTTTGATAATCGGATGGGTAAAGACGCCCAAGTATATCTTGGGTCTGCCGAATTAGCAGCTTTATGCTCACTATTGGGCTACATACCATCTAAAGAAGAATACTTAAAATCGATGGCTGAAAAAATTGATAATAAATCAGATGAAATTTATAAGTACCTAAATTTTGATCAGCTTACCGACTATACAAATACCAAAGTGATTGAAATAAATCCAGTTTTATAAATTCACATGGAATATGATGCTAGCTGTAAAGATTGTAAGAGGTTAAGTTTTTTTTTAGCTCAAGTAAAAAATAGAAATCCAGATTATTTTTGCAAGCCAGTCCCTTCTTTTGGACAAAAAAATCCCCCTTTTTTAATAGTTGGGCTAGCTCCAGGAATGCATGGAGCAAATAAAACAGGAAGACCATTTACTGGCGATCATGCAGGAATCTTGCTATATAAAACTCTTTATAAATTTGGATTTTCTAATCTCGAAACGTCCAAATCTGTTGATGATAATTTAATATTAAAAAATTGTGCTATTACTAATGCAGTCAAATGCTTACCCCCTGATAACAAACCTAATCATCAAGAGATTAATAATTGTAATAAATTTCTTCAGTCTGAAATAAGCGAATTGAAGCAAGGATCAATTTTACTCGCATTAGGTTTAATTGCTCATAATGCAATTATGACAACATTGAATTTAACCAAAAAAGAGTATAAATTTTCTCATGGAGCAAGACATAACTTACCAAATAATTTAGTTATGTATGATAGCTATCATTGCAGTCGTTACAATACTCAGACAAAAAGATTAACGGAAGAAATGTTTCATGAAGTATTTTTATCAATTAAAACTGAAATGGAGAGATAAATGCCTTATATCAATGTAAAACTCGCTGGAAATTTAAATAAAGATCAAAAAAAAGAAATTGCTAAAGAAATGACTGATTTAATGCAAAGAGTAGCAAATAAGCCGGCATCGTATACCTATATAGTTTTTGAGGAAGTTAAAAGTGAAGATTGGGCAATTGGTGGAAATTTATTAGGGTAGTTTTGGACAATTTAAAATTACAAATTAAAAACTTTCCTAATTTACCTGGAGTTTATCGAATGATTAACTCTAAGCTAGAAGTTATTTATATAGGAAAAGCTAAAAATTTAAAAAAAAGAGTTGCTTCTTATTTTGTAAAAAATCAATCAAGCCCTCGAACAAGATTAATGATTAGTAACATCAATACGATTGAATTTACAATCACTAATACAGAGGCCGACGCATTAATTCTTGAAAATAATTTAATAAAAAAGATTTTACCTCGTTACAATGTAATTTTTAGAGATGATAAGTCTTACCCTTATCTTATGATTACAGGGGGTAATTTTCCAAGATTAATGTTTCATCGTGGCTTTCAGAAAAAAGAAAACCAATACTTTGGACCATTCCCAAACTCAAATGCCGTTCGTCAAAGCATCCAATTATTACAAAAAGTTTTTATGCTAAGAACCTGTGAAGACTCAGTGTTTAATAATAGAACTAGACCTTGTTTACAGCATCAGATTAAAAGATGTACTGCTCCTTGTGTTGGATTAATAAGTGATTTTGATTATAAAAATGATACAAAACAGGCAGCCTTATTTTTGAAGGGAAAAGATACTGAAGTTATTGAAGATTTAACTAATCAAATGAATAAAAGCTCGGATGAATTTAACTTTGAGAAGGCTGCTATATTTAGGGATAGAATTCAAAGTTTAAGACAAGTTCGGCTCAAACAGTCTGTTAGTGATTTCAGTGAAAATGATGCAGATATTATTGCAATATCTGAAAATCTTGGTCAGGTCTGCGTTAATCTAGTTATGATCAGGGGTGGAAGGCACCTTGGAGATAAAAGTTTCTTTCCTAAAAATTCTGTAGAGCAAAATATAGAAAATATAATTGAGGTATTTTTAACTCAATATTATGACCAAAAAACTCCTCCACCTGTTTTAGTCATTGAACAAAAGTTTGATATTGATCTCATTAAAAGTTTTTTCGCTCTAAAAAAATATCCTCAAATTAAAATTATCTCAAGAATGTTGGGCGATAAAAAAATGTGGTTAATGATGGCAAATAGAAACGCTAAAATAGCTCTCACTCAAAAATATAATGAACATGCAAGTCAAATTAAGAGAATAAGAGCTTTTAGAAATTTATTAAGCCTACCTGAGCAGGTAAATAGAATTGAATGTTTTGATATTAGCCACACAATGGGTGAGAGAGCTGTAGGCTCTTGTGTAGTTTTTGATAAAAATATGATGCAAAATAAAGAGTACCGGAGATACAATATTAACAATATTGAACCGGGAGATGATTATGCCGCAATGAGGCAAGTATTAGAAAGAAGGTATAAAAAAATAATTTCAGAGGATCTTGTAAGGCCAGATATTATTTTAATTGATGGAGGCAAAGGTCAGCTAAGTGTGTCAAAGGGTATAATGGAAGAATTGGGTATCTCTGATATTATGTTAGTTGGAGTATCAAAAGGACGTGAAAGAAAGTCAGGTACTGAAACATTGTTTACCTCGGATGGTGTTATTTTAGATGATATTAGTCAAACTGACTTGGGCTTTCATTTAATTCAGCAAATTAGAGATGAAGCACACAGATTTGCCATTACTGGACATAGAGCTAGAAGAGATAAAGCAAGACTTACATCCTCAATTGAGGAAATTGAAGGGGTCGGCCTAAAGAAGAGAAAAAGTCTTTTAGCCTACTTTGGCGGTCTTGAGGGGGTCAAAAATGCAACTATTGAAGAATTAATTCTTGTACAAGGCATTAGTAAAAAAATAGCTAAAGAAATCTTTAACTTTTTTCATTAAACATTATAAATCTATGATTTTAAATATTCCAAATACTCTTACTTTACTCAGAATTGCTTTAATTCCTTGCCTTATCTTAGTTTTTTATTTATCAAATGATACTCTTTCTGCTTATCAAAAAAATTTAACTGCTACATTGATTTTTTTGTTCGCTGCAATTACAGATTGGTTAGATGGTTATTTAGCAAGAAAGTTAAAGCAAACGTCAAATTTTGGTGCATTTATTGATCCAGTTGCTGATAAATTAATTGTTATCGCAGCATTAATTTTACTTGTTGAATTGGGACGTGTTGAATCAATAGTTGCTTTTATAATTATTGCTAGAGAGTTTACAATAAGCTCTCTAAGAGAATGGATGGCAACACTGGGAGAATCCGGTAGTATAGCTGTAGCATTTATTGGTAAATTTAAGACAACAATGCAGATGATTGCGATATTATTTTTACTCTATTATGAAAATATTTTATTTTTCCCAATTGCTGTAATAGGAAAAATTTTAATTTATTTTGCAGCTCTATTAACAATGATATCTATGATTTACTACCTTAAAATTGCATTTAAAATTTTGAAAAAAAAGAAAGATTATTAAACAAGATTGACAGGTTACAAAAAGAAGCTAAAATACTGCCTTCTCAATGCGGGAATAGCTCAGCTGGTAGAGCGATACCTTGCCAAGGTATAGGTCGCGAGTTCGAACCTCGTTTCCCGCTCCATCATTTCTTCTTTATTAAAAGAAGATTGCTTTTTAAGGAAGTATGTTGCACTTACTTTAAAGTTATTTATTGTATTAGAGTTATGCATTAATTACTTTAAAGAAAATGGCGCGTTAGCAAAGTGGTTATGCAGAGGCCTGCAAAGCCTTAGACGCCGGTTCGATTCCGGCACGCGCCTCCACTTTTTTAAAGTGATGATAAGATATACAATTTGCCCGGATGGTGAAATTGGTAGACACAAGGGACTTAAAATCCCTCGACTTTGCGGTCGTGCCGGTTCGATTCCGGCTCTGGGCACCATAATTTCCTTAAAATAACTTATTCATAAGTTTTTTTAAGGATTTATTATTTAAAATAGGTAATCTAGATGCGCCTTCAAGAAAAGATAATAGATCCAAAAATCTATGATTCCTTAGTAAGTAAAGGCATTAATCCAGCTTTATCATCTCTTTTTGCTTCAAGAGATATTAGCTCAGTTGATGATATTGATTACAAGCTAGATAAATTATTATCACCAGACTTACTGAAATCTATAAAAGAAGCTTCAAATTTATTAATTGATAAAATTGATGCGAAGCAAAAAATTGTTATTATTGGAGATTATGATGCTGATGGCGCAACAGCTACAGCATGTGGTTATCTTGGTTTAAAAAAATTTGGCGCTGATGTAGATTTTATTGTGCCAAATAGATTTAAATTTGGTTACGGTTTAACTCCTGAAATTGTTGATTTAGCTAACAAAAAAGAACCATCATTAATTGTAACGGTTGATAATGGGATTGCTAGTATTGCAGGGGTAAGACGAGCTAAATCTTATGGTATTGATGTTATTATCACGGACCACCATTTACCTGCTGAAGAACTTCCCGATGCAAACTTTATAGTAAATCCCAATCAAAACTCTTGTAACTTTCCAAGTAAAAATTTATGTGGCGTTGGTGTAATTTTTTATGTTTTACTCTCCTTAAGGATAGAGTTAAGAAAAATAAATAGATTTGATATTCAGCCAGAACCAGTACTCTCTGACTTACTTGATTTAGTAGCGCTAGGTACTGTAGCTGATCTAGTCAAACTTGATTTTAATAACCGAGTATTGGTAAATTATGGGATTAAAAGAATTAGAAGCGGCAATTGTAATTTGGGCATTGAAGCTCTTGCTCGTCTTAGCAATAAAAAGTTAACAGATATTAAAACCTCAGATTTATCTTTTTCGATAGCACCTAAAATCAATGCTGCTGGCAGGCTTGATGATATATCAGTAGGTATTAAGTGTCTAATCTCAAGAGACAATAATGAAGCAGAAAAGTATGCTAAGCAGTTAGGAGCTTTAAATGAGCAAAGAAAACTTGTCGAAAATGAAATGAAAGATGCTGCTTTAACTATACTCTCAGAATGTATAGTTAAAGATAATTATACAATTGCTATGTACGATGAGAAATGGCATCAGGGAGTTGTTGGCATATTAGCATCAAGACTTAAAGAAAAATATTATCGACCAACTATTATCTTTGCTCAGGATGCTAATGGCAATCTTAAGGGGTCAGGAAGGTCTATAGCATCTTTTCATTTAAGAGATGCTCTTGATTTAGTAAGCAAAAAAAATCCAAATCTAATTTTATCATTTGGTGGTCATGCTATGGCTGCAGGTCTATCAATAAAAATAAATAACTTTAAAGTATTTTGTTCCGAATTTGAAATAATAGCAAAGGAGCTATTATCTCCGGATAAATTAAATTTAATTATTGAATTTGATAAATCAATACCAAAAAAATATCTAAATCATGAAACTATAAGAGCAATAAATTCTCAAGTATGGGGTCAAGGCTTTCCAATACCAGTTTTTTTTGGGGTTTTTGATGTGGTGAGGCAAGAAATTGTTGCAGCTAAACATAATAAGTGCATATTAAAAAAGAAAGATTGTAGTTATGATGCAATTTTTTTCAATTTTTCTGGAGAATTGGCTGATAGAATAGAAGTAATATATACGATTGAATTAAATGAGTTTAATCAAAAGTCCACTATACAATTTATTATTAAGAGCCAGAATGAAAAAAAATAAAAAAAAAATCATAGCTAATATCAAGATGAATGGTTCATTAAGCTTTAATGAGATATATTTTAATAAAATTAAAAAGAACTTTAATAACTTTGAAAATTTAAATATCGGTTTATGTTTACCATATCCATATTTATTTCAAGCAAAAAATTTTCTTGAACATACTAAAATTTGTTGGGGCAGTCAAAATGTTGCAAAATTTGAGAGTGGTCCACATACAGGAGAAGTAAGTGCACCAATGCTTAAAGACTTTGGGAGTAAATATGTGATTGTAGGACACTCCGAGAGAAGTACAGCTTATTGTGAATCTGATGAAAATATTGCACATAAGTTTGAAAAAATAAAGAAATATAATATGACTCCAGTGTTGTGTGTTGGCGAAAGCTTAATAGAGCGTGAGGCTGGAATTATGGAGCGAGTAGTTTCATCTCAAATTGATGCAATTGTAAAAATTAATGGGGCAGAGGTTTTTGAAGATTCTATCATTGCATATGAACCAATATGGGCAATTGGATCAGATACGGCAGCTTCTCCAGCTCAAGTAGATAAAATGTGTAATTTTATTAAAGATCATATTTGTAAGGTTTTTAATGGTAATTTCAAAAACTTTAGTATTATCTATGGTGGAAGCGTAAACTCTAAAAATGCGGTACAATTGTTTGCTTCTGAGAGCTTAGATGGTGTATTAGTTGGAAGGTCATCAATTAATATTGAGGAATTTTTCCAAATTTGTTCTACAGCAGAAAATAGTTAACTATAAAACCTTTTGATCGGTAATTTTTATATGGAAAATTTAATTCTAATTGTTCATGTTATTGCAAGTCTATCTGTAATTGGGCTTGTTTTAATTCAACACGGAAAAGGTGCTGATGCAGGTGCAGCTTTTGGAGGGGGAGGGAATTCAAGTGGTGTATTTGGGGTTCAAGGATCTTCTAATTTTTTAACAAAAGCTACAGCAATAAGCGTCACCATTTTCTTTTGTACCAGCATTACCCTTGCATTTATTGCTAGCGCAAAACATCAAACATCAACTTCAATTAATAGTTCAGTTGAAAATTCTGAATTAATAGAGCAAGACGCTCAAGACATATCTGAAAAAAATTCAGTTAGTCAAGATATTCCAAACTAACATGACTAATAATTTGCCGTCGTGGTGGAATTGGTAGACACGCTACCTTGAGGGGGTAGTGACGAAAGTCGTGA